>NZ_SCTC01000048.1 GCF_004299445.1 Phenylobacterium sp. | reverse complement strand
CCAAGCCGACTGCAGGATCTCAGGGTCCAGCACCACGTCCGGCCGCTCTCCAAAGAGATCGCTGTCGATGCGTCCGCCGGCCGCCGCGTAGCGATCGGGGCCGACGAGGCGGAAGCGCCGGTCGCGGGTGGTCACCTGGCCGGCGTCGAGCCGGTCGGTGATCCGCCACTCCTGGAAGCCCATGCCGTTCAGGGCGGCCTCGGCGATCTCGCCCTGCTCCTTGCGGTCGGGCAGCCGGGCCAGGAGGCGGGCCTGGCGCAGGTTCAGGCGGCCGGCGCGGAGCGCCTCGAGGGCCTTGGGATGGAGGTCTGAGAGGGCGGCCAGGCGGCGCACCTCGAGCTCGGCGAAGCCCAGCGCCCCGGCGATCACCGCGAAGGCCAGCTTGGCCTTCAGCATCTTGCCGATCGCCACGATCACGTCGGCCGGATGCACGGGCACGTGCTTGTTGGTCAGCACGATCGCGGCGGCCTGGCGGGCCGGGTCGGTCTCGACGAAGGCCGGCACCGGATAGGCGTCGGTGATCCGCCCGGCGTCCAGCAGCAGCTGCAGCGCCAGCCAGCGACGGCGGCCGTCCAGCGCCATTCCGGGCTTCTCTTTCTTGCCCCGGCCGGGCCGCACGGTCAGCGGCTGCAGCACGCCGGCCGCGAAGATGGTCTCCGCCAGCTCAGGGATCTCGTCGTCCGGCGCTTCACCGAAGCGCATGTTCTCGGGCGCGATCGCCACGTCGCGCAGCGCGAACGTCCTGGGCAGGCGTTCGGCGATGGGTTCAGGGACAGGGGTCTTGCGCATCGAGAGGCTCCCGCCCGGCCGGTCGGGACCTCCCCGCCGCGCCGGGCGCCCCGTCCGTCCCTTCCTCCATCCCCTCGGCGTCGTTCCAGTCCCCGAACCCCTCCGGCGGCAGGGCGAGTTCGGCTCCGCACCCGGCCGCCCGCAGCCGCGCCACAAGCATTGCGGCGGACCGCTCGCCGTCCGTCCCACGGTCGCCGGCGACCACCACGCGCCGGACCCCGGCCGGCGCGATCCAGCGCCGCAGGTTGCTGGTCGACAACAGCGCCCAGCCCGGCAGCCCGAACCGGCGCATGGCCGAGAGCGTGGTGGGCACCCCTTCGCCGACCACCATCGCCTCGCCGACGCGCGCCAGCCGCACCGCACAGCCCGCCGGCAGCACGCCCACCACCTTGCGCGGCGGGCGCGCCGATTTGCTGCGGCGTCCCTCCGAGTCGAGATAAGTCACCTCGACGGCGGTGAGCTTGCCCAGGTCGGTGCGCACCGCCGCCAGCAGGGCCGGCCGGTGGGGCCCGAACCCTCGGTAGACGGCGGCGGGCGCGGCGGCATGCGCCCGCAACGCCCCGGCGTCGGCCAGGCCGGCATCGACGCCCCGGCGGGCCAGGTAGATCGCCGCTGCCGCGCCTGACGCCAGCGGCCCGCCGCCGTCCCAGAGGCGCCGGGCGGCGGCGACCCGCTCCGCGCGCGTCGCCTCCACGGCGTCGTCCCGGCCAGCCCTCCCCGCGACCCCGCCGCCGTCCCGCAACCGGTTCTCGGCGTCGATCCAGCCCCGCGCACGCAGGTCGTCCAGCACCTCGCGCCAGTCGCCCGCGCCGAAGCTGTGCACGACGACGCGCCCCGCGCGCAGCCACAGGGAGACGGAGCGGTCGGCAGCGCTGTGGCCGGGCGCCGGCAGCAGCGCCCGGCGCCCGCCGGCGTAGACGTCGCCGCCGAAAGCGCGGGCCAGGGGCAGCAGGCTGGACGCGCCCCGCGATCGTGCCGACATCGTGAGCCTCCCTTACAGCAACGTCCGCCGGCGCCGCCCTCCCTCCGACCTCCGACAGCCGGGTCGCGTCGAACCAACTTGCGAGCCAGGGATCGCTGTTCCATGGAGGCGCATGACGATGTCGCTCGACCAGGCGCTGCTCTACTTCGTCGACCTGCGCGTGCAGGTCCGCGGCAATCCGGCCGCGCGCGAGATCGTCGATCGCTGCCTGGCGCTGCTCACGGCGGCGCGGACGGCCGACGCCGAGACGCTCCGCCGCCTGGACGCCGAGGTCGAGGCCCTGCGACGGGAGCTCGAGACCCGCCTGGGCAAGCCTCGCGACCTGAAGGTGCATTGAGCTCAGAGCGGGGCGATCACCTGCACGGCCAGCACAGGACGATCCGGACCATCGCCCTGGACCTGGACCTTGAGTTCGGCGACGACGCCGATGTGATGGGCGCAGGCCAGCGCCACGAGCCGCTTGAACTCCGCCACGCTGGCGTCGATCTCGGCGGCCAGGCGGCGAGGGTCAATGGGCTGCGGGATGGGCATTCGGCACAAGATCCTCGACAGCGTCGCGACCAACCCTGCGGTCCCGAGCACATAGAAGCCGCCGCGCCGCGGGTGCAAGCGCCCGGCCGAGTTGACGCGGGAGCCCTGTGCTTTAGGCCTGGCGGCGACCCTCGGGCTCGTCTCGAAGCCCCGTATGAGCAATTTGCATGCCCGTCGCCGCACCGGCGCTTCTCCTCCCGCCACGGACACCCTGGCCCGCCGGCTTCCCGGCGGTCGTCGTGCACACGCAGACCGCCTTGCGCGACCACCACCCCGAGTATCGCGCCGCGAAGGCGGGGGACGCGGAGGCGGCCCTGACCCTGGCGGTCGACCTGCTCTCCGACGCGGGCGCAGAGGCCTTGCAGGCCATATTGGCGGGGCGGCCCGCCATCCTCCTGCCGATCACGGCTGAAGAAACGACGGGCTTCAACGCTATTCCCGATGCGATGGCCCAGGTGCTGTCCCGCGAACTCGACCTCCCGGTGAGCGTGGGCGAGATCGTGCAGAGCAACACGGTCGGCCACACCCGGGCGCCGGCGTTCAATCGCCTCGTGACGCCGGCGACGTTCGAGGGCGTGGTTCAGCCCGGCGCCCAGTACGTCCTGGTCGATGACCACGTCGGCATCGGCGGGACGCTGGCGAACCTGAAGGGCTATGTCGAACAGAATGGCGGCCACGTGCTTGCGATGACCACCCTTACGCAGAGCCGCGACGCACACCAGATTGCGCTCAGACCTGAAACCCTGGCCGTGCTAAGGGAAAAGCATGGGGAAGCCCTCGAACAGTTCTGGCAGGAGCAGCTTGGCCACGGGCTCGAGTGCCTCACCGACGTCGAGGGGCAAATCCTTGGTCGTGAGCCGTCCCTTGACGCCATCCAGGGTCGCCTGGCTCAAGCAGCAGTCGAAGCGCGTGGCCGAGGTGTCGAGCCAGCGTTCCGTCCTGGAGGTTAGCAAGAGTCCTTCCGCCGGGCTCAAGAGCGCCGCCGGGCGCGTGCTGAGCAGCCCGAAAGCCTCGAAGTCGGCCAAGTCCGCGGCGGCCTCGGTCCTAACGCAGCGAGTCTCCTCGCGCGCCAGCGGCGCAACGCTTGCGACGCCGAGCAAGCCTCACCATGTTCTGGCTTTGGTCCCGGCCGGGAGGGCGAACATGGCCAACGAGAAGACCAGTCGGAAAGCAGCTACCGCTGCCGCGAAGGTGCTGAGCAACCCCAAATCCACCCCGGCGGCGAAGAGCGCTGCCGGCTCGGCGCTGACCCAGCGGGGCAGCACGGAAGTCACCAGCAAGGCGGCCGCGTCCAAGGCCGCGAAAGTGCTCTCGAACCCGACCGCTTCGAAGGCGGCCAAGAGCGCAGCGGGATCGGCCTTGACGCAACGCCCAGGCAAAAGCCGCCGCTAGAGAAATCACAAGCCTCGGCGGGGGTGGCGTCCAGGCGCTGGATCGCGCCTCAGCGGCGCCCAATCGACCGTGACGCTCAGGCGTTGGAAGACGCTGACCCTCCAGCGCGACACCGCCAAGTATGAGCACGACCGACGTCCCGCCCTGCCGGCTCCGCGTAGTGACGCGGTTTGACTCATTGAAGAAGTTGAGAACGTCCGCTCTGAGGCAGGGGCGCGCCGACCGCCAGCAACGTCTGAGCCAACTGAGACCTCCGGACGGTCTGCTCCCCGCCTGCCTGCGACGACAGCGCGTACACTGAAGATTCAACCCTGGAGGACACGGAGGCCGTTGGTTGACAAAATCATGCCATCGCCCATGATCTAGGCAACTGGAGACGTCATGTCCGAATCGAAACCCTGGGATTACCACTCCCACCTGACGCACGACGCGCTGGTGGCCGTCGCAGGCCTCATCGCCCAGGGGCGGAGCGACGCCCTGATCCGCCACAATGAGGAGATCGGCGACGACGGCTGGACCCTCGGGTGCAGCGCCTTCCAGTTCGCCCGCTTCCAGATCAGCAAGGCGGCCGGGCTTCCGGGCTTCGAGTGGCTCTCCATCATCGACCCCACCAAGCAGTTCATCTTCAAGATCGGTGACGTGCCGGTGCGGTTCTACAAGGGTGAGGCGGACGAACCGAGCGACCGCACCCTGCGCCAGACCTTCTCTGAACTGAACCAACTCGCCTTCACCTTCGGCAAGGAAGAGGGCGCGGGCCTCGCCTACCGTTTCGCCGTCGAAACCGACTTCGACGGCGCCATCACCAGCGTCAAGTTCGTGGGCCTGCGCGGCGACAGCCCGGTATTCGTCTGGGACGTGCCCTACACCGAGGCCGTCTCCCTGCCGCCGGCCGCGCCTGCGACTGAGGGCGTCGATCTGCCCAAGCCAGAGGTGCGTGTCCCGGGCGCCGACGAGGTCGCCAAAACCAAGCCGGCCTAGTCGGATGAAAGTCGTTGTTAGGAGGGCGCAGGATAGGCGCCGATCATGAGTAACGAGCGACCGTTCCGGGGGGAGCAGCTGCGTCTGGCGCGGCTCGCCTTCGGCTACTCGCTCGACGAGGTCGGCGCGAAGGTCGGAACCACCCGCCAGTTTATCCATCAGCTAGAAGTCGAGGCCAAGCCCCCGAGCCGCGAGCTGGTGACGGCCCTCGCCGGCGCGCTGGGCGTGACCCCACGGTTCTTCTCTGCGTCGCCCCGGTCGACCGTCCGGCCCGAGCAATGTCACTTCCGCAAACAAGCGACCACGCCCGCCTCGATCACCAGCCAGGTCCTGGCCCGTGGTTCGATCCTCGATGCCCTGGCGGAGGAACTGGACAATCGGCTGGAGCTTCCGGTCGTCAACTTCCCCGACGCCTCCGTCAGCACGCTCGACGACGTCGAGGCGGCCGCGGAGTCGGCTCGTGATCACTGGGGTCTCGGCAGCTCCGGACCGATCACCAACATGATGCGCGTCGTTGAGAACGCCGGCGCGATCGTCACACACTTCGACGGGGTCTCAGAACGGGTGGATGCGCTATCGATGGACCGTCGCCGCCCAATCATCGTGCGGAGCGCCGCCAAGCAGAGCCTCTGCCGCCTGCGCTTCGACTTGGCCCACGAGTGTGGCCACCTTGTCATGCACCGTGGTGTCCAGACTGGCGACCGGTGGACCGAAGATCAGGCCAACCGGTTCGCCAGCGCCTTCCTGCTGCCCCGCGCACCCTTCCTGCACATGTTTCCGCGATCCCGCTTCCTGAATTGGGAGCTCATCTTCCACATCAAGTTGAACTGGAAAGTCAGCGCCCGGGCCGTGCTCCGGCGCGCGCTGGATCTCGGGGTGATCACGCCCGACCAGTACAAGACCGGCAACATCCACCTCGCCAAGACCGGTCAGACCAAGGTCGAGCGCTACGACGCCGACATGCCGATGGAACGTGCCGAGCTTTTGGACGCCGCCATCGACGCCTTGGGAGGATCGCGCCCCGGGGCGCTAAGCGAACTTGCCAGCGAACTTGGCCTGGCCGACGACATGTTCGGCCATCTCACCAAGCGAGAGCTCGACGCGCCGGCGATCGCGCTACTCGACAGTACGGTTCGCTACGTCGATTTCTCGGCGCGTCGCTCCTAGCCTGCAGTTGGGTCTTATAGCCATTAGGTCGGGCCCGGCGGCGCGGGGCGCGGCGCCCTGACCTTCAAGACACGGGTCGCGATTGCAAAGAAGGCGTCGAGGTCTTCAACCGAAATCTCGGTCTGATAAAGCGGACAGGACCGCTCCTCGTCGAGTTCGAACCCGACCTTGCACGGCTCCGTCGTTTGCTCGAGGCGGGCATAGGATTGATCGGCCGGCTTCTGCGGCGTGCCGTTCCGCCCAAACCGCGACCAATAGGTCTCTATGGGGTGTCGGCGCTCCCAGTGTTTCAGACTGTCGTCCCTAGAAAAGCGGGCGCAATCGCTACTGCACACCAGCTGCAAATCACCTCGGAGGCTGTGCAGGATCGGCCCTAGTAGAAGATCTACGACCTTGGTTGGGAAGGGTTCGCCGGCCTCGGTACGGAGCGCGATCTCCATGGCCTGTTGCAGCCGTTCGGACATGTCGTGACGTAGCGTCGAGAGTATGAGGTACGCGATCGCTTCGACGATCGGACCGTGCTCCACGCCCGCCTTCACCAGTCTGGTGTAAAGGAACAACAGATTGAAGATCGCCATCTGGCAGGCGTGTAGGGCCTGTTCGGCGGTGCAATAGCCGGCCCAAGGCCGCTCATCGATGCTGCCATGGGCGAACTCGTTGGCGATGAGCGCGATGCGCTCCATCGGCCCAATTTCGAGCGTATCGCGCTCCGCCCAGATGCGCCGGGCGCGCTCGATCGAACTGTATTCCAGTAGGCTCCAGAAGCGCTCTGAGATCGCCTGCAGATATCCGGCGGAGCTGAGGGCGCCCTCGAACAGCCGCAGCACCGTCGAAGGCTGATCGCCCAGCATGCGCTCCAGCACCGGCCGGTCCCATAGCAAGATTTGCGGCCTCGGGAAGGTCTGTTGCCAGGTTCTGACCCAGTCGCGGGTCGGGTTGGAAAACGTCGAGTTCGTCGCGATCACCAGGCAGTCGACGGCCCCATCCGCCAGGACGTTGTTGCAGGCCGAGGTGACGGCGTCCTTCTCGACCGTTCCGGCTCGCCCCTTACACTCGATCCACCAGCGCTTCGCTTCCATCTGGCCGTCGGGCGCCGGCGTGTAGAACGTGGCTTCCAGGTCGCGGCCGCCGTCGGCTGCGCCGCTGCCTATTCCGCCCAGGCGCCACTCGAGGTCACGCGCGCCAATCCCGTCAAGCAGCCAGAAAAGGCATTCTTCCAACGCGCTGCCTTTGAGCTCGGCGAAGGGAATTTCCGTCGGCAGGACCCACTTGGGCTCGCCGTTCGGCCCATCGCCGTCAGGGGCTTCGTCTCCCGTCAAGGCTAGGTCGCCCGCCCCGCAGCGCGCAGCAGATAGACGCTCACCGAGGACGCGACGGTGACGACGAGTTCGGCCTCTTCGAACCGGGGCTCCCGGCCCTCTTGGATGTGCCGGCCCTGTTCGGAGGCGAACCCCCACAGCTTGTGCAAAGCGGTGTCGAGCGGGGGAGGGAAGCTCAGCCGGCCGATGATCTTTCCGAGGGTGTCGGTGCTGCCGTCGACTTCGCGCGCCACGCCCTCCAAGGCTGCCATAGCGTGTTGGATAGCTCCGGTTACGTCAGCGGCTGGACGCCGGGAGATATCGCGAAGGGCTTCGTGCAACTCGTTGGCGGCGGTCGGCGTCCCCGCATCCCGCATGACCCGGGCCGCGTCGCGCGTGGCCAGCTCGAAGGGCTCTGAGCCGCGCGCGACGATTAGGCCATCCTTCATCTGCCAGCCCACGCCATGTTCGTGGAACAGCAGGTTCAGCCGGCGCTCGAAATCCGGCCGCTTGGTCTCAGTGTAGTCACCCTCGCCGACGGCCTTATAGAGGCGCTCGGCGATGTCATAGACCCTGAACCAAGGGGCCGCGTCGATCAGCTGCGAGACCTCGTGCTCAACGTTGCCGGCCGACCAATTGTTGGGATTGGGCCGCTTCAGAAGCACTTCGCAGAGGGCGTCACGCATCCCGTTCGGTCCAAGGCCGCAGGCATAGCCAAGCATCAGCACCCCATCGCGCACCACATCGGGAGCATCTTCCCGAATGACTATCTCGGTGTCGGGTGGCCGATATCCAAACCGATCTGAAAATGGCGAAAACCTATCCATTCCCAGACTCTAACATGGCGCGAACACACAGCCACGACTGGAGCAGCTGTGGGCAGAAGGCTGCGTCAACTGGGAGGGTCAGGTCACTTCGCCGTTCTCGTCGGGCCAATCGTCGGGCACCAACGCCGGCGGCTTCGTCCAAGGCCGCTCGACAAGCGCGGCCTGGAACCAATCGTCGCGCAGGTTGGCGTGTTCGGTGACGATGATTTGGAACCCCGGCGCGTCTTCCTCCGTGAAGCGACGCAGGAGTTCGAACAATCGGCGCACCGCTTCGAGGTCAGCGTCGGTCTCGGTCGTCTCGACCGAGCCGTCGGCGGCTTTGTAGACCGTCTCCGACGGGAAGTAGACCTGGGTCGGCTGGTCGATGAGCAAAAGCCGGGGGATAGGCTGGTTGTTGTTGGCCGCATAGCGATGCAGGGCCAGCAGCGCCGCCAGGTGATAGGCGAGATGGTTCTCGCCGCCCCCGGTGCGGGGCATGTAGATCGGCCGGCCTGGACGATCTATCGCCACGGTTAGGTTGTGCAGATCCAGACGCGCGGGAAATTGGCCAAACTCGCCGCCCAGCGCGGAGATGTAGCCCGACATGTGCATGGCGATGCTGTTGAGCGTCGACACCAGCCGTTCTCTGGAATCGTCAGTGCCGATCTTGCGCTCTAGGTCTTCGGCCTTGGCCTTGAGACGCCGGTCCTCGCGCTCAAGCCGGGCGAGTTCTTCATCGGGCACAAGTCCTTCGAGGAACAGGCTGACTCGGCCAACGACGCGAGAGGCCGCATTGTTGCGGTTGCCCATCTGCGCGATGATCTCGCTGCTGGCAATGGCGCCCGATAGCTCCACCTCCTTGTTGCGGATCTGGTCGCCGATGTCCTGAATGTCCTGGCGCTGGCCGGCGAGGTATTCGTCCAGGGCCGGGCGTTCGCCGACCACAGCGGCCATTTCGCGTTCAAGCGATTCAAGCTCGGCGATCAGGGCGGCGGCCAATGGAGTCTCCATGCCCAGATTGGCCTCGGCGAATGGCCATTGCCACGCTCCGGTCGTGGGATTCTTGGGCAGGAGCTTGATCGAGGTCAGCCGATCCTTCTGCTCCCCTGCCTCGGTCTCGAAACCCTCCGAGCGCTTTGCGTACTGGATCGCCGCGTCGATGCGCTGTTGAATTTCCCGGCGTCTTTCGCGCAGCGCCACTAGGTCGTTTTCGATGGCCGAAACACGTAGGCCATCGTCCTCCGGCACAGGCGCGGGCTTCCAGGACAGAACGTTCCGAAGCAGTTCGACCCAAGAACCGGTCTCCTCGATATCCATAAGGGGAATGCCGACGGCTCTGGCCTCGGACAGCAGACCGAGCGCCTTCTCGTCGGAGGTCGCAACCGCGGTGCGGGCCTGTTCCAGCAGTTTTCCATTGAGCCGAATGTCGCGATGCACGCCGCGAAGACGCGATTCCAGTTCATATTTGTCGCGCGAAGAGATGCCGAGCAGTATTGGTAGGGTGTCCTTGATCGCCTGCGGCTGGAACTGCTCGTTCTGTCGATAGAACAGCTGGTCCTTATTGGCGACGATGCCCTGTTTTTGAAACAGGTAGTAGTGCGTGTGCTTGATGTTGGCTTGGTAGCTTTCTCGGCTGCTGCTTAGCGGCACCTCCGTGACGTTCTCTGGGATGCCCAGGAGCCGTGACAGCAGCGTCTCCACCCCATCGTCATCGTCGTTGACGGCTAGCTCGGCGAAGACCGGCACGTTCAGCTGGGCGCCGCGCCTTACCATGGCCAGGCTGCAACTCGCGCGGCCAGCGCCGGGCGTGGGCTTAGCCACCAGGACCTGCTCGCCGTCGAACTGGTAGATCACCGCAAACCACGCCACGCGATCGCGGATCACCCCCTCGGGGATGTTGAAGGTGGAGCGACCCATCAAATATTCGAGGATGTCAGATAGCGCCGACTTACCGGTCGAAGACCGGCCCGTGATCACGTTGAGGCCGTTTAGGTGAAAGGCCACGTCGCGGCGGCGGCCATCGTGGCTGTAGATGTGGATGGATTTGATCTTCATGGCCGAACGCCCATCGTCGCGTAGATCGTCACGCGGTCACCGACGCGGGCAAACTCCTTTCCCAGGTACTTGGCGACCTTCTGGATCGACTGGGTCTCGTCCGACCCTGTTATCGACTTGCGCACCCCTTGCGGGCTGGCTTTCAGCCTGCCATCGGGCCGAACTTGGATCGTTCCAAGCTGGTGCAGCAGCCCCAGCGCCTCAAAGGTGAAGGGCAGCATGTCCTGGGCACGCCCGCTGAACCCCACGAGCAACTGAGGATGAGTGGCGACGAGCTTGAGGAAGTAGCTTCGCGTGCTCGGGGCTAGGATTTCCCGCGACTGTTTGTGCAGGCAAATGGGCAGAATGAGCGGCACGAGCGAGAACGGAATGCCCCGATCATCCTCCTCCTCGTAGGTCACCATGGCCCTGAACAGCACCAGGCCGCAGAACGCCGGATTGAAGAGGTTTCGGATTTCGATGGGGCGCTGGTCCCAAACCCTCATGCCGCCTTCCCCAGGATCCGTGCGAGCTGCGCGAGAAAGCGAGGGTGCCAATGAACGTGCGGTTGGGGTCTCGCATTGGCTAAAATGTGGAAGGCGCCGCGGACGACGTAGGGCTCTGTCACGCGCTGACGAATGCGCAGCGAAGTCGTTTCTAACTCAGCCCAGCGATAGAGTTCGCGCCCGGCCGCCAGGCACGCGGCGTCATCACTCTTGTCGGTGATGGTCTCGAAGACGACTTCCTTGTAGCGGGTCCACTCGTCAATGAGCCGGTCTTCGTATTCTTCGATCTCGTTCGAGACGAGCAGGTTTTCCCGGGCCCAGCTCGAACGCTGCTCAAACGCCCGATAGTAGTCGATGATCGCATTCTGCAGTCGCGTGGTGGACAGGTCCAAGGCTCGAAGCTGTTCGACGAACAGGCGCGGATCGTTGGCGACGTCGATCTCGTCAGGCTGCCGCTGCCGGAAAGTGATGGGCAGGTTGTCGTTGCGATATTCCTCCGCCATCGAGGAGAGCTTGTCGGACACCTCAATGCCGGTAATCGGTGCGGCACGTTCGCCGGCCAGAAGGCGGATGGCCTGGTCCATCCACCAACCTTCAAGCCGCTCGAACAGGAACGGTCGCGACTCCCTCCGAATAGTTCGCAGGTGCTGGTTAATGATGACGCTGGGAATTTCCGTAATCCGAAGCGCCGCATCGGCGATCGTGATCCGAGAAAAGAAGTCGTCCTGCTCGGCCGCCGTCAGCGCCGCCAACTCAGCGCGTACGGCGGCGACTAATACGCTCTTCGATTTCGCTAGGGGTTCTTTGACAGCCTGGGTGCGTGTTTCGCCATCGGCATCATCGTCCTTGAATTTCGTAAGAGCGGACTCCGCGCTGACAGTCGCCGTGGTGAACAGCATGAAGCGCGCATCGCAGCTGCTCTTGCTATTGGCCTTGTAGTGCGTGAGCCAGATGCGCACCGATTTCCAGAAGTCGGTCGCAAGGTCGGTGACCGTGTCGCCGACGGCCTTGTGCTTAAGGGACATCAGGCTCTTGCGGCCTGTGGCGTCGTCGAAATCGACGTCGTCCTCCTTCTCAAGCAGAAGCGAGCAGTCTTCTGGCAGCTCCAGGATTTTCAAGAGTGCGAACCGGGCTTGGTAGATGTAGCCGAGACCTTGCTCTGCGGCTGAATACGGCGAGCGTACGTCGCTGCTCATGCGGGCGCGCCATCGTCGAGGGTGGCTCTCCGCAGCATCTAATCCCCTAGCTCTCCGAGCCTTATTCAAGCTCTGCCAGAGTCAATCCTAGTCGAACCTTGGCAACAGACAACCCAAGGATGGCGGCCCAACTTCCGCTTGCAGGGCGGGTGTGTAGGGGCGGTGCGGGCGTTCGGTCAGTATTCTGCACGTCCGCTCCCTAGAGGTGAGCGAACGGTAGCTGCTGGCGCGTCTTATTCCTCCACCGGCGGCGTTACCGGCGGTCCCCCCACTTCGCCTGCCGATCTCTCAAGCGTTCCTTCGAGGTCCGGTTGTCCTCTCCGTCCTCGTTCTCCTCGGCGAGTTCCGCCCAGAGCAGCACCATGGCGAACCCGTCGCGTTGGAACGCCACCTGCTCGGAAAGTTCCGGCAGGGGCGTGCCCCAATCCGACTCCAGCCAGTACTGCGCCCGCGCCTCCACCATGTCCGACATCTGCCCGAGGGTCGCCGGCAGGCGGTGGAACGCGGAGCTGGGCGGAATGGGATCGCCCGCGGCCACGCAGAGCTTCGGAAAGCTGGAGAGGTTGCGGTAGACGCGCTGCAGGCGCCCATCCTTCGCCACCACGATGGCTACCGGCGCGTCATGGTACTGGGCATACGACCGGGCTGCGGCCTCCTTGCTGACGCCGAACTGGCGGGCGAGGGCTGTAACCTGGCCGAGATCGGGATCGCCCAGGCCGTTCATGGCGTGCCGCCACATTGGGGGCGGCATCAGCAGGAGGGCAGAGAACTCATTGGCTTCCACCTCCATGCGGACTGCCGGGGTCATCTCCGCCAACCGCGCGCGTCGCATATCGCCGCGCGAGCAGGTAAAGCCGGCGTCCGTCTTGGGCGCGTGGTGCGTCATCAGGAAGTGACCGAGCTCGTGGCCGACGGTGAACCGCTGCCGCTCTCGCCCTGCCGCACCGTTGACCAGGATGAAGCCCTCGCTTCGCCCGGCGTCGGTGATCAAACCTCCCTCGAAGCCATCCGCTGCCAGGACGCGGATTTCGGTGATGTCGAGCTGCCGGGCGAGATCTTCGATGGGGACGGGAATCGGGAGGTCGGGTTCCGCCTTCAGGATCTTCGTCACCAGCGCCATAGGCGACCCGGCTCCGTCGAGATCCATCCGGGTCACCGTCAGCATGTCAGCTCTCGCGCTTCCGGAAGTGGTCCATCATGGACTGGATCGCCTTGCGATCGTCCGGCGAGAGGTGCTTGAGGTCGCGGTACATCGCGACCAACTGAGAATCCTCGGCTTCGCCCTCCGGGTTCTCTCCGATCAATTCGGCGACGCTGACGTCGAAGCAACGCGAGAGCTTGGTCAGCAGATCGATGGACGGGTTCTTAGCCCGCCCGGTCTCCAGGTCCCAGATGTGGGCCTTGGACGCGCCCACCTCGTCGGCGACGTCCTGCAGCGATTTCCGCTTCGCGGTCCGAAATTGCTTCAGCTTAGCGGCCAGAGCCACGCGCACCTCATCTCGTCATCCGCCGCCCCGACGCAGCAGTCCCCGACGAAACTGTACCAGGATAGTTGCACGGTTCGCAAACGTATGGTTTTATCTGTACGAAGTCGTCGGGGAATCATCTCGTGGACGACCGAGGGACAAGAGATCGATGGGCAAGAACCAGCACGTGGTCCCCCACGGCGACGGGTGGGCGGTCCGGGGCGCCGGCAACAGCCGGGTGACCTCAACTCACGGGACCCAGGCGCAAGCGCAGGCGGCCGCACGGGAAATCGCGATCAACCAGCGGAGCGAGGTCGTGATCCACCGCCCCAACGGGCAGATCCGCGACAAGGACTCGTACGGGAACGACGACTTCCCGCCGCGGGGCTGAGGTTTCGAGGGCCGCCGAGAGGCGGCCCTTCTCATTTTCGGAAGCAAGGAATTCAATCGATGCAGTTTGAAGGCGCGGTGATCCGCGAACAGGGCGTCACCTTCGCGGTGGTCGTGGTCCGCAAGCCGGTGGTCGACCATCGGTCCGAAGCCGACCGCGCGATCCGAACGTTCAGCGGGGCGTTCCCCGGCCTGCCGATCGTGCTCATGGCCCAGGATGGGCGCGGGGCACCCACCTACTACGGCCGGCCGGACCTATCGCGCTTCCTGGCCAACACGCCGCTCGGGGCCATCCCCTGGCGCCGCTACACTCTCAACTAGAAGGAACGGCTGAGCATGTCAGTGTTCGTTGTCACCTGGGACCTGAACCGGGAAAAGCCGAACTACGCACAGGCCCGAGCGTCGTTCGTGAAGCACCTGGAAGCCTTCGACAACACTCGTGACGCAGGGCTCGACTCGGTGCGCTTCATCTCGGCAGCGAGTTCGGCGGCGGAGATCGAAGGGCATCTGCGTCAGAAGCTGGATGCGGATGACCGGCTGTTCGTGACGCGCCTGAGCGCGGGCGGTCACCAGGGGTGGCTCAGCAAGTCTGTCTGGGCCTGGATCAACCAACGCCTTTAAGGCGGAACGGCGGGCAGGCTGTGCAGGCGGATGACCGCGAACGGCTGAGGCAGATCTGGCGGCAGGGCGAGATACCCGTCCTGGTCCGGACCCTGCGCGCGGGCCTACGAGTGCGGCTTCCCTTCCGGGAATACAACCGGGCCTGGCTTAGGGGTGAACGCCGGTCCAGGCCGAAGTGGGATCGCGAGCGTCTCTTCTGGACGGTGCCGAAGAGCTGGTTCAACCAACTGGTGGAACAGTGCCTGGCGACCTTCGGGCGCGTCTACATCATCCAGCCCTACCGCGAGCAAGAGAAGTGCGCGCCCGCCTGCTGGAACGCGGTCGGGGATGAATGCCAGTGCTCCTGCATGGGCGAATATCACGGGAGCAATGGGCCCTCGGGCCGGTGGAAAGTGGTCTCCGACACGTTCGCGACGCAGTGGGGCGAGGAGGCGATCGCCTGTCGCCTCATGCGCCGGCGATAGTTCCGGCAGAGGCCAGCAGGCAGGTCGCTGGACGTCCGCTTTAGGCACCGATGCCAACGTCCGGTACTGGCGCTACGTCGACCACGCCTCGTTGTTGAGCACGATGCGGTAGCCGTCAGGATCCTCGAACGTGACACCGTTCCGATCCCAGTATGGGTTGAAGGAAGCGACGGGGTCGAAGCCGGCAGCGCGGAGACGCCCCACGGCGTCTCGCCATGCCGTGACATCCGGCAAGTAGAAGACGAGGAGGTTGTCCTGAGTCGGAGCCCGACCCGCCGAGTGGCCACGAGCAGTGGTGAATTCAAAGTGGTAGGCGCTTCCACGCCTACCGAGCATAACACCATCAAAACCGGCATGATCGTTGAAGCGGTAAAGGACCTCGAGCCCCAGCCCGCCGCAATAGAAGGGGAGCAGACGCTCAACATCGTCCGTGGGACGAGCAACGCGGAGCACGGGCAGATCTCGCATGCCTGAGAGGCTAAAGGTCCGCTTGGCGGCGCGCATCCAACTTCCGCAACTGGCGCGTCCCTGACATCCGCGGAGTGCAAGCTGACGTCTCGGTCGCCGCGATGGAGCCGCGCGGATAGAATCGACGAATCAACCGATGCCGCTGCCAAGGCGACAATGAAGACGAGCCTCGACCATCTACCGGAGGGCAAAAGGGCCGAGCTGTCTCGCGTCCTTGAGGTGCTGTTCCGTGAATTCGAGGACGTCACCAAGCGCAAGAGCGGCATGCGTCTTCAGGGGCGCATCCTCAAAGTCATCCTCTTCGGCAGCTACGCACGAGGCGACTGGGTCGACGACCCCGTGGGCGGCTACAAGTCCGACTACGACCTGCTGATCGTCGTCAACCACGACGATTTCGCCGACGTCACCGACTACTGGATGGACGCCGAAGCCCACCTGGAACAGGCCTTCGACATCGCCCATACCTTAACGGCGCCGGCGCACTTCCTCGTCCACTCGATCGCCGACGTGAACCGCCAGCTCACCCGCGGGCGTCCCTTCTTCACTCAGATCCTGGACGAAGGCGTCATCCTCTACGAGGCGCCGGACCATCCCCTCTCACGGCCGGCCAAGCTGTCTCCCGCCGAAGCCTCTCGCGAGGCGCGGGCTAACTTTGATAAGTGGTACCCCAGCGCATCCGCCTTCGTGGAAGGCGCGGAGTTTTTCATCTCGAAGGCGCGCAACAACGAAGCTGCCTTCCTCCTCCACCAAGCCGCCGAACGCTACTACCACTGCGTCCTGCTGACACAGACGCTCTACTCGACCAAATCCCACAACCTGAACTTCCTGCGCGGCCAAGCCGAGCGGGTCGCGCCTGAGCTGATCCCAACTTGGCCTCGTGGCAACCGCTTCGAGAAGCGCTGCTGGGAACTGCTGCGCCGCGCTTACGTCGAAGCCCGCTTCTCCGACCAGTACGAGATCTCCACCGAACAACTCGCCTGGCTGGTCGACCGGCTGAAGGACCTTCAAACTCGGGTCGAGCAGAGCTGCCGCGACTACCTCGCCACCATCGCGCCACCTGCCTAAATCCCTGTGCGGCAAGGACTCTAGGCGGCTCCGGCGGCTTGTGCCACGCTGGCCCTCGAGCCCGGTCGAAGCCGGCTCACCGCGACGGCCGATCCACCGCCGCTGGGCGCCCGCGCCATAGAAGACCGCACCGTCAGGTCCGGGAAAGCGCGGGGCGCAGGGACCTGAGCCCTGCGTTCGACACGCCCGGTCGCCACGAACGCGCGGTTCACTGCGAGGGGACGTCATGTCCCGCCCCACCCCCGCGCGCCCGGTGCGCAAGCCGGCGTTCGACGCGTCGGCGGAGGCGTCCGCGCCCACGACCTCGGGCGAGCGACCCGACGCGACATGGCGTGCGCATCTGGTCTGGCTGCGGACCCGACTTCGGAGCCGCTTCAGCGCCGACCTCGCCGATGACCTGGCGCAGGAGACCTACCTGCGCCTCGTCGGTCGCGCCGTCGACGCCCCCGTCGAGAACCCCCGCGGCCTCCTGATGACCGTCGCCACGAACCTGGCCCGCGACGTCTTCCGGCGCGATCGGGTCCGCGCAGACTATGCGGCCCGCGCCCCGCAAGCCTACGCGCCGACGGACGCCGCCCACCACACGGCGGAAGACGACTTCCAGGTCCGGGAAGCGATCCGATCCCTGCCGCCGAAACTCCGGGACGTCCTGCTGCTCAGCAAGATCGGGGGCTTGACGAACCGCGAGATCGCGCAACGCTACGGTTTATCGGTGCGCGCTATCGACAAACGGTTGCAGCAGGCCGTTACGCTGTTCGTCGCTCGACTACGGGATTGAGGCTTCGAAATCTGGCCATGGGAACGCTCCGAGGAGACGACCGCCGGACGCTCGAGGAGGCCGCGGCCTGGTTCACGCGGCTCAAGGGGGATCCCGTCAGCGAGGCGACGATCGACGACTTCATGGCGTGGCGACGGACGCCCGCGAACGACGCGGCCTACACCGAAGTGGAGGCCCGCTGGCGCCAGGCCGACCGCGTCAGCAACGACCCCGAACTTGTCCGGCTGACGGAAGCGGCGCTGCGAAAGCCGAACAGGTGGGACGCGCTTCGAAGGTTGCTCGCGAAGAACCTGCTGCCGTTGAGCCTGGTCGGCGCGACCCTGGCCGGCGCCCTTTTCCTCCTGGTGACGCACCTGCAGCCGCAGGCCTACGAGACCGACGTCGGCGCCCAGCAGATCGTCCGGCTCACCGACGGCTCGACGCTGCGGCTCAACACGGCCAGCCGGGCGGAGATCCACTTCTCCCGCGACGAGCGCCGCATCGTGCTGCAGCGTGGCGAGGGCTTCTTCGAGGTCGCCCACGACGCGGCCCGGCCGTTCATCGTCGTGGCCGGCGACACAGAGGTCCGCGCGCTCGGCACGAAGTTCGACGTGCGGCGCACGAACGGCGCGACGCAGGTGATCCTCGCGGAAGGGCGCGTGCAGGTGATCCGGCCGGATCGAAAGGAGCAATGGACGCTCGCCCCCAACCAGAAGCTCACCCTCAACGGCGCGCCGCCCGTCCCCCAGGTCGCCGACGCGGCCATGACGACGAGCTGGACGACAGGGCGACTGCGTTTCCGGGAGACGCCGCTGGCCGAGGCGGTCGCCGAGGTGAACCGCTACAGCCAGACCAAGATCGTACTGGAGGCGCGACGCGTCGAGGCCGAGCGGGTCAGCGGCGTGTTCGATACGGGCGACACCAAGGCCTTCGTCTCCGCGGTGACCGAGATCTTCGGCCTCACGGCCACTCCCTCGCCAGAGGGCATCCGCCTTCGGGCGCGCGAGCCAGCGGCCGGCTGAGCATATTTTACGAAGGCCCAGGTTCGCGTTTCGCAGCGCCGGCGCGTCACCTCAAAGACGCCGGCGAAAACAACCCGAGGCCCCGCCGTGATGGCAGGCCAAGCGCGGCGTCGGGGGAGTGATATGGTCCGAGCCGCGCGTTCATTGTCTGACTTGAAATCTCGTCTTCTAGCCGGCTGCCTTTCGGCCGCGCTGGCGGCCACGGCCTCGACGGCCCTGGCCGAGACCGCCGGCCCCGTGGACGTGCCGGCCGGATCGCTGGATGCCACCCTGACGAGCCTGGCCGGCCAGACCCGCCAGCAGATCCTCTACAAGGCCGAGCTTGTCGCCAACCGCCGCGCGCCCGCGGTCAAAGGGGTGCTGACCTCGGAGGACGCCCTGCGCCTGGTGCTGCAGGGCACGGGGATCACCGTGAAGCGCACGGGCCCGAACGTGCTGGTCCTGCAGGTCGCTTCGGCCAACGATGCGGGAGACGGGGCAGGCCGCCCTTTCGGCGGTGACGGAGCGTCAGACCTGGGGGGCGTCGGCGTGGGTAGCGTCCAGGCGGCGCTGCTCGACGAAGTGACGGTCACCGGCTCGAACCTGCGCGGCGTCCCGCCGACGTCGCCGTTGATCGTCCTGGACCGCGACGACCTCGAACGGACGGGTCAGACCACCATCGCCGACGCGCTTCGGGCCCTGCCTTCGAACTTCGGTGGCGGCGCCGGTGAGTCGTTCGGGGTGGGCGCCGACAAGCTCTCGCGCAACGGATCGTTCGGCGCTGCGCTGAACCTGCGCGGCCTCGGCAACAATGCCACGCTCGTCCTCATGAACGGCCATCGCATCGCCGGGTCGGGCAGCTTCGCGGATTTCGTGGACATCTCCAGCATTCCGGGCGCGGCGGTCGAGCGGGTCGAGGTGCTGCTCGACGGGGCCTCGGCGCTCTACGGGTCCGATGCCGTCGGCGGCGTGGTGAACTTCATCATGCGTCGTGACTTCGAAGGGGCGGAGACGCGCCTGCTGGCCGGCACATCGACGCAGGGCGGCCGGAGCCAGGCGCAGATCGACCAGACGTTCGGTCGCCGCTGGGACGGGGGCGGGTTCATCGTCGCCTACGAGCTGCGGCGCCAGGACGACCTGCGGGGCGGCCAGCGGCCGTTCGCCGGGAATGCGGACCTGCGTCCCCTCGGCGGGACCGACCAGCGGCTGACGTCCGCCTTCCCCGGCAACGTGCTCCTGCCCGATCCCGTCACCCGTGCGCTGGTTCCGACCTACGCCATCCCCGCCGGCCAGAACGGCGTGGGCCTGCGGCCCGGGGACTTCATCCTGGGCGCACCCAATCGCTACAACCAGCGGCAGGGCGGCGACATCCTCCCGAAGCAGACCCTGAACTCGGTGTACCTCGCCGGCCACCAGGGGCTGGGCGGGCTTGAACTCGCCGCCGACGTGCGCTTCGCCAGCCGGCGCTACAAGAACACCAACGTTCCGCGCCCGGCGACCTTCACCGTCGGCCGCGGCAATCCGTTCTATGTCTCGCCGATCGGGGCGGCGACCCAGTCGATCTCCTACACCTTCGCCAACGACGTTCCGAACCCGACGGCCTACGGCACGTCGGACACGCTGGCCGGAACGGTCTCCGCAAAGCTGGAGCTGCCTCGGGGCTGGCGCTCGGAAGCCTATGGCGCCTTCGCCCAGCAGCATGACGAGAACCGGGGCGGCGGCGTGGTCAACTCCGTCATCCTCAACGAAGCGCTGGGCAACACGCCGGACAATCTCGCCACCGCCTACAGCGCCGCGCTCCACGGCCATTTCAATCCGTTCAACGGCATGGCGGGCGGCGGCAACGCGACGGCGCTCGCCTTCATCAACTCGGGAACGATCCTGGCCCGCAGCCGGGACCGGGTGACATCGGTGAACGTCCAGGCCGACGGACCGCTGTTCCGCCTTCCCGCCGGACAGGTGAAGCTCGCGTTGGGCGCGCAGGCGCGGCGCGAGGCCTTCACCTCCGAAAGCAGCATCTACGTGGCCACCACGTCTCCGACGCGGAGCTCGAGCCTCGACCTGGACCGCACGGTCACCGCGGCGTTCGGCGAGCTTCAGGCGCCCCTGTTCGGGCCGGACAACGCACGGCCGGGCCTTCAGCGGCTGGAGCTTTCGCTCGCGGCGCGGGTCGAGCGCTACGAGAGCTTCGGGACGACGGTGAACCCCAAGGCGGGCCTCCTGTGGTCGCCGGTGTCGGGGTTGATCGTCAGGGGCACCTACGGCCGTTCGTTCCGAGCCCCTGCGCTGCGCGAAGTCGCCGACCCGGCCGTCTTCAACCCGCAGCTCCTGGCGCTCGGAACGGGCCGCGTGGTCACGCTCACGCTGTCCGGCGGCAACCCGGACCTGAAGCCGGAGACAGCCGACTCCTGGACGGTCGGCTTCGACTGGAAGCCCGAGGGCGTTCCGGGCTTGGCGCTCAGCGCGACGGGCTTCGACGTCCGCTTCAAGAACCACATCGAGAAGCCCGTCTCGGCGAACCAGGCGAACGCCCTGCAGGATCCGACGCTATCGGCCTTCGTGCGGCGGATTTCTCCGGCGACCTCGGCGGCGGACCTCGCCTTGATCCAGCGCCTGCTGGCGGATCCGGCGCTCAGCAACGCGACCGGCACCTTTCCTGCGGAGCAGTACGGCGCGATCCTGGACAATCGCTACGTCAACAGCGCGACCTTGCATGTCCGCGGGATCGACGTCTCCGCCCGCTACCGCTTCGACCTGGGCCAGGACACGATCGCGCTCGCCGCGAACGCGACCTATATGCTCAGGTACGACCAGCAGCTCACGCCGACATCTGCGGTCGTGGAGCGCGTCAACCGGATCAATTTTCCGACCCGACTGCGCGGTCGGGCGACCGCGGACTGGACCCGTGGCGCGCTGACGCTCGGGGCCGCGTTCAACTACGTGAGCCGCTACCGCGATGACCTGGGTGTCCGCATCGGCGCCCAGCCGACCTTCGATCTGCAGGTGCGCGTGGCCCCGCCGAAGCGCGGCCCTGTGGCCGGCGTCGCGGTGCTCCTGAACGTGCGCAACGTCTTCGACCGGGACCCGCCCTTCTACAACAACAGCCTAGGCATCGGTTACGACGGCGCCTCCGGCGATCCGGTGGGGCGCTATGTCTCGCTGCAGCTGACGCGCGCTTGGTGAGACCCGGTCATGCGCCAGCTCCTGGCAGCGGCCGCGCTCGCGGTCGGCTGCGTTGCGTCCCAGCCCCCCGCCGCGGCGAAACCTTTCACCGTCGAAGACCTTCTCCAGGTCGAGACCCTGGGGGCGGCCGCCTTCGACCCGCACGGCCGTCACCTCGTCTACGAGGCGCGCGACGCCTATGCGACTGCATCGCGCTTCGACAGCGATCGAGGGGTTATGCATGGCCTCAGTCGCCTCAGGGTCGTCGCCACCGACAAGCCCGGGCCGGGACGTCCGCTGCTCGCGGGCGACCCCGCTGGCGTCCTGCTCGGCGACTTCTCGCCCTCGGGGGACAGGCTGGCGGTGTATCGAGTGATTGGGCCCACGTGGCGGCTGGGCGTCGTGACGATGTCGACCGGCGCGGTTCGGTGGCTCCCGATCACACCGCAGGGCGACACGCGCGGCCGTGCGCTGCAGTGGCTGGATGACCGCCGGCTCCTGGTGCTCGATCGCCCGGATGGACGCGGACCGCTGGTCCTGCGCCAGGGTTCGACGTTCTCGCGGGAGCTGACGCGCCGATGGGAAGCCGCCGCCACGGGGGCGGGCGCTCACACCGCCTACGGCAGCGGCGCGCATCTCGGCGTCCGCACGCGGGCCTTGAACCGCCTCTTGCTTGTCGACGCTCGAACGGGCGACCAGGACGTCATGGCGCACGGCGAGTTCATCGACCTGGAGGTCTCGCCCCAGGGCGATCGCGTGGCCCTGCTGCAGAGCGGGGAAGACCTTCAGTCCCAAGGCGAAGCGCCCGTACGGGGTCCCGCGGGTTCCGAGACCGAGGCGACCTGGCTGTCGATCCTCGATCTGCGCACGGGTGAAACGCGGCGGCCCTGCGCCGCGTGCGATGTCCTTCCACAGTTGCTCGCGTGGTCGCCGAGCGGCCAGCGCCTCCTCGTGTTCACGCGCGGGCGCCACCAACTCTGGACAGACGGGCGATTTGCCGAGGTGGACGTCAAGACCGGCGCCGTCCGGGTGATCGGCGAACGCGTGCAGCCCCGGTTCGACCTCAATCCCGTGACGGTCTGGACCGCGTGGATGGGCGAAACGCCGCTGGTCTTCGGGCGGCTGGCGAGTGCAAACGCCGGCCGGGACGACTGGTTCGCGCTCGCCGACGGGGCGCCGCGCAACCTGACGAGCCGCCTGCCCCCGCCCAGCCGCAGCGCCCGTGTCGCAGGGCGCGATCATCTGTGGGTTTGGGCGGGCGACCGGGCGTGGCGTGTCCGTCGTTTCGGCGACGTCATCGCCGCTGCGCCGGGATTGAGGGTGGCGGCCCTGCCGGATCGCCGGGTCGGAGGCGGTGGCCGCCTGGCGCGTGCGCCGGCGCTGTGGGTGGCGGCGCAGGACGCCTCGGGCAAGCCAAGCCTCACGCGCCTCGGAGCCGAGGGACCGACCGCGGCGGCGCTGGGCGCGCCCGCGGGCGGCGCGTGGGAGGCGGCAGCGCCCGGCGGCGTCCTCCAGCGCGCCACGGACGCCCATGGCGTCGAGACACTCGCCCTATCGGTTGGCGGACGGAGCAACCCGACAGCCGCCGTCAACCGTGGCTGGGCGGCGCGCGATCCCCCAAGGATCGTCCAAGTACGCCACCCCGGTCCGGTCGGGGAGCCCGTGGTCAGTTGGGTCTTTCTGCCCACGGGCTCTCCGGCGAGAGGCCCAGCCCCCCTAATAGTGCGCGCCTATCCGGGCGCGACCTATCCGGCGCCGCCGCAGGAGACGCCGGGCCGGCCCGAATTCTACCAGAACATCCGTGTGCTGACCGGCCACGGCTATGCCGTCCTCGTTCCGAGCCTGCCGAACCCAACGGGCGGGATGACGGAGCCGGCGCAGGGGTTGGCCGAGCGCATCCTGGCCATTGTCCAGGCAGCGATCGACGCGCCCGAGCTGGCCGACAAGGTCGATCCGACCCGCATGGCCATCATGGGCCACAGCTTCGGCGGCTACGCCGCGATGATCACGGTCGCGCAGACGGACTGCTTCGCGGCGGCGGTGTCCCTGAACGGCGTGAGCGACCTGGTCGGCTACTGGTCCACCATCCCGCAGCACCTGCAGCTGGACTCCGAAATCGCCTACTGGAGCAACTGGCACACTGGCGTGGTGGAGCGCACGCAGCCGGAAATGGGCGCCCCGCCCTGGCGCGATCCGGCTCGTTACATCCGCAACAGCCCGCTGTTCCTGGCGGACCGCATCCAGACGCCCCTCCTGCTGATCCACGGTGCGCAGGACGGCCTGTCGGCGGCCCAGTCCGAAGCGATGTATTCGGCCCTGTTCCGACAGGGGAAGGATGCGCTTTACGTCGTCTACTGGGGCGCCATGCACGCGCCCTCGTCGCCGGGCGACATCCGCGACGTCTACGCCCAGACGTTCCGCTTCCTCGACGCGCACTTCGCCGGTGTTTCTACAGGCGGCGTGGCGCCGTCCGCGAGTCCGGGACCCGCGTCTGCCAATGGCGCACCCAGGCCTCTGTCGAAACCGCCCAGAGGATGTCCGAGGGCTTCGCCGCCCAGATCAGGTGCTCCGGGCTGAGCGCCAGCTCGAGACGGGCGCGGTCGAGCACGCCCGCCTCAGCAAGGCAGCCGTCGAGCAGGTAGGGTCGCAGCCAACCCAGGCTGTTGGCGATGAGCCGGGCGAAGTAGACCGTCACGATGCCCTTGGCCCGGCGGTTCAGGACGCACTCGGGCAGCCGGTCGGCGAAGACGCTCCGGGCGAACGCCCGGTCGTAGCTCGAGCCCGCAAGGGCGGGCGTCGGGATCCGCAGGGCGTGCTCGAGCACAGGCTGGGCGAAAAGGGGGTAGAGGACATCCGCTTCGTGCCGCCGGCGGCTCGGGCCCTCGTTCAGGAAGAACCGGGCAAGCGCGTGGATGTGCAGCTGCTTTCCGGGCCCAAGCCCGCAGTTCTCCGCCTCACGCAGCCACTTGGGCTTCAGGTCGGCTGTGGCGGCGCGCACCTCGCGTGAGATCAACGACGACCAGAGACCCTCGACCGGCGGCGCCCGGCCAACCGCTTCGGCGCGAGCGGACCGAAGGACCTCCCACACCGAGCGCCGGGTGCGGCGCGCGACGTTCGCCAGGACGGGGTCCCGAAGGACCGACCAGCCCTTCACCCGCCAGGCGTCCGCGACGATCCCGGCGCCGGCCATCTGCATGAAGACGGCGTCGCCGCCCTGGCCCGAGATGATCGCCTCGGCGCCGGTCTCCCGAATCCGCTCGATCTCGTCGCGGTCCCATTTCGGATCCACGGCGTTCGCGGAAGGGCGCTGCTCGCGCGCGAACGCCTCCAGGTCGCTGAGGTCCAGGGCCGAAGGCTCGTGCTGCCGTTGGACGAGGGGGAGCCCGGCTCGGGCCGCGACGGCGGTCGCATACGCCTGCTCGTCCGACTCAGGCCGTCCGAACGCGATGTTGATGGCCTCGACGATCCGGGAGGTCCGGCCGGTGGTGTGGAGGGAGCCGGCGATGATGGCGGAGTCCAGGCCGCCGGAGACCTCAAGGATCGCGCGGTCGTAGCCGCCAACCAGCGACGCGGCGCAGGCGCTGACGCGGGCGCGGAGCTCGTCGGCCGCGGCGTCGAGATCATCGATGGGATTGCCGGCGAAGGCCGAGGGGCTCCACACGACGTCCGACATGCCTGTGGACCCAAGTCGCAACGCCTCCCCCGGCTGCACCGCGACAACGTCATCCACCAGCACCTGGGTCGCGCAGACCGCGGGCTTCGCGACGAAGTCGGCGATCCTGTCCCAATTGAGTAGCGGCCACCGCGGCCCTACGCCGGCCGGCAGGCCCGTCATCGCGGATCCGACCACTTCGAGTCCGTCGCCGAGCGACCAGGCGAAGCCGGGAAGGGCGCCGCTCGGATCGCGGTAGACCCAGGTTTCGCCGCCGCGAGCACTGGCGACCAGCGCGATGTAGCGGCCCCACCGACGCCGGCTGAGCTCCGCGATCAGCTGTCGTGGCGTGGCGTCGGGAAGCTCCCGGCAAGGCGGCGCCCCGGGCATGGGGAACGTGGCGCCGATCAGCACACCGCGGTCGCCATCGATCGCCTCCAGGCTCAAGGGCGCGTGGGTCGACGTCCAGACACGAAGGCCGGCGGCCGCATGGGCCAAGCCCCAGTCGGAGGTCGCGGCCAGGGCTTCCCCGAGCTCCCGCACGCGGCTGGCGGCGCACGCCGACTCCAGAGGCCATGACAGGGCGAGGAAGGCGGCGCGCACCGTCACAGGACCATGATCGGCGTGAAGGCCCGGATGCGGTCCGGTTCGTCGTCGAGGACCAGTTCCTCGCACTGCAGCCAGCAATGGGCGTGGAAGGGCCAGGTTCTCACGCCGAAGACCCACAAGGCGTCGTGGCCCTGACGGCGCAGGAGGCGGAGGAGCATGAAGGCGCGAAGCAGGCACTTGGCGCTCGTCGGCGCGAACGGCGCCCAGCGATGGAACGCGTCGACCGTCTCCACCAACTGCTCGCTCACGGCGGGCGGTCGCGTGCGCTGAGCCCGCCCGGCGTCGACGATCTCTTTGAAAGGCCGCCCGCGATAGGCCGCGAGCATGTCGGCGACGGCGACGGCGATCTGCATCCCATCGCGCAATGTCGGGACGCCGTAATGGTCGCGCAGGGCGCTCTTCGCGGGGGTGGCGAGGGGGCGCGGCTGCGGCGTCGCGTACGAGTTGGCTGGCGATGACGAAGCCTGAACCAGGCCCGCTTCGAGAAGGTCCTGCGCCATTCCCGGGTCGGTCGCATAAAGGGCTCGGCGGCCGGGCTCGAGCGGAGCCCGGTGCTCGCCTTCGGGCAAGCAGACGTAGGCGTCTCGCTCGACGTCGAGGAAGACGAGATCGCCGTTCACGCCAACGGCGTGGACTTGGTCAGCGAGAAACAGTCTCTTGGCCATCCGAAGCGCCGGTGACCCGTCCCGACGCGCAAACGTCGGGACGGGCGCAGGCCTTATTCCGGCAGGCCGTCGTCGGGCTGGCCTTCGGCGTCGCCGAAGTAGCCGGCCTTCGTGGCGAGCTTGGCGCCGCCCAGGCAGATGAGACGGCTCGTCGGGATCGACAGATGCTTGGACATTGTAGTCTCCTGCTTCAGTGAATGCCGCGTTTGCGGCAGAAGCAGTTCGCGCCCCGGTTGTGCTATATTCAAACTATATCGACTCTATAGTGTCGGCCGCGTCCAGCGCCCTGATCAGGGCCGCCGCGACGCCGATTCGGCGGGCGAAGAAGGCGTTGAGCGCACTGCGGACCGTCTCCGTCGCGCCGCTCGACATGACGTTCAGGAGCTGACCGAACTCCGCCGGCAGGCCGTGCAGGACGCGGGGCTCGGCGGCGCGCAGCGGCGCGAGCTGATCCTGCAATCGACCAAGATGCCGCGCCAACGGCGGGCTTGAAGCCGACGCGAAGACCCGGAACAGCCGCTCACTGGCAGGCACGAAGGCCGCGTCCGGCGGTGTCTCCGGGGCCGTGGGGACGAGCCGGTCGAGGTCGAGAGGCGGCAGCGAAGATCGCTCGTCTTCGCAGGCGATCAGCAGCAATTCCAGCTCGAGGCGGAAGAGCGCGATGAGATCCTGTTCGGCAAGGCTTTGAACGAAGAAGCCCTGCCCGCGACGATCCAGCAGCAGACCTTCTCCGGCCAGCCGGGAGAGCGCTTCGCGCACGGGGGTCTGGCTGAGGCTCAAACGTTCGGCGATGTCGTTGGCCGTGAGCCTGGAGCCCGCACTGTGGACGCCTGCCCGCAGTTCTTCCCTCAGCGTGTCGAGAGCGATCTTGAATGAATCTGCGCGCTTCCTCGTCATGGGGTACTCCGGAACAAGGCCGCAGACTGAAGCCAAAATCCGGATCATGTCGAGATGTCACGACGACGATGATTGATAACACGACAATAATCGTCGGACATTCCGACAAGACGCGTCGGATCAGACGGCAAGTTAATCATGAAACAACAAGAAGTATCACAACTAAACTTGGTTCAGGCGCGGAATGGCGTACAGATTGCGGGCCAGTGCCTTCCCGACCTGTGCATGGATCGCCTTTGACGGATTGACGACGACCTAGGGCTGCTCTGAGGATGCGCCGAAATGTAAGGTTGTTGGTGTGGTTCGGGCGATGTCGCGTTCGAGTTCGAGAAGGCCGCGTGAGCGCGACGAGGGCCTGTCCTGCGTCCTGAAGTCGATCCGGAACCACCGCAGGCTGACCGTCCAACAGGTGGCCGACCGCATGGCGCTGAACAAGCGCACCTACGAGCGGTTCGAGGCCGGCGAGGGCTTCCTCAAGGTCGACAGGATCTTCGCCTTCGCCCGCGCCACCGACAGCGATCCCTACGCCAACTGGGCCAGCGTGAAGATGGGCGCGCCAGACTTCGCCATCGCCTGCATCGACAGCAAGCTTTTGCTCCTCTGCGTCGCTCACGCCCGCGAGCTCTTCCTCCAAGAGGGCGCCGACCTCGCCAACCTCCAGGCCGCACCGATCGTGGAGGCGCTGAGGGTGGCCTTCACCATGCTGAGCGCAGAGCTGGACCGCAGCCGCAAGGCCGCGAGCCGCTGGCTCGGCGATCCAGGCGACCCCGGCGATCCGAAGGCGGAGGACTGATCGTCCGTCCCGAGACCGACACCTTTTGTCGGTCCATCCGACAATCAACGTCGGAAAACATAAATAAAAACAAAGAGTTGGAACGATATCGCACCGATCATCGTTCTGACGCCAGTGGAAGCGTCGGTGCAATTCCAAAGATGAGTGGCCTTGTCAGTCGTCTCACGGCCGTGGCCCTTGGCGCCCTTTCGGGGCTGCAGGCCGCGACCCAGTATGTCGCCTGGTCGTTTCGCTACGCGTCGCCGCTCGGCGATGGCCTCCCGCTCGCAGATCACGCCAGGCTCTACGCGCCGTGGTCGGTGCTCCACTGGCGCGCCGAGTTCCTCAGCGAAGGTCCCAGGGTGTTCGCGGGCGCGGGCGGGCTCATGATGCTCGGCTTCGTCCTGGGCCTCGGCGCCTGCATGCTCCTCGAGCCCACGGCGGGACGGCGCCGTGCGCGGGGGTGGGGCGCTCATGACGAGGCGCGCCGAGCAGGCCTCACCGCGCGCACAGGATGCGTCCTCGGGGACCTCGGCGGACGCCTCCTGGTGACGGCGGACCTGCTGCCCACGCTGGTGACCGGCGGCACGCGCTCCGGCAAGGGCCGCGGTCACGTCGTGCCCAGCCTGCTCTGCTGGACCGAGAGCGCCATGATCCACGACCCAAAGGGCGAGCTGTGGCGGGTCACCGCCGGGTGGCGCGCGACGTTCTCGCACGCGCTCCGCTTCAACCCGCGCGATCCCGCTTCCGTGCGCTGGAACCCGCTGGCCGAGATCCGCCCCGGCGCGGGCGAGCTGGCGCAGGTCCAGCGCCTGGTGGCGATCCTGTCGGACCCCGGGGGCGTGCGGGACGAGGAGGCGATCTGGGACAAGTCGGCGTCCGAGATCCTCGAAGCGGTGATCCTGCACGTCCTCTATGCCGCCGAGGACGAGGCCAAGACCCTGCTCAAGGTGCGCGAACTGCTGGCCGATCTCGACGATGCGGCTGACGTCATGCTGCGGACGCTGCATCGGCCCGGCCCCGACGGCGAGCCCGAGACCCACCCTTTCATCCGGACCGCCGTCAAAGGCTACGCGGCGATGCACGACCGCTTCCGGACCTCCGTCCAGGGGACGGCGCGGTCCTACCTGAAGTGGCTGGCCGGCGAGGACGTCGAGCGCGCCTTGTCCGTCTCCGACTTCGCGGTCGGCGACCTGATGTGCGCCGACGCGCCGATGAGCCTCTACGTCCAGGTGGCGCCCGCCGACGCCTCGGCGTTGAAGCCGCTCGTGCGCCTCTTGTTCTACGCCGCGGCGCAGTCGCTGACGGCCCACGAGACTTCCGACGCCGCCGGCCGGCCCAAGCGGCACAAGCTGCTCATGGCCATGGATGAGTTCCCGCTCCTGGGGCGCGTCGAGTTCTTCGAGAAGAGCCTTCGGCTGATGAGCGGCTATGGGCTCAAGACGATGTTCGTCGCCCAGAGCCTGAACGACATCGTCGAGACCTATGGCGTCAACAACACGATCCTCGACAACTGCCATGTCTTCACCGCCTTCGCGGCCCTGGATCCCCTCACCCAGGAGAAGGTCTCCCGCCTGACCGGGACGATCGGCGAGACGCGGACGACCCGCAGCCATCCCGCGGCGTTCGCGAGCGGCCACGGCTCGGTCTCCCGCTCCGAGATCGAACGGCCGCTTCTCGAACCCGGGGAGATCCGCGCCCTGCCCGATGACGAGCAGCTCGTCTTCGTCGCCGGTCACCGGCCCTTCCGCTGCCGCAAGGTGCGCTACGACCAGCGCTCGCCCTTCCGCGAACGCGCCGCAATCCCCGCCCCGGACGGAGCCGTGCTCGATACGCCGGGTTGTCCCGCCCACCCCTGGGCCGGGGTCCGCGCCCTGGGCGAGGACCGGACCGCGAGCCTCCCCCTGTTCAAGGAGGTCGCTGGCGCGATCGACGAGAAGAAGGCCGCGGCCAAGGCGGCGCAGATCTACGGGCGGGTCGCCGAGGAATTCGCGGCGCAGGAGGCCGTCCTCGACCAGTTGCAGGAGCATCGTCATGGCAAGAGCGGCTGAGCGGCCGACGCCGCGCGTCCAGGTCTATTTCGAGAACCCGAAGACGGAGCTCGCCCTGCGGCGGGAGGCCCGCGCCAACCGGCAGACCCTGAGCCGGGCCGCGGAGAGCGCCATCGCCCGCGGCCTGCAGCGCCGGCCGGGCGCCGACCCCGACGACCGCCTGCTGGCCCTGGAGCGGGCGCTGCGCGACCACATGCGCTCCAACGCCCGCGACATGACGATCGTCCAGGAACTCCTCGTGGAGTTCGCGCGCGCCTTCTTCACGCGGTTGCCGGACGCCCCGGGAGACCACGATCCCCTCGTCCGGGCGGCCGTGGAGGCGCGCATCGAGACGCTCCTGGACGCCGCCGCCGCGCGGATCGTCGCCGGCCGGCGCCCCGACGGCGAGGCGGCGCTGGAGGCGCGCAGCTTCGCGGCGGCTGCGGAATGAACGCCGAGGCGGTGGCGCTGGCGCGCAAGCGCGAGGCGCTCGACCACGCCCTCGGCCCGGCGATCCTCGCAGCGCTGGCCGAGCCGCGCGTGGTCGAGGTCCTGGCCAATCCGGACGGACGCCTGGTGGTCGACCGGCTGGGGTCCGGCCGGACGGACAGCGGCGCGGTCTTGCCCGCGCCGTCGCGCGAGCGGGTGATCCGCCTCGTCGCTGATTATGTGGGGGAGCCGATCACCCGCGACGATCCCCGTCTCTCCGGCGTGCTGCCGAGCGGCGAGCGCTTCCAGGGCTTCCTGCCGCCGGTCTGCGCGCAGCCGGCGTTCTCCATCCGCAAGCGGCCGGCCGTCATCTGGGGCCTCGACGACTATGTCGCCTCCGGCGTGCTGGGCTGCGGCCAGGCCGACACCTTGCGCGCGGCCATCGAGGGCCGGCGGAACATCCTGATCTCGGGGGGTACGGGGTCTGGGAAGACGACCCTGGCGAACGCCATCCTGGCCGAGCCGCCCTTCGCGAACGACCGGGTCTTCCTGATCGAGGACACACCGGAGCTGAAGTGCGCGGCCTGGGACTTCGTGGCCGTCCTGACGCGCCGCCATCCGCGTCCCATCACCGTCGCGGATCTGGTGCGCGACGCTCTGCGGATGCGTCCCGACCGCATCGTCGTGGGCGAGATGCGCGACGGCGCCGCGGCGCTGGAGGCGCTGAAGGCCTGGAACACCGGCCATCCGGGAGGTGTCTCCACGATCCACGCCAACTCCGCGCGGGAATCGCTCCTGCGGCTGGAGGATCTGCTGGGCGAGGTCATGGCGCAGAACCCGGCCCGCGTGATCGCCCAGGCCATCGACCTCATCGTCCACATCGCGCGGCGTCCCGACGGGCGCACCGTCGAACCCATTCTGGTCCTGGATGGGATCGATCCGGACGGAGGCTATCGATTTCGCGCAGGCGACTAGGGGCAATCCCCATGGTCGCGACCCCAAGGCGGGTGCGCCCGGTCCGCCGCGAGGATCGGCGGCAGGTTTGGACGCCCGGGCCGGCGCCCTATGGTGAGGCCATCCGCCATGTACGATTCCCAACTCATCGAACGAACGTGCGGCCCGGACGCGGCCGCCTACGCCCGGAACAAGCACCGCGGCGGGCGGAACAACGCCAATGGCGCAACCTTCGAGACCTACTACGCCGCGGCCCGGCTCACCGAGACGCTCGCGGACGCGCTGGCGGTCGGGGACGACGGCGCGACGACATCCATCTACGCCCAGCAGCTTTGCTTCATCGACGACCTGATCATCGACCGGCCGACCGGCCGCCGCCTGAGCCAGCTGAAGAGCGGCGCCGCCAGCTGGACCGGCGGCGACCATCCGCTGGCCGACGATTTCCGGCTGCAGGCGGCGCTCGACGCGGCGGCCGGGGTGGCGGCCGCCTACGAGCTCGTGGTGGCGCGCGCGGACCTGCGCGACGCGCTCGTCGCCGCGCGACCCGACGACCTCGATGTCGAGGTGGTGCGGTTCGCGTTCGACGCGGAGCTCGACAGCCTGCTGGCCGCCAACCCGGCGCTGGTCGCGGCAATCGACAGCATCTCGATCCAACTGCCCCGGCCGAGCGTGCGGCGCCAGGTCTTCAAGGCCATCCTCGCGGCCTGGGTGAGCTGGACCGGCGATCCGAGCCTGGCGGCCTTCGCCGTGCACGCGGCCGAGGCGCCCGGGCCCGTGGTCGCCGTGCTCGGGCCGGAGTATGAGCTGCCGGCGGAGGTCGCCGAGCATCTGGCCGCGCTCGGGATGGACATCAAGATTCGGAACAAGCACCTTTACTATCGATTCGGTGGACTCTCCGGCTACTCCGCCTTTCGTGGCGGCTCGCCCGAATCCGCCGCATTCGAGCGCTATGTCGTCGAGCGTCGGCCCGCCGACGTCTACGAGGTGGTCGTCGCCTTGCGAGGGGTTTCATGACGTTGCGGACGTCGTTGATCGACGCGACCCTACTGAACGCCGCCCGCGAAACCCTGACGGTTGTCCAGAGCAAGTCCACGTCCGTGCGCGACTACCGCGCAGCGATGCAGCAGCTGGGCAGCTATCTGGGCGCGGCCATGGCGCGATCCGAGATCCGCAGGGGCGACGTCGTCTGCCTGGGCATGACGGTGGAGGACGCCGACTTCCTGGGACGCGGCGCGGTGAAGAGCCTCGAGGACGCTGGCGTGAAGGTCTCGGTCGCCTGCTTCTGGAACGAGCGCGGGGACGCCTTCGACCTCGACTGGGCGGACATGGCCCCGGTCGTTCAGCAATACCGCGAGCCCGCGCCGGAACGGATCGATCACCTGGTGATCCTGAAGTCCGTCATCTCCGGCGCGTGCGTGGTTCGCAGCAACCTCGAGTACCTGTTCGACGAGGTGAGCCCCCGCCGCGTCCACGTGGCCGCGCCCGTCATGTTGGATGGCGCAGATGCGCGTCTCGAGAAGGGTTTCTCGAAGGAGCTCGCGGAGCGCTTCGAGTACTGGACCTTCGAGGTCGATACGGTGCGCACCGACGCGGGCGAAATCGTGCCCGGTATCGGCGGCGAGATCTACGAGCGGCTCGGCCTTGGGCCCAAGGCGACCAAGAACGCCTTTGTCCCGGACCTCGTGAAGGAACGGGCGCCGCAAGCCGCCTAGCTGCACGGGGCGGCCGCTGACGCGCCCGCTCGCGACCTGCACCAATAGACGAGGCATGCCGACGGTTGACCTGTAGGCGCTGCCGGCCCGCCCCCTGCCGGAAGTCTCTTTGCGACTGCGCTGGCGCACGCGGTCCAGAGGGACTCCAATCCTCTCGATGAATGACACGTCGTCGGCAAGTCACCAACAACCCGTGCAAAACTCGCAGAAACGTCATCGATGACTTACAGTCAACTTGCGTGTAACGCAGTGAAAAAGTTGCACATCTTCCTGTTGACAACCTGAATTCAGATACGTTTTGATTGCAATCAGAGCGCGAGATTGCGCCGAGGATTGCACGGATGCGCAAGGTATACTTACGCGGCCTCTCGGCCGCGACGGCCCTCTGCGGCCTGGTGGTGAGCGGCCCAGCCTTTGCCGGCGGCGCGGGGATGCCCTGGGAGGGGCCCCTCCAGCAGATCGTGGAGTCGGTCACCGGCCCGGTCGTCCAGGCCGCCGCGGTGTTCGCCGTCGTCATCTTCGGCGCCGGCATCGCCATGAGCGAGAGCGGCTCGGGCATGCGCCGCGGCATCGGGATCCTGTTCGGCCTGTCGATCGCCTTCGCGGCCTCGACCTTCTTCCTGGACTTCTTCGGCTTTGCCGGCGGGGCGGAGATCGGGTGATGGACACACGCCTGCACCGCGAGGGCTGGGAGCTGCCGATCGCTCAGGGCCTGTCCGAGCCGGTCCTTTTCGCCGGCATGCCCCGCGACTACGCGATCCTGATGGGCACCATCGCCCTCGTGCTGGGCCTCGCCCTGCGGATCTGGTGGCTGGGCCTGCTCTGGTGGACCCTGGCCCACGCCCTTGGCCTCGTCGTGGCCCGGACCGACAAGCGCTTCTTCGACGTGCTGCGCCGCCATCTCGGCCGCGCCGGCCACCTGGACGCGTGAGGCCACCGTGCGTTTCCTGGAAGAGGCCCGCCGCCGCCCGGCCAGTCTCGCCGACCACCTGCCATGGGCGGCGCTGGTCGCCCCTGGGATCATTCTCAACAAGGACGGCTCGTTCCTCACCGCCCTGCGGTTCCGCGGCCCCGACCTGGAGTCCTCGACCGAGGACGAGCTGATGTCCGTGCGGGCGCGCCTCAACAACGCCCTGCGGCGGCTGGGCACGGGCTGGTGTCTGCATGTGGACGCCTGCCGCCGGCCCGCGCACGCCTATCCCGCCTCCGAGATGCCGGCCGCCGCCGCCTGGCTTGTGGACGCGGAACGACAGGAGGCCTTCGACCGCGCCGAGCCGGCCTATGAAACCGACTACCACCTCTCGCTGACCTGGCTCCCGCCTGCCGAACAGACCCGGCGGGTCGAGCGGCTGCTGTTCGACGGCCTTGGTCGCGCGGACCGCGGCTGGCGCGCGGCGCTGGACGTCTTTCAGCGCGAAGCCGACGCCGTCCTGGATCTGCTCGGCGACACCCTGCCGGAAGCGGCGCGCCTGGATGACGCAGCCCTGCTGACCTGGCTGCACGCCTGCGCCTCCACGCGCGCCCATCCGGTTTCCCCGGCCGAGGCGCCGGTCTTTCTTGACGTGGCGCTGGCCGACGAGCCGCTCGTGGGGGGCCTGGCGCCGCGCCTCGGCGCGCAATCGCTGAAGGTGGTGTCCGTCCGCAGCCTTCCCGCCGCGACCCGGCCAGGCTTGCTCGACGCCTTGTCGACCCTGCCGTTCGCCTACCGCTGGAGCGCACGCTGGATCGGCCTGGACAAGGCCGACGCCGAGCACGAGATCGTCCGGCTGCGCAAGCGCTGGTTCGCCAAACGCAAGGGGGTGGGCGTCCTCCTGCGCGAGGCGATCACCAAGGAGGAGGTCCCACTCCTCGACACCGACGCCGCCGGCAAGACCGAGGAGTGCGACGGCGCGCTGGCGGCGCTGGGCGCGGACGCCTGCGCCTTCGGCTACCTGACCCTCGCGGTGACCATCCTCGACCCCAACCCGGCGGTGGCGGCGGAGAAGGCGCGCGCGGTCGAGGCGGCCCTCAACGCCCAGGGCCTCGTCGCCCGCACCGAGGAGCTGAACGCTGTCGAAGCCTGGCTCGGGACCTTGCCCGGCGAGGCCTACGCCGACGTGCGCCGCCCGCTCGTCAGCACCCTCAACCTCGCCGACCTCCTGCCGGTCTCGGCGGTCTGGGCCGGGCCTGCCCACGACGCGTGCCTCGCGGGCCCGCCGCTGGCGGTGGCCCGCACCACGGGCTCGACGCCGTTCCGCCTCGTGCTGCACGTCGGCGACGTCGGCCATGCGATGGTCGTGGGCCCGACAGGCTCGGGCAAGAGCGCCCTTCTGGCGTTCCTGTCCCTGCAATGGCTGCGCTATCCCGGCGCCCGGGTGGTCTTTCTGGACAAGGGGCGCAGCGCCCGCGCCGCGACCCTGGCCGCGGGCGGAAGCTGGCGCGCGCTCGAGCCCGGCGCGGACCTTTCCCTGCAGCCGCTGGCGCGCGTCGACCACGCCGTGGAGCGGGCTTGGGCGGCAGAGTGGGTCGCCGACGCCGTGCGCAGCGCCGGCGTCCCGATCACGCCCCGGCTTCGCGAGGAGGTCTGGTCGGCGCTGGGCGCGCTCGCCGAGGCGCCGCCCGCGCAGCGCTCGCTGACCGTCTTCTGCGCCCTGGTGCAGGAGCGCGCCGTGGCGGCCGCGCTCGAACCCCTCACCCTGAAGGGCCCGCACGGCGCGCTCCTCGATGGGGCCGCCAGCGACCTCGGCGTCGGCCACTTCGACACCTTCGAGCTCGAGCAGCTGATGTCGACGCGCAGCGTGCTGGGTCCGGTGCTGTCGGCGCTCTTCCACGAGCTGGAGCGCAGCTTCGATGGCCGCCCGACGCTGCTGGTCCTGGACGAGGCCTGGCTGTTCCTCGACGACACGGCCTTCGCCGCCAAGATCCGCGAGTGGCTGAAGACCCTGCGCAAGCGGCGCGTCGCCGTGGTCTTCGCCACCCAGTCGCTGGAGGACGTCGCCGCCTCCTCGATCGCCGCCAGCCTGATCGAATCCTGTCCGACCCAGGTCTTCTTGCCGAACCCGCGCGCCCTGGAACCGGCCTCGGCCGAGCTCTACGCCGGCTTCGGCCTGACGCGCCGCCAGCTGGAGCTGATCGCCTTCGCCACGCCCAAGCGCGCCTACTACTGGCGCCAGCCCCAGGGGCGTCGGCTCTTCGACCTCAAGCTCTTCGGGGCCGGCCTGGCGTTCTGCGGCGCGTCGTCGCCCGAGGACCAGGCCCTCATCGACGAGATCCTCGCCCGCGCCGGCCCCGAGGGGTTCGCGCGCGCTTTCCTCGCAGCCAAGGGATTTGCACATGTGGACGCGCTCTTCGACGCGGTCGCGGCCCCGCCGGTCGCCGCGGAATAGGTGGCTGGCGGCCGTAGCCCCGCTGGCGCTGGCGCTCTCGGCCTGCTCGGACCCCAAGCCGGCCCAGGCCCAGCAGGTGGTGTTCGATCCGAAGAACCACCTCGAGAACGCGCTGCAGGCGGCGCGGCAGCTCGAGAGCCTGACCAACGAAGCCAGGATGCTGGCCAACCAGGCCCGCGAACTCGCCACCTCGCCCTACAGCCACCTCGCGGAGACCTCCTCGACCCTTCGGGACATCGGGGAGCTCGCACGCACCGTGAAGGGCGTCGCTTCCGACCTCGATACGCTGCAGACCGACTTCGAGAGGATCTACCCGGCCACCGTGGACGGCCTGGATCCCCGCCGCGCCCTGGAGCAGGCGCGGGCCCGCAACAGCCAGGCGCGGGAGACGGCGCACGATCTCGCCCGCACCGCCGCCGTACTCGAGCGGCTGAGCCGCGGGCGCGGGGGCCGCCTCGAGGGTGCGATCAACGCGAGCCAGCGCGCCGATGGGCAGACGGCGGCGATCCAGTCCTCCACCCAGGTGCTGGCGGTCCTCGCCGAGGATCTCGGTTCCATGCGCACCCTGCTGATGGCGCAGTCGCGGATGTTGGCGGCGGAGAGCGCCCGGCGCGCTGCCGACCGGGCCGCGGGCGCCGAGGCCCGCCGCCAGTTCTGGGGCCGCGCACCGACCACGATCCAGAACCCCGACTTCGATCCCTACACGCCGTCGAGTCGGTGAGGCCGCGTCATGGCCGACGTGAGCATGCAGACGCCGAACGACCTGATGACGGTGTTCTCGAACACCGTCTCAGCGGGGTTCGCGGCGCTCCAGGGTCCCGTCAATGGCGTTTTCGGGCTCATGATCGCCCTCGTGGTGGCGCTCACCGGTATCCAGTGGGCGCTGTCATCGAACCGCGAGGTGCTGGCGAGCGGCTTCGGAAAGGTGCTGCTGATCGGATCCTTCGCCTATCTGATCAACGACTGGGAGCGGCTGTCGCTGGTGATCCAGGCGGGGTTCGTCGACCTCGGACTCCGGGCCGGCGGCGGCAATCTCTCCCGCGCCGATTTCCTGAACCCCGGCGCCATCCTCCAGCAGGGCTGGGACATCGTGAAGGCGCTCGGCGAGACGCCGGCCTTCGGCGAGAACCCGCTCGATGTGGTGGGCGCCTTCACCGACGCCCTGATCCTCGGCCTGGCGATGATCGGCATCATGATCGCCTTCGCGGTCCTGGCGTTGCAGATCATCGTCACTCTGCTGGAGTTCAAGATCGTCACCCTGGGCGGCTTCGTCCTGCTGCCGTTCGGGATCTGGTCGAAGTCCTCCTTCCTGGCGGAGCGACCGCTCGGCTTCGTGGTGTCGTCGGGCCTCAAGGTGCTGGCGCTGGCCATCGTCGTCTCGGGCGCGCGTTCGGTCTTCGACCAGCTGCAGCCCTCCGCCAACCCCGACCTCTACGAGGCCCTGGCGATCCTGGCCGCCTCGCTGCTGCTCGCCATGCTGGCGCTGTTCATCCCCAACCTCGCCGCGGCGCTGGTGACCGGCGGCCCGGCGCTGGGCGCTGGCGCCCTCGCCTCCGGCGCCCTGGCGGTGGGCGGCGCCGCGGTGGGCGCCGTCGCCGGCGCGACCGGCCTCGGCGCCGCAACGGCCAATGTCGCCTCGCGCTTTCGCGCGGCGGCCGGCGCCATGAGCGGCCGGACGCCGCCTGCCGGAAGGGCGCCCCCAGGGGCGTCGCCCGGCGGCACGCCGCCTTCGGCCGGTCCGGCGCCGCGAGGTCCTGGCGGCAGCGGCGGCGGCGGCGGCGGCGCGCCGTCTCCCGGCGGGGCTCCGGGCCTCGACGAAGGCACGGTCCGACCGACCGCGCGATCGACCCCCGCTTCCCCCGACGCCAGCAGTCCGGCGCCGTCCGAAGCGACCCCCTCGGCGCCGGCCGACCCGGCGACCGATGGCGCCACGCCGCGTCCTTCCGAAACCCTCGCGAAGGAGAGTGACGCGGCGCGGCGCGACTTCCACCGCGCCGCGCAAGACAGGGACCACGGCCCGCAGGCCCGGCCGCGGAGCGGTCGCGGCGCGGCCCTGCAGGCCTTCTTCGTGGCCAACGCGGGCCGCGCCCTGCTGCCCGGAAACGAGACCTCCGGCGCGATTTCTCCGCAGCTCCGCGACGAGGAAACCTGAGCGATGCACCCGTTCTTCCGACCCAAGCGCCCCTTGTCCGCCGCCCCCGTCGCCACGCCCTACCAGCGGGCCGGCCAGATCTGGGACGAGCGCATGGGCCTCAGCCTGGCGCACGCCCGCAACTGGCGGCGGATGGCCTTCGCCAACTTGGGCGTGGCCGCCTTCCTCGGCGCGGGCTGGTGGATGCAGGCGCAGCAGGCCGTGGTCCGGCCGTTCGTGGTCGAGGTCAGCCAGTGGGGTCAGACGCAGAGGATCACGGCGCTCGACGGCCGCTACGAGCCGACTGAGGCCCAGGTGGGCCATGCGCTGGCGGCCTGGATCCGCAATGTGCGCGCCAAGCCCGTGGACCCCGTGGTCATCCGTCAGAACTGGCTCTCGGCCTATGACTTCGCCACGCCGAAGGCAGCGAGCTTCCTGAACGCCTGGGCCCAGACCCACGACCCGTTCGCGGAGATCGGCCGCGAGGCGGTGAATGTCGAGATCCTGAACGTCGTGCGCCGCAGCGCGCGGACCTATGACCTCCAGTGGCGCGAGACCCGCTTCGTCAACGGCCAGCAGGCCGGGCAGGAGCGCTGGCGGTCCCTGATCACCTTCAAGCTGGAGCCGCCGAAGACGGAGGCCGAGCTGCTGAAGAACCCTCTCGGACTTCGCATTGAGGACGTGTCATGGACCCCCGACGCCTCGTAATCCTCGGCGCCGTCGCACTCGCGCTGGCGGGCTGCCAGCACCTCCCGCGGCTGGTCGGGCCGAAGCCCGCCGCCGGTGCGCCGCTCGCCGTCCCGGCGCCTCCAGCGGCGGCCACGCTCACCGCGCCACACGAGGCCCGCGACGTCGCGTCCGGCGAGACGCCGGCTGCGGCCGTCGAGGCCGACGCGCGTCCGCCCCGCGCGTTCGCCACCATGGCGCCGATCCCCAACCCGGGCCGGGCCCCACGGTTGCACAGGCCCCGCGGAGGCGCAGCGCCGCGCGATCGCGCGACAGCGCCGCCGGCGCCGCCGAGCGGCCGCGCCGCGATCGCCGCGGCGAACCTCTCCGCCCGCGAGACCTCCCGGGCGCGCGCCTTTCTGGGCGGCGTGCAGGTGTTCGCCTACGACCCCGGCCGGGTCTACGAGGTGTGGACCGCGCCGCTGCGGGTGACGACCCTCACGCTCTCGCGCGGCGAGACGGTGATCTCCAAGGCCGCGGGCGACACGGTCCGCTGGCTGATCGGCGAGACGGTGTCGGGCGAAGGACCTGACCAGCGCACCCATGTGATGATCAAGCCGCTGGTCCGTGGGCTCGAGACCAACCTGGTCCTCGCCACCAACCGCCGCATCTACCTGCTGCAGCTGCGCAGCGGCGAGGCCAACGCCTTCAACACCGCGGTCACCTGGGACCTGGGATCGGTGCTGGACGCCGCGATGCCCGCCACGGCGACCGCCTCTCCGGCGCCGGCCACCCTGGTGGAGCCGCAAGGGCCGCTCGATGCAGGCTTCCGGATCAAGCCCAGGGGCCGCCCCCCGGCGTGGACGCCGTCGGCGGTCGCCACCGATGGCGTGCGCACGTTCCTGAGCTTCCCGCCCGGCGTCATGGCCGCCGAGGCGCCGGCCCTCTTCGTCCTCAGCCCCTCGGGCGATCCGCAGCTGGTCAACTACCGCCAGCAAGGCGCCCTTTGGGTCGTCGACCGAGTGCTCTCCGCCGCCGAACTCCGCGTAGGCGGCCGGCGCCCGCAGGTGGTGCGGATCGAGCGCACGGGAGGGGCGTCGTGAGCGAGACCGTGACCGGCGGGCCCGACGCCCCCCTGCCGAAGACCGCCATGCCGCCGCTGGACGCGCGCGCGCCACGTCCCGCGGTCGTGCGGTTGCGGCGCGGGGTGGTGGTGGGGGCGGTGATGGCCGGCGCCGGCCTCGTCGCCGGCTCCCTGGCCTGGGCCTTTGTCGTCCAGCCCGACCTGCGGGCGCGAGCCCATGACGCCAGGCTGGAGGGGCGGCCGGCCGAGACGCGCGGCGCGGTGCGCCCGAGTGATCGGGTCACCGACGGGCCGGCCACCTACGCTGACCTGGACCGCCTCCCCGACCCACGCGGCCCAGGGAAGCCGCAAGCCGAGGAGGCGCCCACGACGGCAACTGCCAGGCGGCCGGCGCCACCGCCACCGCGCGCGACGCCTGCGGGCCTGGCCGGTGACGCCCGCGGCTCCGGGCTGTTCTTCGCGGCCAATGCCGGACGCGCCGCCGCGGTGTCCGGGGAGGCCGCCGATCCGGGCCGCGCCGACCTCGCGGCCGTCTACAACGCCCGCCCGCTGCTGGCTCCGATCAGTCCGTATGAGGTCAAGGCCGGGACCGTGGTGGCCGCGGCGCTCCTTACCGCCCTCGACACGACCCGCGGCGGCCCGGTCACGGCGAGCGTCACCGAGAACGTCTTCGACACCGTCACGGGCCGCCACCTGCTGATTCCGCAAGGCGCGCGCCTCATCGGCCGCCACGAGGGCGAGAGCCGGCATGGCGACAAGCGCGCCTTCGTGGTCTGGGAGCGCCTGATCCTGCCGAACGGCAAGAGCCTGATCCTGCCGAAGGAGCCGGGCGTCGATGCGGCCGGCGCGATCGGCGTGCGCGGCGCGGTGGATCGCCGGCTGGGCTCCCTGGCGATCGCCACGCTGTTCGCCGGAGCCATCACCACCTTGGGACAGGCGGCGCGCGACCGTGACGACACGGCGGGCGGCCTCCTCGGCGACGCCGGCGACGCCGCCGCGATCGAGGCCGCGCAGATCGGCGGAAAGCTGATCGACCGCGAGCTCGAGGTGCGTCCCTCCATCACCCTTCGGCCGGGTTCGCGCGTGCGGGTCTTCGTGACCCGCGACCTGGTGCTGGAACCATACCAGCCATGACCTTCGCCCCACTCGCCTGCGGTCTCCTGGCCCTGTCCGCCGCGGGCCTGGCGGCAGCCTGCCTGCGCGCATCTCCCGTCCTGATCATCAACGAGTCCGCTAGCCTGCCGAAAGGCGTCTACCGGCTGACGGGCGAACCGCCCGCGCTGGGCGCCATCATCGCCTTCCAGCCGCCGCCCGAGGGCCGCCGTTACCTGGCGCGGCTCGGCGCGGGGCCCCACGCACGCCTGCTCAAGCGGGTGGTCGCCACGGAGGGCGATGTGGCCTGCCGAACGGGCGGTCGCCTCACCTGGCCCCGCGGCTCGGCGCTCGCCCTGGCGCAGGACCGTCGAGGGCGAGACCTGCCCCAGTGGCAGGGCTGCCACCGGCTCGGCGCCGGCGAAGTCCTGGTGCTCGGCGACACCCCGCTGAGCTTCGACAGCCGATACCTCGGGCCGGTTCAAGCGGACGAGGTCCTGGGCGGCTACAGGGAGGTCTGGCGATGGTGAACCTTGGAACCTTGGGCGCACTGGTCGCCCTGCTGGCGGGCGGGGCCTGCGCGGCCGAGCCGGACTGGCGCCGCGCCGGCGGGGACATCTTCGCCGTCGCTGCGTCGGCGGCGGCTCCCGGTCCCGAAGAGGCCGGCCCGCCGCAGCTTGCCCCGCTCGCCCAGCCGCTCCAGGCCGCCGTCGAAGACGCGGCGGCGCGGCACCGCCTCGACCCGAAGCTGCTCCATGCGCTTGTGGCTGTGGAAAGCTCATACCAGGTCCGCGCCATCTCACCCGTTGGCGCGGGCGGGCTGACCCAGCTCATGCCCGCGACCGCCCGTGAGCTCGGGGTCGCGGACCGGTTCGATCCCATCGCCAACCTCACCGGGGGCGCCGACTACCTGGCCCGCCAGCTGGTCCGGTTCGGAGACGTGAGGCTCGCCCTGGCGGCCTACAACGCCGGGCCCGAGCGCGTGGCCCGCCTGGGGCGGGTCCCGAATCTTCCCGAGACCCAGGCCTATGTCGCCGCTGTGGTCGATTGCTACCTGGCGCTCACCGCGGGACGCGCGATCCGAACCCGCGGCGATTGTCGGAGGGCGAATCCATGATCTCCTCCGAGCCGGAAACGACCGCAACGCGCGAGCACGACGAAGACCTCCTGACACGTGCAGAGGCCTCTGCCTACCTCTCCCGCTTCAACGTCCGCATGAAGCCGGCCACCCTGGCCCGCATCTGGTCGGTCGGGCAGGACGGCCCGCCGTGCCGTCACATAAGGCGCAAGCCGTTCTATCCCCGCGGCGAGCTTCGCGCCTGGGCGCTGCAGCAGCGGACGGGCCTGAGAGCCTCGCGCGCGCCGGGGGCCCCCGTCCAGGAAAGCGACCGGTGAACGATGTCGAACTGGAAGGACTTTGTCGATCCTGACGCGCGTGGCGGGCGCTTCCTGCCGTGGAAGGAGGTCGCCCGCGCCACCGGCCTCAGCCGCACCACGGCCTGGCGCCTTCAGAAGCGCCACGAGTTCCCCGCGCCCTACGCCATCTCGCCGGGGCGGGTCGGCTACCGGGAGGACGAGGTCGAGGCCTGGCGTGTGTCGCGCGACCACAGTGCGGCGCGGGCCTCAAGGCCAACTCAGGCTACGGCTCCGGGTGGCGCGGCGATCTCAGAGCCCGCCCTCGCTGCAAGGTCCCGAGATACCGGGCCGTCGGAGGCGGCGTGCCCCAACAGTGGGTCCGCGCCGCCGCATCTCGACCGCAAATCTGACCCGCGCCCGGTACAGTCGGCCGCGGGCCTCGCGCCGCGCAAGCCCGCACTGCGTCGGCGATCGCAGCACGCCCAGGCCATCGCCCAACAAATGCGGTTCGACTTCTGACGCCGGACGACGGCTCGGGCCTGTCGCGGCTCGAGGCCTCGCTCGTCGGCGGCTTGAGCGATTGGTCCGCATCGCAACGCCTTGTCGACAATGGCCGGTCGCAGGCTTCTTGCGGCTTGGGTCGGTGGGGTCGGGAAACCGAGCCCGGGGAGTAGGGACGCCGTCTCAGTGTTCATCCCGACCGGCGTCGGGCGGACCGCGCCGGGACTGCCAGCGATCCTGCGGGACACTGTGCCTGCGGCGGTGCTGGAACCCGCCACCGGCTCAACCTCGTCGCCGGCCCGACCCTGCTGGCGCGCCTCCCCGCCGGCGCCCGGCGACTCGACGGGCCTGCTGCACGGCCTGGACATCGCCCTCGTTGGCCTCGACCCGACTGGCGCTCACCGCCTTCGCCGATCGAAAGGCCCTCGACCGGCGCGGCGCCAGGAAGATGGACCGGATCCTGCCGTGATGACTTGCCGGAGTTGAGGTGTCATCACCCGACAAAACAATCACCAAAAGGCACAAGGCGGGCAGACAACGCTTTTGCACACTCGATTAAGTCAGGCGTAAGGTGTCCGCAGTCGTCCATCCCGCCGGCGCCCGACATCGAAAGCGCCCCCACCGCTTGGCCTTGGGCATCGTGGACTGGCACCGCGACGCAATACAAGTCCTCCGCGGCTTCGGCGCGATCAAGAGCGTAGCCTTGAACCCGCACTTGGTTGAGTTCTTCTCGGATCATCTCAGGTTCAGTCAGTGTGTTCGCTGTCATTGGGATAAATGGCCCATCGTCCAGATATCTATCCAGCATTTCTGGGGGAAGGTGAGCGAGAAGGACTTTCCCGATACCGAGCAGTCACCGTCAGGCCCTCGGTCCTGTTCGGCCGATGACGTGGGCGGCCTGGAGGCCAAGCGAGCCCCGGGTTGTTCCGCTCCGTTAGCTGATGAGTTCCTCATGTCCGGCAATTCCAAGCGAGCGGACGGCCCGGTTCCGGCCCCGAGGCAATTTGGCGCGTGGTATCCTTGGTATGCGGTGATCGTTCTCACGCTCGCCGCGACGATCTCGGCCATCGACCGCCAAGTCCTCGCGCTGATGATCGGGCCGGTGAAGCGCGATCTGCAGATCTCCGACACTCAGATGGGCTTGCTGCTCGGGGCGGCGTTCGCGACGCTCCATACCCTCGCGAGCTTCCCGATGGCGCGGCTCGCCGACCGCTACAGCCGCAAGTGGATCATCGCCGGCGGGATTTTCTGTTGGAGTCTGCTCACCGCGGCGAGCGCCTTGGCGCACCGCTATTCGACCCTCTTCCTCGCCCGGATGGGCGTGGGAGTCAGCGAAGCCAGCCTCCCGCCGGCCGCCTACTCGATGATGTCTGACTATTTCTCGCAGAAGCAGTTGCCGCTGGCCGTCGGGATTTTCCAGAGCGCCACCTTCTTTGGCGTCGGTTTCGCCTCCTTCGTCGGGGGTCCGCTCATCCAGCACCTGGAGATGCAGCCGGCATTAGTCGTTCCGATTGTGGGCGACATGTACCCGTGGCAGGCCGCATTCCTCGTCGTCGGGCTGCCGGGAGTCCTGGTCGCGGTCCTCGCGGCGGGGCTTCGCGAGCCCGCCCGAACCGGACGGGTGGTAGAAGTCCGGCAGAGCGTCCCGATAGCCGACATCGTCCGGTTCGCGCGCGCCAGATGGGTGCTTCTCAGCCTGCACTTTGGCGGCTTTTTCCTGATGGCGCTGCAGGGTTATTCGCTGTTCGCCTGGGGCGCCGAATACTTCATCCGCGCGCACGAGATGAGCCGGGCGCAGGCCGGCGTCAGCTTCGGGCTGGTCGCGATGATCTTCGGAATCCTCGGCAGCTTTTCAGGCGGAGCCATCGCAACATGGCTGATGGCTCGGGGCTATCGCGACGGTCCGATGCGGCTGGCGGCGCTGAAATGCGTGATCGTAACACCCTTCGCGGTCGCGTTCGGCCTGATGGGCGAGGCCTGGAGCGCCGTGGCCGCCATGGTCCCGCTCACCTTTCTGATGGCGCTGACACCGGGACTCGGCGCGGCCGTGATGCAGACCATCGCGCCCAACGAGATGCGCGGTCAGATGGTCGCCGTCTACCTTACCTTCGTGAACTTCTTTGCCCTCCTCCTGGCGCCGTTGATCGTGGCCCTGCTGACCGAGTTCGTGTTCCGGTCAGAGGGGGCGCTCGGCTACTCCCTGTCGGTGCTCGCGGCGATGGCGTACCCGACGGCCGCGGTGCTCCTCTGGCTGGCCCTGAAGCCCTACCGTCAGGCGTTGGAGGCCGCCGCGGGCTTCGGGATAACGAGGCGGGCATAGGCAGGCCCCTAGACTAGATGTCTGGTCCCGGTGTGTGGGGGACTCAGCTTAGCTGAGTGCGCACACCGGGAGGCGTTATGAGCCAGGTCCTCCACGGCAGCGCCACGACAACGCACGCCATCCGAGCTGCGAAACTGCGATCGAAGGCTCCGCTCAAAGAGCTAGCTGCCCGCTATGGCCTCAACAGCAAGACCATCGCCAAGTGGAGGAAGCGGAGCTTCCTCCCCGACGCGCCGATGGGCCCGAAGGCGCCTCGCTCGACCGTGCTGACGGCCGCGGGAGAGGCGATGGTCGTCGCCTTCCGCAAGCATACGCTGCTGCCGCTGGACGACTGCCAGTATGCGCCCCATGCGACGATGCCGCACCTCACCCGCTCAGCCCTGCACCGCTGCTTCCAGCGGCACGGCATCAGCCGGCTGCCCGAGGTCGAAGGCGACAAGACCGCCAAGAAGGCCTTCAAGCGCTACTCGCTCGGCCACTTCCACATCGACATCGCCGAGGTCCGTACCGAGCAAGCTGCACCTCTTCGTGCCCGTGGACCGAACCTCCAAGTAACGCCTTCGCCCGGCTGAAGCCGAAGGCGACCACGGTCACGGCGCGAGAGTTTCTCGACGAGCTCGTCGCCGCCGTGCCTTACGAGATCCACACGGTGCTGACGGACAACGGCATCCAGTTTGCCGACCTGCCGAAGAACCGCGACGGCTTCACCGCCAGATGGCGTGGCCATCCCTTCGACCGCCTCTGCCTGGAGCACGGCATCGAGCACCGGCTGACCAAGCCAAACCACCCCTGGACCAACGGCCGGGTCGAGCGGATGAACCGGACCCTCAAGGAGGCCGCTGTCCGGCGCTCCCACTACGACACGCGCCTGCAGCGCGAAGACCAACTCGCCGACTTCCTGGACGCCTACAACTTCGCGAGGCGGCTCAAGACCTTACGCGGCGTCACACCTTACGAAGACACCTGCAAGGCCTGGGCCGACGAGCCGGAGCGCTTCAGACTCGATCCGGTCCACTTGACCTCGGACTGAACACCTAGGGCAGGACCCCGTCGATCGCGACCGGCAGCGCGCGGGGCCCGCGCAGGGTGGGGTTGAAGCGATATGGCGGCGGGTCCTGCAGCAGCCGCGGATTGACCAGCCGCCGGGCCATTTCTTTCAGGGCGATCTGGCCTTCCAGGCGGGCCAGCGGCGCGCCGAAGCAGGCATGGATGCCGCTGCCGAACCCCAGGTGCTGGTTGTTGGGACGATCGGCGATGAAGGTGTCCGCCCTCTCGAACCGGCGCGGATCACGGCTGCCCGAGGCCAGAATGAGCTGCAGCGCCGAGCCCTTCGGGATCGTCTCGCCGCCGACATCGAGGTCGCAGAGAGCGCCGCGGAAGGTGAAGTGCACGGGCGGCTCGTAGCGCAGCATCTCCTCGACGAACCCGGGCGCAATGGCGGGGTTGTCCTTCAGCAGCTGCAGCAGGTGCGGCTGGCGAAGCATGGTCAGCATGCCGTTTGAGATGAGGTTCACGGTCGTCTCGTGACCCGCCAGCAGCAGGAGCACCGAGACGGAGATCATCTCGCCGGGCTCCATCACCCCGTCCGGCCCGTCGTCGTTCACCAGCCGCGAGAGCATGTCGTCGCGAGGCGCGCCCTTCCGCTGGCTGATCAGGTCGAACATGTAGCCGGCGAGTTCCTGGAACGCCTTCTCCGCACTTTCCGTGCGCCGGCCGGGCTCGCGCGGGTCGCGGTCCTGGGATTGGACGATCCCTTCGGCCCAGGCATGGAACCGCGGTTCATCCTCGCGCGGCACGCCCAGCAGGTCGGCGATCACCGTGACGGGGAAGGGGTAGGAGACGTTGGCCACCACGTCGATGCGGTCCTGCCCCCGCACGGCGTCGATGAGGCTGGTGACCATGGCCTCCAGCGCCGGCGTCATAGCTTCGACGCGGCCCGGATCATTCGGCGGACCGAAGTGGCGCATCGTCATCCGCCGCAGCCGGTCGTGAGCTGGCGGGTCCATGTTGAGGAAGCTCAGCCCCTGGCCGCCGCGCGGCGAATTCTGCGGTTCGACCGACAGACGCGGATCGCGGATCAGGCGCGCCACGTCCTCGTACCGGCTGATCACGTAGGAGCCGTCCGGCTCATGCCATACCGGCTTCTCGCGCAGCTGCTCGTAGAGCGGGTAAGGGTCCGCCCTGCTGGCCGGATCCATGATCGCCTGCATCGGAGTTTGGGGGCGGTCGGAAGCCAGGGTTTCGGACATCGGGCGATCCTGATCAGGCGCCGGCGTAGGCGGCGCCGGGTGTGGCTCCGGGGAAACCGGCGGGCTGCGGCGTGGCGCCCTGTGGCTGGTCGACAACACGCCAGTCGGGGGGGAAGGCCGCCCCGGCCAGGATCTGCTGCTCGTAGAACGGCAGCCACTGCGCCTGGTTGACGGCGATCGCGCCGACGATCCGCCCACCGCGGCCGTAGGCGGCGACGAAGCGGCCGGTTTCGAGCGCACCCTGCACGATCATCACCTGCTCGCCGTGGCTCGGCAGGCCCACGGACTTGAAATTGGCGCCGAACTGCATGGACCAGAAGGCGGGCAGAGCGGTCGCGTTGGTCGCCGATCCGGGCCGCAGCAGGTTCGCCGCCGCGACCCGCGCCTGGTTGATGGCATTGCCCCAGTGCTCGAGGGCGATGCGACGCTCCCCCGCCAGAGGGTGATGGAAGTGGGAGACGTCGCCGCAGACGAAGATGTCATCCGTCGGCGCGCCGTCGGCGGAGAGCGCGCGGCAGGCGGCATCGCAGGGGACCCCCGCGGGGCCCGCCTGGACCCCGCTGCCGGCCAGCCACTCGGTGTTGCGCACCGCCCCGAGGCAGGCGACGACCACATCTGCCTCGACCACGTTTCCGTCCGAGAGGCGCGCACCGCGAACCCGGCCCTGAACGTCGCCGAACAGGCTTGTGACCGAGACGCCGCACCGCAGATCGACGCCGGCGCGCCGCTGCAGGATCGCGGCGTGACCACCCACGACGGGCCCGAGCACGGCGGCGAGCGGCGTCGACCCCTGTTCCACGACCGTGACCTCGATCCCCCGGTCGCGGCAGGCGGAGGCGACCTCCGAGCCGGTGAAGCCCGCCCCGACCACCAGGACCCGGCTGGGCTTGGCCTCCAGGGCCGCGGTCAGGGCCGCCGCATGGTCGAGCGTTCGCAGGAGGTGCATGCCGCCAAGGCCCGCTTCCGCCTCGACAGGCCAAGGCCGGGCGCGCGTGCCGGTGGCGATGATCAGACGGTCGTAATCCAGCGCGGTCCCGTCGGCGAGGTCGACCCGCTGCGCCGCCGTGTCGAGGCCCGAGGCCGCGACGCCAAGCCGCCACGCCCCGGCGATCGGATGCAGGCGGGGGAGGAACGTCTCCTGCGGCCGGACCCAGCCGCTCAGCACCTGCTTGGACAGCGGCGGCCGGTCGTAAGGCGCGTGCGGCTCATCCCCGACCAGCGTGAGGCGGCCGGCATAGCCGCCCTCGCGCAGAGCCTCGGCGGCCCGCAGACCGGCAAGCGAGGCACCCACGATGACGACGTCGCAGGGCGCGCTCATGGCGAGCTATCCGCGCCGACGGGCTCCACCACGATGGCCAGCACCGGGCACGCGGCGGCGGCCCGCAGCACCCGTTCGCGCATCGTCTCATCGGGGGCGGGATGGTAGACCAGCACCTCCTCACCCTCGAGCTTGAAGACGTCCGGCGCCAGGAAGCAGCACTGGGCGTAGAGCTGGCATTTGTTGAGATCGACGAGGATGCGCATCAACCGGCGACCGCGGGTTCGAGAATGAGTTGGGACGCAGGTCGGGCAGGACGGCCCGTTGCAAGGCCGGCCGTGGGGGATGTCACGACGGAGCCGTTGACATCGCCGAATAGGCTGTTGCCGACGCCCATGCCGAGCATCGCCCCCAGCAGGACAGACCATCCCGCGCGCCGCTCACGCCATGAGCCTGCCAAGCCATTTCCTCCGCTGCCCGTCCGGGCTCCGCGCCGATCATGCGCCGTGTCGGGGTGAACCTTCAGCCCTGTCGGCGAAGATAAGTCAGCCACCGGGGTTGGCAATCGATTTTCCACTTAGGTGCCGAGATGAACTCATTCGTCAGGGCGATTGCCGGTCAATGCGGGGCTTTTCGGCAGAGCGCCGGGCGCGCGAGCCCAAAAGGGAACAGCCTGCCCTGGCGAAGGCCGGGGGCATGCTGCGCGACGAGTGCCTGAACGAAAGCCAACATGGCCGAAGCCCGGACCATGATCGAGCGTTGGCGTCTCGATTACCACCACGTGCGACCACACCCTGCGCACGGCGGCCTGACGCCGGGAGCGGTGCGGCTGAACCCCCCCGCCAGTCGCTGCGCAACCTCGAAGGCTCCGCCGCCCAGCCGCTACCGCCGGCGATGGAGATCGACTGCCAACCCCAAAGGGCTCCCACAATGATCGAGGGACCGGCGGGGTGGCAGGTCACCAGATATATGTTATCGGCAAATGTCTATATGTGAACCGGGGTCGGTAGCGCCTCGTCAAATCAGGGCTTGGGTCCTTATCGGAAAGTGGTGATGGCGAAGGTCAAAGTGACCGGCGACGGCGCTGTGCGCGAGGTGACGCTGACACGCGGCGAAAAACGCAATGCGTTGGACGCCGAGATGTTGACCGGCCTGACCGAGGCGTTCGCCCGTCAGCCGGATGCCACCGAGCGGGTGACCGTGATCCGCGCCGAAGGGCCGGTGTTCTGCTCAGGCCTGGACCTGCGCGAACGCGGCGGCGGGACGATCGGCTCTTCGGCCATCGAAGCCATGCTGCACGCCATCGAGCTCCATCCCCTGCCGGTGGTGGCCGTGGTGCAGGGCGACGCCATCGCCGGCGGCAACGAGCTCGCGCTGCACTGCGATTTCGTGGTGGCCGCCGAAACCGCCCGGTTCGGCATGTCTCTGGCCAAGATCGGGCTCGCCCCGTCCTGGTTCCTGGCCAAGAAACTCCTGGAGGTCGCCGGTCCCGTGGGCGCGCGCGAGATGCTGCTTCTTGGCGACCTCTTGCCCGCGCGCAGGATGGCGGAGATGGGGCTGATACACCGCGCAGTTCCCGCGGCCGAACTTGAGGACGCGGCCCGCGCCGTGATCGACCGGCTGGCCGGCAATGCGCCGCTGTCGCTGCGGGCCATGAAGGCGCTGATGGTCCGGGCGATGACGTTCCGCGACAGCATCGCGCATGGCGACATCGACGCCCTGGTCGCCCAGGCCTCGGCCAGCGCCGACGCGCGCGAGGGCATCGCCGCCATGCTGGAGAAGCGCCCGCCCCGCTTCGAGGGCCATTAGGTGGCCGGCGTGCGGCTGGACAAGCCCTGGACGGACCTGACGCCTGAGGCGGTGGCCGCGCTGGCGGGCGAACTCGGCGTCTATCAACTGGGCGACCCCCAGGGCCGCGTCGTGCGGATCGGCTATGCGGGCGGGCGCACCTTGTTTGGCCTCAGAAGCGAACTGCAAGCCGCGCTGGCGGCGGGCGAGGCCGCACGGTTCCGCACCGAGGTCACCGCGCAATATCTCAGCCGCTATGAGGAGCTCCTGATGGTCCATGTCGCGGATCACGGCCAGCTTCCGCGCGGCAACGCCGCCGAGGGGCGACGGCGGCTTGGACGGCTGAGTCCGGGTTAAGGGAGACCGTCATGGATTTCGAGATGACCCATGAGCAGGCCCTGATCGTCGAACAGGTGCGCCGTTTCGTGCGCGAGGAGATCGTCCCCCTGGAGGCCAAGCTCGACCCGGACGCCTCGCGCATCGAGCCTGAGGACCAGGCCCGCCTCGCGGCCATGACCCGGGCTATGGGGCTCTATGGTCTGGGCATCCCGCCGGAGTTCGGCGGCCCGGACATCGACATCGTGACGCAAACCCTGATCGCCATGGAAACCTCGCAGCATCGCGCGGGGCTCTATTCGCCCTGCTTCGGGGCGTTCGGCGGCGCTGGCCTGGCCCAGCTGTACGAGGCCAATGACGACCAAAAGGAACGCTATCTCTTTCCCGTGCTGCGCGGCGAAAAGCGCGGCTTCTTCGGACTGACCGAACCCTCCGGCGGATCGGACCCGGCCAGGGCGATCCGCACCAGGGCGGTGCGCGACGGCGACCACTGGGTCATCAACGGCTCGAAGATCTTCATCTCGGGCGCCGACGTGGCCGACTTCGGCATCGTCTTCGCCCGCACCGACGCCGACAAGGGCCGAGGCGGGGTCACCTGTTTCATCGTCGACGCCAACACCCCGGGCTTCCACGTTCGCCGGGTGGTCCACACGCTCCGGTCCGGCCATTACGGCACCGAACTGCAGTTCGAGGACGCGCGCGTGCCGCACGCCAATGTGCTGGGCGAGGTGAACCGGGGCTTCGCCATCGCCAACGACCGGCTGACGCGCCAGCGCATCCCTTACGCCGCGGGCTGCATCGGCGTGGCCATTCGCGCCCAGGAGATGAGCATCGAATACGCCAAGCAGCGCGAGACCTTCGGCGCGATGCTTTCCACCCGCCAGTCGATCCAGTGGATGGTGGTGGACAACGAGATCGACATCCGCACCGCGCGCTGGGCGACCTTGGCGGCGGCCTGCAAGGCCCAGCGCGGCGAGCCGTTCCGCGCGGAGGCCGCCATGGCCAAGCTGCTCGCCTCGGAAGGCGCCAGCCGCGTCGTCGACCGTGCGATCCAGATCCACGGCGGCTATGGCGTGACCAAGGACTTCCCGTTCGAGCGCTGGTACCGCGAGATGCGCATCCGCCGGATCGGCGAGGGCCCCAGCGAGGTGCAGCGCATCGTCATGGCCCGCGAACTGTTCGACCAAGCGCTCTACTAGGCATGGCGGACCGTCCTCCCCCGCTCGCCGGCGTCACGGTCATCGACCTGGGCCAGGTCTATCAGGGGCCCTATGCGGGCCTCTTGCTTGCGAAAGCCGGCGCGAACGTGATCAAGGTGGAGCCGCCGCACGGCGAGCCCCTGCGTGCCCGCGAGGCGCTGGGCGGCGGCGCGTCGCTGCCGCTGGCCATGCTCAACTCCAACAAGCGCACCATTACGCTCAACCTCAAGAGCCCGCGCGGCGCCGAGCTGATGCGGGCGCTGGCGCGAAAAGCCGACGTGCTCCTGGAGAATTTCGCCCCCGGGGTGATGCACAAGCTGGGCGTGGGCGCCGCCGTGCTGATGGCCGACAATCCCCGGCTGATCTACGCCTCGGCCACGGGCTACGGCCTGACCGGCCCCGAGCGCGACAACCTGGCGATGGACATCACCATCCAGGCCGCATCCGGCGCCATCGCGGTCACCGGCTTCGCCGACGGACCCCCGGTGAAGGCCGGGCCCGCGATCGCCGACTTCCTGTCGGGGACCCACCTCTATGGCGCAATCGTCACCGCGCTCTACGAGCGCGAGCGCACGGGCCTTGGACGGCTGGTGGAAGTGGCGATGATCGAGGCCATGTTCCCGACCCTGGCCTCAAGCCTCGGCATGCTGCACACCAATCGGGACAATCCCATCGGTCGGACGGGGAACCGCCACAGCGGCCTCGCCGTCTCGCCCTACAACGTCTACGCCTGTCAGGACGGCTGGTTCGCCATCATCTGCAACAACGACGAGCACTGGGCCAATCTCTGCACGGCCATGGGCCGGCCGGAACTCGCGGACGATCCGCGCTTCGCCCGTAACAGCGACCGGGTGAAGAACATGGCCGCAACCGACGCGGCTGTAGAGGCCTGGGCGTCCGGCCTCACGCGGGCGGAGATTTTCGAGGCTACGGGCGCGCACCGGGTTCCCTCGGCTCCAGTGCGGGAGCTGACCGAAGTCTTGGACAACGCTCACATGCGCGGCCGCGGCATGATTGAGGATATCGACCACCCGCGGCTGGGCCGCATCGCGGTCCCCGGCAGCCCTATGCGTTACCACGGCACGGCCCAGACGCCGGCCACCCCCAGCGCCGCCGCGGGCCAGGACAATGCCGAAGTCTATCGGGAGCTCCTCGGGCTGGTCGGGGAGGAGGTCGAGGCGCTACGTAGGGAGGGCGTGATCTAGAGATCTGCGTTTCACCGAACGCCATTGGGCCGATGCCGTGCGGATTCCCTCAGTCTGCGGCTGATGCCACTCGCTAGCTAGCGGGGCTCCGAAGCCCCCGGCGACCTCACCTCTGCGTCCGCGCGGTCGGCGGCGCGTGAGCCGGCGAGTATGCCCGGCATGGCGTAGTTGCCTTCGTGGCAAGCGTATTCGTAGACCAGCCCCTGCAGGGCCGCGAACTCGTATTCGCCGCCCCAGGGTTCCACCCAGATCGAGGGGTCCTCGACTTTGAACTGGTAGTGCAGCCGGTCCTTGGCCACCCGGCGGAAGCGTTCCGTCACCTTCAGCCTCTCCCAGGATCCCATGTACGCTTGGATCTTGGGGAAGTTGGTGGTCTCCACCACCAGGGTGTCGCCGTCCCACCAGCCGATAGAATCCCCGAACCAGGGACGGATGTGGGCCGGTAGGTGCTTGCGGTCGTTCAACCGGATGTGGCGGGCGTCGTGGGCCATCTCGATCACGATCAGGACTTCGTCCCGGTTCTGCGCGATCTGGTAGTTGTTGTTGTAGAAGCCATTGGGCAGCATCGGCGGCGGCCCGTTGCGGCCGAACGAGGCGAGGCAGCGCTCGCCCAGGGACATCTCCTCGGGATTGTCGTAGCGCCGCGCCTGCGACTGGCTCTCGTCCTCGCCCGCCACCGAGCCGTAGGCGTCGAGGATGTAGGGCGTCGCGACGGTCAGGTACCTCAGCTGTTCCTCCGACATCGCCGCGCCGGTCTTCGGCGCCGGCGGGCGGCCGTCGGGCGTAGTCAGGATCGAGGTGCGCGGCTGTCCGGCGACCCGCATCACGCGCGTCCCCGGATCGAGGAAGCCGCGGTTGTAGCCGCCGACCCGGCCGTCCTCGACGACAGGGGCGTCCGGGTCGGTCGCCTGATTGCCGCGCTCGACCTGAGCCTCGGCGGCGCCCTCGGCCTCACGAGCCTCCTGGAGCGTCATCACCAGCCGGGCGCCGAACTTCGCCGGCCGGACCTGGGGCGTGATGGTCGCGTTGCTCCAGGCGCCTTCCAGGTCGGACTGGCCTGACGCGTTGCGCGGCGGCGTCCATGCGGCTTGGGCCAGCGCGGGGCCCGCCAGCAGCCAGACGCTCACCGCGATAAGCGCGCTCTTCATGGACGACTCCTATCTGCCGGCCCGGCCGGCGCACTCGGCCACGGCGGCGGCCAGGGCCATGCCGCGCGGATCCTGCAGGACGCCGGCGTTCATCCGGTTCGGGGTGTAGCCGGCCGCCACCTGGAGGTCGGGATCCGCGTAGCCGTAGGAGCCACCCCAGCCACAGTGGCCGTAGGCCCGCGGGCCCGGGCCGAACAGGCCGCCGCGGTTGATCATCATCCCCGCCGCCCAGGCGCCCGCGCCGAGCAAGAGGTCGTCGCGATCGGTGCGCACGGCGGTCATGGCGTCGATACCGGCCGGCGAGAGCAGGCTTGCCCCGTCCAGGCGGCCGCCGTTCGCGAGGGCGCCGTAGATGCGGGCGAGCGCCCGCGCCGTAGCGTGGCCGTTGCCGGCCGGGATCTGCGCTGAACGCCAGTCCGCCCGGTTCGCGTCATCGCCGCGCAGCTGCGGGTTCACGACGGCGGCCACCGCGAGGGGATCGAACGCCGCCGCCGGCGCGCCCGCAGGCGGCGGCGCCGGCGGCGTCAGGGGGGCGACGCGCTCCCAGTCGACCTGCGCGGCGCCGATCTGAAAGTCCGCATCCAGCGGACCAGCGATCGCCGCGGCGATCAGATCGCGGGGCATCAGGCCGCTCGCCCGGCGGGCGATCTCGCCAGCCAGGAAGCCGTAGGTCATGGCGTGATAGCTGTTCTTTTCGCCCGGCGGCCAGAACGGCGCCTGGGCGGCCAGTCGTCCGGTGACCAGAGCCCAGTCGCCGAAGTCCTCCAGCGTCGTCGGGACGACGAAGCCGTTGAGGCCGGACTGGTGCGACATCACTTGGCCGACGGTGATCGCGTCCTTCCCTTCGGCCGCAAACTCCGGCCAGTACCGGGCGACCGGGGCGTCGTAGTCGAGCTTGCGCGCGGCCACGAGCTGGGCGACCGCGATGGCCATGACGCCCTTGGTGGTCGACCAGACATTCACCAGGGTGTCCGGCGTCCACGGCGCCTGCGTGGCGGGGTCCCTCAGCCCGCCCCAGAGATCCGCTACGCACCGTCCATCCGCGTACACGGCGAAGGCGGCGCCGATTTCGGGGGAGGCCGCCTCGGGTCGAAAGTTCTCGCGGAACACCTCCGCGACCAGGGCGAAGGCTGGATCGGTGGTCCCGCTGACCGCGATCGCCGAGCTTGGCAGATGCATGTCTTCCTCCCGCCCCTCAAGGCCGCGGCGACAGCTCCATGCCGGCGAAGTCGCCACGGGCGCGCCATTCGTTGAGCAGTCTGATGAACACGAGGGAGCCTCCGCCGTAGAAGCCGTTGCGGACTTGTAGGTCGCTCGGCATGCCCTCGTTGTTGTAGTAGCCGGGCGTGCATTCCTCATCGAAGGCGCGCCGGGCGTTGGCGAACGACATCACGTTGTCGACCCACGCCTGTTCCGCCTCGGCCGAGGGCTCCACCGTCGCCACCTGACGGTCCAGGCAGTGCCGCACCAGGTGGGCCACATGGCGGCTCACCTCGTTGAGCATATGCGTGAAGTTCGGCGTGTTCGCCTGTTGCGCATTGCCGAGGATGAAGCAGTTCGGGAAGCCGCGCGTATGGATGCCGTAGAGGGTGGAGGCTCCGTTGCGGTACTTGTCGGTGAGGGTCAGGCCGCCGCGGCCGTGGATTTCGTAGCCGGTGCGCAGGGCGAAGTCGGTCTGGAACTCGAAGCCGGTGCCGTAGATCAGGCAGTCCACTTCGTACTCGCGTCCGGCCGCGACGACGCCCCGCTCCGTGATCCGCTCCACGCCACGACCCCGCGTGTCCACCAGGGTCACGGTCGGCCGATTGAAGGTGGGCAGGTAATCGTCAGAGAAGCAGGGACGCTTGCACATCTGGTTGTACCAGGGCTTAAGCGCCTCGGCCGTCGCTGGGTCGTGGACGATGCAGTCCACGCGGGCGCGAATCTGCTGCATCTTCTGGAAGTCGGCGAGCTGCCGGCGCTCGGCGGCGTCCGGGCCGCCGAGGCCCTGGCGACCGATCCGGCCGAGAACTTCCGTCCAGCCGTCATCGACGAGGTCGACATCGGCGCTGCCGCCAGAGACCCACTGGTTGAAGTTGTCCATCCGCTCTTGCTGCCAACCCCGCTTCAGAGAGTTGGCCCAGTCGGGATCGGTGGGGCGGTTGTTGCGCACGTCGATGGACGAGGGCGTCCGCTGGAACACGTAGAGCTGCTTGGCCCATTCGCCGAGGTGCGGCACGCACTGCACGGCGGTGGCCCCGGTGCCGACGATACCGACCCGCTTGTCCTTAAGCTTCACCAGGGCGCCATTCGTATCGCCGCCGGTGTATTCGTAGTCCCACCGGCTGGTGTGGAAGGCGTGCCCCTTGAAGCTCTCGATGCCGGGCACGCCGGGCAGCTTGGGGCGATGCAGCGGGCCGGTGGACATGGTGACGAACCGCGCGCGCAGCAGGTCCCCCCGGTTGGTCGCGGCAATCCAGCGGGAGGCGGTCTCGTCCCAGCGCAGGTCAGTCACTTCGGTCTGGAACAGCGTCTGGTCGTAGAGGCCGAACGTCCGGCCGATCGCTTGGCTGTGCCGCAGGATCTCGGGCCCGTGCGCGTACTTTTCGGTCGGCACATGCCCGATCTCCTCGAGCAGGGGCATGTACACGTAGGATTCGATATCGCACTGGGCGCCTGGATATCGGTTCCAGTACCAGGTCCCGCCGAAGTCGCCGCCCTTCTCGACAATCCGGAGGTCCTCGACCCCGGCCTCGCGCAGCCGTGCGGCCGCCAGCAGGCCTCCGAACCCTCCGCCGATGACCAGGACGTCGAGGTCGAGGCTCAGCGCCTTGCGGCTCAGCGGCGCAGCAAAGGGATCGTCGAGGTACCGGGAGTAAGCGCCGACCGTCGGGACGTACTGGGCGGTTCCGTCGGCGCGCAGGCGCCTGTCCCGCTCTGCACGGTAGCGAGTCCGAAGGGCGTCAGGATCGAAGTCGAGCGATGGGCCGGGGAGGGAATTTGACATTGCGGTGCACAAACTCTCTCGCGAGAAAGCGCATGTCAAGCGTCAGGGTCCTGCGTCCGCCATCGACACGTCCTGGCAGGATTTTCAACGCGCGTCAGATCGGCTGCAAACCGATGCGGACGAGCTCGGCGAGTTCGGCGGGCGCCCGGCCCCGCTCCTCGCTGTCGAAGGAATCGAACCATTTCGGAAGCGACTCGAAGACACCCGGGAGCATTGAGAGGATCGCCCGGGTGTTCAGCGGTCGGATCGACCCTTCGGCCTGACCTGCACGATAGCTGACGAGAGAACTCTCCATCATCCGGCCGGCGGAGGCATGAATCTCCTCACGCGTGGCTTCCGGGAGCGATTCGAAACCGGCCAGCGGGGCCAGCGGGGCGATATCATCGCGCAAGCTGCTTTCTGCGAGGGCGTGGGTTTGCGCGCAGACCGCTTCGATCCTGGGGCCGTTGAACTCTCGCCCGCGCGCCTGGATCTCCTCGTAGATGCGGAAGGATCGCCGGTAGCACTCAGTGACCAGCGTCTCCTTGTCGCCGACGTTGTGATAGACGACCTTCTTGGTGACCCCGCGCGACAGGGCGATCTCCTCGAGGGACGTGGCGTCCACGCCCTTGAGGTTGAAGAGCCACGACGCCGCCGCCAGCAGCGATTCCCGCCGCGCCGACGCCAAGACTTCGGAGTCGAAGATCCGGTTCACTGGCACGCCGGGCGGCGTCAGGTCGAACCGTCGATAGCTGACCTCGGCGCGGCGGTCGGCGGCCACGCCGCTGCGCAATAGCTCCTTGGTTGCGGCCACCAGATCGGTGTCGCTCAGCGTCTCGCGCGTACGCCAGCGTCGCGCCAGTGGGATCCAGGACACGAGGCCGATAATGGCCTGCGCGACGATGCGGAAATCGCACGGCCGGGTCTCGCCACGCGCTGCGCCTTTCCGGAGGATCGCTGCAACGTTGGCATGGATGGAATCGTAAAGGCCCAGGATGATGCTGTGCTGATCGGGCCGCAGGTAGGCCATCTCGCTCAGCGCCGCGAACTCGGCCTCATCCTCGCGCAGCATTCCATCGACGAAGGCGTCGATGATCGCGAGCGCGTCACCGCCGCGCTGCTCCGCCTCCCGCAGCATCCGCCCCATCAGTTCGCAGGACTGGCGGTAGCATTGGAAGACCAAGTCCTCCTGATCCTCGAAGTAGTAGTAAAGCGCGGCGCGCGAAACCCCGACCCGCTGAGCGATCTCCGCCAGCGATGTATGCGACACGCCGCGATGGTTCAGCGCCTTCGCCGCCTCAGCGAGCACCTTGGCCCGCTTCACGCCGCGAGTCGCGCGACTTTGAGATGGATTGCTTGGCATGAGGGTGAGCGGTTCACCACGTGCGGAATTCGACATCAACAGCCCCTACGCGCACCCGCATGTCAAATCGCTTGACGGCATTTCACGAACAGACGATCCTTTGCTCCAGGGTGTCAAAGTAAGGGTCGGCGGTCCAGGCCGCACGGACCCCGCGCCGCCGAAAACGAGCGGGCGAATTGTGAAGGGGGAGGCCGTGCAACGATCGCTTCGCATTCTCATGTGCGCGTCCGCGCTGACCGCGCCGGCCCTGCTCGCCTCGCCCGCCCTCGCCCAGACGGGCGGCGAAGGCGCGGAGGTCGCCGAACTCGTCGTCACCGCCCTGAAGCGCGAAAGCAATCTCCAGGACGTGCCCGCGGCGATCTCGGCGGTCGGTGGCCCTGAGCTCGAGGCGCGCGGCATCAGCCAGCCTTCGGACCTGCAGTTCGTCGTGCCCAGCATGCAGGCCGGCCGCCTGCTCGGCCAGACCGCCATCACCATCCGCGGCGTCGGCCTGAACCAGGGCGCCCCCGGCGTGGCGATCCACGCCGACGGCGTCTATCAGCCCAGGCCGTCCATGGGCGACCTCACGCAGATCGACGTGGAACGCGTCGAGGTGCTGCGTGGCCCACAGGGCACGCTCTACGGCCGTAACGCCAACGGCGGCGTCGTGAACTTCATCTCCAGGGCGCCGGGCGACACGTTCGAGGGCTACATCCTCGGCAGCTACGCGACCTACGAGGACAGCCGCATCCAGGGCGTGATCAACGTGCCCGTGAATGACCGCATCCGTGTGCGTCTGGTCGCCGACCGGTGGCAGCGGTCCGAAGGTTTCGTGAAGAACGTCATTCCCGGCGGTCAGGACGTCGACAAGGGCAAGAGCGCGTCCGCGCGCCTGCGCGTGCAGGTCGACGTCACCGAAGACCTGACCTGGGACGTGGCCGCCTACGGCCTCACGGCGTCCGGCCCGACGTCCTACTTCACGCTCTACAACACGCCGACGCCGCTGTCGGTGTCGCGCAACCCCTACCTCGCCAACGCCATCGTACCGCTGAAGCCGCGGCGCAATTCGGCCAACGACCTGATCGCCGCCAACCGCGAGTTCGGAGGCGCCTCGTCGACCCTGACCTGGGAGTTGGGCGAGGCGCAACTGAAGGCGATCAGCGGCTATTCGCGGATCGCCGACCGCGAGGACCGCGACGACGACTCGATCAACGTGAGCGCCTTTCCGGCTCACCGCCGTGAGCGCGCACGGACATTTACCCAGGAGCTAAACCTCTCCGGCTCCTTGGGCCCGGTCGAAGCGGTTGTGGGCGCCTTTTACATGCGCGACCACAAGTACGAGGTCCTCGACTACGACTTCTTTCTTGGCATTTTTCCATTGCCGCCCAACAGCGACCTGTTCTTCGAGACCTACAAGAACCTCTCCAAGGCCTATGCGGTGTTCGGGGACGTCACCTTCAACCTCAGCGACAAGGCCCGGATCATCGGCGGCTTGCGCTATTCCAAGGACAAGCAATCGGTGGCGCAGCGCAACTACCTGCAGTTCGGCAACCTGGCGCCGCGCACGATCACCTGTCCCCTGCAGACCAACGACGTCACCTTTAACTCGACCACGCCGCGGATCGGCGCCCAGTACGACGTTTCGGAGGACAGCAACCTCTTCGCGACCTACTCGAAGGGCTTCAAGGTCGGCGGTTTCAACTTCTCAGCCTGCAACCAGCAGTTTCGGCCCGAGAAGGTCACCTCCTATGAGGCCGGCTGGAAGAACCGCCTGCTGGACGGCGCGCTGACCCTCAATGTCGCGGCCTTCTACTACGACTATACGGATCTGCAATTGAATCAGACCGTCGGCCTCACGTCGCTGATCACCAACGCCGCCGCCGCGCGGGTCAAGGGCGTCGAGGTGGAGGGCGCCTGGCGGCCGGACCGGCACTGGACGGTCAACGCCAACGTCTCGCTCCTGCGGGCGAAGTTCACCGATTTCCGGAACGTCGACTCCCTGGCGCCGGCGCGTGGCGCACAGGACGTTGCCGGCAACTACCTCTCGAACGCGCCCAAGACTTCCATCAACGTCGGGGTCGCCTACCGGTCGGATCCGATCCTCGCCGGCGGGCCGATCACGGCGCGCGCCGATCTCTCCTACCGCTCGAAGATCTACTTCCGCGAGTTCAACGACCCGCTCGACGCACAGGACGCCTATGCCATCCTGAACGCCGCCCTCATCTGGGACAGCCCCGACGGGACCTACCGGGTGCGCGCCTTCGCCACCAACCTGACGGGCGAGGACTACATCGTGCGCATGGGCTCCTCGGACAATTTCGGCTCCCGCTTCGTGAGCTGGGGCGCGCCGCGTCAGATCGGCCTGGAACTCCGCGCCAACTTCTGAGGAAGTTGAGTTCTGCGGTCTGTCGGTCAAAGAGCGACGGGGTGAGCCAGGTTCAGCCGGGCTCGCCGACGACGGTCAGAGTTTCGATGCCGCGGAAGAAGGGC
>NZ_SCTC01000047.1 GCF_004299445.1 Phenylobacterium sp. | reverse complement strand
TCTACCAGAAGATCGACGTGGACGGTTTCAACCGCGTCGACATCTACAACATCCTGGGCAACCAGTTCTCGACCACGCGTCCGCGCGTGCAGCTGGGCGGGCTGAAGCAGTACACCCAGCTCAAGGAGAAGTTCGAGGACGAGTTCTTCCTGGCCGACCTGTCGCTGAACTACGACCTGGACGGCGTGCGCGTCACTTCGATCTCGTCGTTCACCGACCGCGAGGTGCTCGTGCTGCGTGACGCGACGGCCCTGACCGCGTCGATCACGGGCGGCTCCATCGGCCTGCCGCCGGCGGTCTACAACATCGACTCGCCGCTGGCCGACACGACCGACCTGCAGACCTTCACCCAGGAGCTGCGCCTCACGTCGACGGGCGAAGGCCCGCTGCAGTGGGTGGCCGGCGCGTTCTACTCGCACATCGACCGCGACTACGCTCAGGACCTGTTCGTGAACGGCTTCTCGCGCCTCTCGGGCATTCCCTCGAAGAGCGACGTGGCCCCGACCGACCACCTGTACTTCTCGACGGTGCCCTACAAGCAGAAGCAGTTCGCGGTGTTCGGCGAGGCGACCTACTCGGTCACCGATCGTCTGGACGTCACGGCCGGCCTGCGCTGGGCCGACTACAAGGAGACCCGGACCCTGACGTTCGACGGGATCTTCGCCGACAAGACCATCGCGGTCCCCGGCAAGACCAAGGCCGATGCGTGGGCGCCGCGGGTGATCGTGGCTTATGAGGCCACCGACAACATCACCCTGAACGCTCAGGTGTCGAAGGGCTTCCGTCTCGGCGGCATCAACGACCCGCTGAACCGCCCGCTCTGCACGCCGGCCGACTTCGCGACCTTCAACGCGCTGTCGCAGCCCAGCTTCAAGAACGAGACGGTCTGGAACTACGAAGCGGGCGCCAAGGCCCGGTTCGCCGGCGGCGCGGGTTCGCTGACGGTGGCCGGCTTCTACGCCGACATCAAGAATCTGCAGGCCACGATCGACGCAGGCAGCTGCTCGTCGCGGATCATCGCCAACGTGGATTCGGCCAAGTCGGCCGGCTTCGACGCCGAGCTGTCCTACCGCCTGACCGAGAACTTCGACATCTCGGCGGCCGCTTCGTACAATGACGCCAAGCTCACCTCGAGCCTGGTGGACGCCCGCGGCGTGCCGATCCAGGGGCTGCGTGACGGCAACCGCCTGCCCACCGTGCCCAAGTTCCAGGGCTCGATCAGCGTGGGTTACGAGCGTGAGATGGAAAACGGTCTGGAGGCGTTCGCCAACCTGACCGCCCAGCACGTCGGCAAGCGCTACACGCAGGTCTCCGACCAGGAGAACAACCCGCGCACCGTGGCTACCTTCCCGAACCTGGGCGGGCAGACGGCGGCGTCGCTGATCTTCCCGCTTGAGCTGCCGTCGTACGAGATCGTCAACCTGCGCCTCGGCGTCCGGGGTGACGGCTTCGAGGTTGCGGCGTTCGTCAACAACCTCGGCGACGAGCGCGCCAAGCTCGCCATCGACCGCGAGCGCGGCCTGCGCGCCCGCTACGGGTTCCTGACCAACGCGCCGCGCACCTACGGCGCGACGTTCCGGAAGGAATTCTAGAACTCGGGATAGGGCGCGGCGGCCCGCCGTCGCGCCTCGCCACGCGTTCAAAGCCGCGGTATGCCGGACCCATGGGGAACGGCGTATCGCGGCTTTCGTGTTTCGGGCTGCCGGCTCTGGTCCTGGCGTTGGCCTGGGCCGGCGCGGCGCTGGCGCACAACATCGGCGGGACCGACGCGGCCTTCGTGGCGGCGGCCCGGGGCCCCGACCCGATCCCCTTCGCCTACCTCGGCGCCAAGCACATGGTCACCGGTTACGACCACCTGCTGTTCCTGGTTGGGGTGATCTTCTTCCTGTTCCGGCTGCGCCAGATCGCGCTGTACGTCTCGCTGTTCTCGCTGGGCCACTCGATCACCCTCCTGGCCGGCGTGTTTTTCGACCTGCATGTCGATCCGCACCTGGTCGACGCGGTGATCGGCCTGTCGGTGGCCTACAAGGCCTTCGAAAACCTGGGCGGGTTCCGGACGCTGTTCGGCGTTCAGCCCGATCCGCGCATCGCGGTCCTCGGCTTCGGCCTCATCCACGGCTTCGGGCTCGCCACCAAGCTTCAGGCGCTCAACCTGAACCCGGAGGGGCTGCTGGTGAATCTGGTGTCGTTCAACGTCGGCGTCGAGATCGGGCAGGTGTTGGCGCTGAGCCTGATCCTGGCGGCCATGACGGTCTGGCGGCGGACGCCGGCCTTCGAGCGCACGGCGGCGGGGGCGAACATCCTCTTGATGCTGGCCGGCTTTGTCCTCGCGGGCGAACAGCTGGCCGGCTACCTCTTCGGCGGAGCGGTCTCATGAGCGCGAACGAGCAACCCACCCGTCCTATGGCCAGAGGGCGCCTGATCCTGGCCGCCCTGGGCGCGCTGTTGCTGGCCGTGTTGATCGTGCTGGGCGCCATCCTGCCAGCCGAGTTCAACCGTGACCCGCTGGGCGTCGGCAAGCTCTCGGGACTGTCGCGGCTGTGGGCCCCGGAGGACCAGACGGTCGACACGACCGCCGGCGCGGCGAGGGCCCGGGAATACGACACGCCGTTCCGCACCGACGTGATCGAGATCCCGCTGGGTGACTTCATGGCCGGCGCCGACAGGTCAGAGCTCGAGTACAAGGTCCGGATGAAGAAGGACGCCACCCTGATCTATGCCTGGGAGGTCATCGGGACGTCCGAGCCGCGCGACTTCCGTTTCGATCAGCACGGCCACACGACCCCGAAGCCCGGCGAAGCGATGGCCGTCTCGACCTGGAAGCAGGCGTTCGGGCTGAAGCAGCAGGGGGCGCTCACCTCGCCGTTCGACGGCATCCAGGGCTGGCAGTTCTCCAACTCCAGTGAGAAGCCGGTGGTGGTGAGGCTGCGGCTGGCGGGATTCTACGAGTTGATCCCATCAGGCCAGCCCGGCAACGAGGCCGGCATCGTCGCCAACGTGCCGGCCGCCCAGGCGCGCCCGGCGCCTTAAGCCTGCAATACGTTCGCCGCATTTGCCGCGTGTGATGGCGGGACAAGGAGTTCCGCATGCGCGTCGCTTTCGCCCCCTGCCTGATCTTGGGCGCCGCCCTGATCGCCTCGCCGGCGCTCGCTGACGAAGAACCTGTGGCGACCGCGTCTGCGACGGCAGCGCCCGTCTCCACGTCGGACCAGATCGACGCCTTCATCCGCAGCTCGCCGGCCGCCTCGGTGGCCGAGCCTGGCGAGGTGAGCGGTGTGGTGGCGCGCGACGACCGGAAGGTGCACGGGGAGGTGTCGGTGGGCGTCGGCACGGGCGGCTACCGCAGCGTCTATGTGCGCACCGACATGCCTTTGGGTGAGACGGGACGTCTCAGCCTGGCGTTCGAGGACACCCGATATGGCCGGAGCGGCGGGCCGTATGGCCACTACCCCTACGGCGCGGGCGCGTTTGCCGGCCCGATCGATCGCCAGCGCTGCGACCTGGAGGAGATGAGCGCCGGCCGTCCCCTGGACAGGATCGGCGGACCCCACGGCCACTGCGTCGGCCGCGGGCGCTAGGGTCGACTATTTCTTCCCCTGAACCTCGGGCAGCGGATCGCCCTTCGCGGGACCGTTCGCCTTGATGTCGGGCTGGATGACGAACTGCTCGTGGCAGGCCACGCAGACCTCGTAGACCTTGGCCCCCTCCTCGAAGACGGCGGCCTTGTCGTGCTTCTCGGCCGCGGCGCGGGCGATCATCGCGCGCTCGCTCAGCATCTGGGCGTACTTGTTCCAGTCGGCCTCGGGCGCGCGGACGCGACCCGGCAGCTGCAACACGTTCCCAGCTTCCACCAGCATGGTCGCGCCCGTGACCAGGACGTCCCAGCCCTCGTCGGTGGTGGGCGTCAGGTCGTGCTCGCCCTTCTCGTCGACCACGGTCCCCGAGTTCTTCCAGTACATGAAGGCCGCGGGGTCGACGAAATGCCCCATGAATTCGCTCATGGGCAGGTCGCTGTTGAATTTGGCGTCGGCGAGCGCCTTGGCGCCCGGCTTCTGCTGCTGGCAACCGACGAGGGCGACCGCGCAGGCGGCCAGGACGAGGTACTGTTTCAAGGGCCGGACTCCGAACCACTGACGAAGAGCGGCGCCATACTAGCCGCGCGAAAGCCGGAGGCTACGTACGGAACGGTTACAGAGAGACTTCCGGCCCATGGCGCCCACCGCCACGGGCTGGGCGGCGCAACGCGTCGGCTCCCGGCGGCGTTTCATGGGAGCGTGCCGCCAGAAGCTTCAAAGACCGCCCCCGGCGCTCCGCAGGGGACGCGGCAAGGCTCCTCCGGCGCTGGACTGATCTTGCCCCATGGGAGGGAGAATTGGGTTGTCCGTTTCCCTTTGGGTCGACAACGCGCAATATGCATCCCATCTGAATCAGGAAGATCGCTTGACCAAGCTGCCCCTGCCGCCGCCGGCGGACACCACCCTGGACCTGATCGGCCGCACGCCGATGGTTGAACTGACCGGTTTCGACACTGGCCCCTGCCGCCTGTTCGTGAAGCTGGAGAGCGCCAACCCCGGCGGATCGATCAAGGATCGCATCGCGCTGTCGATGATCGAAGCGGCCGAGAAGGACGGATCCCTGAAGCCGGGCGGCACCATCGTCGAGGCCACCGCCGGAAACACCGGCCTGGGCTTGGCGCAGGTGGGCGTCCTGAAGGGCTACAAGCTGTTGCTGGTGGTGCCCGACAAGATGGCGCGGGAGAAGATCCAGCACCTGCGCGCCATGGGCGTCGATGTGCGCATCACCCGCAGCGACGTCGGCAAGGGCCATCCCGAGTACTACCAGGACATGGCCGCAGCCATTGCGGCCAAGCTGAACAACGCGGTGTACATCAACCAGTTCTCGAACCCCGCGAACCCGCTCGCGCACGAGACGACGACGGGCCCCGAGATCCTCGAGCAGATGGTCGGCGACCTCGACGCCGTGGTTGTGGGCGTGGGATCGGGCGGCACGCTGACGGGGCTGGGCCGGTTCTTCGCCAAGGCCTCCCCGAAGACGAAGATGGTTCTCGCCGACCCCGTTGGCTCGATCCTGGCCCCCCTGGTGGAGCGGGGAGAGAAGATTGAACCCGGCTCGTGGGTCGTGGAAGGCATCGGCGAGGACTTCATTCCCGACAACTGCGACCTGGCGCTGGTGGCGAAGGCCTACGAGATCCCCGACAGCGAGAGCATCGCCAGCGCGCGGATGCTGCTGACCAAGGCCGGCATCCTTGGGGGCTCGTCATCGGGCACCTTGCTGGCCGCGGCGCTGCGGTATTGCCGCGACCAGACCGAGCCCAAGCGCGTGGTGACCCTCGTCTGCGACACCGGCAGCCGCTACCTGTCGAAGGTCTACAACGACAGCTGGGTCGTCGAGCAGGGGCTGGTCGACCGCAAGCTGCACGGCGACCTGCGCGACCTGATCGCGCGCGCCGGCGACACGGTGACGGTCGGGCCCGGCGATGCGTTGCTCACCGCCTACAATCGCATGCGCGCCGCTGACGTCAGCCAGCTTCCGGTGCTGGACGACGGCCGCCTGATCGGCCTGATCGACGAGAGCGACCTGCTGGAGGCCGTCGAGGACCGCAACCAGAACCAGCGGTTCAAGCAGCCGGTCTCCACCGCCATGACCGCGAAGCTGCATACCCTGCAGGTCGGCGAGCAGTTGGACGCCCTGATCCCCATATTCGAGCGGGACGAGGTCGCGATCGTGATGGAGGGCAAGGAGTTCCTGGGCCTGATCACCCGCATCGACCTGATCAATTATCTGAGGCGCGCGGCGTGAAAGACGAAAACTCCCACGGGAAGAACCGCCTGGAGTTCGCCACCCGAGCGATCCATGGCGGCCAGGAGCACGACCCCACCACCGGCGCGGTGATGGTGCCGATCTATGCGACGTCCACCTACGCGCAGACCTCGCCGGGCGTGCACAGCGGCTTCGAGTACTCGCGCAGCCAGAACCCGACCCGCTTCGCGCTGGAACGCGGTATCGCCGACCTGGAGAGCGGAACGAAGGGCTATGCCTTCGCCTCGGGTCTGGCGGCGATCGCCACGCTTCTGGAGGTGTTGGACGCGGGCGACCACATCATCGCCAGCGAAGACCTCTACGGCGGCTCGTTCCGGCTGTTCGACAAGGTGCGCACCCGGACCCAGAACCTGCAGGTGACCTATGTCGACCTGTCGGACCTGGCGGCTGTCGAGGCGGCGATTCAGCCCCGGACGAAGATGGTCTGGGTGGAGACGCCCACCAACCCGATGCTGCGGCTGGCCGATCTGGAAGCCATCGCGGCGCTCTGCCGCAAGCGCGGCCTGATCGCGGCGGCCGACAACACCTTCGCCAGCCCCTACGTGCAGCGCCCGCTCGAGCTGGGCTTCGACGTGGTGATGCACTCGACCACCAAGTACATCGGCGGCCACTCCGATGTGGTTGGCGGCGCACTGGTGGTGGGCGACAACGCGGGCCTGCGCGACCAGCTCACGTTCCTGCAGAACGCCATCGGCTCGGTGGCCTCCCCGTTCGACAGCTACCTGACGCTCCGGGGCATGAAGACGCTGGCGCTCCGGATGGAGCGCCACTGCGAGAACGCCCAGGTGATCGCGGAATGGCTTGAGGCGCGCAAGGACGTGGCCCGGGTGATCTACCCGGGGCTCAAGAGCCACCCGCAGCATGCGCTGGCCAGGAAGCAGATGGCGGCGCCCGGCGGCATGATCACCGCCGTCCTCGACCGCGACCTGTCCGGGACGCGCGAGATGCTGGAACGGACGCAGCTGTTCACCCTGGCCGAGAGCCTGGGCGGCGTGGAAAGCCTCATTGAACACCCGGCGATCATGACCCACGCGTCGATCCCGGCCGAAACCCGCGCCCGCATCGGCATCGCCGACGGTCTGATCCGCCTATCGGTGGGCGTGGAGAACGTCGACGACCTGATCGCGGATCTGGACCGGGCGCTGGGGTAGTCCCAACGCCGCCGGCGGCTCTACAGAAACAACTCCGCGCAGGCGTCGACGATGGCGTCCACGTCCAGGCCGTAGTGGCGGTAGAGGTCCGGCAGGTCGCCGACCTGGCCGAAGCTGTCGAGTCCGAGAGACGACACGCGCTGGCCCCTCACCCCGCCCAGCCACGACAGCGTCGCGGGCGAGCCGTCGACCACGGTGACGAAGCCGGCGCCGGGGGCGAGCCGGCCCAGCAGGGCTTCGGCGTGACTTTCGCGGCGGCCCTGGCCGTTCCAGCGGCTGCGGCGGCTGGCCATCCAGTCGCGGTGGAGAAGGCCGGGCGAGACCACGTTCAGGACGCCCAGGCCGGGTATGTCGTCGGCCAGCGCTTCGGCGGCGGCCAGCACCTCGGGGGCGACGGCGCCGCAGAAGGCGATGGCGGCGTCAGCGCCCGCGCCTGGCGCCTTCAGCCAGTAGCCGCCCTTCAGCGCGTCCTCGCGCCAGTCGTCACTGGTCCGCTCGACCTGCGCCAGGGTGCGCGTGGTGAGCCGCAGGTAGACCGAGCCGCCGTCATCGGCCTGCATGTGCTGGAAGGACCAACGCATGACCTCGCTGAGCTCGTCCACGAAGGCTGGCTCGAAGTAGGTCAGGCCGGGCTGGCCGATGCCGATCAGCGGCGTGTAGATCGACTGGTGCGCGCCACCCTCGGGGCCCAGCGTCAGACCCGATGGCGTCGCCACCAGCATGAAGCGGGCGTCTTGGTAGCAGGCGTAGTTCAGGGCATCGAGGCCGCGGCTGATGAAGGGGTCGTAGACCGTCCCGATCGGCAGCAGGCGTTCACCGTACAGCGGGGCAGAGAGACCGAAGGCCGCGAGGTTCAGGAAAAGGTTGTGCTCGGCGATGCCCAGCTCGACGTGCTGGCCCGCCGCCTTGCCCGCCCAGCGCTGCGGCGAGGGGATCTTGGCGTCGCGGAACACGTCGGCCGTCTCGCGGCGGCGGAACAGGCCGCGCTGGTTCACGAAGCCACCCAGGTTGGTGGAGACCGTGACGTCGGGGCTGGTGGTGACGATGCGGTCGGCGATCGGATGGCCGCTCTTGGCGAGGTCCAGCAGGATGCGGCCGAAGGCAGCTTGCGTGGATTGCTCGGCGCCGTCGGGGCTGGGGAACTCGACGCGGGACGGTACGGGCACGGCCGGCGCGGTGTGTCTGCGCTGTGCGGGCCGGGCGAATGGCGCCGCTTCGACGAAGGCGCGGACCTCGGCGGCTTCGTCGGAGGACAATCCGGCCAGCGGCTCCCACTCCCGGCCCTCTGGCACGCCCATCGCGACGCGCAGGGTCTCCACCTGGGTGGGGGTCATCAGGCCGGCGTGGTTGTCCTTGTGACCCTGCAGCGGCAGGCCGAAGCCCTTGACGGTGTAGGCGATGAAGAGGGTGGGCGTGTCGTCCTGCGCAGCGTCGAACGCTTCGGTCAGCGTCTCGATGCAGTGGCCGCCCAGGCCGATCATCAGCTGGTGCAGGTCGTCGTCAGAGAAGCTTTCCAGCAGCGCCCGCACGCCCGCGCCGCGACCGATGTCGGCCATCAGCCGCTCGCGCCAGGCCGCGCCGCCCCGATAGGTGAGCGCGGCGAAGTCGGCGTTGGGACAGGCTTCGATCCAGTCCCGCAGCGCCTTGCCGCCGGGACGGGCGAAGGCGCGCATCTGGGCCTTGCCCCACTTCAGCGTCACGACCCGCCAGCCCGCGGTCTCGAAGATGTCGTCGAAGCGATCGAACATCCTGTCGGCGGTGGTCGCGTCCAGGCTTTGCCGGTTGTAGTCTACGATCCACCAGCAGTTCCGGATGTCGTGCTTGTAGGCCTCGATCAGGCACTCGTAGATGTTGCCCTCGTCGAGCTCGGCGTCGCCCAGCGTGGCCACGAACCGACCGCGCCGGTCATCCGCCAGCCAGCCGTGACCCGACAGGTAGTCCTGCATCAGCGAGGCGAAGGCGGTGATCGCCACGCCCAGGCCGACCGAGCCGGTGGAGAAGTCGACGTCGTCCTTGTCCTTGGTCCGCGACGGATACGACTGGGCGCCCCCGAAGCTGCGGAAGGCCTCCAGCTGCTCGCGGGTCTGGCGGCCCATCAGGTATTGGGCGGCGTGGAAGACGGGGCTGGCGTGCGGCTTCACGGCCACCCGGTCTTCCGGCTTCAGCGCATGGAAGTAGAGCGCGGTCATGATCGAGGTCATCGAGGCGCACGACGCCTGGTGGCCGCCGACCTTCAGACCGTCGCGGCTTTCACGGTTGTGGTTGGCGTTATGAATGGTCCACGTCGCCAGCCAGCGCAGGCGCGCGTCGATAAGGTCGAGGATCTCGATCTCGCGCTGGGCGCCGCGATTGTGACCGGGAAGCGCGGCGGACTGAATCGGAGGCATGGAAATCGCGGCTGTCCGGGAAATGGAGGGATGACCTTGCGCCGGATCGACGGCATCGGGTGCGTTGATCCCACATCTAGCAGGGTTTGGGGTTAAACGTCAGGTGGGAGACAGGACGCCCGGGATCCTGTCTCGATCTCGAAGATTCGGTACGCCGCGATTGACGGGTCGAAAGTCCTGGGTTCAGTCTGATCCCTTGAGCGCGCCCCCGAGAGCGCGCCGGGAGGATACCGTAGATGAGCCAAACCGCGCCCGGCGCGGCGGACCGTCTTCCGCTTCGTACGAAACTGGCCTTCGGGATCGGCAGCGCCGCCGAGATCATCGCGCTCTATGCGGTCTCGAGCTTCGCGCTCATCTACTACAACCAGATCCTGGGCGTGCCGGCGCACTGGATCGGGATCGCCATCTCGATCAGCCTGGTTCTGGACGGCCTCACCGAGCCCCTGGTGGGGTCGTGGTCCGACCGCACCCGGAACTCCAAGTTGGGCCGCCGACACCCGTGGATGTACGCGGCGCCCATCCCGATCGCGCTCAGTTTCTATGGCATCTTCAACCCCCCCGAGGGTCTGAGCCCGCTGGCCCTCACGGTATGGTGCGGGATCTTCGTGTCGCTGCTTCGCCAGGTGATGACGTTCTTCCACACGCCGCACCTGGCGTTGGGCGCCGAGCTGTCGCCGAACTACATCGAGCGCTCCAAGGTGATGGCCTACAACAGCTTCTTCACCTGGGCCGGCGGTTCGGCCATGTCATGGGTCGCCTACAGCTACTTCTTCCCCTCGACGCCGGCGTATCCGCGCGGCCTGCTCAATCCTGAGCCCTGGCCCCTCTTCGCTCTGACCATGGCGGTGACCATCGTCGTGGTGCTGTTCGCGTCGGCCTGGTTCACCCGCGACCGCATTCCGTTCCTGCCGCAGCCGGGGCCGGACGTGAAAAAGTTCAGCGCCGGCGCGTTCTTCTCCGACATCTGGAAGGCGCTGCGGAACCGGAACTACGTCTGGCTGCTGGTCGGGATCTTCTTCCTGTCGATGATGCTGGGGCTGAAGGAAGGGCTGCGGCTCTACACGGCCACCTTCTATTGGGGCCTGAGCAGCGAGCAGCTCCGCTGGTTCGTGATCGGAAGCTTCGTCGGATACGCCACGGCCTTCGCCTTCGCGGCCAAGATGCACGGCAAGTTCGACAAGCGCGGGACCATGGTCTGGGGCGCCGTCGCCTATTCCATTACGACCGCAGCGCCCCTGGTGGCCGGCATGATGGGCGTCCTCACGCCCCAGACGCCCAACCTGCTGATGATGCTGATCGCCTGGTCGGCCCTGTCGTACGGCGCCCTCAGCGTGCTGCAGATCGGCGCCATGTCGGCGCTGGCGGACATCGCCGACGAGAACGAGCTGCGGTTCGGCGTCCGCCAGGAGGGTATCCTGTATTCCACCCGCGCCCTGGCCGCGAAGATCGACCAGGCCATCGGTTCGCTCCTGGCCGGCTTCGTCCTGCTGGTGGTGGCCTTCCCCGAGAAGGCGACGCCGGGCGCGGTCGCCGGCGACGTCCTCTTCAAGCTGGTGCTCTGGGACGGCGTGCTCGCGGCGGTTCCCGGCCTGATCGCGGCCATCTGCTACGCCCGCTACAACATCAGCCGCGACAGCTACGAGGTCACGCGCGCGGCGCTGATGGCGCGACGCGCGGCCACCGGCTCGGCGCCCGCGTCCGCGCCCGTCAAGGATCCGCCCGGCGTGATCGCCGCCACTCCCGCCGAGTAGCGGATCAGGCGTTGACGGCGGGCGGCGGCGGCATGCCTGCGATCAACGCCTCCATGAGGCTGCCGGTGTAGGCGGCGTGGCCCACGTGGGTCAGGCGCGCCTCGAAATCGGCCCAGATCTCGCCGCCCAGGTCCCGCCAGCGGCGGCAGAAGGCGTAGTCTTCCGACAGGTATTGGCCCGTCTCGGGCTCGACCATGGTGTCGAACACCATCACCGCCTCGGGCGCCAGCTTGTCGCCCATGTCGCCCATCTTGGCGCGCAGCTCAGGATGGGCGTCGCAGATCCGCTGCATCGCCGCCCGCTCAATCATCAGGAACCCAGTGCCGCCGTAGGCCACCTTCGCGAAGCCGTTCTCGACCTGCACGCTCTTGTCGGCCGTGGGCAGGAAGCGGACGACATAGCCGATCGAGGCGGCCTGCAGGTCGGCCACGCCGCGCTGGACGGCGGCGCGGGTCTTCTCCCAGTCGATGCTCTTGAGCGGACAGACAGCGGCGATCACCTCCTTCTTCGCCTCGAGCAGGCGGAAGACGTTCTGCGGCAGGAAGCCGATGTCGGCGTCGATGAACAGCAGGTGCGTCGCCTCGCCGTGCGCCAGGAACTGGGCGGCCAAGCGGGAGCGCGCGCGGGTGATCAGGGCGTCGCCGCCCATCAGGTCGATGTGGAGGCCGATGCCCTTCTCGCGGCAGGCCTCCTGCAGCGCCAGCATCGAGCGGACGAAGAAGAGGTTCAGGTTTCCGCCATAGCAGGGCACGGCGAGGTAGAGGTAAGGCTTCGGCGCTTCGGACATGGCGCGGACCATAATCGGCTGCCTAGACGGCGTCGATGACCCTCGCCGAGAGCCTACGGACCAGCGGGAAGACGAGCACGGCCAGCGCCACGCCTAGCGCGTCGGCGACGAAGTCCTGCCACTCGCCATGGCGGCCTGTGGGGGTCAGCCGCTGGACCACCTCGATCAGGACGCCATAGGCCAGGGCGAAGGCCGGGATGGCGATCCGGCGGTTGGGCGCCAGGACGTAGCCGGTCAGGGTCAGCACGAACCAGGCGACCAGGTGATGCACGCGGTCGCCGGCGGGCGCATCGGGGAGGTCCTGCTGCGGCACGACGCACAGCACCATCAATATGGCGGCGGCGAGGGCGAACAGGGCGAGGCGCGCCGGGCGCGGAAACCGGTAGGGCATCATCGGCCTTACTTGCACGTCCGATTGCGTCTCTCTAGCGTCCGGCGGCTCAAGAACATGTGCAGGAGCGGCGTAGTGGGCATCGAGGCGGTGATCTGGGATTTCGGCGGGGTCTTCACCTCCTCGCCCTTCGAGGCCTTCAACCGGCTGGAGGCGGAACGCGGCGTGCCGAAAGACCTGATCCGGACGGTGAACGCCACCAATCCCGACACCAACGCGTGGGCGCTGTTCGAGCGCAACGAGATCGGCGCGGCCGAGTTCGACCGGCTGTTCCTCGAGGAATCCACGGCGCTGGGCCACCCGATCCGCGGCGCCGATGTGCTGCCGCGCCTGTCGGGCGAGCTGCGGCCGCGGATGGTGACGGCGCTGAAAGCGTGCAAGGCGGCCGGGTTCAAGGTGGGCTGCATCACCAACAACGTGGTCTCGGAGCACTCGCCCGGCCAGGACGGGGCCCAGAAGGCCGCCGGCGCCATGGGCCAGGTGATGCCCCTGTTCGACGCCATCATCGAGAGCAGCAAGGCCGGCGTGCGCAAGCCCGATCCGCGCATCTACCTGATGATGTGCGATATTCTGGCCGTGCAACCGGACGTGTGCGTCTACCTCGACGACCTCGGCATCAACTGCAAGCCGGCGGCGGGCCTGGGCATGAAGGCGATCAAGGTGATCGGCGTCGACCAGACTCTGGGCGAGCTGGCCGCGATCACGGGCCTGACATTCGACGTGGAGGCGTCCGCGTGACCCGGCCGACGCGGATCGGGGCCGAGGCGGCGCTGCCCCGGCTGTCAGGCTGGAGCCGTCCCGAAGGGGACCGCGACGCCATCCAGAAGACGTTCCGCTTCAAGGACTTCAACGAGGCGTTCGGCTTCATGACCCGGGTCGCCATTCGGGCCGAACAGCTGGACCACCATCCGGAGTGGTTCAACGTCTACAACCGAGTCGAAGTCCTGTTGGCCACGCACGACGCCGACGGCGTCACCGAGCTGGACGTAACCCTTGCGGACTTCATGGACGCGGTCGCGGGCGCCTAGCTCGCGTTCTTCGTCGGGAACGGGACGACGGTGGCCGCTTCCTCGGCGAGGCGCAGGCGGCCGCGTTCCTCGGTCTGGCGGACCACCTGCTGGATGTGGGGCGCCATGAAGTCGATGAAGGCGCGCACCCGCGGAGTGTCCTTCAGGTCGCGGCGGGTGACGATCCACGAACTGGCCCGCGCTTCTTCGATGCAGTCCGAGCAGCGCAGCAGGTCCCGATCGGGATCGGCGATCGTGCACGGCAGCGCCCCGATGCCCAGGCCCGCCTTCACCGCGTGCACCAGGCTGCCCATGCTGTTGGACCGGGTGATCGGCGGCTTGCCGCCCGAGTGCCGCATCATCCACGTCGCGCCTGGAATCTCGCCCATCTCCATCGAGACGTCGATGAGGTCGTGGTCGGCCAGATCATCGGGCGAAGAAGGCACGCCGCGGCGGGCGGCATAGTCGCGGCTGCAGTACAGGGCCATGTCGTGGTCGGCGACCTTGCGGGCCACCAGGTCGGACTCGGCCAGCGCCTTGCCGGTGCGGATCGCCAGGTCGGCTTCGCCGCTCTGCAGGTCGAGCGCGCGGTCGGTGATCACCAGATCCACCTGGACGTCCGGATGCACCTTGCGGAACTCGACGAGGGCCGGGATGACCATGGTGTTGGCCACCAGCTCGTTGGTGGTGAGCCGCAGCGCGCCCGAAACGCCGCGCATCTGGATCGCGGCCTGGTTGGCGAAGCGGATCGCCGCCCGCTCGACGTTCTCGGCCTCGGAAATCAGCCCCTCGCCGGCCTCGGTCAGGCGGCTGCCGGTCTGGCCACGCTCGAACAGCTTGAAGCCCAGATCGTGCTCCAGGCTCTCGATCCGTCGCGCCACCGTGGTCTGGTTGACGCCCAGCGCCTTGGACGCCGCGAGCGTCGAGCCGCCGCGCGCCACCGCCAGGAACGCCTTCAGGTCATTCCAATCGAACATGGTCTCATTCTGCGGTTGCGCAGAGCCAACCTGCAAGAGCGCTGATGACCCAGCGGCGCCTTTCGCCCGTATCTCCGCCGTCCCCCGAGGAAGAGGGCCGCCCCAACGGCTCCGAACTGCAAAAAAGGTGTGTGTCTATGAAGCTTTACTGCGACCCGATCTCGACGACGTCCCGGCCCGTGCTGATGTTCATCGCCGACCAGGGCCTCGACGTGGAGATCGTGAAGGTCGACCTGATGGCCGGCGGCCACCAGGACCCTGAGTATCTGGCGCTGAATCCGAACGGCATCGTGCCCTTCCTGGTCGACGGCGACTTCAGGCTGGGTGAGTCGATCGCGATCCTGAAGTACCTCGCCATCCGCGCCCACTCGACGGCCTACCCCGAGAGCCTGAAGGGCCAGATGAAGGTGGACGAGGCGTTGTCGTGGTTCGCAACCCAGTTCCACGAGACCTTCTGCGTGATGGTCTGCTATCCGCACATCGGCGTGCCACACGACATGACGCCGGGCCAGTACGCCGACCTGATGGCCTATGGTCGCGAGCACTGCCCGCGCTGGCTGACGGTGCTGGACCGCTCGATGCTGGCCGGCCAGCCCTATGTCTGCGGCGACCAGGTGACTCTCGCCGACTATCTCGGCCTGTCGTTCGTCCTGTTGGGCGGCCTCGCGAACTACGACTTCTCGCCCTATCCGAACATCCAGGCGTGGATCGCCCGGATGCAGGCGCGGCCATCGTACGTCCCCACCTACGCCGCCTTCGACACCATGTTGGCCTACATGCGCCAGCAGAAGGCCGCCTGAAGCGCCCCCCAGCTTACGGGGTTCCCCAGATGACAGCCTCGTAAGCTTCCTGCGTCCCGGTTGGGTGCTATGGACTCCCCCACCTAGCCCCAATCGGGATGCCCCATGCTTCGTACCGTTCGCGCCGCCGGCCTGGCGCTGCTTCTTGCGACCTCCGCCCTCGCCCCGGCCGTCGTTGCGCTGCCTGCGGCCGCCGCCGAGGTTCCGCCCATCAAGTTCACCCAGCGCACGCTGCCCAACGGCCTGAAGGTGTTCGCCTCGGTCGATCGGTCGACGCCGAACGTCTCGGTGCAGGTCTGGTACGGCGTGGGTTCGAAGGATGACCCCGAGGGCCGCTCCGGATTCGCGCACCTGTTCGAACACCTGATGTTCAAGGCCACGCGGAACATGCCGGCCGAGACCTTCGACCGGATGACCGAGGACGTGGGCGGCTTCAACAACGCCTCAACGGCCGACGATTTCACCGACTACTACGAGGTCGTGCCCGCCAATCATCTCGAGCGGCTGATCTGGGCCGAGGCCGACCGGATGAGCACGCTGGTGGTCGACGAAGCCGTCTTCAAGTCCGAGCGCGACGTGGTCAAGGAGGAGCTGCGCCAGCGTGTCCTGGCCTCGCCGTATGGACGGCTGATGGCGCTGTACCTGCCCCAGGCCAGTTATACGGTCCACCCCTACAAGCGCCCCGGCATCGGCTCGATCGAGGAGCTGGACGCCGCCACCGTCGACGACGTGCGCGCTTTCCACCGCACCTACTACCGCCCCGACAACGCCGCGCTGGTGGTCGTGGGCAACTTCGACGAGGCCCAGCTGAACGCCTGGGTCGACAGGTATTTCGGGCCGCTCAAGAAGCCTGACCAACCGCTGCCCCGGGTGACGGTGAAGGAGCCGCCGCGCACGAAACCCGGCGTCTTCGAGGGTTATGGCCCCAACGTCCCGCTGCCGGCCGTCGTGCTGTCGTGGCAGGGGGCGGCGGCCTCGGACCCCGATGCGCCGGCGCTGAAGGTGCTGGACGCCATCCTGTCGGCCGGCAAGTCGTCGCGCCTCTACAACAGCCTCGTCTACGACAAGCAGATCGCGGTGGAGGCCTTCAGCCAGGCCGACCTGCCGCAGGATCCGGGCATGGTGCTGGTGGGCGCCATCATGTCGAACGGCAAGACCCTGGCCGAGGGTGAAGCCGCCTTGCTGGCCGAGGTGAAGCGCCTTCGCGACGCCCCGCCGTCGGACGCCGAACTCAGCGAGGCCAAGAACGAGCTGCTGGCTTCAGCGCTGCGCGAGCGCGAGACCATCGAGGGCCGCGGCAGCGCCCTGGGCTATGCCTTGATCGTCGACGGCGATGCGGCCGCGGTGAACACCGAGCTGGCCGAACTGCAGGCGGTGACGGCCGCCGATGTCCAGCGGGTGGCGAGGAAGTACCTGGCCGAGCACCGGCGGATGACCATCCGCTACCGGCCCGAGAGCGAGCGGCCCAAGGGCGAGGCCCAGGCCGCCCAGCCCGCCCCTCCAAAACAGGTAGCCACCTACGACGGTCCGGTCTTCACCCTGGCCCCCGAGGCCGAACGGGTGAAGCCGCCGGGCATCGCCGAGCCGGTGCAGCCGGTGCTGCCCAAGCCCGCCGAGACGACGCTGCCGAACGGCCTGCGGGTGATCGTGGCGCGCTCGTCCGACCTGCCGCTGGTGACCGCCGACCTGACGGTGAAGGCGGGCGCCTGGGCCGATCCGCAGGGGCTGGCCGGCGCCGCCAACATGATGGCCGGCATGCTGACCGAAGGCACCAAGACCCGTTCAGCCCAGCAGATCGCCAGCCAGATCGAGAGCCTGGGGGGTTCGCTGAGCTCGGGCGGCGGGTTGGAGACCTCGTCGGTGACGCTCAACGTCATGCCCGACAAGCTGAAGGCGGCCATGGCGATCATGGCCGATGTGGCCAGGAACCCCGCCTTTGCCGGCGAAGAACTGGATCGTCAGCGCGAGCAGGCGCTGGACGGCCTGCGGGTGGCCTACCAGCAGCCGGGCTCGGTCGCAGGCTTCGCCGCCGCGCCGGTGGTGTTCGGCGGCACCCCGTTCGGGCACGTGGCGGCGGGCACGCCCGCGTCGCTGGCGCGGCTGAAGCCGGCCGATCTGGCCAAGCTGCACGCCACCTGGTTCCGGCCCGACAATGCGGTGCTGGTGCTGACCGGCGACATCTCGGCCGAGGATGGTTTTGCCCTTGCGCGGCAGGCGTTTGGCGACTGGAAGAAACCCGCGGCCCCGCTCGCCCCGGCGCCCACGATCTCGCCCTCGGGCAAGCCGCGCGCGGTGGCCATCGACATTCCCGGCACCGGCCAGGCGTCGGTCAACGTCATGAAGCCGGCGATCGCCCGCAACGATCCCGACTACTACCCGGGCATCGTGGCGGCGACCGTTCTGGGCGGCGGCTACTCGGCGCGTCTGAATCAGGAGATCCGCATCAAGCGCGGCCTGTCCTACGGCGCCCGCGCCACGCTCTCGACGGCGCGCACCACGGGCTCGTTCCGGGCCAGCGCTCAGACCAAGAACGAGTCGGCGGCCGAGGTGCTGGACCTGATCAACGCCGAGCTGACCAAGCTGGCCGCCGCGCCGGCCGGGCCTGACGAGCTGAAGGCCCGCAAGTCGGTGCTGGTGGGCGACTACGGCCGCGAACTGGCCACCTCGGGCGGCCTGGCCGACATCCTGGGCGACTATGCGCTGTACGGCGTGCCCCTGGACGAGGTGGGCAGGTACACCGCCAAGGTCGAAGCGGTGGACGCCGCTCAGGTGCAGGCCTTCACCAAGCGGGTCTTCGATCCGGCGCAGATGAGCGTGGTGGTCGCCGGCGACGGCAAGACCTTCGCCCCGGCCCTGAAGGCCAGGCTGCCGACACTGGAAGTGATCCCCGCCGACCAGCTCGACTTCGACAGCCCGACGATGAGGAAGTGATCTGCCCTCCCACGACGTGGGAAGGTCAGGTCAGGAGGAACGCATCGTCCAGCGGCTGAGATCACGTTCCCGCGCCATCAGGGCCAGGCCCGCGGCGATGGATTCCAGCTCGGCGCCGGTCTCGATGCGGTCGCTGGCGAAACGGCGATGGAAGATGGCGCGCACCGCCGGCACCAGTGACGAACCGCCGGTGAGGAAGATGCGGTCGATGCCCTCCGCGGGCAGGTTGGCGTCGGCGAGCGCGGCGTCGACGGCGGTCTCGATCTGCGCGAGCTCGGGGGCGATCCAGCCCTCGAAGGTGGCGCGGGGCACGTCGCGGACGATGGAGATCGAGCCGGCCTCGAAGCGGAACTCGGCGGCCTCTTCGCGCGACAGGGCCTCCTTCAGCTTCGAGACGGCGCGGTAGAGGCGATAGCCGTAGTTCTCGTCCAGCACTTCGATCAGGCGTCGGATCTTGTCGGGGTCCTTGGCCTCGCGCTCGAGGGCGCGGATCTCGCGCATGTCCCGGCTGGCGCGCAGCAGGGCCAGCTGATCCCAGCGGGCGAAAGCGGCGTAGTATTTGTAGGGAATGGGCAGGGTCTTGCCGAACGAGCCGTAGTCGCCGCCCTTGCCCAGCTCGGGCGAGACCAGGTTGTCGATGATGCGATAGTCGAAGGCGTCGCCCGCCACGCCCACGCCGGCGCGGCCCAGCGGAATGGCGCGCACTTCGCCCGCATGACGTTCGAAGCGGATGATCGAGAAGTCGGACGTGCCGCCGCCGAAGTCGCCGACCAGAACGGTGGCGTCCTGCGTCAGTTCGCGGGCGAAGAAGAAGGCCGCGCCGACGGGCTCGTAGGCATAGAGCACCTCCTTCACGCCCATCCGGTGGAAGGCGGTCTCGTAGCGCCGCAGCGCCAGGGCCTCATTGGGCGCCGCGCCGACGAACTTCACCGGCCGGCCCACGATCACCCGCTCGGGCAATGTGGCGAGCTCGGCGCCGGCGTAGTCGCGCACCTTCAGCAGGAAGGTCGAGAGCAGGTCCTCGAAGCGGTAGCGGCGACCCAGGATCTGGGTCTCGGAGAAGCTTTCCTGCGCCGAGAAGCTCTTGAAGCTCTGGATGAACCGCGTCTCGGCGGGGTCTTCCACATAGGCCTCGATGGCCCACGGCCCGGCCGCGATCGAGCGCTCCTGCGGAAGATCGGGCGGCGCGTAGAACGACAGGCAAGAGCGGAAGGCGAACAGCTCTCCGTCTTGCGCCGGGAACTTCACCAGGTGGGCTGGACCGGATTCGCCGGCCAGGGAGAGGACCGTGTTGGTGGTCCCGAAGTCGATACCGAGACTGTAACTTCGACCGTTCATGGCCGCTGCGCCTTCTGCCGGGGAGGGACGACGGATCGCCCGCTCCCCGAAAGGCGCGCGACCCTAGTGGCTGAGCGTCACGCCCCGCGTCATTCGGCCAGCTCCACCAGCGGGCGGTCGTAGGCGCAGACGGTGGCCATCTGCAGGATGCGCGAGACCGATGCGCCCAGCGGGCAGATCTGCACCGGCCGGTCGAGGCCCAGCAGGATCGGGCCGATCACCTCGGCGCCGCCCAGGGACTGGATCAGCTGGGTCGAGATCGCGGCGGAGTGGATGGCCGGCATGACCAGCACGTTGGCCGGGCCCGTGAGGCGCATGAAGGGATAGGCGCCGCGCGAGGTGGGGTCCAGCGCCAGCTCGGGCGGCATCTCGCCCTCGTACTCGAAGTCGATGCCGTCCATCTCGTCCAGCATGGCCACGGCCTGGCGAACGCGTTCCGAGCGCTCGCCCATCGGGTTGCCGAAGGTGGAGTAGCTCATGAAGGCCACCTTGGGCTCGTATCCCAGGGTCTTCACCGCGCGGGCCGCCTCGATGGCGATCTCGACCAGCTCCTCGGCCACCGGCATCTCGGTGACGTTGGTGTCGGCGATGAACAGCGTGCGGCCCTTGGCCATCACGATGCTCATGCCGATGACCCGGCCGTCCGGCGCGGGATCGATGACGTTCAACACCTCTTCCAGAACCTGGTCGAAGTTGCGGGTGACCCCGGTGACCATCCCGTCGGCATGGCCGAGGGCGACCATCGCCGAGGCGAACGCGTTGCGGTCCTGGTTGATCAGGCGCTGGACGTCGCGGCGCAGGAAGCCTTCGCGCTGAAGACGGCCATAGAGGTAGTCGACCGCCGCCTCGTTCCAGTGGGAGATCCGCGCGTTCAGCACCTCGATGCCCGCCTCGGCCGGATCGAGGCCGGCGGCGCGCATGTTCTCGTGCACCAGGTCCTCGCGGCCCACCAGCACCGCCTGACCCAGGCCCTGAGTCTGGAAGGCGTAGGCGGCGCGGATGACGCTCTGCTCCTCGCCCTCGGCGAAGACGATCTTCTTTCGCGGGCCCGACAGCACGGCGCCCTGCAGCTTCTGCAGGAAGGCGGCGGTGGGGTCGAGGCGGCGCGCCAGCGAGGCGCGGTAGGCGTCCATGTCCTCGATGGGTTTGCGCGCAACCCCCGTGTCCATGGCCGCCTGGGCGATGAAGGGCGGAACGTAGGACAGGAGGCGCGGATCGAACGGGGTCGGAATGATGTACTTGGGCCCGAACTTCAGCGCGGCGCCGCCATAGGCGGCGATCACCTCGTCCGGCACGTCTTCGCGCGCCAGCGCCGCCAGCGCGCGGGCGCAGGCGATCTTCATCTCCATGTTGATCCGCCGGGCGCGCACATCGAGCGCGCCGCGGAACAGGTAGGGGAAGGCCAGGACGTTGTTGACCTGATTCGGATAGTCCGAGCGCCCGGTGGCCACGATGGCGTCGGGACGGACCTCGTAGACCTCTTCCGGCGTGATTTCAGGGTCGGGGTTGGCCATGGCGAAGATGATGGGCTGAGGCGCCATCGTCTTGATGTGCTCCTGGCTGAGCGCGCCCTTGGCCGACACCCCGATGAACACGTCGGCGCCGTCCAGCGCCTCGGCCAGGGTGCGCTTGTCGGTGTCGATGGCGTGGGCCGACTTCCACTGGTTCATGTCTTCGGGGCGGCCGCGCCACAGGACGCCCTTGCGGTCGACGGCGATGACGTTCTCGTGGCGGACGCCCATGGCCTTCATCAGGCCCAGGGTGGCGATGCCGGCGGCGCCGGGTCCGTTCAGGACGACCTTCACTTCCTCGATCTTGCGGCCGGTCATCTCGCAGGCGTTGATCAGCCCGGCGGTGCAGATGATCGCGGTGCCGTGCTGGTCGTCGTGGAAGACCGGGATGTCGAGCAGCTCCTGCAGCTCGGTCTCGATGCGGAAGCAGTCGGGGCTCTTGATGTCCTCGAGGTTGATGCCGCCGTAGGTGACGCCGATGTTCTTGACGACGGTGATGACCTCGTCGGGGTCGGTGCAGCTCATCTCGACGTCCAGGGCGTCGACGTCGGCGAAGCGCTTGAACAGCACCCCCTTGCCTTCCATCACCGGCTTCGACGCCAGGGCGCCCAGGTTGCCCAGACCCAGGATGGCGGTGCCGTTCGAGATGACGGCCACCAGGTTGCCCTTGGAGGTGTATTCGTAGGCGAGCTCGGGGTCCTTTGCGATCGCCAGGACGGGCACCGCGACGCCCGGCGAATAGGCCAGGCTGAGGTCGCGCTGCGTGCTCATCGGCTTGGTGGCCGTGATCCCGATCTTCCCGGGCGTGGGATACCGGTGGAAGCTCAGCGCCTCCTCGTCCGTGAAGGTGCGTTTCTCGACCTGGTCCATGCGTTCGCCGCCCGTCCCCTAATGCCCAACCCGTATCCGAAGGCGCCAACCTACAGAGACCCACCGGCAGGGACAACGTCCCGCGGTGACACCCTGTCGCAGGGGGACCCAGCGGGGCTGTTGGAACCATGAAAACCGCCGCGGGTTGTCGGATGCCGGGCGTGGGGGCGTCCCTATGGGAGCATGCACCAATGAACCACAAGATCGCCCTCGCCGCCGCAGCGGCCCTCGCCCTTTCGGCCGCGCCGGCTCTGGCTCAGGCGGGCCGGACCGCCGCGGATCCGGCAAGTCCGCCGACCACCTCCGCCACCCCGCCGGCCGGCGCCGCCCCGTCCGAGTCGGCCGACACCCAGGCCAGCGTGAGCGGCGCGGCCAGCGCCACCGCGGCCGGGTCGGACGTCGCCGTGAGGACGGGTATGGCCGTGAAGGACAACACCGGCGCCACGATCGGTCAGATCAGCGAGGTCAAGACCGGCGCCGACGGCAAGACGACGGCCACCATCAAGATGGGCGCCGACACCTTCGCGGTCGACACCGCCAGCCTGGCGGTCTCGGGCGAGGCGGCGACCGTCAACGCCACCCAGGCCGACATCAGGAAGATGCTCAAGAAGTAGGGCGATCGCGAGATCAGGAAACGAAGGGCGGCTCCGCGAGGGCCGCCCTTCTGCTTTGACGCCCATGCCACGCGCCAACGCCATGCGCGGCTTGACATATCGTTAGTGATTGCTTACGGTAAGCTATGACTAACGCACGGGCTTTCGCGGCGCTCTCCGACCCCACGCGCCGCCAGGTGTTCGAGCGCCTGTCGGACGGACCGCGGGCGGTGGGCGAGCTGGCCTATGGGCTGCCGGTCAGCCGGCCGGCGGTAAGCCAGCACCTCAAGGTGCTGAAGGAGGCCGGGTTGGTGACCGACCGGGCTGAGGGAACGCGGCGGGTCTACCAGATCGATCCCCACGGCCTCGGACAGATCCGGGCCTGGTTCGACCGGTTCTGGGACCAGGCGCTGACGGCGTTCGCCGCCGAGGCCGAGCGCGCCGAGCGGGAAGGGCACGACGACCAGTGAGCCAGACCATCAAGCCCGCGCCGGTGAGGAAGACCCTGACCGTGAGGGCCTCGCCCGAAACGGCATTCAAGGTCTTCACCGAAGGCTTCGACCGCTGGTGGCCCCGCAGCCACCACATCGGCAAGGCCGAGCTGAAGGCGGCCTTCATCGAACCCCGCACAGGCGGGCGCTGGTATGAGACCTGCGCCGACGGCTCGGAATGCGAGTGGGGCGACGTGCTGGCCTGGGAGCCGCCGACAAGGCTGCTCTTGGCCTGGCGACTGAACGCGCAATGGCAATACGACCCCGAACTGCTCACTGAGGTGGAGGTTCTGTTCACGGCGCAGGCCGACGGCCAGACGCGGGTCGATTTCGAGCATCGCGGGTTCGAGCGCATGGGCGTCGACGGCGCCGCGGCCCGCGCCGGCGTCGACAGCCCTGGCGGCTGGGGCGCGATCCTCGCGGAATTCAAGCGCGTTGCAGACGCTTAGGGAGGCGACGATGACTATCGTGATCCACACCATTCCCGGCAGCCCTTTCGCCCGCATGGCGCTGCTGGCCTGCGAGGAGAAGGGCGTCGCCTGGCGCATGCAGCCGATGGCGCCCGGCCAGCACAAGCAGCCCGAGCATCTGACGCGCCATCCGTTCGGTCGCGTGCCCGTGATCGAGCACGACGGCTACTGGCTGTATGAGGCCCAGGCCATCGTCCGCTACATAGACGCCGCCTTCGATGGCCCGGCGCTCACGCCCAACGACCCCAAGCAGATCGGGCGGATGAGCCAGGTGATGAACATCATGGACTGGTACGCGATGCCCTCGCTGACGTCAGGCATCGGCTTCAACCGCGTGGTGGCCCCGATTTTCGGGATCCCCGTAAACGAGGAGGCGGTGCAGGCGGCCATCGAGCCGGGCCGCGTCTGCCTGAAGGCGCTGGAGCAGCTGTTGGGCGCCCAGGCCTACTTTACCGGCGACAACGTGAGCCTGGCCGACCTGGTCGCCGTCGCCCACCTGGACATGATCCCCGGCACGCCCGAGGGCGCCCAGCTGATGGCGGGCTCGTCCCTGCTGGGCTGGCTCGAGCGCATGGCCGCGCGGCCCAGCGTCCAGCGCACCGCGATGATGCGCATCATGGCGGAGTACGCGCCGGCGGCCGCCTAGGCCGCGCAGATCATCGTCACCGCGGCGTGGGCGATCGCCTTCAGGTCGGCCTCGCTGGCGCCTGTCCGCGCCCGCACCGCCAGCGTGTGGAACGTGCCGCTGGCCATCGGCGCGGCCCCGGCCGGAGTCACCCCTGGCGCGAGCGACGCGGCGTCCCGCTCGAACCGGGCGCGGAACAGCCCATCGGTTTCGGAGATGAACGCAGCCAGCAGCGCCCGGGCCTGGGGGTCGTCAACCGCCTGCGTCACCGCCGTCCCGACCAGGAAGCAGCCGCGCTGGCCCTCTTCCCCGCGGCGATAGATGTCGACGGTGCGGTCGAAGATCGTCTGCAGCACCGCGCGCAGCGGCGCCTCGGTGGCCAGCGCCGCGCCCAGGGCCGTCGTGGCCTCGGTTCGCGAACGGTCCAGGGCGGCCATGTACAGCGCGTGCTTGTCGCCGAACGCCGCATAGAGGCTGGGGCGGTTCAGTCCGGTCGCCGTCGCCAGGTCGTCCAGGGACGTCGCCGCGTAGCCCAGGTTCCAGAACACGGCGCGGGCCTTGTCGAGCACCTCGTCGGGGTCAAAGGACCGCGGTCTCCCCCGCAGCCTCGTCTCTTTTTGTACCATTTCGCAAGGAATCCTTGACCGCCGCTATTTTGTGCGAAACGGTATGAATATCAACCCAGCCCCCGGGAGGTTCCCATGGATATCTATTTCTCGCCGCTCGCCTGCTCTCTGGCCAGCCGGATCACGCTGTACGAGACTAGCCAGGCGGCCACATTCCACCGCGTCGACACCAAGACCGGCAAGACCGCCTCGGGCGACGACTACCGCGCGATCAATCCGAAGAACCTGGTGCCGGCGCTGCGCACCGATGACGGCGCGGTCCTGACCGAGAACGCCGCCATCCTGCCCTACCTGGCGGACCGTCGACCCGACGCCGGTCTCGCCCCCACCGGCTTCGCCCGCTACCAGCTACAGCAGTGGCTGAGCTTCATCGGCTCGGAGCTGCACAAGTGGGTGTTCACGCCGCTGCTGTCGCCCACCCTTTCGGCCGAGAGCAAGGCGGTGGCTAAGGATGCGGCGGCCTCGCGGCTGGCCTATCTCAACGACCATCTCACCGGCCGGGACTGGCTGCTCGACGACTTCAGCGTCGCCGACGCCTACCTGGCCGCGGTGCTCAACTGGAACCAGGCCGTGAAGCTGGACTTCAGCCCCTACCCCGCCATCCAGGCCTATCAGGCCCGTCTCATGACCCGGCCCGCCGTGCAGAAGGCGATGGGCGAGGAGTTCGCGCTGTACCAGGCGGCCTAGCCTGATCGCGTGCGCCGTCTCCCCCTTTGCGGAAGACGGTGGCCCGCGGAGCGGGGCGGACGGGGGGTTGCGCAAACCTCCCGGCCTGAAACGAGAAAGGGGTCGCCGGACTGCTCCGCGCGACCCCTCATCCGTCAGCCTTCGGCCCTTCCCCGCAAGGAGAGAAGGGCGACCCGACGGCCTTAGCCCAGCATGTCCTTCACGGTGTCGCGCTCGCCGACGAGTTCGTCGTTGGTGATCTTGATCTTCGACTTGGCGAAGTCGTCCATCTCGAACGACGTGAGCACCTCGTAGGCGCCCGGCGCGGTGGTCTTCACTGGCATCCCGGCCCAGACACCGTCGGCGAAGCCGTAGCGGCCTTCGCTGGGAACGGCGACCGAGTGGATCGCGCCCACGGTCGACAGGTCGCGCACGTGATCGATCAGCGCGCCCGCCGCCGAAGCCGCCGAGCTGGCGCCGCGGGCGTCGATGATCGCCGCGCCGCGCTTGCCCACCGCCGGCAGGTACTCGTTGTCGAGCCAGGCGCGGTCGGTGATCACGTCGGTGACCGCCTTGCCGCCGATCTTGGCGTGGGTGAAGTCCGCGAACATCGTCGGGCTGTGGTTGCCGTAGATGAACAGGTCGGTCACGTCGGTCACCGGCACGCCGGCTTTCTTGGCCAGCTGGTTGCGGCCGCGGTTCTCGTCCAGGCGCACCATGGCGGTGAAGCGGTCGGGCGTCAGGCGCTTGGCCTGGCTGGCGGCGATCATGCAGTTGGTGTTGCAGGGGTTGCCCACCACGGCGATGCGCGCGTCGTCGGCGGCCACGCGATCGATCGACTGGCCCTGGGCGATGAAGATCTTGCCGTTGTCCTTCAGCAGGTCGGCGCGCTCCATGCCGGGACCGCGGGGCTTGGAGCCCACCAGAAGGCACCAGTTGGCGTCCTTGAAGGCCACGTCGGCGTCGCCCGTCAGAACCATGTCCTGCAGCAGCGGGAAGGCGCAGTCCTCCAGTTCCATCGCGACGCCCTTGAGCGCCTTCTGCGGACCTTCGACCGGGATCTCCAGCAGTTGCAGGATCACCGGCTGATCCTTGCCCAGCATTTCGCCCGAGGCGATGCGGAACAGGAGCGCGTAGCCGATGTTGCCGGCCGCGCCGGTGACCGCCACGCGGATGGGCTTCTTCGCCATGGGAACTGCTCCGTCGATTGTATGATGTCGCGGGCGCTCTAGCGCGTCGTCAGGCGAAGTGGAAGTCGGTTCGGCGTTCGGACGCCGCCCCAAGTGAAAATCTCGCGCCGTCGACAAGCTGTTGCCGACGGCCCGTTGACGGCCATCCTGCAATGCCGCAGGCGCTAGCGGCGATGTTTCAGTTGCACCCGGCCTTTCCCCCGACCTCCCTGGCGCTCGGCGATCTGGCGCTCTGTCATGCCCGGCTGCAGCTGGATTTCCGCTACGCCTGGATCGTGCTGATCCCCCGGATCGCCGGCGCCGTGGAGCTCGAGGACCTGACGGGCGCCGACCGCGGCGCGCTCATGGCCGAGGTGGTCCAGGCCGGCGTCGCCGTGCGCGCCGTAGGCGCGGCGCTGGGGCGGCCGGTCGCCAAGCTGAATGTCGGCCAGCTGGGCAACATCACCCCGCAGCTGCACGTCCACGTGGTGGGCCGCCGCCCCGACGACGCCGCCTGGCCAGGACCGGTCTGGGGTGTCGGGTCCGCGGAGGCCTACCCTGGAGAAGCGCTGGATCTGGCGGTGGCTGCGGCGCGCAGGGCGTTATCGCTCTAGGGCGCCCGTCGCGCGAGGGTCGCCGCTTCGGTCCGGCCGGCTTCCGTGAGCCGGCCGGTCCAGCGCCCGTCGGCGGCGCGGAGCACGGCCACGATCCCGTCGGCGAAGCGGATGGTGATGTCGCCGCCCGTCCGCTGTACCTCATCGATGTAGCCCGAGCCCTCAAGGGCGCCCGGCCGCCGCAGGTCGCGCCAGGCGCCGTCGATGAAGCCGCCGCGGTCCACGAGCTGCAGCGCATACAGGGCCCGGCCGTCCGCTGAGAGGGTCCAGGCCCCTTCCATCGGCCCCTGGAACCCCCGCACCGCCGCGGCCGACGCTCGCAGGCGTGAGTCGTAGGCCTGGTCGGCCGCGGTGGGCGGACCGTCGGGGCTCTTGCCCGTCTCGTGGATGAAGACCGGCTCGGTCAGCAGCGGACGTTGCGGGACGTAGGGCTGTGGTTGGCCGGGAAGGACCGGGTCGGGGTCGACTCTCGACCCGGTTGCGGCGGTGTCGGGCTCATCCGGGTCGACCGCCTTCTGTCGCAGCAGGGCGTCGATGGCGTCGGCGGGCGGCGAGGGTTGCGCGAGGGCGGGCGCAGCCCCCAGGGCCCACGAAAACGCTACGATGAGCCCGCCCCGCGGCATCAGGCGGGCTCGCGCGCGGCGATGGCCTCGGCGACGCCGATCATGCGTTTGGCCTCGGCATAGTGCAGGCGCTCCACCATCCGTCCATCCACCTTCAGCACCCCCTTGCCGGCGCTCTCGGGCTGCTCGAAGGCGCCCACCACGGTACGCGCCCAGGCTACGGCGGATGCATCGGGGGTAAAGGCGGCGTTGGCGGCGGAGATCTGGCTGGGGTGGATCAGGCTCTTGCCGTCGAAGCCGAACGCGGCGGCCTGGGCGCACTGGCGCGCCAGTCCCGCCTCGTCGCCGATGTCGTTGAACACGCCGTCGATGATCGTCAGCCTGTGCGCGCGGGCCGCCATCAGGCTGAGACTGAGCGCCGTGATCAGCGGCTCGCGGTCGACCGTGAGCTGGCAGCGCATTTCCTTGGCCAGGTCGTTCGAGCCGACCACCCAGGCCTCGACGCCCACGTTGACCGACTCGGCGCCCAGCGCATCCAGCCGGAACATCGCCGCGCACGTCTCGATCATCGCCCAGATCGGCAACTCGGCGCCCAGCGTGGCGCGGATCACCGCCAGATCCTCAGGGTGCGAGACCTTGGGGATCAGCACGGCGTCCGGGCGGACCTTCGCCGCCGCCGCCAGGTCGTCGGCGCCCCAGGGCGTATCCAGGCCATTGGCGCGGATCACCACCTCGCGCTCGCCGAACCCGCCGGCCCTCACGGCCGCGATCGCACCTTCGCGCGCCTCGGCCTTGGCGTCCGGGGCCACGGCGTCCTCGAGGTCGAGGATGACCGTGTCACAGGCCAGTGAACGGGCCTTCTCGAGCGCCCGTGAATTGGACGCCGGCAGGTAGAGCACGCTGCGGCGGGGTCGGGACGCGCGAGACATGTGGACGACGGCTCCTCGGCGCATTGGCCAGGCGCGAGTCTTAGCGTTTAGGATGGGGGCATGGCCACACGTCCGATCCGCTACGACGCCGACGCCCGCAATGTCCTGGGCGAGGAGCTGGTTCCGTGCTCGCTGGACCCTGTCACCGGCTTCTTCCGGAATGGTTGCTGCGAGACCGGCCCGCACGACGTGGGGATGCACACGGTCTGCGCCGTCATGACCGCCGAGTTCCTGAGCTATTCGAAGAGCGTCGGCAACGACCTGTCGACCCCGCGCCCCGACCTGGGCTTCGACGGCCTGAAGCCGGGTGATCGCTGGTGTCTCTGCGCGCCCCGCTGGAAGGAAGCCCTCGACGCCGGCGCCGCGCCGCAGGTGGTGCTGGAGGCCACGCACGAGGAGACCCTGGCCATCGTGCCGCTGGGCGTGCTGAAGGACTACGCCGCACAGGCGTGAGGAACTAAAGAGGGTATTCCGCCTCGAGACGATAGTGGGAACCCTCGCGGCCCATGTGGCTGGAGTAGAGGCCAAAGCGGTCGATGGTGATCGGCGGCGAGCGCAGCAGATTATTGCCCTGGATCCAGGCCGCCACCTCTGCGGGATCTGGGCGGCGCAGGTAGGCAAGCGTCACGTGTGGCCGGTAGTTGCGCTTCTCTGGCTTCAGCCCGACCCGGCGCGCGGCAGTTTCGCACGCCTCCGCCAGACGTCGCAGCTCGGCGTTCTCGGCCACGCCGGCCCAGACGGCGTTGATCTCGTCGCCATCGGCGAATGAGCCGGCGCCGGCCAGCTCGATCTCGAAGGGACGTCCGGTGATGGTCATCAGTTCGGCGTCAAGGTCGCGCGCCACGTCCTGGCGGATTTCCCCGTAGAACCGTAGCGTTACGTGCAGGGCCTCGAGGCTTCGCCAGCGCGCGCCCTCGATGCCCGCCTGGCGAGTCTGCAGCGGGCGGCCGATCTCAGGGGGTATGGCCAGGGCGGCAAAGAGACGAATCATACATGTATCTCGACGCGTTCACCGTATCGTGGCGTGGAAGGCCTTGCTAACGGCACGGTCTGACACGATATTTCTCTAGCGTCCGCATTGCGACGCGCATCTTAGGGTCTAGCTCAAATGAGCGACTACAACCGCGACTACGCGCGAACGATCCCCGTGGATCGCGCCGACATGTCGGTGGACGCGGGCCTGCGGAGCTTCATGCTCGGCGTCTACAACAAGGTGGCGCTCGGCCTCGTGGTCTCCGCCGCGCTCGCCTACATCACCGGCCAGGTCGAGCCTGTGCAGCGACTTCTGTACAGCGTGACGGCGGACGGACGGCTCGCTGGATTCCAGCCGCTGGGCTACGTCGTGGCGTTTGGCCCGCTGGCGCTGATGATGTTCGGCATGTTCGGTCTCCGGAACGCCACCCCGCGCAGCTCCGGCGTCTTCTACTGGGCTATCGTCGCCATGATGGGCGCGAGCCTGGGCGCGATCACGCTCGTCTACACCGGCGCCTCGATCTTCCAGACCTTCCTGATCACCGCGACCGCCTTCGGTGGCCTCAGCCTCTTTGGCTACACCACCAAGAAGGACCTGACGGCGATGGGCAGCTTCCTGCTCGTCGGCCTGATCGGCCTGATCATCGCGTCGATCGTGAACATCTTCCTGCAAAGCTCGATGATGAGTTTCATCGTGAGCGTGCTGGGCGTGCTGATCTTCGCCGGCCTCATCGCCTTCGATACGCAGCGTCTGAAGATGACCTACTACGAACTGGGCGGCAATCAGACCGCCATGGGCGTGGCCACCAACTTCGGCGCGCTCAGCCTCTACATCAACTTCATCAACCTGTTCCAATTCCTGCTCTCGCTGTTCGGCGACCGCCGCTAACCGCACGACAGGTTCAAGAGTCGAGACCCCGGCGGGCGACCGCCGGGGTTTTTCGTATGGGCCGGTTTCGTATCGCGCGGACCCACCCGCGCGCTCGCGGTGCTGACGCCGCGGCGACTTGCGACCTAACGGGAGTTCAACGCTGATACCGGCCGCGGACCTGCGCGACCCTGGGTCTCGGTCCCAGAGCACTCGTCTCCGTCGTCATGGCGGCCCCGTACCGGGCTGCGGCGAGCAGGCGACGCCGCTTCGCCTGAGGAGGTTCCGCGCACGGAGGCCCAGGCGGCGCTGGAGAACTCGATTTGAGGCCTGGCGACCGGCTACTCGACCACCGAGAAGCGGCCCTTGTCGAAGAACCTCAGCACCTGGTCCAGGTCATGGCCGCGCCGCAGGACTTGGCCGGCCTGGCCCAGGATCGCCCAGGCGCCCTGCTTGCGCGCCAGCGCCGGGTTCTTCTCGATGCGGTAGAGCGGAGCCTCGGACGAACGCCGGAACACCGAGAAGACAGCGCGATCATGGAGGCCGTCCATGCCGTAGTCGCGCCACTCGCCGGCGGCGACCATACGGCCATAGAGGCGCAGGAGACGCTCGAGTTCGCGCCGCTCGAAGAACACTCCGGCCTGGCGCGGGGCCGAATAGCTCGGGTCGAATGCCATCGATGGTAAGCGTGTATGAATTTTTTGAGTCACGCCACCCCCTAGAGCCGGTTCGGATTCGTGTCCTTTACTGGAGCACCCTGATCGCCGGCGGGTGGTTCATCCTCGGCGGAGGGCGCTCGTGGGCGCCGCATCTTGTGGGAACGCGCCGCAAAAGGACCTTATTTCGGTCCAGCGCCTGCCTGATAGGGCGCCGATATTGGCAGCGTCGGTTGGTCGAAGACCTCTGGTCCCGGACCCTGTACAGCCCCCCCAGCCCCCCTGGATCGGCGGTTGGCCAACCGACACTCCGATACCCCACCCGAGCGTAGACCCGCGCAGATTCTCTCCAGCTGCGCGGGTTTTCGCATGCCTACTTCGGCGTGGCGCCGCTCGGCTGGGCCACGCCCAGGACGCGGCCCCCGCGCGGGACCTGGACGATCACCGCGGTCCGCAGGCTGTCGTCGGCGGTCGCCGGGACGCGATAGGCCTGTGGCCGGCCGCGCCACACCCCCAGCCGCGCGATCTGGCGCACGACGTTGCGCTGAATCACCGTCTCGCCGCGATTGTCGCCCGCCCGCACGGCCACCTCGACGGCGCGCGGATCATAGCGCACCAGCCAGACCTCGGCCCCGCCGCGCGGCGCCCGTCCCGACCCGACATCCACGCGACGCTGTCCCACGAACCGCATGTCCGGCGGATTGCGCGGCGCGGCGGCGGCGGCGCGCACGAGGCGGTCCACTTCGGACGCTTTCAGTCCCTGCGCCTCCTCCTGACCGTCGACGACGACCTGGGGCGTGTAGGGTTCGCGCAGCTTCAGGCGCGTGACGTACGCCTTCTGGCGCTCGGCGTACTCCGGCCGTGCAAACGTGTCGGTCCAGCCAAGGTAATCCCAGTAGTCGACCGAGAATGTGAGGACCAGCACGCCCGGGCGCTCGGCCAGCCGGTTCAGGTGCTCGTTGGCGTCGGTGCACGAGCGACAGCCCTGCGCCGTGTACAGTTCCACGAGGACGGGGGGCTTGGCCGCCGCCGCGCTCGCCGGCAGGGCGAGCAGGATCAGGCTGATGAGCGCGGCCGTCCGCATCGCCTCCGACTTAAGGGGTGTTCCGAAGGCTGACAATCACAAGAAGGCGTGAGCTACAGTCGAGCGGCCCCGAGGATGGCGCCGCCGTCCCTCCCCTGGACCAGGACGACCGTCCGCAGGCCGGGTCCGGCCGGGGGCGCAATGAACGTCGCAGCCTCGCCGCGCCAATCGCCCAGTCGCCGGAGACTGCGCACGACATTCCGCTGAGGCAGGGTCTTGCCGGTGTTCTCGCCGGCCTTCACCGGCACCTGGATCGTGCGCGGATCGTAGTGGACGAGCCAGACATCTGCGCCTCGTCGCGGCGCGACGCCGGCGGCCACGGTGACCTTGCCGTCCACCGCCGTGACCGAGGTTGTGGGCTGGGCGCGTCCCTTGGCGATCAGCGCGTCCACCCGGCCCGGCGTGTTGGCGACGGCGTCCACCCGGCCGCCGGCGACGACCTCCGGAGTGAAGGGCGCCGCATGGCCCAGCGCCTTGGCGTAGGCGACCTGGCGGGCCGTGAACTCCGGCCGCGAGAACGTGTCCTTCCAGCCCAGGTGGTTCCAGTAGGTGACGTTGAAGCTGAGCGCGATCACGTCAGGCCGGTCGGCGACGGCCGCGACGGCCAGGTCGGCGGGCGGGCAGGACGAACAGCCCTGGCTCGTGAACAGCTCCACCACCACCGGCTGGGCGGGGGCGGGGGCGGGGGCGGGCGCGGCCGCGGCCGCCATGAGCGGCAGGGACAGGGCGACGGCGAGGGGGGCGAGGAGCAGCTGGCGCATGATGAAACTGAAGATGGGGGCGCCTGGCCCGGGTGTCCATACTATCAGTATGATGCCGTTTCGGCATCGTCGCCACGGCGTCGGACTCACCCACGAAAAAGGCCCCCGCTTTCGCGAGGGCCCCTGTCGTCGTCGATGACGCGAAGGCTATTCGGCCGCCATCGCCGCCGGCTTGGCCAGGCTGCGCAGCACGTAGTTCAGCACGCCGCCGTGCTTGAAGTATTCCAGCTCCATCGGCGTATCGATGCGGCAGCGGACCGGGAAGCGGGCGATGCGGCCGTCCGACGGACGGTACATCTCGACGATCAGCTGCTTGCGGGGCGCGAGCTCGGTGAGGCCGCGGATCGTGACGATCTCTTCGCCCGTCAGGCCCAGCTTGTGCCAGCCTTCCTGCAGGAACTGCAGCGGCAGCACGCCCATGCCCACCAGGTTGGAGCGGTGGATCCGCTCGAAGCTCTCGGCCACAACGGCGCGGACGCCCAGCAGCTTCGTGCCCTTGGCGGCCCAGTCACGCGACGAGCCCGTACCGTACTCCTTGCCCGCGAACACGACCAGCGGACGGCCCTCGCCCTGGTAGCGCATGGCCGCGTCGTAGATCGACATCTGCTCGCCGGACGGGAAGTGCTTCGTCACGCCGCCTTCGACTTCGGGGGTGATGCGGTTGCGGATGCGGATGTTGGCGAAGGTGCCGCGCATCATCACCTGGTGGTTGCCGCGGCGCGCGCCATAGCCGTTGAACTCGGACGGCGGCACCTGGCGGTCGACCAGATACTTGCCGGCCGGCGTCGCCGCGCGGAACGAGCCGGCGGGCGAGATATGGTCGGTGGTGATCGAGTCGCCGAAGACGCCCAGGATGCGGGCCTCGACGATGTCGGTGACCGCCTTGGGCTCCATCTCGAGGCCTTCAAAGTAGGGCGGGTTCTGAACGTAGGTCGAGCCCATGTCCCAGTCGTAGGTCTGGCCGCCCTTCACCTTGATGGCCTGCCAGTTCTTGTCGCCCTTGAAGACGTCGCCGTAGCGGCTGGCGAACATCTTGCTGGTCACGTGCTTGCGCTGGAGGTCGGCGACCTCCTTGTTCGTGGGCCAGATGTCCTTGAGGTAGACGGGCTTGCCGTCCTTGCCCTCGCCCAGCGGCTCGGTGGTGATGTCGATCTGCATCGAACCGGCCAGGGCGTAGGCCACCACGAGCGGCGGCGAGGCCAGGTAGTTGGCCCGCACGTCGGGGTTCACGCGGCCTTCGAAGTTGCGGTTGCCCGAGAGCACCGAAGTGGCGACCACGTCGTTCTTCTGGATCGATTCCGAGATCGCCTCGGGCAGCGGGCCCGAGTTGCCGATGCAGGTGGTGCAGCCGTAGCCCACCAGATTGAAGCCCAGCGCGTCGAGGCTCTTATCCAGCTTGGCCGACTTCAGATAGTCGGTGACCACCTGCGATCCGGGGGCGAGCGAAGTCTTCACCCACGGCTTCACCTTGAGACCTTTCTCGACGGCCTTCTTCGCCACCAGACCGGCGGCGATCAGCACGCCGGGGTTCGAGGTGTTGGTGCACGAGGTGATCGCGGCGATCACGACGTCGCCGTTGCCGATATCGAAGTTCTCGCCCTCGACCTTGAAGCGGTCGCCCAGCGTGCCCGGCTTGGCGAAGACGTCGCCTTCCATGGCGGCCTTGAACTCGGCGGCGGCGTTGTTCAACTCGACCCGGTCCTGCGGACGCTTCGGGCCGGCCAGCGAGGGCACCACGGTCGACATGTCGAGGTGGAGCGTGTCGGTGAACACCGGATCCGGATCGGTCGGCTCACGCCACATGCCTTGGGCCTTGGCGTAGGCCTCGACCAGCGCCACGCGCTCAGGGGCGCGGTTGGTGGCGGCCAGATAGTCGATGGTGGCCTGGGTGACCGGGAAGAAGCCGCAGGTGGCGCCGTATTCCGGAGCCATGTTGGCGATCGTCGCCTGGTCTTCCAGGGTCATGTTGGCCAGGCCCGGGCCGTAGAACTCGACGAACTTGCCCACCACGCCCTTCTTGCGCAGCATCTGGGTGACGGTGAGCACCAGGTCGGTGGCCGTCGTGCCTTCGGACAGCGCGCCCTCAAGCTTGAAGCCGATGACCTCGGGGATCAGCATCGGGATCGGCTGGCCCAGCATGGCCGCCTCGGCCTCGATGCCGCCCACGCCCCAGCCCAGAACGGCCAGGCCGTTGATCATGGTGGTGTGGCTGTCGGTGCCGACGACGGTGTCGGGATAGGCCACTTCCGGACCCTCGTCCGAGTTCGTCCAGACGGTCTGGGCGAGGTATTCGAGGTTCACCTGGTGACAGATGCCGGTGCCGGGCGGCACGACGCGGAAGTTGTTGAACGCCGACGAACCCCAGCGAAGGAAGTTGTAGCGCTCGATGTTGCGCTGATACTCGCGCTCGACGTTATCGGCGAACGCCTTGGCGTTACCGAAGTGGTCCACCATCACCGAGTGGTCGATGACCAGGTCGACAGGGTTCAGCGGGTTGATCTTGTCGGGGTTGCCGCCCAGGGCGGTCATGGCGTCACGCATGGCCGCCAGGTCGACGACGGCGGGCACGCCGGTGAAGTCCTGCATCAGCACGCGCGCAGGGCGGAAGCTGATCTCGTGTTCGACTGAGCCGCGGTTCTGGGCCCAGGCCGCAATGGCCTTCAGATCGTCGGGCTGGACGGTGTCGCCGTCCTCGTTCCGCAGCAGGTTCTCCAGAAGCACCTTCATGGAGATCGGCAGCGTCGAAATGCCGGAAAGTCCCGCTTCCTCCGCCGCCGGGAGGCTGTAGTAAGCGTAGGTCTTGTCGCCGACAGTGAGTTGCCGGCGCGTCTTCAGGGTGTCCACGGACGCCATATTCGGGAGATCCTTCTCTGTTCGCCGCCGCCCTGACACCGGAGAAGGTTCGCGCGCTCTATCAGAGACGGACACACAGCGTTCGTCCCCGCGCGGCGTTGCTCCCCCCAAGCGTCGGCGGCCGGGGTTACATAGACCCGACATTTCCCGCCGTCCATGCACTGCACGGTGACGGTTCTGCAAAGCGGCGTTTTGCGGCGTGCTCGTCGGTTGTGACCGGGGCGTTCGGTTGATCTCGCAGCTGGTGATCAAGGATGCGGCGATCCGGCGGGGCGGGCGGCTGCTCTTCGAGGGGGTCTCGCTGGATCTGGCGGCCGGAGAGGCGTGCGCGCTGACGGGGCCGAACGGGTCGGGGAAGACCAGCCTGCTCAGGGCCGTGGCGGGCCTGGTGCGGCTCGAGGCCGGCGAAATCGGCTTCGGCGGCGTCGATCCAGGCGACGCGCGCGGCGGCGCGATCCACCTGCAGGGACACGCCGACGGCCTCAAGGCGGCGCATACCGCCCGCGAGGAACTCACCTTCTGGACCGTGTGGGGCGGCGGGGCTGAGGCTGCGGTGCGTGAAGCGGCCCGGGACCTGGAGCTGACCGGCCTGCTCGACCTGGAAGTTCGCCGGCTCTCGGCAGGTCAGCGGCGGCGACTGGCGCTGGCGCGGCTGGTGGCGGCGCCTCGGGCGCTCTGGCTTCTGGACGAGCCGCTGTCGCCCCTCGACGCCCGCTGGCGCGACGGCTTCGCGGCGATCATGCGCCGCCACCTCGACGGCGGCGGCCTCATCGTGGCGGCCATGCACGACCCTCTTCCGGTCGCGACCCGCAGCCTGGAGCTGACCGCATGAGCCGGATCGGCGCCCTGATCGCGCGGGAGACCACCCTGGCCTGGGGCCGGGGCGGCGGGCCGCTGGTGGCCGTCGGCTTCTATGCCGGCGTGGCCACGTTCCTGCCACTGGCCATCGGCCCCGAGCCCGAGCGCCTGCGCGCTATCGCCCCGGGCGCGGCCTGGGTGGCGCTGGCGCTGGCCTCGCTGCTGTCGCTGGAACGCATGTTCGAGCGCGACTACGAGGATGGGGCGCTGGATCTGCTGGCGCTCTCGCCGACGCCCCTCGAGATCACGTGCCTGATCAAGTGCGTGGGCCAGTGGCTGGCGACGGGGGCTCCGCTGGCGCTCGCGGCGCCTATCGCCGCCATCGCGCTGGGGGCCAGTCCCTCGCTCGCCCCGATGATCTTCGCCTGCGCGCTGATGGGCGGGATCGCGTTCTCGTTCATGGGCGGCATCGGCGCGGCCCTCAGCCTGGGCGCGCGACGCGGCGGATTGCTCACCGCGGTGATCGTGCTGCCACTCTTCGTGCCGCCGGTGATCTTCGGCGGCGGCGCGCTGGACGCTTTCGCCAACGGCCTGCCCTGGACCAGCGGCTTCGCCTTCCTGGGCGCCTACGCCGCCTCGGCCGTGGCGTTGGGGCCCCTGGCGATGGCCGCCGCCTGCCGCAATGCGCTCAGCTAGCTCTTCGGTTTCGGATACCAGAGCGCGTTGACGATCACCCAGCGGTCGCCGAAGCGGCCGAGGTGGAAATAGTCGACGAACCAGGGGGTCTCGACGCGCGCCACGGCGGCGCTGCCGGCGATGTCCAGCACCCGGACTGAACGGCTCCACTGATCCTTCGGGGTCTTGAGCGCGCCTTCCCGGGTCAGCTGGACCAGCTCGGCCTTGGACATGCGGCGCAGCGCCAGCTTCTCGTCCGGGTCGGTCGTGACCGCGCGCTTGGCGAGGTCGGGATGCAGCGAACGGGCGACGCGCGCCGGATCGCCCTCCAACTGGCCGTCGACATAGTCATAGGCCACGGCCTCGATGGCCTTCACCTCGGCGGGATCCAGGGGCGCGGGCGTGGCCGCGAGGGCCGCGGCGGCGAAGAGGGCGGCGAACATCGGGCGGTCTCCCAGGCGCTAAGCGCCGCCGTATGGCGCGATCAACCCGCGGACGCACATGAAGAAAGCTTAATCCCGCCCGCCGCTTTTCCGCCCCAAGCTTTGCCTGAGCTTCCTGTTCGAAGGGAACACCTAAGCGGGAGACAGACGATGTCGAAAACCCTGACCAAACTGCTGGCCGGCGCCGCGGCCCTCACCCTCGTCGCGGGGGCGGGCGCCGCCGTCGCCCAGGCCCCTCAGGACGCGGCCCGCCAGGCCGCAGAGGACGCCAGCGCCGCGGCCGCGCATGCACGAGAGACCCATCGCGAGGCGCGCGACACGGCTCGGGATGCGCGGGACGGCGCCCGTGAGGCCCGACGCACTGCAGACGAGGTTCGCCGCGAGGTCCGCATCTATCGCGGCGGCGACAATGACAAGCAGGTGTTCGTCTTCCGAGGCGGAGACCGCGAGGACCACCTGCGGACGATGCTGCAGCTGCGCGCCGACCAGGAACCGGCATTGAAGGCGTATCTCGAAGCCGTCGGTCGCGGCGGGCCGCGCGGCGATCATATGGTGCGCTTCGACCGTCGCGGGGACAGCCCGCTGACCACGCCCGAGCGACTGGTTGCGATGGAAGCGAGGATGGCCGAGCAGCAGACCGCCATGCGTCAGCGCATAGAGGCCACCAAGACCTTCTACGGCCAGCTCGACGACAAGCAGAAGAAGGTCTTCGACAGCATGCCGATTCTGATGTTCGCCGGCCCCGGCTTCGGCCCGACGCTCCTGCCCGTCGACCACAGGCCGCCAACCCCGCCCGCCCCGCCCAAGCCGCCGATGCTCTAGTCTTGCCGCGCGGGCGCTCGGACTCTATGCCGACGTTATGAGCTGGGCGCCCGCCTTCCTGTCGAATCCCGAACGCTTCATGGCGTTCTCCCGCTGGGCCGCGCCGATGTTCGGCGTCATCGCCGGTCTCCTGGCCGTGGCGGGTCTCTACCTCGGCTTCACCGCGCCCGAGGATTATCAGCAGGGCCAGACGGTTCGGATAATGTTCATCCACGTGCCGGCGGCGCAGATGAGCATGTTCGCCTATCTCTGCCTGGCGATCGCCAGCTTCCTGGCGCTGATCTTCCGCCACACCCTCGCCGACGCGGCGGCACAGGCCGCGGCGCCGATCGGGGCGGCCTTCACCTTCCTGGCCCTGGTCACGGGCTCGTTCTGGGGCCGGCCCATGTGGGGCACCTGGTGGGAGTGGGACGGCCGACTGACCTCGGTGCTGGTGATGTTCCTGCTCTACATCGCCTACATCGCGCTGCGGGCCTCGATGGACGACGAGCAGAAGGCGGCCCGCGCCGCCGCGATCCTCGCCCTGGTCGGCTCCATCAACCTGCCGATCATCCACTTCAGCGTCGAATGGTGGAACTCGATCCACCAGGGCACGTCGCTGTTCCGCAAGGACGGGCCGTCGATGCCGCCGGTGTTCTGGGTGCCGCTGCTGCTGATGGCGCTGGCCTACATGTCGGCCTTCGGCTCGCTGTGGCTGGTGGGCATCCGGGGCGAGCTCTGGCGTCGCCGGGCCGAGGCCGCGGCGCTTCGTGTGGCGAGAGGCTGATGTTCGACTTCAAGTACGCCGAGTACATCATCCCGGCCTTCGTCATCACGGGGCTCGTGTTCGCCGGCTTGATCTGGTTCTCGCTCAGCCGCGCCCGCTACTGGAAGAAGCGCTTCGAGGAACTGTCGGGCCAGGGGTCCAAGTGAACCGCGGATTGGCCTTCCTGCCGCTGATCGCGCTCGCCGCGCTGGGCGGCCTCTTCTACTTCTATGCCCTGCGCCGAGATCCTCAGGTCCAGCCCCAGGCGATGGTGGGCAAGCCGATGCCCGACCTCATCTTGCCCACGCTGCGCGGCGGCCAGCCCGTGCGCCTGCGGGCGATCGCCGCCGAAGGGCCGATGGTGGTGAATTTCTTCGCGTCGTGGTGCGCGCCCTGCGAGATCGAGCATCCGGTGCTGATGGGCCTGAAGGGGCGCGGGGTCCGGGTGATCGGCGTGGCCTACAAGGATGCGCCGTCCAACACCGAAGCGTTCCTCACCCGGATGGGCGATCCGTTCGTCAACGCCGTGGTCGATCGCGACGGGGCCGCGGGGGTTGAGTTCGGCGTCACCGGCGTGCCCGAGACCTATGTGGTGAGCCGGGACGGCCAGATCCTCGCCAAGCACACGGGGCCGCTGGGCGACGCCGACGCGGAACGGCTGGTCAAGGCGCTGCGTTAACCGCTCATTGACGACCAGCAGGCAGTTTGGATCGGTCCGTTAACCATATTCGGCCCGCACCCTTGTCGACCATCCGCCCGACCCCCTTCCCGCAACAGGCGCCCCTGGGCGGCCAACGCGACGACGCGGGCCGCGCCGCGGCGCAGCGGGCCTTCTTCAACGCCGCCATGGGCCAGGCTCAGGCGCCGCAGACAACGCCGGCCCCGACAGCGACCGCAGCGCCTCAGTCGATCAACCGCGTCGCCGAGGCCCGACCCGCCGACACCCCTCAGAAGATCCTGCGCCCCGGATCGTTGCTGGACATTCGCGTCTGATCACTTCGGCGCGCGCGCCTAAATCGCCGGATTAACTATGGTTTATCGGGGAACGTAGTACCGGGCCCATGGGTTCTGGCGGTGAAGGACAGCGCCATGCAGGGTCGGGACGACAGGATCTACGAGGAGGCCGCCGCGCTCTGGCGCGAGCTCTACGACGAGCCGCCGCCTGCGGTGGCGGACGGCAAGGTCATCCTCGATCTGATTTTCGACAGTCAGTCGCCGACGGACTACGACCGCCTGGCGACGCCGCACCTGCGGCGCACCAACATCACGTTCCCGAAGTACTAGATCGCGTTGCGGAAACATGGTCGCCGGCATTCTGCGCCGAACCGCGATCAAGGCTTTACGCGCCGTCCGTCCTGGGCGGCGGCGGGACTTCGGGGTCCTTCAGGTGCTTCATCAGGAGCGGCATCTGGGCCACGCCGAAGGCGGCGCTCAAGACCCGGATGCCGATCGTATCCCAGGTCACCCATGTGGCTTCGGTCTGGGTCATCCAGATGATGAGGTTCAGCGTGCCCAGAACCACCGAGAAGATAGCGTAGCGCAGCTCCAGGGTGCGCCACGCTTCGACGGGTAAAGTGAACGCCCAGCCCAGCACCGCCTTGATCGGGTTCTTCTTCAGGATCAGGCCGCCGAAGAAGATCAGCGCGAAGGCGTAGTTCACGAAGGTGGGCCGCAGCTTCAGGATCCAGTCGGCCTGGAAGATCAGGGTCAGCCCGCCGAACACGATCCCCAGGACGCCCACGATCAACGGCATCCAGGCCAGCCGCCGCTCGACCAGGAAGCCGAACGCCAGCGCAATGATCGCCACGACCACCGACACGCCGGTCGCCAGCATGAAGTCGCGGCCGAAGAAGAAGTAGCTGATCAGCAGCGAGAGCGGCGCCGAGAAGTCGATGACATACCGGACCCAGCCGCGACGGTTCTGTTCGTTCACGCTGCCGACTCCTCGAGCCCCACCAGGGTGCGGGCGAAGGCCCGCGCATTGAAGGGCTGGAGATCGTCCACGCCTTCTCCGACACCGATCAGCTTGATCGGGCTGTCCGACGCCTGGGCCACGGGCACCAGGACGCCGCCGCGGGCGGTGCCGTCCAGCTTGGTCATCACGATCCCGGACACGCCGATCTGGTTGCCGAAGATGTTCTCCTGGGCCAGCGCATTGCGGCCCACGGTGGCGTCCAGCACCAGCAGGGTCTCGTGCGGCGCGTCGGGGTCGATCTTCTTCACCACGCGGATGATCTTCAGCAGTTCGTCCATCAGGCCCTGCTTGTTCTGCAGGCGGCCGGCGGTGTCGACCAGGACCACGTCGTACCCTTCGGACTTCGCCTTTTGAACGGCGTCGAATGTCAGGCCCGCGGCGTCGGATCCGGTCGGGCGGCCCATGAAGTCGGCGCCGGCCCGCTCGGCCCAGATCTTCAGTTGCTCGACGGCGGCGGCGCGGAAGGTGTCGCCGGCCACCACCAGCACCTTGGCGCCCTGGCGCGTCAGGTCTGTGGCGATCTTCCCCAGGGTGGTGGTCTTGCCAGAGCCGTTCACGCCGATGAACAGCACAATGTAGGGCTTTGGTCCCGACAGCGGGTCGAACACGCCGGCGCGGGTCGCCAGTTCGTCGCCGATCGCCACGCTGAGCGCTTCGCGGATCTCTCGCTCGTCGACGTCCTTGCCGAACTTCTCGGAGGCGAAGCGCTCGGTGATGCGCGCAGCCGAATGCGGGCCGAGGTCGGCCTCGATCAGCATCTCTTCAAGCTCGTCGAGCTTGGCCTGGGTGAGCGGCTCCTTGGCGACGAAGACCTGGGCGATCTGCTCGCCCATCTGCTTCGAAGACTTGGTGAGCCCCTCGGTGAGGCGGGCGAACCAGCCGCGTTTGGGTTCTGACATGAAGCCCGCTTCTAGCCGGAGGCTTGCGGCGCGTCACGCCCCACCGCATCAAGGGGACGATGCCGCCCATTGAAACCGCCCTCACCGTGCTGGACTACGCCGCCGTGGCGGTATTCGGCGCGTCGGGGGCGCTGGCGGCGGCCCGGGCCAAGCACGACATCATCACCTTCGGCTTCTTCGCGGCGGTGACGGGGGTTGGCGGCGGCACGCTGCGCGACCTCCTGATCGACGCGCCGGTCTTCTGGGTGGCGCGGCCGCAGTACATCGTCGTCTGCGTGGCCGCGGCGGTGGCGGTCTGGATGCTGGGGTGGGGGCGCAGCCGCGACCGCCTGCTCCTCTGGTCGGACGCCCTGGGCATGGCCGCCTACGCCAGCGTGGGCGCGCTCAAGGCCACGTCGCTGGGCGTGCCGCCGGTCTCGGCGGTCATCATGGGCGTGCTGACGGCCACCTTCGGCGGCGTGATCCGCGATGTGCTGGCCAACCAGCCCTCGGTGCTGCTTCGTCGCGAGCTCTACGTGACCCCGGCGCTGCTGGGCGCGGCCGTGTTCGTGGGGCTGCACGGCATGAGCCTGCCCCTGGCGGTCAGCGGCGGCCTAGGGTTCCTGGCGGCGTTCAGCGTGCGCGCCGGGGCGATCCTGTTCGGCTGGCAGATGCCGGGGTTCCCCGGGCGGGCCTAGGTGTCGTGATCGGGATGCTGCAGGCTCTCGATGCTGGCCAGATGCGCGGCGGCCCGCGGCTCGGTCGGCTCATGGACAGGCAGGCCCGGCAGGTCGTCGACCCACGGCAGCTTGCTGGCGCTGCCCAGCTGTTCGGTCACCCGCACGGCGGCCGGATCGTCCAGCACGCCGATCGCCACCGCCACCGGCCCGGCCACGTGCTCCCACGTCAGCGGCGTGCCGCACGCCTCGCAGAACCCGCGCCAGACCTTGTTTGAACTCTGGAAGCGCCGACGCTCGCCGCGGGTCCAAGTCAGCCCCTCGACGCCCACATAGGGGCCGAAGAGCCCGCCGGTGGCCTTCTGGCACATGCGGCAATGGCAGATGCTGGCCTCGCCCAGCGTCTCGGCCCGGAACCGGATCGCCCCGCACTGGCAGCCGCCGGTGATGCTCATGCCGCTTCCGCCTCCAGCACTGTCGCCAGGACGCGCCGGCCGTCGTGGCCCGTGACGCGCAGGGCCGTTACGTCGCCCACCGCCGCCTCGCCCGAGAACGCGATCTCGGTGAAATCCTCCGCGCGGGCCACGCCGGGCCGCTCGACCAGCCCGTTCAGGGTGCGGCCGACCTGGGCGGCCAGATGCCGGACCAGGGCCGCGTCGCCGGCGGCGCGCAGGCGCGCGGCGCGGGCCTTCACGGCGTCGCCCTTCACCTTGGGCATCCGCGCCGCCGGCGTCCCGGGACGGGCGCTGAACGGAAAGACGTGCAGGAACGCCAGTCCCGCCTCCTCGACGAGCTTCAGCGTGTTCTCGAACATCGCGTCGGTCTCGGTGGGGAAGCCCGCGATCAGGTCGGCGCCGAAGGCGGTGTCCGGCCGCACCGCGCGCACCTCGGCCACCAGCTTCAGCGCGTCCGCGCGCAAGTGGCGGCGCTTCATGCGCTTCAGGATCATGTCGTCGCCCGCCTGCAGCGACAGGTGCAGGTAGGGCATCAGCCGCGGCTCTTCGGCCAGGCAGCGTAGCAGGTCGGCGTCGATCTCGGCCGCATCGATGGACGACAGGCGCAGGCGCGGCAGGCCGGGAACCAGCTTCAGGATTCGCGCCACCAGCTGGCCCAGGGTGGGCTGGCCCGGCAGGTCGGCGCCCCAGCTGGTCACGTCCACGCCGGTCAGCACGACCTCGCGGTAGCCCTCGGCGGCCAGCCGGCGCACCTGTTCCACCACCTCGCCCGCCGGCGCCGAGCGCGAGTTGCCGCGGCCGTAGGGGATGATGCAGAAGGTGCAGCGGTGGTCGCAGCCGTTCTGGACCTCGACGTAGGCCCGCGCCCGATCCTTGAGGCCGTCGATAAGGTGCCCGGCCGTCTCGCGCACGCTCATGATGTCGTTGACGCGGACCCGCATGGGTTCCGCCCCTGGCGGCACAACCTGAGGCGCGTAGGAACCCGCCTGGCTCTTCTCGGCATTGCCCAGGACCAGGTCCACCTCGGGCATGGCGGCGAAGGCGGCGGGGTCGATCTGGGCGGCGCAGCCGGTGACGATCAGCTTGGCGCCCGGCCGCTCGCGCCGCGCCTTGCGGATCGCCTGTCGCGCCTGGCGCACGGCCTCGTTGGTGACCGCGCAGGTGTTGAATACGACCGCGTCGCTGAGCCCGTCCTCGGCCGCGCGCTTGCGGATGACCTCGCTCTCGTAGGCGTTCAGGCGGCAGCCGAAGGTGACGATGCGCACGTCCCCGCCAGTTGAGGCGTCGCCGGCCGGGGCGTCGGCGGCGAAGTCGGGATCGAGGGCGTCGGGCGTCACGTCCTTCATGGCTGGCGGCTCAGGTCCTGGCCGACGGGCGCGGGCGCGCTGGCGGCGGCCGGATGCGGGCCATAGGTGCGCACCAACATGTTGAACATCGTGAGCAGGATCCACGGCACGATGTAGACGATCGCCCGCGAGGCTCCCGTGCGCGGTGGGGCCTTGGTCGCCAGCCAGGCGGCGTGCGCGCCGACAGCCAGGGCCAGGACGACCGCGCCGATCAGCAGTCCATTCTTGCCGAGGGCGTCGGCGGCGGCCGGCCACTGGTGGAGCGCCTCGGGCAGGGCGAACGCGCCCACAGCCATGAGGCCGCAGAAGACAGCCAGGGTCCGCCACGCCCCGACGTAGGCGTAGCCGGTGGGCGCGAAGACCATATTCAGGATCATCGCCAGCCACCAGCGCCGCGGCCGTCCCTCCGCCGGGGTCTGGTTCATGGCAGCTCGCCTGCGAAGTCCACGGCCGCGGGACCGGTCATGATGACGTGTCCATCCTCGCGCCACTCGATGAACAGTTCGCCGCCGTCCAGCACCATCGTCGCATGCCGGCCGACGAGGTCACGGCGCGAGGCGGCCACGAGGGCTGCGCAGGCCCCGGTGCCACAGGCCTTCGTGAGGCCGGCGCCGCGTTCCCAGACGCGCAGGCGGATGCGGTCGCGCTCCAGGATCTGGGCGAAGCCGACGTTCACATGCTCGGGGAAGAGAGGGTGCGTCTCGACGGCCGGCCCGGCCAGCTCGACCGGCGCCTGCGCCACGTCGGGCACAAAGAAGACCACATGCGGGTTGCCCATGGAGACACACCCTGGGGGCGCCATCAGGTCGGCGTGGTGGAAGAGCGCCACGTCGAGGGCCGCAGTGTCGTGCGCCGAGGCCAGAGGAATCTCCTGCCAGTCCAGCCGCGGCGGACCCATGTCGACGCTGACCAGCCGTTCTCCCGCGCGAGTGGCCACCAGCCGGCCCGCCTGGGTGTCAATGACGGCCTCGTCCTTGCCCGTCGACTGCATCAGCAGCCAGCCGACGCAGCGGGTCCCGTTCCCACACGCGCTGACCTCTTCGCCGTCTGCGTTCCAGAAGCGCACGCGCGCATCGGCGTCGGCCTCGGACTTCCCGATCACGATCAGCTGGTCGCAGCCGACGCCGGTCTTGCGGTCGGCGATCGCCCGCACCTCGTCCGCCGTGGGATCGAAGGGACCGGACCGGGTCTCGATCACGACGAAGTCGTTGCCGAGGCCATTCATCTTGAGAAACGGGCGCGTCATGGGCCGCGGTATATAGGCGAAACCGAGCGACGCCGCACCTGAGGCGCGGGGCGGCGCCTCGCGCGCCTAAAAAAGAAAGGCCCCCGCGCGAACGCGGAGGCCCAGGGACAAGAGCGTCGGGGAGGATCAGCTCTTTTCGATTTCGGCGGCGGTGTCGTCGATCATCTGGACGATGCGGTCGAGCTGTTCGGCGGACACCGGGCGCTGCATGCGGTTCTTGAGCGCCATGCCCAGGTTCATCATCGCGCGACCCACGCGGGGGCGGCCGGGCCCGGCGTGGCGGGCGGCCTCCTCCATCTGGGCGAACAGGCCCTCGACGGCGGTGCGGTGCTTGTCGAGTTCGGCCTTACCCGCGTCGTTGATCTGGTAGAGCTTGCGGCCGGTCTCGCCGCCGGCCTGAAGAACGAAGCCTTCGTCCTCCAGCAGCGACAGGGTGGGATAGACCACGCCGGGCGACGGGCGGTACGCGCCGCCGGTGCGCTCCTCCAGCTCCTTGATCAGCTCGTAGCCGTGGCGCGGCTGCTCCTCGAGCAGCGCCAGCACCACGAAGCGCAGGTCTCCGTGCTCGAAGAACCGGCCGAACCGGCGATGGCGACGCTCACCACGCTCGCCGCGCCCCTCGCCGTGGTGGCCCATGCGGCCGCCCCAGCCATGCCGGCTGCGATGAAGTCCGCGATCGTGGAAGAGGTGTCGGTGCATATGTATTTTAGACTCCTTTAGATATGTCTAAACATTAGATACATCGAAATCGTTTCGAGCTGCAAGCGGTTTTTAGATACAGTCGAAATTATATCGGAAACGCGCTGCTCAGCCGGTGCGCATCGACAGTTCGACGTCCGCGCCGAAGGGGATCGACAGGTAGCCGTTCGCCGGCGAGCGCACGCGCGCCAGGTACTCCGGGCAGTGGTCGGCGTTGTCGGCCACGATCAGCGCGCCGGGTCGCAGACAGCTCTCCAGCAGGCTGAGGATATCGCCGTAGAGCGCCTTCGCCCCGTCCAGCAGGACGAGGTCGATGGTCCCGGGCAAGTCGACGGCCAGGGTCTGCAGGGCGTCGCCCTCGCGGATCTCCACCAGGTCGGCCACCCCGCCTTCCGCCAGGTTCCGGCGCGCCCGCGCGGCCTTCGATGGTTCGAACTCGGTGGTGATCAACCGCCCGCCGCCGTTGTCGCGCAGCGCCGCGGCCAGGTGCAGGGTCGACAGTCCGAACGACGTCCCGAACTCGACGATGGATCGTGCGCCGCTGCTGCGGGCCAGCATGTAGAGCAGGGTTCCGGTCTCCCGCGAGACGGGCAACGGGTAGTCCTTCAGGGCCGCGTAAAGGAAGGCGTAGTCGGACCTGCTCTGCATCAGGCGGGCGCGCTCCTCGGCCGGCACGGAAACGAAGGCGGGGCTGTCGGCGGGCGAGGCGGCGTCGGCCTCTTCGAACAGTCGCGCCAGCAGCGGCGCGACCGGGGCGGTGGTCAGGGTGTTCATGGGGAGGAGCTCCGGTTCGGGCGCGTCCTTGCGCCCATCGGAAAAATGCGACTAATTCGTCGCGTTCGATATTCGCATTGCCCGAAAGCGCCATGACCGGTCGCCCAAGTCCCCGGATTTCCTCACGAAAGACGCCGAAGCAGGCGCGCTCGACAGAGCTGGTCGCGGCGATCCTGGAGGCGGCGGCTCAGGTTCTGGCGAAGGAGGGCGCCCAGCGCTTCACCACCGCGCGGGTGGCGGAGAAGGCCGGCGTCAGCGTGGGATCGGTCTACCAGTACTTCCCGAACAAGGCCGCGATCCTGTTCCGGCTGCAGACCGACGAATGGCGCGAGACCACCGACCTGCTGCGCGAGATCCTGGGCGACCGCAGCCGACCGCCGCCCGAGCGCCTGCGTGCGCTGGTCCGCGCCTTCATCCGTTCGGAATGCGAGGAGGCCGGGATGCGCGTGGCGCTCAACGACGCGGCCCCACTCTATCGCGACGCCCCCGAGGCGCGGTGGGCGCGGCTGTCGGGCCATGACGCGGCCCAGGCGTTCATGGACGAGGCCCTGCCCCATGCCAGCGACGCCACGCGCGCGCTGGCCGGCGACCTCGTCACCACGACGCTCAGGACGGTGGGCAAGGATTTCTCCGAGAGCCCGCGGACGCCCGACGAGATCACCGCCTATGCCGACGCCATGGCCGACATGTTCTGCGCCTACCTCGAGCGCCTCGGGCGGGCCTGAGCCGGGGCTCACACCTCTTTCAGCACCTCGGCCAGCAGGCGCCCTTCGGCCCGGCGATTGGAACCGGAGCGCCAGGCCACCACGATCTCCCGTGACGGATGCTCGGCGTCGATGGGGCGGATCGCGACGTCGGCGGCCTTGTCGAGGCCCGCGCTCACCGCCATCCGCGGCAGGAAGGTCACGCCCAGGCCCGAGCCCACCATCTGCACCAGCGTAGGGAGCGAGGTGGCGGTGAACGGCTCTTCCCCGTTGCTGGTCTTGGGCGGCCCCAGCTTGCAGGCCGACAGCGCGTGCTCGCGCAGGCAGTGGCCGTCTTCCAGCAGGATCAGGTTCTCGCGCTCCATCGCCTCGGGCGAGGCCGACGCCAGCTTGGCCAAGGGATGATCGGCTGGCAGCGCGGCCAACAGCTCGTCGTCGGCCACGTGCGCCCACTCCAGCCCGCCCATGTCGAACGGCAGCGCGATCAAGGCCGCATCCAGGCGACCGGCCTTCAACTGGGCGATCAGGCGCTGCGTCAGGTCCTCGCGCAGGAACAGCTTCAGCTTGGGAAACCTCTGCCTTAGCAGCGGCAGGGCGCCCGGCAACAGGAACGGCGCGATGGTGGGGATGACGCCCAGCCGGAAACGGCCGGTCAGGGGCTGGCCTGCGTTCTTGGCCGCCTCCACCAGTTCCTCAGCCTCGTTGAGGATCACGGTCGCGCGGCGCAGCGCCTCTTCGCCCACCGGCGTCAGGATCACGCCGGTCCGGGCCCGGTCCACCACCGGCGCGCCCAGCGTCCGCTCCAGCTCCTGGATGCCGGCCGACAGGGTGGGCTGAGTGACGTGCGCGGCCTCGGCCGCCTTGCCGAACGCCCCGTGCTCGGCGAGCAGCTTGAGGTACTGGAGCTGGCGGATGGTCGGCAGCATTCGGTCTGATCCGTCATTCCGGCGAGCACAATGCGAGCGCCAGGATGGCCATGCCCGCACGAGCCATAGGCCCTCTCTATCTCAATCGCAAAAACTATCAATTGGAACTGTCGACGCCCACGGCCTATCTCCGCGCCTCGGCAGTCACTCCTCCCCGACCCGCCGTCCACCAAATCACTAGGAGAGTTTCAGTATGCTGGGTGTTGGCCAGACGCTTCCCGACTTCAAGATCGTGGGCGTGAAGCCCAAGTTCATGCGCCACGAAGAGAACGGCGAGAGCGCGTTCGAGACCCTCACCAAGGACAGCTTCAAGGGTCAGTGGAAGGTCATCTTCTTCTACCCGAAGGACTTCACCTTCGTGTGCCCCACCGAGATCGCCGAGTTCGCCCGCCTGAACCGCGAATTCGCCGACCGTGACGCCGTCGTCCTGGGCGGCTCGACCGACAACGAGCATTCCAAGCTGGGCTGGCGCCGGGAACACCCGGACCTGCACAACCTGGCCATCTGGAACTTTGCCGACAACGGCGGCCAGTTCGCCCGCGACCTGGGCGTCCTCAACCTCGAAGAAGGCGTCGCCCAGCGCGCCACCTTCATCGTCGACCCCGACAACGTGGTGCAGCACGTCTACGTCACGAACCTGAACGTCGGCCGCAACCCGCAGGACACCCTGCGCGTGCTCGACGCGCTGCAGACCGACGAGCTCTGCCCGTGCAACCGCTCGGTCGGCGGCGAGACGCTGAAGGCCGCCTAGGTCGACCGGATAACCGCACGCGGCCGCCGAACGTAACCGTCGGCGGCCGTTTCGCCTGAAGGCCGCGTCCCACACACCCCGCGGACCTTCAGCCTTGCCCAGGGGCGCGCACGCATCTCCCTCCCCGCTGCGTCCCTGGGCATCTTCTTTTCCCTTCCCGGAGACGGACATGTCCCTCGACACCCTTCGCGATGCGCTGCCCGCCTATGCCAAGGACATCAGCCTGAACCTCGGCAGCCTGGCCTCCGAGACCGTGCTCAACGACCAGCAGAAGTGGGGCGCCTTCGTCGCCTCGGCCCACGCGCTGGGCG
>NZ_SCTC01000088.1 GCF_004299445.1 Phenylobacterium sp. | reverse complement strand
CCGCCACTTCGGTGGGCCCGCCTCGGCGAGTTGCAGGCGGGGAAAGCGTTCAGCCAGCCGCAGGAACACACGCTTGGCCTCGAGCCTTGCCAGCGGGGCGCCGATGCAGATGTGCGCCCCTCCGCCGAAAGCCACGTGCGGAGCGCGCTTGCGAGTGATGTCGAATCGGTCCGGGTCTTCGAAGACCTCCGGGTCGCGATTGGCGCCATGCAGGGACGTGATAAGCATCTGACCTGCCGGAATTACGCGCCCGCCGATTTCACGAGGCGCCTCGGTGACGCGGCTGGTGATGGCAACCGGCCCTTCCAACCTTAGGACTTCCTCGACCACCGCGCTTGCAAGCCGAAGGTCGGCGGTCAGCTTGTTCCATTCCTGAGGGTTGCTCAGGAGCAGCCATATCCCGTTGCCGATCAGGTCGGTCGTGGTGAGGTTGCCGCCGACCAGCAAGGCGGAAAGGTTCACCCGTATCTCGTCGTCCGACAGCGGAGCCCCCTCAGCCTGTAGCTTCACCATGTCGCTGATCAGGTCTTCCTGGGGCACCGCGCGCCTTGCGGCCATCAGTTCGGTGAAATATCCCGTGAGCTGCGCTGAGCCCCATTCCGCGCGCGCGGCCTGCTCCGGTGAGCGGAACGGGTTGAGGCTGAGAATCACCGCCTCGGACCAGTCTCGGAATTCCTTGCGCCGGTCCGGCTCGACCCCGAGCACGTGGGCGATGACCAGGATCGGGACTGGAACGGCGACTTCGGCCATCAGATCGAAGGCCTGGTCGCGCGGCAGGGCGTCGATCACCTCGTCGATGACCTGTTCAAGGCGCGCCTTCATGCGATTGACGCGACCGTAGAACGCCTGCGCGAGCGGTGGCCGAACGCGGCTGTGGTCAGGTTCGTCGAGCGTCAGGATGCTCTCCTGGCGGCCCAGCATCTGTTCCGGCGGCCGTTTCAGAAGCGCTCCGTCTTCAGCATGGTTTGAGGCGCGCCAGATGCCGGCGTCGTTGACCGTCAGCCTCACATCGGCATACCGGGTCAGGAACCAGCTCTTGACCGGCTCGTCGCGCATCACCGGACAGCCCTGGCGCAGGTCCTTCAGCCGGCTATGTGGATCGTCGCGTGCTGCGGGATCCAGCGCGGTGGTCTGGACGATGCCCCACGGAGGCGGTGCGGTGGCGGGAGTTTCGACTCTGTCTGTCACGGTCATTCTCCTCGATCTGCTTCCAGGCCCCGGCGCGGCGATCCTCGGCTCCGCCAAGCCCGTGCGGCAGGGTCGTCAGCCGTCCGTTGCTGACCCGCAACGGCCGGCGGGTCGTTCTGGGGGCGCTTCGCGGCGGGCATAGGCATCTGTCCGGAATTCAAATATAGGACGGAGGCCGTCAGAAAATCCCAGTTGGACGTGGTGCGCAAGCAAATTACAGCCGACATGATCCGCTTGGCTCCCGCCGGCCGCGGAAGGCCTCGAGATCCCGCGATTGAGGCCAGGGTCTTCGACGCGGCGATGGCCCTCTATGCCGAGGCGGGGTGGACAGGCTTCACGTTCGAGGCCGTCGCCCGAAGCTCGGGTGTCGGCAAGGCTTCGCTGTATCGGCGCTGGCCCCAACGCGGAGATCTGCTTCGCCAGACGTTCGAGGCGCGCTGGCTGCGGGTTGGTTGCGTCGACCAGGGAGACATTCGGGCCGATCTCCACACCCTCGCATGGATCGTCGCGCGCTCGCTAACCGGGCCGTATGCGGGGGCGCACGATCGCCTGCCCCTCGACATGGCCGAGCATCCGGAGGTTCTTGATTTCCTGCGGCCCTACGCTGAGGCGACGATCGCCGAAGGACGCGCGATCGTCCGGCGCGCCATGGATCGCCGTCAGCTGCCAAATGCAACAAACCCGGGCCTCGTCATGGACCTGATTGTCGGCACCATAGCAAATCACGTCCGGATGACCCCAGCCCGCCTAAGGTCACGCATGCTCCAACAACTCGACACTTTCGTTCTCGACCTCGTGGATATTGTGCTCACGGGACTCGACGCGTCGTCGGCCCGAGCCTCCCTCCACGAAGGAGGCCCTCGAGCGTAGTCGTGGGCGTTCTCCGGTTGCCGCACGCATATCGCTGCGGCGAGAGCATCCGTCGCGTTTCGAGAGTTGCATGTCGGACCCTCATGACGAAGATCGTCTGATGGACAGCAGCCCGTCAGAAGCCGACCGCGATCCCCGCCTGGCGATCCGCTTTCATTGTCCGCCTGAACTCAAGGGGCGGGTGCCGGTCCCGATCCCCGCGGCCGAGGGGTTGCCCACTTGGCTGCGCGAGAAATGCCAGCGCTTTCCATGAACCCGCTCGTCGACTGGGATGACGATACGGTGAAACGCTGCCCGCCCTTTGTCGAATCCATGACCTACGGGTTCCTGATACCGCTGGTCTGCGACGTCAGGTGCGAGGACGAGGAGCTGTCGTGGGACCAGGGCGTGCCCCCGTGCGGGGCGATGGAGTTTCCGCGTTCGCCGCTCGGCTTTCATCACCCGGCGCAGGTCACCGGGACGCCGCTGTGCGATGAGCATCGCTTCTTGATCAGTTCCACAGCTTCTGGACCATCGAGACGCCGCCGGGCTACTCGGTGCTGTTCATGCATCCGGCCAATCGCTTCGACCTGCCTTTCACCACGCTGACGGGGATGGTCGACTGCGACAGCTACCATGACCTGTTCGTCAATATACCGGCGCGGTGGAGCGACCCCGCGTTCCGGGGGGTGCTCAAGCGGGGCACCCCGATCGCCCAGTGCATCCCGGTCCGCCGGGAACGACTCGAGGCGGTCCTCGGGGCCAGGGATGAGACCGCCACATCTCGCTCGATCAGGACCCTCCATCGCATCGCAGAACACGCGGCGTCTACCGGCGTGAGCGCCGACGCTGAGCCCCTCAAGGGCCGGCCCGGAGGTGCGCCCGCGAGGCTGGGTCGCAGGAACAGTCGCCCCGGTCCGACAGCGCACTGCGCAGTCGCCGCAAGGCCCCAGAGTCTGGGCTCGCCGCATACAACGGCGCGAAGCTGGGCTTCTCAGGCCTCACGCCGTCCCGCCTCGAGGAGGCGCTTGGCCAAGGCAATGCGGGACACCCCGTCTTAGTGGGGGCTACGGTCGCAGTGGCCAGCGCGTCCAACGCCCACGCGGCGGACCAGGTCGTCGCGACCTTCGCGCGTTCGGACATCCCGCGCTCGAAAATCGTCGCGGGGGGCGCGGTGCTTCAGTGTGAGCAGAACCAGTGCGTAGCCGAAGCTCCCAACTATCGCACGCTCAGCCTGGAGACCTGCAAGCTTCTGGCGAAGCATTTAGGACGCGTCGAGACCTTCGGCGAAGGCACAAGGCGCTCCCCGCTGAGAAGCTGCAAGCCTGCCCGGGCGGGGCAAAGTAGTCGATGGGTGGCTTGCGAGGGCGACTGACGAGGAGACGAGCCAAGCGTCTGGAAAGCGCGCCGCGCGCTCATCGAGCGCGCGGCGCAAGTCGGTTGCCTTGGGAAGAACAAAGTCCAAAAGCAGATGTATGCTACAATACAAATCTGTTGCGACGCAAGCGGGCTCTGGTCCAGATGGAGGCTCGGTGGCGAGCGCTGACCGCCTCGCGCGACAGCATGTCGCTTGCATGACGCCACGGATACCTGAACCATTGCCGTCGTGACGAACAGACCTCCAAGACGATCCAGAACGAGCCGGACCGCCGCATTGGGCGAATCTGCGGCGCCAGCCGCGATACATCCACGTTTGCAGCGGCCCGAATCGAGAACGTTGGTTTCTTGATTTCAGACGTGACGCGATTGATGCGAAAGGGTTTCGATCGACGGGTGCGGGCGCTCGGGCTGGCACGCCCGCAATGGGGGTGCTCGTCTATGTCCTTCAAAACGAAGGTCTTTCGCAGTCTGCGCTGGCGCGAGCCATGAATATCGAGCGGGCCCCGCTCGGCCAGCTCGTGAGGGCGGTTGGGATTCAAGCTGGTCAGGCGCCAGCATTCCAGCGTGGATCAGCGCGAATGGCAGATCTTTGCAGGAGAAGCCGCGGGGGCGGCGGTGCCTGAATTGGTCGCCGCCGCCGAGTGGTTGCGGGGCGTGTACTTCCAGGGTCTCTCGCGCAACGATGAGCAGCTGTTGGGCGTGTTCTTGAGCGGATGTCGAATCTGAGTTTTGCACTGGAAGGATGAGCGGCCGATCTACATAATTTTCGGTCCCAGATGCCCCTGCGCAGCTAGCTCCCATTCTGTGACGAACGTTACAAATTTCTTCCCCGACCATTGACGCACTCCGCGGTGTGGAAGACCTTTGTACGCAACGCGCGCCGAGACGCGTCTGGAGTGAAGTCGGGGAGGTTGGTATCGTATGACAACGATAGTAAATGCAGCTGCGATCGGTGTGTGCGTTAGCTCGCGGCAGCGTCGGCGGGCTGCGCGCGTTAAGACTGTCCTGTTTGCGAGCTGTGCGGCGTTCGCGGCGGGAGCCGCCGCGGCCCAGCCGGCGAACACCATCGAGGAACTCGTTGTGACGGCGGAGCGCCGCGAACAGAACCTGCAAGACGTGCCGGTGGCGATCTCGGCATTCACCTCCGAGAAGCGCGACCTCCTGGGCATTACGACTGTATCAGACCTCACAAACTTCACGCCCGGCCTCCAGTACTCCAGCCAACTCGACCGCGTGTCGCTGCGCGGGGTGGGGCGGACGACCAATGTGCATGCCGCCGACCCGTCCGTCTCCGTCTATTCGGATGGCATCTACACGACCTCGACCGTGGAGGCCGGAAAGTCACCGCTGTTCCTCGAACGGGTGGAGGTCCTGCGGGGGCCGCAGGCAACGCTCTATGGGCGCAACGCCATCGCTGGCGCCATCAACCTCGTGTCCAAGCGGCCCACCGACGAAATGTATGCGGAAGTCCGCGCGACGTATGCCAACTACGATCGGCACATCATCGAAGGCGCGGTCTCGGGACCGACGGTGATTCCCGGGGTCCGGTTCAGACTGGCGGCGAACTGGGAAAAGCAGCGCAAGGGCTGGTACGACAATATCGTTCCTGGGCAGCCGGACGAAGGCAATGTCATCGACACCAACATCGTCGAGGGCCAGCTCAAGTTCGAATTCAACGAGAATTTCGAAGGCTGGGCCAAGCTCACGACGATCCAATGGCGAAACGGCAGTGGCGGACCCGGGTCACGCGGGACCTGGACACCTGGTCCATACGCCACCTTCGAGATCGCAAACGGAGCCACCAGCCTCGAGCCCGGCTACGGCTGCAGTGGTCGGGCGACCACCGTCAGCAATCCTTCGCCGCTGGGATGCACGAACCCCGCGACGGCGGATCCGCGCAAGATCGCGTCAACGGTTCCTTACCAAGTCAAGCTCAACGACACCTTCATCTTCGCGAGCGAGTGGACCTGGCACGCCTCGGACTTCGACGTGAAGTACACGACGGGCGGGACGCGGTATCACTATAAGCTAAATCGTCCGCCGGACGACACGGTGGCTCCCGTTGAGCGGTTCACGCTCCCCGGCGGCCTGACCGTATTCCCGCAGCAACTCTACAACTACCAGGAGATCGAGGAGTGGTGGAGCCACGAGCTTACCATTGCATCGACCTCTGACGGACCGCTGCAATGGCTGGCCGGCGTCTACTACTGGAACGAGCACTTCGAGCAGCCCACCTCTACCTATCTCTACGGCCAGCCGCAGATCGCAGCGCCGCTCGGGGCGAGTTGTCCGCGTTTTGGAAATGTCTGCCCGCCAAATCCACTCCTGCAGCGCACGATCGACACGCCGCGTTTCCACGTGCAGTCGCAGGCGATCTACGGGCAATTGGACTACAAGTTCACCGAGACTCTCAAAGCCACGGTCGGTCTGCGCTACTCGAAGGATACCAAGACGGGGTCGGAAGAGGCGCGCGTCCTCTGCTTCGCCTTCTTCGCCTGCACGCCAGGGCTGACGCCGGAGCAGACCGGGCCCTTCACGCCCGCGATCGACCTGACCCAGGCGCTCTTTATTCCCGGGGCGACACCCCCGAAGGGCGTCTCGCGCGACTTCACGTTTGACCCGGCCACGGGGCGAGCGCGGCGGGAGTACGACGCGGATTGGGATGCAGTCACCGGCAACGCGACGCTGCAATGGGAACCCGATCGAGACACCACGGCCTTCATTCGCTACAGCCGCGGCTACAAGGCGGGGGGCTTCCGGATCGGCGTAGACACGGCGCTCACGGCGAACCCCTACACGGACGCCGAGTTCCTCGACAATGTCGAGTTTGGGCTGAAGAAGAATTTCGGCCGCACCCTGCAGACCAACATCGCGGCGTTCCACTACTGGTACAAGGACGCTCAGATCCCGCTGACTATCGTCAACACCGCCGGCGGCATCACTCAGGCGCAGTCGGTGTTCTACAACGTGCCGCGCGCCATCTCGAAAGGGGTGGAACTGGAGGCGATCTGGCAGCCGATCGAGGATCTGCAGATTCTCTTCAACTACTCTTACCTGGACTCCCACATCACGCGGGCGCGTGGGCCGGTCGACCCGGCCGATCCTGCGGCGCTCGATCCCAGGTCCACGCCCATCGGGTCGCTGGCTGATTGCCGGGCCAGGGCGCTCACGCCCCCCGTGGCGGACAACTGCGCGGCCGACGTTTTCACGGCGCTTACCGGGGGTGGTTTCCAGCTTGGCCAGGACTTGAAGGGTGAGAAGCTTCCGAACGCGCCCAAGAACAAGATCGCCGTCAACGTCAACTACACTTGGCGGCTGCCTGGATACGCGCTGACCGGTTCTGTGAACTATACATGGCGCGATGCACAGTACGGCAGCATCTTCAATCGCGCATACACGCGCTCGCCGTCTTGGGATCAGGTTGACGCGCGCTTCACCCTTGCGCCCGAGGATGACCATTACACAGTCATACTGTTCGCACGGAATATCTTTGACGACATAGGCTACGAGGGTGGCGCGGTCGCTGGCCGCCGCGCCGGCTACATCGGCCCCGCCGCGGCGGGAGGGGCGACCATTGTTCCGGTCACCCAGGGGATCGCGACGAGCTACCCGCTGACGCCGCCGCGAACCTTTGGGATCGAGCTTCAGTACCGCTTCTTCTAGCACGGCGGCAGGCGCGTGGGCTGCATCGCGCGCCTGCCTCTCTCTCCGGCCGCCGGAGAACCTTGCAGCCGGGTCACTGGATGCCGCGCAGGTCCGCATCGCCGCTGCTTCAGTCGCAGGACGACTTGGATTTCGTTCGGGCGGCTAGGCGCTTCAACGCGACGGGAGGGATCTGGCCGTCGACGGTGCTGCCCCCCCGATCGAGGGCCTTGGCCAAGGAAGTGGACAAGGTAGACGGGCTGTTTCAAATCCACGAACGGTCCTGCCGGGTGCTCGCCTGGCATCTGAACGGTGCGATGCGTCGGCACAGCAACCCCCTCAAGGTCGTGACGTCTTTCGTCGCGGGGGTCTGCAACCCGAAGCATGCTGAGTTGGGCGCGCTGGGTTCCATCTGGTCCCTCCCGGAAAGCCGCCGGCGCCATGTCCAGGGCGCGTTCGAAGAGCTCGCGAATAGGCTGGCGCCCGTCCTCGAGGCGAGACGTTCAGCGGGGACCATCCGAAGCTGCGAATGCCTGATCGCCTCTCAACTCATCCTTGGCCTCGTGCTGTTGACGCCTGTCGCCGTGTCCCAGGCCCCGCCACGAAAGCTGCTTAACGGCCGCCGCCTCGTCGAAGGCCTACGGGACTTGATCATCCACGGGCGATCGGGCGGTAGTCGTGAGGCGCATCGGCTCCCCCCCAGCGCACGACTCGATCCCGTGGATAGGGAATGAGGGGGACCCCCTTCGATGCCTCGGCATCACAGACGGTCGCGGCGTCGCCGCGGCTTTCATGCTGGGCGCGGAGGGGGCCTGGGTGGGGACGGCCTTCCTGGCGACCGATGAGGCAGGCCTTCTTCCGTTCCAGAAGGAAGCCCTCGTGGAAGGCGGTGATGGCGACACCATGGTGTCCAAGTCCGTGACGGGAAAGCCGGCGCGCGTGATCCGCAACAAGTGGGCCCAGGCCTGGGTCGACGCTGGCAGGGACCCGCTGCCGATGCCCTTGCAATCCATGGTGGCCGGCCCGGTCATGTCGGCGGCTTCGCGCGCGGAGCGCAAGGACATCGTGCCGGGATTTGCCGGCCAGGGCATGGGACTCATCAAGGCGATCCGCCCGGCCCGCGATGTCTTGGCCGATCTCGTGTCCGGCGCGGAGGCTGCACTGGCCCGCGCTCAGACGTCTTCCTGATCGGGAGGGTCACGATGATCGCGCGCCGCATGCCCGCCTTCCAACCCGAGATCGTCGACGGCTTCATCGCCAGTAGCAACCGGATGACGGGCCTGCCCGAGTTCCTCGGCATCCGGGTGACCAACATCGAGCCTGGACGCCTCACGGCGGAGATGACTGTCGATCCAAGACTGTTGACGAGCTTCGGCAACATGCACGGCGGTGTCCACTCGGCGCTTTGCGACCACGTGCTGGGATGCGTGTGTTATCCACACATGGAGAAGGGGCAGTGGGCCGCAACGACAGAGTTCAAGATCAACCTGCTGGCGCCGGTTTCCACGGGAGCGGTGCGCGCGCACGCTGAGATCCTGTCGATGAGCAAACAGACGGCCGTCGTGCGGATTGAGATGGAGAACGAGGGCCGGCTATGCGGCTCGGCCCAGGGAACCGTACTGATCCAGAACCCCCGGCCAAAGGGCTAGCGACGCCGCCCGGCCGGCACAGTGTACAGAGCGCCCGCTATGCGGGTTTCAGGGAGAGCCAGGATGCCTGACGCGCCACAAGCGCCCGAACCGAAGCCGGCGGCGACGGTGCTGCTGCTGCGCGATCAGCCGGAGTTTCAGGTCCTGATGGTGAAGCGCCATCATCAGATCGATTTCGCTTCCGGTGCGCTGGTGTTTCCGGGCGGCAAGACCCACGCGGGCGACAGCGATCAAGGTTGGGCACAGCATGCGTTGGGGTGGGACAAGCTGGATGCCGTGCAACGGACCTTGCGCATTGGAGCAATCCGTGAGGCCTTCGAGGAGGCGGGCATTCTGCTCGCGCAGTCTTCGGACGGCGCGCCGTTCGAGGCGCCGTGCGACGCCTCGGTCCGCAGCGCAGTGGACGCCGGCGAGCTCGCTTTCATCGACGTGGTGCGCGATCTCGGCGTCAAACTTCGGCTCGACGATCTGGCCGTCTTCGCCCGCTGGATCACGCCCACCATGATGCCGAAGCGTTTCGATACATGGTTCTACGTCTTGCACGCTCCGCCGGGACAAGTGGCGGCCTGCGATGGGCGCGAAACCGTCGACGCGGAATGGATTGCGCCCGCAGAGGCCGTGCGAATGGCCGCATCGGGCGAGCGCACCATCATCTTCCCGACTCTTATGAACCTGCGACTCCTCGCGGAGGCCCAGAATGCGCGCGAATGCCTGGCCCGCGCCCGCGCCCGGACGTTGGTCACGGTGCTGCCCGAAGTCACGGTGCGAGATGGAGAGCGTGTGCTCGTGATCCCGCCCGACGCCGGCTACGGTGACGTGTCGCAGCCCCTGAGCGCCCTGCGCTGAGGCCAGGCAAACCTAGGCCGAGGCCCGCTCAGCAGGCGCGAGGTCGGTAAGGGCGCTTCGGAGAATGTCCAGGATCTCCGTCCTGCGCCCCTGGAAGAAGGGCTCGGCGGCCGCCACCGCGAGTGCGAGCGGCCGGTTGGCGTAGCCCGCGCGCAGCGGGACCGCGAGCATCGCCGCGTGCGGCGTCACCAGCCCGACGTTGAACGCGAAGCCTCGGGCGGCAGCCTGGCCGGCTTGCTTCTCGACGGCCTCCGCGGACGGCGCGGCATCGGGTCCGTCCCACGTCGCCAGGGCCCGGAGGATCAGAATGCGTCGGGGTTCCAAAGGCTCTTGTCCAAGCAGGACGTGGCCGAGCGTGGAGCGAGCCAGGCACCGCCGGTCGCCGGCCTTTACGTGATATCGGATCGGCGTCTCCGCCTCGAGCACACGAACGTACTGGCAGTAGCCGTCGCTGATCGACCCGAGCACGACGGTCATGCCCGTCGCATCTGCGATCGGCCGCATCTGGTGCTGGATGCCTCGCAGCGACAGGATTTCCTCGCCGACCCAGTGGCCCAGCAGTGACACGCGGATGGACGGGAAGAACGTCTTGTCCGTGATCGAGTATTCGAGGTAGCCGAGGTCCGCCAGGCTTCGCAGCAGTGCTGCGGTGCTCGAATGCGGATAGCCAAGCGCCTGCGCGACGTCGTGGATGGGCGCCGGTCGCCGCACGGCATCGAAATACTCGAAGATCTCAAGCGTCCGAGCGGCGGATTTGACGACGGAAGCGTCGGGACTGCGCATGGGCGAACCTACTCCGTGAACCTCGCCTCGGCGTTGGACAGCACGACCCGGCCGTCCTGTGTCTCGGCCTGCACGAGGGCCCGAGCGGGCCCGTCCCGCCAGATGCGCGTCGTGATCGTGTCGCCAAAGCCCACACGATCTGAGAAGCGGCCCCGCATGGCGCGAAACGCTGCGGGATCGTCATGGCATGGTTCCCGCAGGATCGCACGGCCGACGACGCCATAGGTGCAGAGGCCGTGCATGAAGGGCGCCGGAAAGCCGCTCTTTAGCGCGAAGTCCGGATCGATGTGAATCGGGTTCAGGTCGCCGGAGAGGCGGTAAATGGCGCCCTGTTCCGGGCGTGTCTCAAACGCCACGGTGATGTCCGCCTCGCGCGCCGGTGGCGCCGCGTCGGCGGAGGCTGGGCCTCTCTCGCCGCCGAAGCCTCCGCCGCCGCGCACGAACAGGGTGGCGTGGGTCCGGAACAGCTCGCCGTCGCTGTCGCATCCGTGGCTTTCGATGCCGATGACTGCGGCCTTGCCTTGTCCCAAACCTCGGTGATCCGCCCCGTCACCGTCACCGCGGCCTGCGGAGGAAGGGGTCGGAAAAGCTCAACGGACTGCTCTCCGTGCAGCAGCATCTCCAGACGCATGTCGACGTCGCGCATGACGGCGCTCATGGCCCCGCCGCCGGCGATCACGGCGAAGGTCGGCAGCACCTTGGGCCTCGGCCTTCGTAGACGTACTCGAGATCCTCGGCGGGCCTCGCGCCGACGCCGAGCGCATAGAGGATCGCGTCGCGCGGGGACCAGGTGCGCGTCACGGCAGGAAGCGTGAGACCGACGAGCTCGGCCGAGATCGGTTTGCGCGGCATCAGGGTTGGGTTCCGACGAAGGGGACTTCACCATCCGGCGGCCAGGCTGCGACCCCGTCTTCGATCGGCGCCTGCAGGCTTTGCAGCAGCTGCGAGAACATGGTCCAGTTTCCCAAGGCGATGACCAGCTCGATCCTCTCCTGATCCGAGCGGAGGTGGCGGCAGCAGGCCGCCCACGCCTCGTCGCCGATGGCCCCGGTGTCGAGGGTGTCGTCGGTCGCCTGCACGGCCCGATCAGCCTCGCTGAGTTCCGCCGCCTCGCGCCAACGCCGCACCGCCAGGAGATCGGCTTCGGGGATATCCAGGCCGCGTGCGACCCGCCAGTGCTGGGTCCATTCGTAGACTGCGCCCGTCCGCCAACCGATCCGGAGGATGAGCAACTCGCGGAGCCGCGGGTCGAGCGCGTTCCCGGTGAACAGGAGCGTTTGCAACAGGTCGCCGAGGCGCAGCGCCACCGTCGGGTGGCGTAACAGGATGCGGAACACGCTGAGCTCGGCGAAGGCTTCGGGCAGCCCATGCCGACGCGCCGCGTCCCGCGCATTGGGCAGATCCAGCACCGGCACCCGGGGTTCCACGTGCATCCTGGGTCTCTTGCATCATCACACAGATATGCGTTAGGTATGACACAAGCATGTTATGGACGTCTGGCCTTGATCGGGTTGTTGGATGTTGCCGAAAACCACGCTCGCCATGGTGCAGACCGCTGCGCGGCGCCTCGAGGCCCGCGATCTGCCGATGCCGGCGACGCGAAGGACGTGCCCTACGTCGCGGCCGTCGTGGAACTGGAGGAAGGGGTGCGGCTCGCAAGCCGCCTGACGCGCTGTGCGCCCGACGCACTGCGGCTGGGGCTTCCGGTCCGCCTGGCCTTCCACGACCTCGGCGAAGGCGTCATGGCGCCCTGGTTCGAACTCGTCGAGCCGACAGCCGACAGGACGGACGGACAATGACGGACGGCGCCGCCCCATCACCATCGGCAGAACCGTTCGAGGTCATCGTCGTAGGCGCAGGCTTCAGCGGCCTCTATCAGCTCCGGCGGTTGCGGGAGCTCGGGTTCCGGGTCCGCCTGCTCGAGGCCGCTCCGGACCTGGGCGGGATCTGGTACTGGAACTGCTATCCCGGCGCACGGGTCGACAGCCACGTTCCGCTCTACGAGTACTCGGACCCCGAGCTGTGGCAGGACTGGTGCTGGAGCGAGCGCTTCCCGGCCTGGGCGGAACTTCGCCGCTACTTCGACCATGTGGACCGCAAGCTCGATCTGCGGAGGGACATCCAGTTTGGGTGTCGCGTCGAAGGAGCGAGGTTCGACGAGACGCGCCAGACTTGGGAGGTGCGCACCAGCACGGGCGAGGCGCTCGAAACGCGCTTCCTGCTGATGTGCACCGGATTTGCCGCCAAGCCGTACACGCCCGATCTCCCCGGCCTCGACCGCTTTGAGGGTCTTGCCCACCACACTGCCCTCTGGCCGCAGGACGGCGTCGACATGGCCGGCAAGCGGGTCGGCGTCCTTGGGACCGGAGCCAGCGGGGTCCAGGTGGTGCAAGAGGCGGCCGCGGTCGCGTGTGAGGTCATCGTTTTCCAACGCACGCCCATTATCGCCTTGCCCATGCGTCAGTGTCACTTGAGCGTGGAAGACCAGGCGGCGCTGAAGCGGGAGTATCCCGCGCGCTTCGCGAGCCGGCCGCTCAACTTCGGCGGGTTCGACTTCAAGCGGATCGGCGGCGAGTCGGCGCTCGAGGCGTCCGAAGAGGAGCGGCGACGCGTTTACGAGACGTGCTGGGCGGCGGGGGGCTTCGCTTTCTGGTCCGCCACCTTCGGCGACATCCTGACCAATATGGCGGCGAACCGGACAGCCTATGATTTCTGGCGCGAGAAGGTGCATGAACGGGTCGAGGATCCGGTCCTCGCCGAGACGCTCGCGCCTGCGGAACCGCCGCACCCGTTCGGCGTCAAGCGGCCCTCCCTGGAACAGACCTACTACGACGTCTTCAATCAGCCGAGCGTAACACTCGTGGACTTGAGGGCCGATCCAATACAGGAACTGACCGCCACGGGGGTGCGGACCGCGCAACGCGACCACGACATCGACCTCCTGGTCCTGGCCACAGGTTTCGATGCGGTTACCGGCGGTCTGACACAGATCGATATCCGCGGAACGAGCGGCGCGAGCCTTACTGAGACCTGGGCCGCCGGCGCCGCCACCTACCTGGGCATGGCCACCACCGGGTTCCCGAATCTGCTCTTTCTCTATGGTCCGCAAAGTCCTTCAGGGTTCTGCAACGGGCCGACCTGCGCCGAACTGCAAGGTGAGCACGTCGTCAGGTTCCTCGCGCATGTGCGAGGCGGCGGCTACCGCCGCCTCGAGGCGACGGCGTCCGCCCAGGCGGCGTGGTCGCAGCATGTCGAGGACGCTGGAGCGATGACGCTCTTTCCCTATGCGGACTCTTGGTACCTCGGCGCGAACATCCCCGGGAAGCCGCGGCAGTTTCTCAACTACCCGGGCGGCTTGCCCCTCTACCTGCAGGCCTGCGAGGCGTCGGCCGCAGCAGGCTACGACGGATTTGACCTGTCTCGATGAGGCCCAGGGACCAGAGCCTCGACACCGATCACCGAGAGGGGGACCGCCCCTGTGGGAGCCCAGCAACATGACCGCATTTTCCTTGGACGCTCCAACCCGGCGGCCCAGCGCCCACGAGATTCCGCTTGCACAAATCGATGTCAGTAAACCCATCCTCTTTCAGACCGATGTGGTGGGCGACTACTTCGCCCGCCTACGGCGTGAGGATCCCGTCCACTACTGCGCGGAAAGCGCAAACGGGGCCTATTGGTCGCTCACCAAATTCGACCACATTGTGCAGGCTGACACCAACCATCAGGCGCTGTCGTCCGACTCGAAGTGGGGTGGGATCGCGATCCAGGATCTCAACAGCATCGAGGCCGCGGTTCCCATCGAGATGTTCATCGCGATGGATCCGCCCAAGCACGATCAGCAGCGACGCGCCGTCAGCCCCGCAGTTGCGCCGGGCAACCTGAAGCTCCTCGAGCCGATCATTCGCGCCCGCGCCGGCGAGATCCTCGACGCGCTTCCGGTCGGCGAGGAGATCGATTGGGTCGATCTCGTCTCGATCGAACTGACGACCATGACCCTGGCTACGCTCTTCGACTTCCCTTGGGCCGAACGGCGCAAGCTGACCCGGTGGTCCGACGTCACCACCGCCTCACCTGAGACGGGCATCGTCGCGTCTTTCGAGCAGCGCCGCGACGAACTGTTGGAATGTGCAATGTACTTCAAGGCGCTCTGGGACGAGCGGGCCAAAGCGCCCCCGCAACCCGACCTCATCTCGATGATGGCGCATGCCCCGGCGACGCGGGACATGCCGTTCGTCGAGTTCATGGGGAACCTGCTGCTCCTTATCGTTGGCGGCAACGACACGACCCGTAACTCGATCAGCGGCGGCGTCGTGGCGCTCAACCAGGCGCCGGACGAGTACCGCAAACTGATGAGTGACCCGTTGGCGCGCATTCCCAGCATGGTGTCGGAAATCATCCGCTGGCAGACGCCCATCACACACATGCGGCGCACGGCGCTCCAGGACGTCGAAATCGGCGGCAAGACCATCGCGAAGGGCGACAAGGTCGTGATGTGGTACCTCTCCGGCAATCGCGATGACGAGGTCATTCCGCAACCGGATGAGTTCATCATCGATCGGCAGAACCCGCGCCATCACCTGTCGTTCGGATTCGGGATTCATCGCTGCATGGGCAACCGCCTCGCTGAGCTCCAGTTGCGGATCGTTTGGGAGGAGATCGCAAAACGGTTTCGGCAGGTAGAACTCGTCGGCGAGCCCCAACGCACCTACTCCAACATCATCCGGGGCTTCACCGCCTTGCCCGTGAAGCTTCACGCTCACTGAGGCGCGGCTGCATTGACCTGCCCCCTGCCGGTCCGTCGATCATTATGAGAGCCCAGGGGGATGGTAGCTGATCTCCAGCGCCGGCGGTAGCGGCCGGGCGGTGGAGCTGATCAAGTAGCGCAGCCGGCCGGCCGCGGGGTTCAGCCGCACCGCTTCCGGTGTCCGGCCGCCGTGCGCCGAATGTGGCCTGACGTGGTTGTAGTCGAGCCGCCAGCGCTCGATCACGGCCCGTACCTCGGCCAGGTTGGCGAAGACCTCCTCGTTCAGGCACTCGTCGCGCAGCTTGCCGTTGAAGCTTTCCTCGGAGCCGTTCCGCTGCGGCTTGCCCCGCAAGATGTAATGCCATTCGACGCCGGTGCGGTTGGTCCATTCCAGCATGGCGCGGCTGGTCATCTCGGTCCCGTTGTCGCTGACGATGGTCGGCGGCTTGCCGCGCCGGGCGATCAGAAGGTCCAGCTCGCGGGCCATGCGCTGGCCGCCGATCGAGGTGTCGACGAACAGGGCCAGGGCCTCGCGTGCGGATTCCGACCTGATCCCGCCACCCGTTCCGGAATGATGCCGCCACCCATTCCGATTTGATCCCGCCACCCATTCCGGAATGATCCCGCCAGGGATTCCGATCGTGCCGCCAGGGTCCGGGCGGGGCTTCGTCGACGCTAAGGTCCCTCCTTTTCGAGGAGGGCCAGATGCCGACGGAGAGGATCGCGATGCGCCGCGTGCGCGAGATGTTGAGACTGCGGCTGGACGCCGAACTGTCGGTGCAGGAGGTGGCCCGGCGAACCGGTGTCGCGCGCTCGACGCTGCGGGAGATGCTGCAACGGTTCGCCGCCTCCGGCCTTCCGTGGCCGCTGCCCTTGGCGCTGACGGATAAGGGCCTCGAGCTCAGGCTGTACGGCGAAACGGGGACGAAGCAGGGCTTCCGTCGGCGCGCGGAGCCGGACTGGGCGGCGCTGAACCGCGAGCTGAAGAAGAAGCACGTCACCCTGCAGATCCTGTGGGACGAGTACATCGAGGCTCATCCGGACGGCTATCGCTACAGCCGGTTCTGCGAGCTCTACCGCAGCTGGGAAGCCTGCCTGCCGGTCACCATGCGCCAGACGCATCTCGGCGGCGACAAGCTCTTCGTCGACTACGCCGGCGACACCGTGCCGGTGATCATCGACCGCCGAAGCGACAAGACCCAGCCGGCGCACATCTTCGTCGCGGTGCTGGGCGCCTCCAGCCTGACCTTCGCCTACGCCACGTGGAGCGAAAAGCTCCCCGACTGGATCGACGGCCACGTGCAGGCCTTCGCCTTCTTCGGCGGCGCGCCGCGGCTGCTCGTGCCGGACAACCCCAAGGTGGCGATCATCAAGGCTTGCCTCTACGATCCGCAGGTCGGCCGCGCCTACGGCGAGCTGGCCGCCCACTACGACACCGCGGTGCTGCCGGCGCGGCCCAGGCACCCGCGGGACAAGGCGAAGGTGGAAGCGGCGGTGCGGATCGCCGAGCGCTGGCTGCTCGGCAAGCTGCGCCATCGGCGCTTCTACAGTCTGGCCGAGGTGAACGCCGCCCTGGGCGATCTGCTGGTCTGGCTCAACGAGCAGCAGGTCCGGCGCTATCAGCGCCGCACCCGTCGCCAGCTCTTCGAGGAGATCGACGCCCCGCGGCTGAAGCCGCTGCCGAACGAGCCCTATGCCCTCGCCGAATGGCGCGTGCGCAAGGTAGGCCTGGACTACCATGTCGACGTGGACGGCCACTTCTACTCCGTCCCCTACCGCCACGCCCGCGAGAAGGTGGAGGTGCGGCTCACCGCCCGCGGCGTGGAGATCTTCCTGCGCGGCGAACGCATCGCCGTCCACCTGCGCGGCTCCGGCGACGGCAAGCACACCACGCTCAGCGAGCACATGCCCGCCAGCCACCGCCGGTACAGCGACTGGACCATCGAGCGGATCCTGGCCGAGGCGCGGGCCTGCGGCCCGTCCGTGGCGCTGCTCTGCCAGGTGATCCTCGAGCACCGGCCGCACCCTGAGCAGGGCTTCCGCACCACGATGGGGATCGTGCGCCTGGCCAAGGTCTACGGCGTCGCTCGCTTGGAGGCGGCCTGTGAGCGCGCCCTGCTGGTGAGCGCGCGCAGCTACGGCGCGGTGAAATCCATCCTCGACAACCGGCTCGACGGGCAACCCGTCCGCCGGCGCGACGGCGAGGCCGGCGGCGCCGTCGCCCACCCCAACATCCGCGGCTCAACCTACTACCACTGAGGAGATCTGATGCTGACCCATCCCACCTTCGACCAGCTCAACGCCCTGGGCCTGCAAGGCATGGCCAAGGCCTTGCGAGAACTGCTCGACAACCCCGAAGCCACTGGCCTGGGACATGCCGACTGGCTGGCGCTGCTGCTGGATCGTGAAACCGTGCACCGACAGGACAAGCGTCTCGGCGCCCGGCTCCGCCATGCGCGCCTGCGCCACCACGCCGTCCCGGAAGACATCGACTACCGCGCCCACCGCGGCTTGGACCGCGGCGTGCTCAGCACGCTGCTCAAGGGCGACTGGATCGACGCGGCCGAGAACCTCGTCATCTGCGGCCCGACCGGCGTGGGCAAAAGCTGGATCTCCTGCGCGCTCGGCCACAAGGCCTGCCGCAACAACCGCTCCGTCCTCTACGTCCGCGTCCCCAAGCTCTTCGACGAGCTCGCCCTGGCGCATGGCGACAGCAGCATCGGGCGCCGCTTCAAGAGCTTAGGCGCCGTGCAACTGCTGATCTTGGACGACTGGGGCCTCGAGCCGCTGGACGCCCAGGCCCGCCACGACCTGCTCGAGATCCTTGAGGACCGTTACGGCCGGCGCTCCACCATCGTCACCAGCCAGCTGCCGGTCTCCGCGTGGCACACCGTGATCGGCGAGGCGACCTACGCCGACGCCATCCTCGACCGCCTCGTCCACAACGCCCACCGCCTCGACCTCAGCGGGGACTCCTTGCGGCGCCCCAAGCCTGCCGATCAGGCTTGACCGACCGGCCTGATACCTTCCACATCAACACCACGACGAAGCGCCCTCCGGAGTGGCGGGATCAGCCCGGAACGACTGGCGGCATCATTCCGGAACGGGTGGCGGCATCGTCGGAATCCGCACTCGGGCGAAGTCGTCGACGATGCACAGGATCCGGAAGCCCCGGCCCCAGTTGAGCGTGTCGGCGACAAAGTCCAGACTCCAGCGCTGGTTGGGGCCATCCGGCAGCGCCATCGGCGCCCGCGTCCCGGTCGCGCGCTTGCGGCCACGCCGCCTTCGCACCGCCAGGCCCTCCTCGCGGTAGAGCCGGAAGAGCTTCTTCTTGTTCATGCTGACGCCTTCACGCTCGTGCAGGATGCCCAGCCGCCGGTAGCCGAAGCGGCGTCGCTCCGCCGCCAGACCCCGCAGCCGCTCGCGCACGTCCGCATCGCCCGGCTGGGCCACGCGGCGCACCGTCTTGGGATCGATCTGGACCAGCCCGCAGGCCCGCCTCTGGGAGAAACCGCGCTCCACCATCAGGCGAAGCACGGCCTCTCGACGCGCTGCAGGCCCGATCAGTTTTTTCCCAGCAGGTCCTTCAGGGCCGAGACGCCCAGCATCGACTCCGCCAAGAGCTTCTTCAGCCGCCGGTTCTCGTCCTCCAGCGACTTCAACTTCTGGGCATCCGACACGCTCATGCCGCTGTACTTCGCCTTCCACCGATAGAACGTCTGCTCGCTGATCCCGTGCCGCCGGCACACCTCCGCCGTCGGGCTCCCGGCCTCCTGCTCCCGCAGCACCCCGATGATCTGCGCTTCGTTGAATCTGCTCTTCTTCACGTCCGTCTCCTCTAAGTGACGGACTCTCACTCAAACCGAGGGATCAGGAAGGGGGCAGGTCAATTCGCTTCCGCGGAAGAAGGGCAGAGTGCGCCATTTCGGTGGATCCACTTGGGTCAGTCGCAGGGCGGGGAAGCGCTCGGCCAGGCGTTGGAGCACGCGCTTGGCCTCGAGGCGCGCCAAAGGGGCGCCGATGCAGATATGGGCGCCACCGCCAAAGGCCACATGCGGCGCACGCTTGCGGGTAATGTCGAAACGGTCCGGATCCTCGAACACCTCGGGGTCCCGGTTCGCGCCATGCAACGAGGTGATGAGCAACTGGCCGGCGGGGATTTCGCGCCCGCAGACCTGAGGGGGCGCCTCGGTGACGCGGCTGGTGATGGCGACCGGCCCCTCGAAGCGGAGGATCTCCTCGACCGCGGAGCTCGAGAGCGCCGCCGGGTCGGCCGTGAGCTTGCGCCATTCCTCGGGATGGGTCAGCAGCAGCCAGACGCCGTTGCCGATCAGGTCCGTGGTGGTGAGGTTGCCGCCGACCAACAGCGCGGACAGGTTCACGCGGACCTCATCGTCGGACAGCGCCGCCCCGTCCGCTTGGAGCTTCACCATGTCGCTGATGAGGTCTTCCTGGGGCGAAGCCCGCCTCGCAGCCATCAAGTCGGTGAAATACGCGGTGAGTTGCGCCGAGCCCCATTCGGCGCGGGCGGCCTGCTCAGAAGAGCGGAACGGGTTGAGGCTCAGGATCACGGCCTCCGACCAGTCGCGGAACTCCCTGCGCCGATCCGGCTCGACCCCCAGCACGTGGACGATGACCAGGATCGGCACCGGGATGGCGACGTCACTCATCAGGTCGAAGGGCTGGCCGCTCGGCAATGCGTCGATCACCTCGTCGATAACCTCTTCGAGGCGCAGCTTCATGCGGTTGACGTGCCCGTAGAACGCCTGGGCTAGCGGCGGTCGGACCCAGGGTTGTCGAGGGTGAGGATGCTCTCCTGACGGCCCAGCATCTGTTCGGGAGGGCGCTTGAGCCGCGCGCCGTCCTCGGCGTGGCTCGAGGCCCGCCAGATGGAAGCGTCGTTGACGGTTTGCCGGACATCGGCGTAACGCGTCAGGAACCAGCTCTTGACCGGCTCGTCGCGCATGACCGGGCACCGCTGGCGCAAGGCCTTCAATCGGCTGTGCGGGTCGTCGCGCGCGGCGGGATCCAGAGCGGTGGTCTGGATAATGTTCCATTGCGGTTCGCCCGCACCGGCCGTCTCGGTATCATCTGGCATCGTGATCCTCCTGAATGTGTCGGCCGCCGCTCGGCGACCGAGTTCAGTCTCAGTGCGTGGGCGCCGTGGCCGACAGGGTGGCGGTCTCGGCGCACGCTTTGGCGGCGGGGTAGTCCGCCTTGCCATTGCTGACGCGCAGCGGCCGGTCGGCGACGAAAATCCTCTTTGGGGCCTTGTAGGCCGCCAGGGTCGTGCGGACGTGCGCCCGCACGTCCGCCTCGTCGAGCGTCTGCCCGGCCGGGAGCTCGACGACCGCGGTCACGACCTGGCCCCACTTCGGGTCCGGCAAGCCCACGACCAGCGCATCGGCGACGGAGGGGTGGGTTTCAGGGCTTCTTCGACCTCCTCGGGGAAGACCTTCTCCCCGGTTCTGCACGCTGGCGGTGACGGTGGCGTTTCAAGGCGCCTCCCAGCAGGCGATCAGGTCGTGCTGCCAGAAGTCCTTCGACCGGACCCCGACAGTCGTCCCGCGGCAGGGCGGCGCCTTCCCGCGCGTGCGTTCGATGGCGCCGGGGAGGATGTGCGCCAGCCGCGACCGGCGCTTGGCACAGTCGCGGCGGCTGATGCGGCCCTGGGCGCCCGCCCTGCGGGGCTGCTGCAAGGCGCCAGGTCGTCCCGTACTAAAAGCGGTACTGGAGTTCGATGCCGTAGATGCGGGGCGGGGTGAGTTCCACCTCCTGGGCGCCCGTGGCGAACCGGTCCGACGGCACGGTCGGGCTGTTGTTGCGGCTCGATCCGGCGAGCGCGGCTTGGTAGCCCTCGGTGTCGAACACGTTCTTGACGTAGGCGATCACTGTGTACTTGCCGCCAGTAGGCGCCCAGTAGGCGCGGAGATCCACCTGATCCCAGGAAGGGGCCTTGTTGTATTCTCGGGTGAAGACGTTGGCGTAGGCCTCGGACCGGTAAAGATAGGTCGCTCCAAGGGTGAGGGCGCCGGGTTCCAACTCGAAGGTGTAGGACCCGTTCAACGCCAGTTTGTGCTTCGGCGCCTGGGGTAGCTGGTTTCCGACCACGCTGACGGGGCCGGTGTTGATGTTGTCGTTGGTATCGACCAGCGTGACGCTCTTCCGAATCTTCGTCGGATTGTAACCGTAGTCCACCGTCAGGCGTACTGGCCGGATCGGCTGCCAGATCATGCCGAACTCCAGGCCGCTGGACCGCGACTTGGCGATATTGACGAACTGACCGACGTTGGTCGGGCCCACGCGCACGGTGACCGGCGCCTGCAGGTTCCGGTAATCGAGATAGAAGAGCGCTGCGTTCACCTGCAGGGTGGAGCTTACGTTCTTCTTCAGGCCGATCTCGTAGGAGTTGACGGTCTCTTCGTCCGCCTTGGGGTCGGCCAGGAACCCTCCGGCCGAGAAGCCGAAGGCCTTGTAGCCGCGGCTGTAGCGGGCATAGGCCATCGTGTCGTCGTCAGGCTCCCACTGGACGCCGAAGGTCCCCGTCCAGGCGTCCGACGTATCGCCAAGCCGGCGGCTGGCGATGCCGTTGGAGCCGATCGTGTATTGGCGGCATACGCCTGCCGTGCAGACCGAAGGGCTGGTGACCCCTTCGATCAGGCCCGCGGTGCTCTTCGGCGCCAGCGTGTCGGTGAGGTCCATGGCCCCGTTGCCGAGGCCGCCCAGTGGAGCCAGCGCGTTGCCGAGGCCCAGCGCCTGGCCGACGGCCGGCAGAGCGGTCAGGTTGCCGAGCAGGCTGCCCCAGTTGGCGGCCGTGCCGGGACCGAAGGCGCTGAGGCCCAGGGCCGGATAGAGGCCCGGGTAGCAGGCGTCGGAGTTACAGACGATGCGCCGGAACTCGGAGCCGAACTTCTTGTCCTTGGTGTAGCGCAAGCCCGCGGTCACCTTCAGGGTCTCCGTCGCCTGCCAATCCACCTGCCCGAACACCGCCTTGCTCTCGGTCGTCAGGTCGTAGTTGCCCGTCGACCAGAGGCCTTGGGGATTCGGCGCAGCGCCCAGGATCGGAGTGCGGAGGCTGGAAGGGCCGTTGAGGAAGAAGTCGGCGGTGCTGCCGGTCCCGGTGTATTTTTCGTTGTAGTAGTACGCGCCCGCGATCCATTGGAGCGGACCATCGTGGGACGATGAGATGTTGATTTCGTGGCTGTACCACTTCGGATACTCAAAATAATGGAATGTATTGTCTGCGTTTACGGTCAACGGAGCGCAGTTGACCGTCGAGCGTCCGGCCGCGAACAGGGCTCCAACGGTTCCACAGATCGATCCGGGCGCCAGTGGTATCTGGAACGACTGGACGTTGGTCGCGTCGGTGTCGCCATAGAGGTCGTACTTATACTCTTGAATGCCTCCGACGTACCTGATGTCGATACTCGGCAAATGGTAGACGAAGTTGGTCGTCAGCGAATTGACGTCCCGCAGCCTGACACGCTCGGGCGTGTTCGTGTTGAACTCGTGTGCATCCTCCAAAGCGGGATTCACGGTGATGTTCGTGTTGCCGAACTGCCGCAGGCTGCCCGGGACGATGCCGTTCACGCCGGTTTCCGGCGTGTAGCCGTGGGCCGAGTTGTAGACGATCGAGAAGTTCGGATCGAGGCGGCCGGTCTCATACGGGCCGTTGAGATAGCCGGCGCGCGCGCCGGGACCGCCGCGGTTGTGCCAGGCCAGGGTCTTGTAGGAGACCCACAGCTCGGCGTTCTCCCCAAGGTCTGCTTCGAGCTGGAATTGGACTTGGTACTCGTCCCGCTTGCTGCCTTCCGACGGGCCGCCGGCGAGGTTCTTGAAGTAGCCCTTTCGCTGGTCGAACTTGTAGCCCGAGACGCGGAACCTCAGATCGTCGGCGATGGGCCCGGACACCGCGGCCTGGAAGTTGGTGAACCCGTAATTCTCGGCGATCGCCCGAACCTCGGCGTAGAAGTCCTTGGTCGGCCGCACGGAGATGACGTTGACGGTGCCGCCGATGGCGTTGCGGCCGTACAGCGTGCCCTGCGGCCCGCGTAGGATCTCAACCCGCGCCACGTCCAGCGGCGGGCCGCCGGCCAGCACGGTCGAGGTGGTGAACAGGCCGTCGATGTAGATCGACACGGCGCCGTCGACGGCGTGCACGTTCGTCAGACGGCCGATGCCGCGCATGCTGGCCCGGTCGTTGCCCGACTGATAGGTGAAGCCTGGTGTGAAGTTGGTTAGATCCTGGACCGAGTTGACGCCGACCAGGTCGCGTTGCTTGCTGGTGAACGCCGAAATGGCCACAGGCACGTCCTGGAGGCTCTGCTCGCGCTTTTCGGCGGTGACGACCAGTTCCTCAATGACGTTGGCGGGCTGGGCGTTGGCTGTGCCGGCGATAGCCGCAACGGCCAGGGCGCTCGACACCAGAAGATTGTTTCTAAGAGTCATGTTGTCGGCCTCCTCAGCCAATCTGATGAATATGTTGCATTCCCCCGGCGCATGAGCCGGTTCGGCGCGTCTGGTGACCCAAGACGACCGCTACCCGGTCAAGCCGCCAGGATCTGGCTCCCGCCGCCCGCCTAGAACCGCTTCTTGAAGCCGACCTCGAACACCCTGCCGAGCGGATTGCCGTTCGTGTAATCGTAGTTGTACTGGCTCGGCACGTAGGGTGGGTCCTTGTCGAACAGGTTCTGCACGCTGGCGGTGATCGTCGTGTCCCAGGGCGCCTCCCAGCGGGCGACGAGGTCGTGCTGCCAGAAGTCCTTCGACTTTCCGACGGGAACCAGGTCGCGGCCGGACGGCGCGCTGGGATTGGGGACGGTCACGAACAACGGCGATCCGAACGCCGGCGACGTGCCCTCTGCGTATCGGGTCTGCCATCGGACGGACAGTGGTCCCCGATTGAAGGCAAGGAACCCATTGGCCCGCAATTGGGAGTAAGAGAAGAATTCGTTCACCAAGTCGCTGAGGCCCGCGCGGTCCTCGGCCGGCGAGATGGCGATGTCTGTCCCAAGCAGGGACGTGGCGCCGCGCTTGTATTCGATCAGATAGGTGGCCTCGCCGCCGATGGCCCAGGCGCCGTCGAACCAGCCGTCCCAATCGTACTGGGCGCGGAACTCGAGGCCCGATGTCTTGGTGTTCGGCCCGTTGATTGTGAAGCTTCTCAGGCGCGCCACGTTTGCCGCGCCGCAGGCCCCGGCAAACGTGAACCTTGCCTGGAGCTCGGCGAAGGCCGCGGCCCCACAGTTCACGTTGGTCCCGCCCGGGAACATGGTGGCGTAGAGCCGGGCGCCGCTCTCTTCGGTGATCTCGTCTTTGAACTTGAAGTTGAAATAGTCGAGCGTCGCCGTGAAGCCGCCGATCTCCAAGATCGCGCCCACATTGAAGGTGTCGGCCTTTTCGGGCTTCAGGTCGGGGTTGCCGCAGCTCTGGAAGGCGCGATAGGCGCTGCCCAGGACCCGCACGCCGTTGTTGCAGCCGGCGCCGACGAGGCCGGGGGCCGGCGCGCGGAACGTCGTACTCGCGCTGCCGCGCAGGGCCAGCATGTCGGTCACCTGCCATTTCGCGGCGACCTTCGGATTGGTGGTTGATCCAATCCCGCCCTGGTAGTCTTCGTGGCGGATCGCGAAGTTCAGGTTGACGTTGTCGAGCACGGGAACTTGGAGTTCCGCGAAGATCGCCTTGACGTTGGCGTCGTCGTCGCGGTCCACGGCGGAGCCGAAGAACTGCAGGGGGCCGCTTTCGTCAGCGCAGGCCGGCCGGTCGGGGCACGGCGTTTCGCCGGAATTGAAGAACTCGCCGTACTTGCGGATCTCTTGTGTGTAACGGTACTGGGCGCCGGCGGCCCAGGCGACCGGCCCGCCCGCCAGTTCGATACCGGTCTCGCCGGAGAGAACGGCGTCGGCGACCAGAAGCTTGTTGGTCAGGACGTTCGTATAGTTGCCGTAAAGCCAGGCAACCACCTGAGGATTGTTGGCGACCGCCGGATTGTAAAAGGGATTGGCGGCGCCGTTCACGGCGCTGGTTTGCACGCCGTTGGTGAAGGGATTGAAGTAATGGCACCCCAGGGCCGCATTGCCGGCGCCGGTGGTGAAGTTGTTGGTCTCCGCAGCGGTGCAACCGGCAGGGTCGCTCGCCTGCGCCCCGAAGCCGCGTAGCGCCAGCTGGATCCGCGACACCAGCAGGTCGTTCGTGTTCGCGGTATTCTTCTGCTCCATGTAGGTGAGCGCGGTGTCGAACTTGATGCCGGCAAAGAGCTCCCCCTTGAAGCCGCCCGAGATGCGGAAGGCGTCATTGACGATCTCTTGGTGGTCGGCCTTGTCCGGGTTGATCGGGTGCCCCGCGAAGGCGATCGCCCGCCAGCCGAGCTGGATTATATCAACGCCCCGGGCGCCGAGCGGCGCGCCGGGTTGCGCCCCTACCGCGCTGTTGGCGGAGCCTCGGACGGCGGCGCACTGAGCGGCGGTGAGCGGCGCCCGGCAGTCGTTGAGAAGGGCCACGAGGCCGGGATGATTGGCGGGGATGTTGTACGGAACGGCGAAGTTGGGACCATTGGGCGCGGTGGGGGAGAAGGAGGTTCCGCCGATGGCGACAGGCGAGGGGTACTGGGCCGTCAGGTTGGCCGGCGAGATTCGCTGCATCGGCGTGTCGTTCTTGGTCCACGCCGCTTCGCCATGGAAGGACACCTTGTCCGACAAGTCAAAGTTGACCTCAGCGTAGAGCTGGTAGTGGTCTTCGCGGTTTACCAGGTCGTTGAAGTTGGAGAACTGGAAGCGGCAAAGCGAGCCGGCGGTCGCCGGACTCTGCGCGCTGACCGGCACAGCCACGGTCGCTGTCGCACCTTGGCCGAGGGTGCCGCTAAGGGGGTTCGGATAGGTGACGTTGTTGGTGAGCGTGCCGCCAAGCTCTTCGCAACCATTGTCGCGGAACAGGTTGGCGCCCCCCAGGAAAAGGCCAGGGTTCGAGGCGCCGGTCCAGCCGCCGGCGCCCGCATAGCCGCCGAAATCGAAGGACCGGAGCGCCCAGTCGCGGTCATGGATGTCGAGTCGGGACCGGTGGCGGTAGCCGGCGGTCAGCAGGACGTTGCCGTTGTCGAACTGCTTTCCCCAGGCGACGTTGCCCTGATAGTCGCCGTTGGAGCCGTCGATGAGGGCATATTCTCCATCCAACTCCAGTCCGTCCAGGTCCCGCCGGGTGATGAAGTTGACCACGCCGCCGATCGCGTCCGAGCCATAGGTCGCGGCGGCCCCATCTTTGAGGACCTCGATGCGACCGACCGCTGCGGTCGGAATGAAGTTGAGGTTTGCTCCCCCGCCCTGAAAGGCCGCGGAGGGGCTATCCGCCAACCGCCGACCGTTCATCAGGGTCAGCGTGCGGGCGGCGCCGAAGCCCCGCAGGTTGATCGTGGCTGTTCCCGCCCCGCCGTTGTAGCGGTTGCTCTCGCCGAGCGACGACTGCGAGGAGGTGATCGTCTTGACAAGCTGCACGACGGAGGGGCTGCCCTGCGCTTCGAGGTCCTTGCTCGAAAGCACATCGACCGGCATGGCGGCGTCTTCCGGCGTCCCGGCAATGAAGGAGCCGGTGACGATGACCTCCTCGACCTCGGCAGGCGTGTCGGCGGTCTGCGCCGACGCGGTTCCGGCCAGGCCCAATGCGAACGCCACGGCCAGCATCGAGCTTCCGCGGAAATAGCGACGGTTAGTCATCCTGTTTTCTCCCCTTTGTCCGGCCCGCATCGTTATCGCGCGGAGTCTCGGACTGCTTCATGCCGACGAGTCTCTGCGTCGGCAGGCACCCTCGGTCGTCTTGTCTGGGCCTGAGTTCGCCCCGAACCCCTCCCGCGCCTTACAGCTCTCGACGGAGCGGCAGCGCATCGCCACCTCATTTCATAACGTAACGCACAATAGTAATTGCACAAGCCCGTAGCCAGCTCGGGACGTCGACGCGCGAGCGGCCCGGGCCCGACAGGGGATTTCGACCGGCGAGCGCGCGAACCGCATCCCTCAGAGCCGGGAGGTACGAGGTATGCAGGGGTGGATACAAATCCAGCGGGCCGAGTGCGTTCGTCGTATCCCGGCATGGGGCCGCGTTTGGCCTGTCCGGTCAGTCGAAGACGGCCCATCCTCGGGCCTTCGACCGACGTCCCGTCACGCTGGAACTCGCGCGCCCGCATCCCGGCTCAATCGAAAGCAGCGGCCCTCTGCGCGTCCCAGCCTGTCCTTCCTTGGCCAGGGCCGCGTCTCCAAGGAATAGAGCCGATCGCCCTTCATGGCCGCCACAGCTTCAACCTCGTCGGTCGCCAATCCTAATCGGTCAGGCTGAGTTGCAGCGAGCCTCGTATGACCAGAGTCATCCTCCACAAAGAGATGGCCGGTCTGGCGCCACCCGACGTCCGGGCACGACGTTCGCGACGTCGGGCGCCCGTTGCACGGCGGCCAGCGCTCTCCGTAGTCAGGGCTCCGACTTCATCAGCCTTGGGCGCGCGGGCGCACCCCGCCCCCGACGTCTTCGCGCGGAACATGCGGCTGAGTACTCCGCGCAGACCATGGGGTAGTCGTCGGGGAGCCCCCACTTCCGGCGATAGTCTCCGGGCGTCAACCCTCTCGCCGCCAGATGCCGCGGCAGTCTCTTGTAAGGGCGGCCGTCTTCGAAACTGATCAAGGCCGAGCATTTGATCGAGTGGGCGATCGCCGAGGCATCGGGCCTGGGCGCTGAACCGTCGCGGATCGCGGCCAGGTTCGCCGCCGTAGCGGACACCCGCTTCACCAGTTCGACCAAACCGCGAGGGTCGATGCGAGGAGACGCGCCGCTGCTCAGATAGGACGTGACAACCACCGTGGTGAGGCGCGCGACAGCCGGATGCAATGGTCGTTCTCCAATGCCCGCCCTCCAATGCCCGCCGGCGCCAAGGGGGATCTTGAGACGCGGCCTTGCGCCCATAAGATATGCGTACATACGTCACGGTTTCTCCGCGCACAACGACGGGATTCCGAGCGCAGCGTTACTTCAACATTGCCGCTCTACCTGCGTTTTTTGCTACGGGCGCCTGGCTTCGGCGGGATCTCCGGAGTCTCAGCAGACAATATTCGGATGATGAGATAATGTGTGTATGATACAAATATGGCTGTGACGACCTTATGGGCCGCCTCACACCCTTGGACGGCGCACACTTGAATTGGAGATCTCATGAGACTCGCTGCAGCGCTCGCCACGGGCCTCATGCTGTCGATGTTCACGGCCGGAAGCGCGTCCGCGATGGAACCTGTCGTAGCGAAACTTCGCGCTGCGACCGAGAAGAAGGTGAAGTTCGTTGCCGCCGGCACGATCTTCCAATCCGAAGGGACCCAGTGCGTGGCCGCCGTTCCCAACTACCGCACGATCACGCTTGAGGCCTGCAGGCAGCTCTCTCGGCGCTTCGGCGCCATTGACAGCCTGGGGGACGCGCGGCGCTCGCTTAGCTCGGAAAAGCTCGCGACCTGCAACGGAAGCCGGGCCTAGCGAGACAGCCATATGTAGGCATCGGCGCTATCCGCGCGGACTCTTTCCAGCGCCCTTATGGCTGCACGACGGCTGAGGCGCGGACCAATTGGCGAGATCGGCCGTCCAGTATGTCCAGCGGGGAAGCGCCCTGTGAGTCGGGGAGAGCCCTTCGGCGGCTGCCGCGCGCGGGGCATTCGGCGCCGGCGTTGAATCGAATGTGATTTGAGTGGGGGCTCCACTGGCTGGGCCGGCGAGAGTCGATGTGAGCCTCGGCTTCGGGATCCTGGTCTGAGCCGGCCACAAGTCGTCGCTGACCCTGACCACGGATTGCGCGGGCGCCCCTCTCCCTACCGGTTCGGGCTCTCAAGGCCCGGCGGCTCGCTCGCCTCGGACGTTCCGTGCTGACCGATGAGAACGGCTGATCTTTGCCGGTGCGTCGGGCGAACCGATGCCCGCCTCGTCGGAGGCCGGGCCTGATCGAGCGCGACCGCGTCAAAGGCGCGCCGCGCGCCATTGCTGGCGCGCGGCGCAAGGATGCTCTGGGAAGGACTGATGTCCGTAAGCACTTGTATGCTACAATAATAATTCTTCAGCGCAACCCCTGACGTGCCATCGGGAGGCGAAGCCGCTGGCTCCATTTACAAAGATATTGCCAATCCAATTTCGAAGTGGTGGCTAGAGGTCGCGTTTGTATTCGAACTAGCGCATAAATTGCCAAGTTCAGATGTGGTCACATCAACAGCATTGCCGGCTGAGCGAGACATCAATGATTGTTGACAATCTAGCCACGACCGGATTGTTGGCGCGCGTCGGTGGGTGAAAGTCTGTGATTGACGAAAGCGTCGTTCCTTCGCAACCTCCGCAAAGGGCGCAGAACAAGCGTCGATGAACTAGGGTCAGAAATAGGTAAGGTACGGTGCCGATACAATATTATCGGCTTCCGAGCCTGAGCCCAGGCCACCCTTCGACGACTGATCGGAGGAGGAACAGCGCTGCGGGGAGGCAGCCCAGGATGATCGCAAAGAAGCTTATGATGGCGTCAGGCGTTCTGATGCTCACCAGCGTCGCCGGCGCGCCGGCCTTGGCCCAGTCCACCAACACCATCGAGGAACTGGTCGTGACCGCTGAAAAGCGGGACCAGAGCCTCCAGGACGTGCCGGTCGCAATATCCGCCTTCACTGCGGAGCGACGCGAGATCGTCGGGATCAATTCGATCCAGGACATGACGAACTTCACACCGGGTCTGCAGTACAATTCTTCGACGGACCGTGTGTCGCTTCGGGGGGTCGGCCGCCTCACCAACGTCCTGTCGGCAGAAGCCTCCGTCGCCAACTACAACGACGGGGTCTTCGAAACGTTCGCGGTGCAGGCGGGCCGCTCGACCCTGTTCCTCGACCGGGTGGAGGTGCTGCGCGGGCCGCAAGGCACCCTCTACGGCCGCAACGCTATCGGCGGCGCCATCAACCAGATCTCCAAGCGCCCGACCGCCGATCCCTACGGCGAGGTCCGCGCGGGCTATTCCAACTATGAGAACCGGTTCATCGAAGCGGCGTTCTCGGGCCCCCTCACGAGCAATATCCAGGGGCGCATCTCAGGCAGCTGGATCCGCCAAACCCAGGGCTGGATCGACAATATCATCCCGGGCTTCTCGGACGAGGGCGGCGTCAGAAACGAGCTATTCCTGGAAGGCCAGCTGCAGGGAAAGTTCTTCGACGACAAGCTGGACGTCTGACTGAAGGTCGGCGCCGGCCAGCGGCACAATGGAGCCGGCGGGCCGGGAAGCCAGTCCGGCGGGTGGACCAAGGCGCCGTATCCCACGTTCGAGTACGGACCATCAGCCACTGAACTCAACAACGGCTACGGGTGCAATCCGAACGCCACCGCCGTCGTGAACCTTTCGCCGCTCGGGTGCGTCAATCCGGCGTTGACCAGTCCTTGGGAGATGGCCCGTGTGGTCCAGTACGAGGTTCGGCTTCCCATCTACAACACCATCGCCGGGCACTTCACCTGGCACGCCGACGACTTCGACATCAAGTACATCACCGGCGGCGTCAACTACCACTATGAGCTCAGGGGGCCGCCCGGCGTCGCCACCCTGCCCAACACTTCGGCGGCGCCGATCACGTCCTACACCCTTCCTGGCGGTCTGGTGATCAAGCCCGCCGAGATGTTCGACTATCGGGAGTACAACAAGTTCTGGAGTCACGAGGTCAATCTGATCTCCACGAAGGATGGGCCATTCCAATGGGTGGCGGGCGCCTACTACTACAAGCAGCACTATCGCCAGCCCGTGTTCACCACCAACCCGAACCAGACCCAATGGAACGGTCCGTTCGCCCTCGGCAACGTGTTCTGCGCTCGAACCAACAATGTGTGTGCGCCTGGTTTTGAGTTCCGCCGGTTCGACAATCGGCCCGACATCCACGCCGAGTCTTATGCGGTCTATGGGCAAATGGACTGGGAGTTCGCCGAGACCTGGAAGGTGACCGCCGGACTGCGCTACTCGCACGACAAGAAGTACGGGACCGAGTCGGTCCGGATTCTCTGTTTCGCAGTGCCGGCCTGCTTCGCGGCGCCGGAACTGCTCGGTCCGGGCACGCCCCCGGTCGACCTGACTCAGCTTCCGAGTGTGGTTTCGGCGCCCGCCGGCACTGCCGCTGATCCATTCCCGAAGGGCATTACCGGTCCCACAGTCTACGACCCGGCCACCGGCCGCGCGAGCCGGCCATACGGCGCTAGCTGGGAAGCGGTCACCGGCACGGCAGGGCTCGAGTGGTCGCCGGACTCCGACACCATGGCCTATGCGAAGTACAGCCGGGGTTACAAGTCGGGTGGGTTCAACATCGGGATCTTCACGGTGCTGAGCTTCGACGCCTATACTAGGGAGGAGTCCGTGGACTCCTTTGAACTCGGCCTGAAGAAAAACTTCGGCCCCACCATCCAGACCAACGTCGCGGCCTTCCACTACCGCTATAAGGATCTACAGATCCCGATCGCCTCAGTCGCCACTGCCGGGGGCCTCAGCCAGGCCGCCACGAACTTCGAGAACATCCCGAAGTCGATTTCGCAAGGACTGGAATTCGAGCTGACCTGGCAGCCGGTCGACAATCTGCAGATCCTGTTCAGCTACTCCTTCCTGGACACCGAAATCCGGAAGGGCCAAGCCATCGACGTCGTCGATCCCGCGGCGCTCGACCCAAAAGCCACTCCGATCTTCACGGCGGCGCAGTGCGCGGCGTCGGTGGGCACCGCCAATCCCTGCCCGGCGGACATCTTCACGGCGGGACAACTGAATGGTGGCTTCCAGCGCTTCCAGAATCTGAAGGGCAACCAACTGCCGAACGCGCCCAAGAACAAGCTGGCGCTGAACGTCAACTACACAATCGAGACGGACAGCGGAGACTTCAACCTGTCGGGAAGCTACATCTGGCGGGACAACCAGTATGGGACGCTCTTCTCGCGGTCTTACAACCAGTCGCCGGCCTGGGACCAGGTCGATGCGCGGGTGACTTGGGACGCGCCCAACGGCAAGACCCGAGTGATCGCCTACGTGAAGAACCTGTTCGACGACATTGGCTACGACGCAGGCGCCGTGGGCTATCGGTTCGCCGGGACGACCAACAGCGCCGCTGGAATCGGGACGAACACAATTCAGGGCGTCTTCCAGAATTTCTCCGTCACGCCGCCCCGGACTTACGGCATCGAGGTGCAGTACAAGTTCTGGTAGCGCCAGGATTGTAGAGGGAGGCGTTCCACGATGTCGTGGAACGCCTCTTCGAAACGAGACTGGACAGAGTGGCGCGAGGGGACTGCTCGATGGGCGCTCAACTGCGGCTTCGAGACACTTGCGCGACCGCACGGATATCTAGACTACTCTCATCGTGGCACGAAAAATGACCAACACGCGATCCGCGGCGGAAGAGGACGAGGGACGCCCGCCCACGGCCGGCCATGAAACCGCGTCGGTCGCCGCAGCCCGAATTGAGAACGTTGGTTTTCTTGTTGCCGACGTGACGCGATTGATGCGGAAAAGCTTTGACCGCCGCGTTAGGTCGCTGGGGCTGACGCGCCCCCAGTGGCGCGTTCTCGTCTACGTCCTTCAGAACGAGGGCCTCTCCCAGTCCATGCTGGCGCGGGCAATGGACCTCGAGCGCGCTCCGCTCGGCCAGCTGGTGCGGGCGCTGGAGAACCTGCGCCTCGTCCGGCGGGTGCGCTCTTCGGCCGACCAGCGAGAGTGGCTGATCTATGGGGGCGAGGACTCCCGAGATATCATGCCCCAACTCGTCGAGGCGGCCGGCTGGCTGCGAAGCGTCTATTTCCAGGGGCTGACACGAAGCGAGGAGCAGATGCTGCGCCGGCTTCTTGAGCGGATGCGCTCGAACCTCAGCTACGAACTCGAACGCTGACCCCGCGGCGCACGGCGTATCCCTTAGCAACCCGGCAAAATGAGCGCCACGCACTTGGCGTGCGGCGCCAGAGGCGCTCCTACGAGCTTGTGTCGGGGCAGTAGTATTGTATGGTACAAACTATCGCACACCTGCGAGATCGAAGTCCGCTACCGGCCTTCTTGCCCTTCTGGGGAAGCGGCGAGGCCGCTGCGCCTCCTCGCAGGCGCTTCGCCGACAGGCCTCGCACCTTTCGGGAGCCACCGCAGCGGGCGCGGAGCAGAGAGGGATCGGGGTGCAACCGCCGTCGGCAGAGTCCTCGCCACACGACCACGTGCTCGATCACGCCGCCCGGCGGTTCAACGCCCAGGGGATGGAACTCTCGACCCATGCGCAGTTCGTCGAGCAACTCGGCGCGGTGAGACCCGCCATCTGCGGCCTGACAGAGGAGCGCAAGGACTTGCTGTTCCAGGTCTACCAGCGGTCCTTCCAGGTGGTGGCCTGGCATCTTCGCGGCGCGACGCGTCGGCGAGGGCACCCGTTGAAGGTCGTCCGATCTCTCGTCGCGACGGTCCTGAACCCCGCTCGCCCGGAAATCGCCGCGCCGAGCGAGATCGATCTCCTCTCGGCCGCCCGAGGCGCCAAGCTGCGGAGCCTTCACGACGCGCTCGTCGCAGAACTGGCGGCGGTGCTCGCGGCGGGCGCTCAGGCGGGCCAGGTTCGCGATTGCGACTTCCCAGTCGCTGCGCGAGCCATCCTCGGGCTTATCCTCTGGACGCCGGTCGCATCGCACAGGATGCCGCCCGCAAAGCTCTTCAATCGCCCTCGCGTCATCGAAGCGCTTCAAGACCTCCTCACCTATGGCCGGGCAGGAGACCGGTCGGTCGGGGTGGAGGCGCCGCGCCTCGACCTTGCGCCGCCGTCGTCACGCTTCCCGGCAAGCGTCGGCTTCCCTGACTTTCAGAGCTCGAGCCGCGAAAAGGTGCTCGTGAACGCCTCGTACCTGCTCAACCGCTGCGGTGGATGGCGCGCTCCGCCGGAAGAGGTCTCGAAGCGCCTCGGCTGCGATTCACGCCCCCTCCGCGAACTCGCCGGCGACAAGGCGGGTCTGGTGCGAGCCTGCCAGGCCAGGACGATCGACGTTCTCTATCGGATACTGGAAGAGGCCTTCGCAAGTGGTCGTACCACGGACGTCGCTGCCTTCGCCTTCGCTCAAGCTTTGGCGGAGGCCTACCTTCGGGAAGATGTCCAGCCACTGCGTCCATTCGTGGGACTGGAGGCGCTTTCACCCGACGACCTCGAGGCCCTGCGGATTCGGTGGCGCGTCTTGTGGGCGAACCTGCGTGGCCGCCAGGTAGACGCGGTGGCAAATCACCAGCTCCGGGAACGCTACTATGACCTAGCGCCGCTCATCTGGACGGCCCTCTGCGGCTGGCTCGCCTCGGGGCTCCTGGATGGCGGCGACCGCGCAAACGACCATTCGCGCGAGGTCGCGCAACTCATGCGCCTGGGGCTCGCTCCGGTCTGAAAATGGGATTCGAGGCCTCAAGGTCGCGCGCTACGACGTCCCGGAACGAACGCCGGCGCAACGTCGGCGCGCTTCCGCGGCAGGATCCTGGAGGCGCGGGGGCGGGGTCTTGAACGCCGGTGCGCGGACCGCGCCGGCGCGCCAAACGCACCCCTGTCTGCGCGTTCGGCCACATCTCCGATGCTGGCGGCGCTCTAGACTTCATCTCCTGAAGCCTTCGACCAGCCCATTCTTGTTCTAGTGTGGAGATCGATGCCGAAGCGCCCACCTCCAATCCGCCAGCGGCCGAAAGTCCTCAATCCGACGTTGGAACAGGCCATGGTCTCGCTGCGAGCGCAACGCCCCCATGAGGCCGAGCGTCTCGCCTCTGTGGTGCTCAAGGCGGACCGGGGCAATGTGATTGCCGCGCAGATTCTGGCCGAGGCCTTTCTGCTGCAGGACCGGGCCCAGGAGGCCATCGATCTGTTGCGGCGAACGGCGCGGCGCAGCCATGAGCCGGGGACTGAGACCCTGCTGGCCATGGCGTTGAACGCCGCCGGTCGAGGCGACGAGGCGCTGGACCAGTTGCGCCGGGCGACGATGCGGCGCCCCGTGTTCCCGTTGGCGTTTCTCAAATTGGGAGAGCAACTCGCCGAGATCGGTCGCTTCGACGAGGCTATCGCTGTGCTTGAAAGCGGGCTTGCGCTGGCGCCTGATGGCGTCGGGTTGCGTGTCGGACTTGGATTCATCCACCTTGGACACAATCAACGCGATGTGGCGCGGCGTCTGTTTTTGCAAGTGCTCGCGACGGCCCCTGAGCGGCACGACGCGACGGTCGGGCTGGCTCGGGTGATGGCCGCGGATGGCGAATACGCCGCCGCCGCCCATCTCCTTCGGCGCGCGCTCATTCTGCGGCCTGAAGACGCGGCGACCTTGCTTGAGCTCGGAAAATGTCAGTTGGAAATGGGCGCGCGAAGCGCTGGGGAAGCCACCTTGCGCGCCGCGGTGCGGAGTGCGCATCGGCTGGCGCCTCTGGCTATCGTGGCGCTTGGGACTACCTCGCATGGCCGCTTCTTCCTGCGGCCTAGCGAGGCCGCGGCATTCCTGGGGCGCGCTGCAAATTGATCCCGTTCAAGCCCGGTAGTGGCGGCGGTAGACGCCCTTGTCGCGGCGGATCCGCTCGCTCAAATCGCGGTTCGCCGTGGTTTCCTCTGCGGTGAAGACCGCTGTCTCCGCGGTCCAGGCCTCCCGCTTGATTGGGATGCATTGCGCGACCGGCGTGCCCTTCGAAAGAACGCCGTTGAAGGCCGCGTTGTGCCAGTGCGCCGGGAAGTGGATACTGGCGTCGTGGTATCGGTCGCAGTCCACGACCCCGGTCAGGGTGGTGAACGGCAAGTCGAATCGGTTGGCCGGGTGCGTGAAAAGCAGCGAATACCCAGCTGGCGCCTCTATCGTCCAGAGGTTGTGGAACTTGATGAGGAAGCGATCCGGGTCGAACAGCGGCGAGCCGATGACCTGGCTGGCCGGATGGAAGCCAATTGGCGAGCGCTCGAACGCGACGCCTCGGGTTGGCGGGAGGTCGTTGTCCCACGTGAATTCGCCATTCTCGACCTTCACGTCACAAATCAGAGGGATCAGGAATCCAGCGGTCATGGCGTCTATGAACGGGGGGCACCGCTTGACTGTGTCGTCCTCAATGGAAGCAAGCGGGTTGAACGCCTGCTGCGGCATGGTCTTGAACCAGTCAGGCAGGCCGCGCGTCGCCGGGACGGGTAGGGGCAGCCGTCCGTCCAGCTCCTGCGGGCACCGGAACTTCAGGGTCATCTGAGCAGGTTGGGGCACTACGCCTGAAGACCTTCCTCTCTAAGCTCCTTGGGCAGCGGCCGGTCGCGATCGAGGCGCAGGTTCAGAATTCTCAGAATGGTCAGGCAGGTCTCAAGGGCCTCGCCAGACACATCGCCGAGCAGATCGCGCTGGAGAGCTGCGACGATCGCCTCGATCCGTTCCATCAGCGGCTTCGACCTAGCGGCCAGCCGCACGCACTGGGCGCGCCGGTCGCCTGGCCGGGGATAGCGTTCGATGAGCCCCAGCCGTTCCAGCTCCTCCAGATGACGCCCGATTGTGGGCCCGCCGACGGCCAGCTGGTCGGCGAGCTCCCGTTGGCTGACCCCGTCTTCGACCCTCGACAGGCTCAGCAACACCTGCCAGCGGGCATGCGTGAGCCCGCTGGCCCGCAGGCGATCATCGATCCGTCTGCGCCATCGCCGCCCAAGGAGTGTTGCCTCGACTCCAATCTCGGCCGCCCGAATGTAATGTGCCATAACGACAGCTTACGACAGCGCTCGCGGATGGCCAACGAGCCGATTCTTCCCCGAAATAAGCGGTCGGCCTCGCTCCAGGCCACAGATGCTTGACAGTAATGTATGATACAATTATTGCTACACGTCTCCTCGGCAGTTTTACTGTCATTTCGGGCGCGCCCTTGGGCGCGCCCGTTTTCTTCTCCGCGGCGGACGGGGCACTCCATGGGCCGGTTGGTCCAAGATGGTTTGCCCTAGCCCGTCTGCCGCAGAATATTCAGCCAATCACGAAGCGTCGCCAATCGGCGACGCTTGGCCAGGCGACTGCCGTCCCGAAGCATGCCAATGGCGACGCCATCCACCATCGCCGCAAGACCCCGAGCCACGAGCGCCGGGTCCGCGCAAGCTGCCATGTCGCCTTCAGAGTGCGCGCGGTCTACGAGTTTGGTGAGCTGCTCGTGCCAGGCGGCGTAGCCGGAGCGGAGAATGCGGGCGACATCCGCGGCGGGTGCGCGAGCCTCCACGATCCGCCCGTACGGAGCTAGCACCGCTCACGGCCGCCGAACCTGCGAAAACCCACGACTTGCGGTCTGACATAATTGAACCGAACCCTCCGCGGCACATATTGAGGCCTTCGTTCCGCGCTGCGCGCTCGACGGATCCGACAGCGCCGTCGTGCGGTTCGACAAGATCCTGAACCTGATCACCTCGTGCAAGTTCTCGTTGCATGACGTCTCGCGCTTCGAGCTGGACAGTCCCTCGGGCCTGCCGCGCTTCAACATGCCGCTGGAGCTGGGCGCGGACCTCGGCCCACGGCTCAAGGGTCCAGCCGCCCAGCGCCGGCGGCGAATCCTGGTGTCGGACGCGGAAGCGGACCGGCATGACCAACCTTGTCGGACATCTCCGGCATGAGATCGACGACCTCATCCTCGAACCTATCGACTCTAAGGGAGGCGTCGCATGCCCACGCTGAAGCGCGCAGAAGTCCTCGACGAGACCCCGGTGAAGTGACGTCGAACTCCCGGCTGCGTAACACCGGCGGTCTCGTTGCCTATAGGATATGCTGGGCCGGGAAGGGGGCGAACCGTCGAAACCCCGTGAAGCTCGTCCACGCCGATGTTGGCTCCGTTCACCGGGACGACCGCGTGTCTCGCGAATATAGCGCCCGGCCCAAGCGAAAGCCCCGAGCTGGCGCAGAGCAGATCGAGGGGTTGCGATCGCGCTAGTCCGGAGCGAACGCGCGCATGAAGCGATGCGCAGCCTCGCAGGCGGTGGCTTCGATTTCCTCGTGGGAGATGTCGGCGCGAGCGTTAAGTAGAAAGGCGGACTGGAGGCTCCCGATCACCATCCCCGCGTACATCTCTGCCGCCTGACTGGGATTGGGGATGCTGAGCCGTCCTGCCGAGGCTTCGACGACGAGGAAGTCGGCGAGACTGGTTCGACTCATGCGGATCCCCGAATGATAGATCGCCCGCGCCAGTTCGGGCGACGTCGCGGCGCTGCCGATGGCGAAGCGCATGAAGCCGATGCTGCGTGTGGCGAGGAGCGCTTGCAGCAATGCGACGCCGTAGGCAACGAGGGTCCTCTCGGGATGCTGGGCGGCATCCAGTCCAGCCAAGGGGGCCGCGATCGAGGCGGCCCGCCGAGCGGCGAGGGCGCGCACCACCTCGTTCTTCGAACCATAGTGGTTGTAGATCGTCTGCTTGGCGACACCCGCGCGGCGCGCAATGTCTTCCAGGGACGCCTCCACGCCACGCTCCACCAACAGTTCGATAGCCGCGTCCAGTATGGCTTCGTGCTTCGCCAGGTCGATCTGGCCTGTGCTTCTGGACATGTTCGACGCGTCGCCCCCCAAGAGCATCAATGACCGACCAGGTGCACGTCAACAAGCCCGGCGGTGTCGCCTTCGCGGCGCTGCGTGGGCGACGACGCTTGCCGAACGTAGGGTACGGCTGGATAGATGTATCCACGAGTAGCCGGCGCCCGCTTGGACGCGGTGGGCCGTGCAGCCGGGCGTGAGGGGACTTGAGTACATCGGAGGACCGCAAGCCGGCTGCGCCCGGAGGAACCGCACGCCGCCAGTTCCGGCGGCGCTGGGTGGTTATGGGGGTGGGACCGATCCTGATCCTGGCCGTCCTCGCCTACCTGATCCTCAGCAGCGGGCGCTTCGAGACCACCGACAACGCCTACGTCCAGGTGGCCAAGACGCCGGTGGCGCCCTCGATCGGCGGCCGTGTCGTCGAAATCTATGTGAAGGAGAACCAGCCGGTTCGGCGCGGACAGGTGCTGTTCCGCCTGGATCAGCGCGACCTCCAGGCCAGCGTCGACCTGGCCCAGGCCCAGCTCGGCAACGCGCAGCTGGCGGTGAGCCAGGCGCGGATCGCCTATCAGCGCGAAATGGCGAGCGTCGGCGCAGCGCGCGAGAACCTGGCCTTCGCCACCCGTGAAGTGACCCGCCAGCGCCAGCTCAACGCGGCCGGGGCCGTCTCGGGCCAGGTGGTCGACCAGGCCGTGCACACCGCCAACCAGGCGCGCGACCAGCTGGCTGTGGCCCAGCAGCAGGCGGCCCAGGCCCTGGCGGCGCTGGGCGGAGACCCGAACGTCGGCGATCAGGCGCCCGCGGTGCTGCAGGCCCGCGCCCAGCTCCAGCGCGCCCGGCTGAACCAGGACTTCGCCACAGTCGTCGCCCCCGCCGATGGTGTCGTCGCCCGCGTCGACCAGCTGCCGGTCGGCGCCTATTTAAACGCGTCGCAGACCGCGTTCTGGCTGTTGTCCGGTCACCCGTGGATCGAAGCCAACTTCAAGGAGGACCAGGTCCGCAACATGGAGGTGGGCCAGGCGGTGGAGATCGACGTCGACGCCTATCCCGGCGGCGCGCTGCGCGGCCACGTCGCCAGCTTCGCGCCCGGCACGGGTTCGGCATTCTCGGTGCTACCCGCCCAGAACGCCACGGGCAACTGGGTGAAAGTCACCCAGCGGCTGCCGGTCCGCATCGCGTTCGACCGCCCGCCGCCGCCGCGGGCGGCCCGCGCGGGCCTGTCGGCCAAGGTGAAGGTCGATGTGCGCACCGCGCTGAAGCGGGAGTAGGGACGTATGGCCCGCGCCCCCGCCGCCCGCCTCTGCGCCGCCGTGGCGAGCCTGGGTGTGGCCATTTCGGCCTGCACCACGGTCGGCCCCGACTTCCAGCCGCCCGCGCCCGACAGCAGACTCGCGGGCTACGCCATGACTGGGGAACCCCCGGCGCCCGGCGTGGTTCTGAGCCCCGACGTCCGCGCGGCGGGGCCCTGGTGGCAGGCCTTCAGGTCTCCGGCCCTCGACGAGGTCATCGGCCTGGCCCTGGCAGACAGCCCCACAGTCGCCGCGGCGCTCGCCAAGCTCGAGCGCTATAAGGCCGCCGAGCGCGAGGCGACCGGCGAACGCAAGCCGCAGGTCGAGGGAACCGCCTCGGCGCAGCGGCAGAAGTTCAACCCCGCCTCGTTCGGCTTCTCCGGCGCGCCCAGCGGCTCGCAGTTCACAGAGTTCGGGCGGCCTCGCACCTTCGACGTCTTCTCGCTGGGCGGGCGCGTCAGCTACGACCTCGACCTCTTCGGCGGCGGGCGCCGGCGCGAGGAGGCCGCCGCCGCGCGCACCGCCCAGGGCGCGCATGAGGCCGACGCCGCCTACCTGACCCTGACCGCCAACGTGACACTGCAGGCGGTGCGCATCGCAGGCCTCAAGGGCGAGATCGCGGCCCTGCAGTCGATCATCGCCGACGACCGCACGCTGCTGGACCTCGCCCACCAGTCGTTCGCACTGGGCGGCATTCCGCGCATCACCGTCACCCAGGTTGAGACGCAGTTGGCCGAGGACGAGGCCCTGATCCCGCCACTGCGCCGGCAGTACGACGCCGCCCGCCACCAGTTGGCCTTGCTGGTGGGGAAGTCTCCGGCCGCCTGGACGCCGCCGGAATTCGAACTCGCCGGCCTGACCGTGCCGGCTGCCATACCCGTCAGCCTGCCGTCCGCCCTGGTCCGCCGCCGGCCCGACATCCTGGCGGCTGAGGCGGAACTGCACGCGGCGACGGCCGCAATCGGTGCGGCCCGGGCGGACCAGTTTCCCAACATCCGGCTTTCGGCGAACGGGGCGCTCTCGTCGATCAAGCCCGAGGACGTGATCTCGACCGACGCCGCCGGCTGGACGCTGCTGGGCGGACTGACAGCGCCGATCTTCGATGGCGGCGCGCGTAAGGCCCGCACCCGGCAGGCCGAGGCGCAGGCGCGCGAGGCGCTGGCCCGCTACCGGCTGACGGTTCTGCGCGCGTTCGTCGAGGTGTCGGATGCGATGGCCGCGCTGGAGACCGACCGCCAGCGGACCGAGGCCCTGACCCGGGCGGTGTCGCTGAGCCGCGAGTCGGCCGACGTCACGCTGCAGGCGGCGCAATTGGGCGCGCGCACCGCGGCCGAAGTCTTGCAGGCGCGCCGGCAGCTCGACCGCGATCGCCGCGACCTGGCCCAGGCCCAGGCCCAGCGACTGTCGGACCTCGTGAGCCTCTACGCCGCCTCGGCCGCCGACTGGCGCGGACGTGAAGCCTCGGGGGCGCGCAATGGCGTCGGCCCAGGACGTTAGGAACCGGATCCCGATCACTGGGTCGCTGATGCTGGCGACGCTGATGTATACGCTCGACTCCACCATCGCCAACGTCGCGCTGCCACACATGCAGGGCAGCCTCTCGGCCTCTCAGGATGAGATCACCTGGGTGCTCACCTCCTACATCCTGGCGACGGCGGTGGCGACGCCGCTGGCCGGCTGGCTGGCGCAGAAGATCGGCCGCAAGACCATGCTGTTGTGGTCGATCATCGGCTTCACCATCGCCTCGATGCTCTGCGGCCTCGCCCAGAACGTGCCCGAGATGGTGGCCTTCCGCGTCCTCCAGGGGCTGGCCGGCGCCGGCCTGATGCCGCTCTCGCAGTCGGTCATGCTCGACATCTTCCCGATGACCATGATCCCGCGGGTGATGAGCATATGGAGCGCCGCGGTGATCCTGGGCCCGATCGCGGGCCCCACCCTCGGCGGCTGGATCACCGAAGAGCTGGACTGGCGCTGGGTCTTCTACATCAACCTGCCGATCGGGATCCTGGCGACGCTGGGCGTGCTGCGCTTCATGGCCCACGACCCGGGAGGGCGGGCGCGGCCCTTCGACTTCGTGGGCTTCGGCGGACTGATCGCCTTCATCGTTGGCCTGCAGGCGATGCTCGACCGCGGCCCCGGACGGGACTGGTTCGACTCGAAGGAGATCTGGGTCGAGACCGCGATCGCACTGGCCGGCCTTTGGGTCTTCATCGTCCAGACGGCGACGGCCAAGCATCCGTTCTTCCATCGCGACCTCGCCAAGGACCGCAACTTCGTCGGCACCGCCCTGCTCGGGTTCTTCGTGGGCGTGCTGCTGTTCTCGACGACGGCGCTGCTGCCATCGTTCATGCAGAACCTGCTGGGCTATTCGGCGACGCAGGCCGGCGTCGCCAGCGTGACGCGCGGGCTGGGTTCACTGGTCTCGTTCCTGCTGGTGCCCATGGCCATGGTTCGCCTGGGCCCCCGCACGTGCCTGTTCCTGGGCCTCATCCTTTGCGTCTGCGGCTTGTGGATGATGGGCGGCTTCAGCCTCGAGATGACCTCGGGACCGATCCTCGTCAGCGGGTTCGTCCAGGGCTTCGGCGTGGGCCTGCTGTTCTCGCCGCTCAGCACGCTGGCCTATGTGACCCTGGACCAGAGCCACCGCGTCGAGGGCACCATCGTGTCCACCATGGTCCGCAGCCTGGGCTCCAGCGTCGGGATCTCGATCGTCCTGGCCGCGGTGCTCAGGAACTCGGCGGGCGCCCACAGCGAGCTGGCCGGCCGCATCGACCCGTCCAGCCCGCTGCTGCGCTACCTACTGCCTCCGCTGATGGATCCCCGCAGCGAGGTCGGCGCGCAGATCCTGAACGGTGAGATCACCCGGCAGTCCGCCATGATCGGATACGCCAACATCTTCATGTGGATGGCCCTGGTGACCTGCGTGATCTTGCCGGCAGTCATACTCCTCAGGCCGGCGCGCGCGCCGCCGTCCGACAAGGTTGAGATCCACACGGAATAGCCGACCGGAAGCGGACGCCGGTGCCGCGGCGGCCCGCTCTCTCCCTGCGCCTCAGCGCCTGACACGCGCCAAGCGGCCGGATAGATGTCCCCCTTCTCGGGCCCAGCCCAAGTTCTGCACCCGTCGAAGGTTCGGATGCCGGCCCTTGCACATGAGGACGATCTGGCTCGACCAGCTTGAATGAAGAGGGCAAGACCTCCCCCTGCGGTGGAGCCCGAGATCTCGAACGACCCTTCGAGCGGGGAGCCCCCTACAGCTTTCCCAGGAGCACGCGGAACCGGGCTTCAAGGACCGAGACGGGGGGAGACGTCCGAAGCCAAGCCTCCGTCGCATCGATCTCCGCTCGCGCGGCAGGGGGCCATCCATCCTCGCGTTTCAGTATCGACAGGACCTCCTGCGCCCGGCGTCGCGGTTCCGGCGCCGACCCGAAGGTGCGCACGAGCTTGCGGGCGTCGACGAGGGCCTGCTGTCGGGTGCCGGACATGTTGACCTTTGGGTGCGGCGGGGGCGGCGGTGAACGCGCCGCTTGCGTGGATTAGCGTCTCGGGCCGAGCCCACACAAGCCGTTGCAGACCGGGACTTGGGCTGAAACAGTTGGCGATCACGGCCGACGGGGGTTGCATGGGGAAATACGACCCGCTGGAAGGACACCTGCGCCGTCAGAAGGCCGCGATCTATGAGATGACCTTCCGCGACATCGAGCGGGTGCTGGGCGAGCTCCTGCCGCGCAGCGCGCACCGCCCGGAATGGTGGGCCAACGAACAGGACCCCACGACGCGCCACGTCCAGTCCAAGGCCTGGCTTCGGGCCGGCTTTCGAGCCCTCCCGCTCACGCCCGCCGAACGAGTCCGCTTCGAGCGTCGAGGCTGATTGCCACCTGGCGATAATGATAGCCGAGACGCGCGAATGAACTCTAAGCCGCTTCAAGTGATCCCCCTTCGTCTATCGGCTTTTGCGAGAGGATGGTCTCCAGCCGCTTGGCCCAGAGATCCAACGCGTCGCGCTTCTCCTTGGCGTACTGATAGAGGTTGTAGTGGCGTGACGTGACGGCCGCACCGCCATCTTCGTCGGTGTGCGCGATCACCTTGGACACGATGTAGGGCGCCACCCCGAGCGCCGCCATCTCGGTGGAGCCCGTGCGGCGGGTGTCGTGCAAGGTGAGGTTCTCGAGCCCAAGCGCCGCGGTGAGGTCGCTCATCGCGTGGCTGAGAGCGCCGGGCCCGATCGAATTGTCGCTGGAGCGGGGCGACGGGAACACGAACTGGCTCGGGCCCTTGCGGCGGTCCTTGTGAAGCTTGAGCGCCGCCTTGATGAGCGCGATCGCTTGGTCGGACAGGGGTACGAGGTGTTCGGCCCGCCCCTTCATCTTGTCCCCTGGCACCACCCAGGTCTTGTGCTCGAAATTGAGTTCGGAGAGGTGCATCTGCGCGACCTCGCCGCGCCGCTGCAGCGTGAATAGCGCGAGCTTCATGGCGATGCAGACGCCGAGGCTGATGAAGACCTTCTCTTCCTCGCCGTTCTCACGCGTGATGGTGAGCCCGGTCCGCTGCTCCAGGCCCGACCACAGGGTTCGGAGCTCCACATTGGTGGCGGTTCGTGTCCGGGCCTTGTCTTCCGTCAACCGTTGGACCAGGGCGACCGGATTGGCCTCCACGAGTTCCTCCGAGATGGCGTAGTTGAACATCTGCGAGAGGAGGCTGCGGACCTTGTTCGACTGGCTGGGCGCCAAGACCAGCACCTCCTGCAGGATGCCGCGGACCCGGGCCTTGGTGAGGGACCCGATCACGTCGTCGCCGATTCGGTCCTTCAGGTACTTGCCCCAGATCCAGCGTTCCCCGGCGAGGGTGCTGGCGGCCTTCTTGCGGCGCCGCGGCCGATAGGCGCCGGTCTCGCAGGCCGTGAAGTAGGTGGCCGCAAGCTCCGCCCAGGTCCTAATCTCCTGCGACCGCACCGCTTCGCGCTTGCGCCGGATCTCGGCCGCGGGGTCGACGCCCGCGTCGACTTGGCCGCGGAGCTGGCGGGCGGCGACACGAGCGCCGGAGAGCGTCAGCGCGCGCACGCCGTTCTCGTCGGGTTCGCTGTCGGCATTCGGGTCGAAGGTGCCGAGCGTCACGCGACTCTGCTTGCCCGTCAGCTTGTCGCGGTAGCGATAGGTCCAGGACTTCCGCCCGCCGGGCGACACCCTGAGGGCCAAGCCCCGGACATCGGAATCAGGGTAGTCGGTCTGGATCGGCGCGCGGCCTCCGGCGCCGTGTGCTAGGCTTGGCTTCGCGCTTCGGCAGAAGGCGACCGTCAGCGCCTGGCTGGTGAGTTTCGGCATGTTTCATCTCCCGCAATCGGGTCGTGCCAGTCGGATTTTGAGGTCACACCTAGGTCACAAAACCTCGCAATCCAGGGCACAAGTCTGGACCAAGGCGGAAAGGCGAGCAACTCACAAAGCTTTGTAAATAAAGGTGTTTTGTGTTTCAGGTGGTTGCACTTTGTTCCGCCCAGGCAGTCTACCGCTGAGCGCCACCGGCGCGCCGACCGCTGGCGTGACGCGTGACGCCAACTGCACGAACGTCGGTGGTTTCGCCGGCTTCTCGGGCGCGACCCCGGCCTGCTACTTCACGTACATCCCGTTCGATAACCTCGTGGAACACGAGGACCGCTACCACGTGTTCGCTCAGGCGAATGTCGACCTCACCGAAAAGACCAAGTTCCACGTCGAAGCCTATTGGGCCAAGACTGACCTGCCGCGCATGCGCTTCTCGCCGGCATTCCCCCCAATCCAGGGACCGAACGGCCCGGGCAGCGTGGGTGTCTTCTCCACCCCGATCACCAATCCCGGCGCCCTGACGGCCCTGCAGCAGGCCGGTCTGTCGGCCGCGCAGATCGCGGCGACCAGCCGCATCTCGCTCACCCTGTTCCGTCCGCTCGGGGCCGGGGGTAACCCGCTCTATGACAACGGCGGCCAGGTCGGCTACCGCAACTACGATATCTATCGCGTCGCGGCGGGCCTGACGGGCGAACTGCCCATCGCTGGCATCGGCTACGACCTGGGCGTCACCTATTCGCATACCCAGAACCGCCAGCACACGCCGGACATCTTCATCGACAAGCTCCAGCGGGCCCTCAACGGCCTCGGCGGGGCGGGCTGCCGGACGAACACGCCCGGCACGAACGGGTGCGTCTACTTCAACCCGTTCTCCAACGGTTATGCGGGTAACCCGGCTCTCGGCCTGACCAATCCCGGCTTCGTCTCGGGCAACGCCAACGGCGTAGAACTGCTCGATTGGCTGTTCGAGCGCGGCTCCGAGACGCGTCAGCGCCAGGACCTGTTCGTGGTCGACCTGGTGTTCAACGGCGAGCTGGGCATCGAGCTGCCGGGCGGCAAGGTCGGCTGGGCGGCCGGCGGTCAGTATCGGACGACCGACTTCCAGTCCACGCTGCGCAGCCCCTTCCAGGACGTGCGCGTCACGCCCTGCCCGGTCCCCGGGACGACGAACTGCACGCTCGCGACCGGCCCTTACATCTTCCTCGGACAGGGCACGCCGCAGCAGCTCGAGGACTCGGTCTACGCGTTCTTCGCTGAAACCAACCTGCCGATCACCGATGCGCTCAACGCGCAGCTGGCGATCCGCTACGAGGACTACGGCGGCCTGACGGGCTCCACCACGAACCCGAAGCTGGCCCTGAAGTGGCAGATCGTCGACAGCTTCGCCCTGCGTGGGTCGGTCGGCACCACCTTCCGCGGCCCCACGCCGGGCAACCGTTCGACGAACTCGGTGACCGGCCTGTCGGGCATCCAGGCCGCGGGCAACAACTTCAAGTCGGTCGACTTCACCGGCAACCCGGCGGTCGGCCCCGAGAAGGCCTTCACCTACAACATCGGCGCGATCTTCCAGACCGATGTCGGTCGCGGAAGCCTGCGGGTCATCGGGGACTACTGGCACTTCAACATCGAGGACCAGATCACCACGGTTCCGGCTCAGGTGGTCGCGACTTCGGTGGGCGGCGTGGGTAACGGCACCCAGCTCGTGAACTGCGGCGCCGCGCTCCGGAGCCTGATCACCTTCAACAACAACAACACCTGCACCCAGGGCGTGACGGTCGGCAACGACATCCAGCGCGTCCGGTCCGACACCGTGAACGGGCCGAGGACCAAGGTGACCGGCATTGACGGCAGCATCGACTACAAGATGCCCGACGTTCTGAGCGGCGATGTCTCGTTCGGCGCTTCGTTCAGCCGGCTGGTCAAGTACGACATCGGCGAGTTCAGCGTGAACGGCGTCTTCATTTCGGCGCCCTACAAGGCGCTGGGCTTCACGAACTACGACCGGTTCCCAGGCACGGTCTCGAAGCTGCGCGGCGCGGCCTACGCCGAGTACACGCGCGACGAGCATAACCTGCGGGTCGATTTGACCTATATCGGCGGCGCGACGGACAATCGCGGTCCGACGACGGTTCAGACCGGCTCGTCCACGAACTGCAACGTCGCCAACGCTCAAGCGGGCATAGCGACCAACTGCCAGCTGACCACCATCGGCCTGAAGGTGAAGTCGTTCTACAGCTTCGACGCCACCTATCGGATCGAGCTGCCTTGGGACACCACGGTGTCGGCCTCGGTGTTCAACATCTTTGACCGTGATCCGTCGGCCGCCCGGCTGGAGGCTTCGTACGATCCCTTCATCGGCAACCCCTACGGACGCACCTACAAGATCGCGGTGCGCAAGAAGTTCTGATCGCCGCCCGGGATCACCCCGGCTCGGACCTCTACCGACGCCGCCAGTTCCAACTGGCGGCGTCTTTTCTTTTCCGCCGTCGCCGCCTTCGCTCAACAATATCAACGTTAGGCGAGCGGCGAGATTCTTGTGGCGGAGATGAAACAATTCCCGTCACTATCGATCCACTCAGGACGGCCCACCACAGAGGCTGCCGAGGGGAGGAAAGCGATGACTAAAGGCAGGTTCTTCTGCAGCGCATCCGCTATTGCCGCGCTGTTTGCATTGGGGGCGTCGGGACAGGCGCACGCACAGGCCCAGGCCAATCCCACCGAGATCGGCGAGGTTGTCGTCACCGGATCGTTCATCCGCGGCACCCCTGAAGACGCGGCTCTGCCGGTCGACGTGATAAGCCAGGCGGATCTTGAGAAGCAGGGCTCGCCCTCGACGCTCGAACTGATCAAGACCCTGTCGGTCTCCAGCGGCGTGTTGGGCGACACCAACCAGTTCGACACCCGCGCCCAGGGCTCGGAAGGGTCCGGCTCGATCAACCTGCGAGGCCTGGGGGCTGCCCGCACGCTCGTGCTGCTGAACGGTCGGCGTATGCCGCTGAACCCATTCGCCGCCGGCGTTGTCGACACCAACATCATTCCGCAGGCTGCCATCGGCAGGGTGGAAATCCTCAAGGACGGCGCCGCGGCCACCTACGGCTCCGACGCCATCGGCGGCGTGGTGAACTTCATCACTCGCAGCAAGTTCGACGGGCTTGATGTCGGCGGCAGCTACACGCTGATCGACGGCTCAAAGGGCAACTGGGACACCTCCGCAGTCTGGGGCAAGTCCTTCGAGAATGGCGAGATCCTGATCAGCGGCGGCTGGCAGCATCGCTCTGAACTGAAGACCACCGATCGGAGCTGGGCGCTGCGCCCGTTCGCCGAGAACGCCGAGGGCGGCTGGTCCGGCGGCACCTCGACGACCTCGCTGTTCCCGATCCTGCAGAGCCCGACGACCGGCCGCTGGAGCCTGGCGGGAGGGCCCAGCGTCGACGTCGGCTGCGCGGCGATCGGAAACCTGGCGGTGCCCGGCGGGTGCCGCTTTCAGTTCACCGCGTTCGACAATCTGATTGAGAAGGAAGACCGCTATCAGGTCTTCGCCTCGGCCAATTTCGATCTGAACGAAAACCACAGGTTCCACACCGAACTGCTGTGGGCCAAGACCGATGTGCCCGTGTGGAAGACGTCGCCGTCGTACCTCACGCTGCAAACCCCGACGGCGACGACCAGCCCGATCGTCGGGAACATCGACCTGCCGGCCGCCGTGCCGGGCCAGGGCTGGTTCGTGCCGGCGACGAACCCTGGCCTCGTGGCTTATCGAACCGCCAATCCCACGGCGCTGCCGGGTGCGGCGACCGGCGTCTACATGGCCGGGGTGCTTTATCGTCCGCTTTCGGGTGGCGGTAACAACATCTTCCCAGGAAGCGACGGCTCTTCGGTCGGCCTCCGCTCGTATGAAGCCTATCGCGTGTCGGGCGGCTTCTCCGGCGAGACCGGGTTCATGGGCATCGGCTATGATGTGGCCCTGACCTATGGCCAGGAAGTCGCCCGCCGCACGGGCTACGACACCGTCGCCTCGCGCCTCCAGCTGGCGATGCGCGGCTACGGCTCGCTCGCCGGCGACGCCGGCGGCGGCTGCACGGCCGCGGAAACCAACAACTTCACCACCGGCGCGGGCAATGCGGCGTTGGGTTGCCTCTGGTTCAACCCGTTCTCAAACGCTGTCGCCGGAGCCGCGATCACGGGGGCTGCGAACCCCGGGTTCAACCCGACCGTGGCCAACAATCCGGATCTGATCCGCTGGCTGTTTCCCCAGGTCGCCACCAAGCAGACGACCCGGCTCGTGGTCTTCGACGCGGTGCTGAACGGCAAGACCGGCATCGAGCTGGCCGGCGGCGATGTGGCCTGGGCGGCGGGCGTGCAGGCGCGGCGTGACACGTTCGACAGCCAGTACTCGCCTTTCACCAACATCGGCGAGAACCCCTGCATCGATACGCCGGTGAACGGCTCCACCAACTGCGCTGTCCGCAATGGCCCGCTGGTCTTCCTCGGCACCGGCGAGGAACAGGAACTGGAGCGGCTGGTCTATGCCGGCTTCGGAGAGTTGGCGGTGCCGATCACAGACTCCCTCCAACTGCAGTTCGCAATTCGCTACGAAGACTACGAGCGGGTCGGCTCCACCACCAATTACAAGGCGACCGCGCGTTTTCAGGCGACGGACTGGCTCGCGCTGCGTGGCTCCATCGGCACCACGTTCCGCGGCCCGACGCTCACCAATCTGACGAACTCGAGCGGCACCGCCCTGTCGTTCATCGCCGGATCGTTCCGCGCCATCGACACGTTCGGCAACCCGGACCTGGATCCAGAGACCGCCAACACCTATTCGGCGGGCCTCGTGTTCGACGTCGGCAACCTGAAGGCGACGCTCGACTACTGGCGGTTCGACTTCAAGGATCCGATCGTGGTCGAGCCCTCGGGTTCGATCGTGAACACCATGTTCCCGGGCGGCTCAACGGCTCGCTGCGGCACGGCGGAATTCGCCCAGCTGCAGCAGCGGTTCACGTTCCAGGGCGCCTGCTCCACCGCCAACATTAGCCGGGTCCGCGTTCAGGTCGTGAACGGCCCGAAGATCAAAACCTCGGGCATCGACCTGCTGGCCAACTACGACTTCGGCGAAGTGGCCGGCGGCGATGTGCGAATGGGCGTCTCGGCCACCTACACGCTGGAATACAAGATCAATGCATTCCAGGTGGCGGGCGTTCAGGTCGAAGCGGCTTACGACGCCGCAGGCTTCCTGAACTACCAGCTCTCGGCCACCTCGCTTCCCGAATGGAAGGGCTCGGCCTTCCTGGAGTACGAGCGAGAGAACCACAATCTGCGGTTCACGTTGAACTACATCGACTCCTACACAGACCAGCGAACGGCGCCGTTCACGGCGAACAACATCGTGACCGGCGCGCCGGTCACCAAGGGCAAGACCATCAAGTCGACTCTCATCGCCGAGCTCGACTACCGCGTCGAACTGCCTTGGGACACCACAGTGACGGCTTCGATCGACAATCTGTTCGATCGCGACCCGTCGTTCGCCCGACTGGACCTCAACTACGATCCGTTCACGGGCAACGCCATGGGGCGGACTTTCAAAGTTGCGGTGAGGAAGCGCTTCTAGTCGCTTAGCATTGCAGACCTTCGAAGGCGCCGTCGGGTTCCCGACGGCGCCTTCTCCTTATGGCGCAAGGGTTTCCGTCCGCCGCCGAGCCGCGGATCGCGTGTGGCGCCGGCGCAACGCCCAGCACACCGAACCTTCGCTGGCCGCTCGGTGATCAGCCTTCACTTTCGGCGAAGCAACCGCCCGATCTCACTCACCATTCCAAATTCCCGAGCACATTTCGGAACATAGGTATTGTTCGCAACTGCGGTACGTTTCCGTTGCGGAATTTCCTGGCGCGAAACGCAATCTCGTCGGATCATCGCCGGGCCACGCGCTGTCAAACCACGCACGCGAGATGCGGGTGCGGCGCGGAGGGGAGGAAGTAAAATGATCAAGCGCAGATATTTCTGCGGCGGCTCGACCCTGGCCGTCGCCCTCGTTCTCGGTCTCGCCGGCAACGCCCAGGCGCAGACGCAGAGCTCGTCCGACCCGGCCGAGGTGGCCGAAGTCATCGTCACGGGCTCGTTCATCGCCGGCACGCCGGAAGACTCCGCGCTCCCCGTCGATGTCTTGAGCCAGGCCGACCTCGAGAAGCAGGGTTCGCCGACGGTGGTTCAACTGGTGAAGACCATCACCGCGTCACAGTCGTCGCTGGGCGAGTCCAACCGCTATAATGGCGGCGCCGGCACGGCGACCATCAACCTGCGCGGCTTCGGCGCGGCGCGTACGCTGACGCTGATGAACGGGCGGCGCCTGGCGGACAGCCCGGCCGCGGCGTTCCAGGGCGGCGGCGCCAACCTGAACTTCATCCCGACCGCTGCGGTGGGCCGCATCGAGATCCTGAAGGACGGCGCGGCCGCGACCTATGGCTCGGACGCCATCGGCGGCGTCGTGAACTTCATCACCCGCAAGGACCTGGACGGTCTTGAGGTCGACGGCGAATACGCGCTGATCGACGGCTCGAACGGCGACTACAACGCCAATGCCGCCTGGGGAAAGAAGTTCGACAACGGCAATGTGCTGCTCACAGCCGGCTATCGCCATCGTTCGCGGCTCGACATTCATGACCGCGACTGGGCGATCCGACCCTTCGACTTTGCGGGCTATGCCGGCTCCGGCGGCTTCACCGGAGCGGCGAATCCAGGCTTCTTCGGCGTCGCGGGGGTCGCGGGCACTACTTTCCGCGACAATGGCTGCGAGGAATTGGGCGGTACGCTCACCAATAACATCACCTTCCCCAATCCGCTGAACGGCACCTTGGGCCAGGGCGCCACGGCGACGATCGCGGTGCCGGTCAGCGCCCAGAACCCTGCCACCGCAGGGTCCAATTGCCGGTTCCAGTTCTCCAACTTCAACGATCTGGTGAACCGCGAGGATCACTACCAGCTCTATGGCGAAGTGAACTTCGATCTGTCGGAGAACATGTCGTTCCACGCCGAGGTGGCCTGGACCAAGAACGACACCCCGGTGCAGCGGATTTCACCCGCGAACCTGACGGCGCAGTACCCTTCGCCGGTGAACGTCGGCGGCACCTCGTTCTCGCCCGCGACGCCGAATGGCCCGAACCTCTCGGTGCCCTACAATATCCCGGCCAACCATCCGGGCCTGGTCGCGCTGTTGAACGACTGCCGCGCCCCCCTGACGGCAGCGCAGTGCGCCGCGATCCGCGCCGGCGCCAACGCGCCCAATCCAGCCTATCCAGGTTCGGCGATCACCCGCGGCGTCGACATTTCCCAGCTGGGCTGGCGGGCTGTGGCCTTCGCGGGTCATCCGCTCAACAAGGATGGGGCCGATCACCAGTCGATCGTCAACGACGGGTTCCGGGTCTCTGGCGGGTTCAAGGGCAAGATCTTCGAGAACATTAACTACGACACTTCTGTCACCTTCATGGAGCAGAAGAACACGTCTTCGATCTCTGACATCCTGGTGCAGCGTCTCCAGCTGGGGCTTCGCGGCTACGGCAGCCGGGTGAATAATACCGACGAATGCACTGCGGCCGAGACCAACAACTTCACCACCAATGCCGGCAACGCTGCGCTTGGCTGCTATTATTTCAACCCGTTCACCAACGGCGTGGCCCGCAGCGCGGTTAACGGGGCCGCCAATCCGTTCTCCAACCCGGCAGTCACCAACAACCCTGACGTGGTGGCCTGGCTCTACGGGCCCTATACCAATGTGCTAACCAACCGGCTGCTTGTCGTCGACGGTGTCTTTTCGGGCCAGACCGGAATCGAGCTGGCGGGTGGGCCTGTGGCATGGGCGGTCGGCGGCCAGTACCGCTACGCCCAGGAAATCCGCAAGTACGGGGCCTTCTTCAACTCCGATGAAAACCCCTGCCCCGACCGGGCCGCTTGCGCGGACGAGACCGGGCCACTGCAGTTCTTCGGCTCCAACACGGATCGCGACGACGACGCCAATGTGAAGGCGATCTTCGCGGAGTTGCAGGTTCCGGTGACCGACGATCTCAACGTGAACTTCGCGATCCGTCACGAAGCCTACCAGGGGGGGATCGGCTCGACGACCAATCCCAAGGTCGCCGTGAAGTGGCAGATCATGGACATGCTGGCCCTGCGGGGTTCGGCGTCCACCACGTTCCGGGCTCCGACCTCGGGTCTGGTCCGCAACACCTGCAACAATGGCGTCCGGGTGCTGGGCGGCGGCTATCGCGCGTTCCAGAGCTGTGGAAATCCGGATCTGAAGCCTGAGAAGGCTGACACCTACAACATCGGCGCCATCTTCGAGATCGGCAGCTTCTCCGCAACGCTCGATTACTTCAATTTCAAGTTCAAGGATGAGCTGACCGAGGAAGCGGGTGGACGCCTCTACGCCACGATGTTCCCCGGAAACTCGGCTGTGAACTGCGGCAATCCGGCGTTCGCCGCGCTCCAGTCGCGCTTCACGTTCGCCGGAGCCTGCGGCCCGGCCAACGTCGCGCGGCTGCAGAGCTTCGTCGTCAACGGTCCCGGCACGAAGACGTCAGGTCTTGAGTTCCGCGCCCAGTACGACTGGGACGGCTGGCTCGACGGAAGCTGGTCGGCGGGCGTCGAGGCCACCTATCTGATCGAGTACAAGCGCGAGGCCGTGAAGCTGAAGGGGACGAGCATCGAGATCGCCCCGGCGGAAGATCGGGCTGGCCTGAGCGACCTGATCAACGACTTCTTCTCCTACCCGGAAATCAAGGGGAACGCCTATCTGGCCTATGTCCGCGGCCCGCTCTCGGTCCGCTGGCTGGCCCGCTATTCGGAGGGCACCTCGCCTGCGTTCGGCTCGCCGCTGTTCATCACGGTTCCGAACCCTGCCGCGACGACTGCCGCCGGCTGCACCACGGCATCCTGCGCGGGGCGCGACCTGCAGGCGGTGGGCAAGTCCAACGACTTCTGGCAGCACGACGTCGTCGTGCGGTGGGAAGCGCCCTGGGACACGACGATCACGGCCAGCGTCCAGAACGTTCTGGACAAGGACCCGCCTTTCGCGCCCAGCCAGTACAACTACGATTACACCCAGGGGAACCCGCTGGGCCGGACCTTCGAGATCGGCTTCAGGAAGCGGTTCTAACGTTCTCCCGAACGGGAGGCGGGCGTCGGGCCTCGGCCCGGCGCCGCCAGTCCTCAAGGGACTACCTTTCCTCCAAGGCAACTGGGCGTCGGAGCAATCCGACGCCCTTTCCTTTGGTCAGGGCCGCGCGTGCTTGGGCAGCGCCTTGGCTTCCTCGACCGTCAGCTTTCGGATCTTGGAGACGGCGCAGCGCTGCGGGCCGATGGATGAGGGCGCGATCACCTCGGCGTCCAGGCCCGTGCAGATGTAGCTCGAGCCGCGCGAGTTGATGGCGATGGTCTGACTCCACTCGACGTCGGGACAGCGGCCCAGCATTTCCAGCTGATAGACGTCGCGGACGCCGACCCGAAGGTTGACCACCTTGTCGTCATTCGACGCGAAGCTGCTGATGTTCCGCGCCCAGAAGCACTGGCGGGGGGTCTTGGCCGCGGGCGCTTCAGGCGACTTGGCGAAAACCGGCGCGGCGGCGCCGGTGAGCATCAGGCCCGCCGTGGCGGCTGTGGCGAGGGCGATCTTCAACGACATGACTACAGTCCTCCGGCCCCGATGGGTCCCCCCGACCGCGGCAGTATACGTGCGCTCAAGCTGTCAGGAACCTGAACGACGTGCGGCGCGGCGGGCGAAGCGGTCGGGCGTCACCAGGTCGGCCGCGGCGCGGCTGATCGGTGAGGGGGCCGACAGCGCCAGGGCTGCGACGTGCTCGGCCAGCAGCGGCGCCAGGGAAAAGCCGCGGGAGCCGAAGCCGGTCAGGGCATAGAGGCCCGGGGCGCCCACGGACCCCGCCAGCGGCAGGCGGTCGGGCGTCACAGCGCGGATCGAGGCGCGGCCCTCCAGGGTCTCGGGGTCGATCTTCGCCGCCAGGTTGGGGAGGGCGGTGGCGAGGGTCGCGAGGTTTCGCTGGTGATCCCCGGGCCGCAGGTCGGCGCTTTCGTCGTCGCGGTCGTGGGTGGCGCCGAGCAGCAGGCCTTGCGGCGCGGGCAGGACGTAACCGCCCCACGCCGCCGCGGGCGCGGAGGCGCCATCGGTGGTCCAGCTGGCCTGGCCACGCACGGGCTGCAGGGGAAGGCCGGCCAGGAGGTCCCGGGAGGCCAGCGCGCCGGCCACGATGACCGCGTCAGCATCGGCGATCACAGCATCGGCGGCGTCAAGCAGCCGCCAGCCATGTTCGGCGGCCTCCAGCCGGTCGACCGCCGCGTTCAGGATCTGGCCGTTCCAGGCCGCCAGAATCGGCTCCGGTCGGATGACAAGGGCGCGGGTCTGGTCGAGTGCGGAGGGTGCGGCTTCGCCCAGCCTGTCGCTGGTGACCGCCGGCGCGAGGATCGCGAGCTCACCCTCCTCGAAGACGTCCGACCCGGCGATCTTCGCGAACCGTTCGGCGTCGCGTTCGCCGGCGGCCAATTGCACGACGCCGCGCGACAGGATCGCGGCGGGCGCGTCTTCGTAGAGCTGAGTGGCGCGCGCATAGGCCTGGGCGAACAGCCGGGCGGCCTCCCCCAGACCGGCGTCGAGGCGCGGGGTGACGAGCGCGGCGGGGTTTCCCGAGCCCCCCGCACCGGGCGCCTGAGCCTCGATGACGATGGCCTCGCCGCCCAGACCCCGTACGGCGCGGGCGGCCGAGGCCCCCGCGATGCCGCCCCCGATGATGGCGACGCGGCGACCGGGCGGGTCGACGGCTGCGCCCGCAAGGCGTGCTTCCAGCCGTTCGCGCTTTCGGCCGAAGCCGGGACGCTTCTCGACCGTGAAACCTGCGGCGGCGAGTCCCCGGCGGACCTGGCCTGCCACGGTGAAGGTGGCGGCCCGTGCGCCCGGAGCCGACCGGGCGGCGACCATCGCCAGCACCTCGTCCGACCACATTCCGGGGTTGGTGGCGGGCGAGAAGCCATCGAGGAACCAGGCGTCGGCTTGCCCCGACCAGCCCACCAGGGCGTCGGCCACCTCCATGATCGCGACATCCAGCGTGGCCGAGAGTTCCGGCAGGTCCACCCGGTGGCGGCCCCGCGCGCGGCCCGGCCATCGGGCGGTGAGCAGGCTGGCGATCGGCGCAAGCTCGGGCCAGCGCGCGAGCGCGCGAGCGGCTTCGTCGGAGGTGATGGGATGAGCCTCGATCGAGGCGATGTGCAGGTGGGCGCCGGACGGTCGCGTCGACTGCCAAAGCTGCAGGAGGGCCGCGATGTTTAGGCCGGTCCCGAACCCCAGCTCGGCGACCACGAACCGCCGCCGGTCGGCCCAGGCTTCGGGGAGGCCGCAGCCCTCCAGGAACACCGCGCGGCTTTCGGCCAGCCCATCCTCGGCCGAGAAATAGACGTCGCCGAAGAGCGCCGAGCGCGGCTGGCCGTCGTCTGTCCAGGTCAGCGGACTGTCGGCCGCCATGAGCTATTCCACAAAGAAGAAGGGCCGCCCCAGAGGGCGGCCCTTCCGTATCGCTTTGAGCGAAAAGAAGCTTACTTCTTTTCCGGCTCGGCAGCGGCCGGAGCGGCCGGAGCAGCAGCGGCGTCGGCGGCCGGAGCGGCAGCGGCGTCGGCGGCCGGGGCAGCGGCGGCGTCAGCAGCCGGAGCAGCAGCGGCGTCGGCGGCCGGAGCGGCGGCGGCGTCGGCGGCCGGAGCTTCAGCGGCCTTTTCTTCGGGCTTCGAGCAGGCGGCGACGCCGAGCATGGCGACGGCGGCGGCAGCGATCAGGAGTTGCTTGGTCATATCCCTAGTCCTCTGGTCGGTGTGTCAGGCGCCGGTACGAACCTGCCAGAGACAAGCCGCCCCCCGACGCATGCGTAGGGATACGCCTCACGACGGCGTGATAGCAAGCGCAAAACTCACGCGTTTGTGATCACTTTTTCAACCTTTACTGCGGTTGCGCAAGTGCGGCGCCCGCGGCGTGCAGGTCGAAGGGCGGTCCTGTGCAGACGCAGCCGAGGCCTGTGCTTACGCTTCGGCGGGAATGTTCGAAAGCGCCTCTTCCAGCTCCAGGAAGCTGGGCTGGGAGCCCGAGGGGACGTTGCCGCGACCGATCTCGACCGAGATCTGGGCGGCGTTGCCGTGCAGGTGGGCCACCAGGACGGCCTGGATGATCTTGTAGAAGGCGCCCTCCTCGTTCACCACTTCCTGCATGCGCGTGGCCAGAGGACCGACCATCCCGTAGGCCAGAAACACGCCGAGGAAGGTGCCGACGAGCGCGCCGCCGATCATGGTGCCAAGAACCTCGGGCGGCTCTGTGATGGCGCCCATTGTCTTGATGACGCCGAGCACGGCGGCGACGATGCCGAGGGCCGGCAGGGCGTCGGCCAGGTTCTGGAAGGCGTGGCCCGGCGCCAGCGCCTCGTGGTGGTGCTTCTCGAGCTGCTTCTCCATGGCGTCCTCGACCTGGTGCGGGTCTTCAAGGTTCATGGTCATCATCCGCAGCGTGTCGCAGATGAAGTCGATGGCGAAGTGGTCCTTCATGATCTTCGGGAAGCGGGTGAAGATCGTGGACTCTTTGGGGTTCTCGATGTGGCTTTCGAGCGCGATGACGCCCTTGGACTTCATCGTCTTGGTCAGCAGGAAAAGCAGCGACAGCAGGTCGCGATAGTCCGAGGCCTTCCACTTGGGCCCGCCGAACGCCTTGCCGAAAGCGCCCCCGAGACCCTTGATGGTGCTGATGGAATTGCCGATCAGGAACGCCGCGACGCCGGACCCCCCGATGGCCATCATCTCGTGCGGGAGCGCGTGCAGGATCACGCCCATGTTGCCACCGGCCATGATGTAACTGCCGAACACCATGCCGAAGAGCAGCACGAAACCGATAATCTGGAACATGGAAACCCCCGGAGAGTCCGGGGAACATGCCGGTTAATGCTTAATACCCAGTGATCGGTGGGCCTTTGGGGTAGGCGGCGCGCCCTCGAACGCTTAAGGCGGGGGTCCGATGTCCAGTGTGGCGCCCGCCCTTCCTCGCCGGTCGTTCGCGATCATCTTCGCCGTTTCGGCCGCGACCGCCATGGGCAATACCGGCCTGATCTCGGTCCTACCGGCGATCGGTCGATCCATCGGCATCGCCGACTGGATGGTTTCGGGCATCTTCTCGCTGTCGGCGCTGCTCTGGGCGGGGTCGTCGCCTTATTGGGCGCGGTCGTCCGACCGCCATGGCCGCAAGCCGCTGATGATGCTGGGCCTGTCGGGGTTCATGGTCTCCATGGCCCTCTGCGGCGTTGTGGTGAGCGCAGGCCTGCACAAGCTGGCGGCGCCGATCGTGATCTTCGGCCTGTTCCTGCTGGCGCGGGCGCTGTTCGGCCTGTTCGGCGCCGCCTCGAACCCGGCCACCCAGGCCTATGTCGCCGAGCGGACGCCGCCCGAGGGGCGAACCCAGGCGATGGCCAGCCTGGCGGGCGCGTTCGGCCTGGGCACCGTGATCGGGCCCTTCCTGGCGCCGCTGTTCGTCTTCCCGGTGGTGGGCCTGGCGGGACCGCTGTTCAGTTTCTCGCTGATCGCGCTCGTCATGCTGTTCATCGTCTGGCGCTACCTGCCCGACCAGAAGGTCCCCATAGAGGCGCAACGACCGCGCCGGCCTGTCGTGGGCGGGCCGAAGGAACGCGGCATGTGGCGCGATCCGCGCATCCAGCCCTTCCTGATCTACGGCTTCATCGTCGCCACCTGCCAGACGGCCCAGGCCCAGACCCTGGGCTTCCTGATCATCGACAAGCTGCACATGTCCCCGGCTCAGGCGCAGTACTTCATCGCCATCGCCATGATGTTCGGCGCGGTGGCGGGTCTCCTGGCCCAGTGGGGCCTGATCCGCATGTTCGAGATGACGCCACGCCAGCTGCTGCGGTGGGGCGTGGGCATCGCGGCTCTGGGCAACCTGATCGTGGCGCTGTCGCCCGGCTACTACGGCGCGGTGGCCGGCTATGCGATCTCCAGCCTGGGCTTCGGCTTCGCCCGGCCGGGTTTCACCGCGGGGTCGTCGATCGCGGTCGACATGGACGAGCAGGCTCGCGTCGCCGGCCTGATCGCCGCCGTGAACGGGATCAACGTGATCTTCGCGCCCGCGTTTGTGTTCGCCTACCAGCACTATGGTCCGGCGCCGTTCATCCTCAACACGGCGCTGATGGCGGCGATGCTGGTCTATGCCTTCCGCAACACAGCCCTCAAGAACGCCGACCCCAAGCCTGCGACCCGCGAGGCCGCCTCGGCGGCGACGATCGAGAAGGCCGACGAGGGCGCAGTCTAGCGCTGCGTCTCAGGCGGCTGGCGTCGCTGTCGCGGTCGAGGCCTCTTCGCGCAGACGGCGGACCATGTCGGCCGAGAGATAGCCGTCGGCGGTCAGGCCGCGGGCTTTCTGCCATTCGCGCAGAGCCTTGCGCGTGCCCATGCCGACGACGCCATCGGGTTGCCCGGCATCGAAGCCCAGGGCCGTCAGCGCGCGCTGGGCGGTCATTCGGTCGACGAGGCTGAGCGGGGTTTCCTGTGGCCAGGGGCGCACCGGCGGTCCCTCGCCGGCAAACCGATCGGCGAGCAGGCCGACGCCCAGGGCGTAGCTCAGGCTGTTGTTGTACTGGCGCAGCGCGAAGTGGTTGGGGAACAGCAGGAAGATCGGCCCGCTCGCCCCGGCCGGCGCCACCAGCTGGGCCTTGGCCTCGGCGTCGGCGGCGGCCCAGGGCAGCCCGTCCGCCCGCCTGACCCCTTTGTCGGCCCACCACGCCGGCGTTTCCCGCGGGCCCTCGGTCAGGCTGAAGTCGAAGCCTGGAGGGACAGCAACCTCCCGCGCCCAGCTTTGTCCGCGCACCCAGCCGGCCTTGGCCAGCAGGTTGGCGGCCGAGGCCAGGGCGTCGGCGCGGCTGGTCCAGATGTCGCGGCGGCCGTCGCCGTCCTGGTCGACGGCGGTGGCCAGGAAAGTCGACGGTATGAACTGGGTCTGGCCCATGGCGCCGGCCCAGCTCCCGCGCAGGCGCGCGCGCGGGTGCTCTCCAGACTGGATGATCTTCAGCGTGGCGATGATCTCGCCCTCGGCCCAGCCGCGACGGCGGCCCTGGGCGGCCAGGGTGGCCAGCGCGCGCAAGGTGTCGTTGTCGCCCTGGATCGACCCGAAGCCGCTTTCCAGAGCCCAGACGCCCAGCAGCACGTCGCGCGGCACGCCGTACTTGGCCTCGATGGTGGGGAACTCGGCCACGTCGGCGTGTCGTCGCTGGCCGATGGCGACACGGTCGGCCGTGACGACGCCCTTCAGATAGTCGCCGATGGGCTTGGAGAACTCGGGCTGACGGGAATCCAGCGCGCCGACCCGCGGATCGGGGGTCAGTCCCGCCATCTCACGGCGGAACACAGCCGGCTCGATCCCCGCGGTGATGGCGCGCGCCTCGAACTCTGACGCCCACTGGTCGAACACCAGGTCGCCTGACGCCACGGGCGGGGCGATGGTGGCCTGGGCGGACTGAGCCACGGCGCCGGCATGCGCCGCGATCGGCGTCGAGGCAGGTGGCGCGGCGGGCGAGGCGCAGCCGGCGAGCAGGAGCATGAAAGAAAGACGTCGACGCATCCGACCGAATCTAGGGTGTGTCGGCGGCCGGCCCAATCAAATCGGCGTCAGGGGGCAAATCGGGCTCGGCGGAACGCCGCGACGTCGCAGGCCCTCCGGTTGACTTGGCTGCAGGCGACCCGTATATGCGCGCGCTCTTGTTCGCCAACCGGCCCCTCGGGGCCCGATTGAAGATTAGGTCCATGAAGGTCAGAAGCTCGCTCAAGTCGCTGAAGACGCGTCACCGCGACTGCAAGCTCGTGCGCCGCAAGGGCCGGGTCTACATCATCAACAAGACCGACCCGCGCTTCAAAGCCAAGCAAGGCTGAGCCGCCCAGCTCGCGCATGCCGAAGGCTCTGCTCTGGGACTTCGGCAACGTCATCGTGCGCTGGAACCCGCGCACGCTCTACGAAAAGGTCATCCCTGATCCGGTCGCCCGCGACCGGTTCCTGAACGACGTGTGCACCCTGGCCTGGCATGGGCCGACCGACTGCGGCGTGACCTTCGCCGAGAACTGTTCGGCGCTGGCCGCCAAGCATCCCGAGCACGAAGCCGAGATCTGGGCCTGGCATCACCGCTGGGACGAGATGTTCTCGGGCGCCATCGCCGAGACCGAGGCCGCCATTGAGGCCCTGCACGCTCGCGGCGTGCCGCAGTTCGGCCTCTCCAACATCAGTCACGAGACGCTGGACAGCACCCTGGCCATGAGCCCGGCGTTCGGGCGGCTGTCCGGCGTGGTGGCGTCGGGGCTGGAGGGCGTGATGAAGCCCGACCCGGCCATCTTCCACCTGTGCTGCGAGCGTTTCGAAATGGCGCCGTCCGACTTCCTGTTCGTGGACGACAGCGCCAGGAACATCGCGGCGGCTCAGGCCCTGGGCTTCGACACCCATCACTTCACGGACCCGGCGGACCTACAGCCCGCCCTGGAGCGCCGCGGGCTGATCTGAGCCATCCCCCCGCGACGGGGCATTGCGTCTTTCTTTAGAGCTTAGCCGTACGGTCGGGGACAGCTGTGGCACGCCCTCTGCAGGACTGTGCCGCAAGTAAAAGCGTTTTGTTTCAAACCGGCACGGCATCCGATCAGGGGGCCGTCACCCAGATCACGGACGACCCCCGATGCGTATCCGCACCCTCCTGATGGCCGCCGCTGCGGCCGCCGCCTTCGCCGCCCCCGCCTCGGCCGCGATCACCATTTCGCTGACCTCGCAGAACGCGCCGCTGGCGCTGCAGCCGGGCGAGCAACTGGTCGCCGACTTCAACAACGCGGCGACGCCCGAAGCCGTGCTGCTGCCGGGCTTCGATCTCGACCTCGTCGGCGCCACCGTCGGCGTCTGCGAGGGCTGCAGCGGCTATTCCGGCACGCTGCCGGGCAACGCGACCCACTATCTGACGATCCCCGGCAACGCCTCGGCCAAGCTGACCTCGCTGGCCGGCCTGAAGACCTTCAGCTTCTACATGGGCTCGGCCGACACCTACAATTCGATCCGCTTCAAGGGCGATAACGGCTTCGACGTGACCCTGAACGGCGGCCAGTTCACGCAAGGCTACGTGGGTCAGAGCTGGTCCTGGGGCAAGCGCGTCAACTTCGACTTCGGCGCCGATCGCGTCACCGAGGTCATCCTGAGCTCGTCGGGCAACTCGTTCGAAGTCGACTCGTTCGCCGTGACCGCGGTGCCGGAACCGGCCACCTGGGCGATGATGATCATGGGCTTCGGCGTCGCCGGCGCCCTGCTGCGCCGCCGCCAGGTCGCGCTCGCCCGCGCCTAGACAACAGACGTACCGGGCGGCCCAGCTCTCTCCCTGGGCCGTCCTTCTAAGGAACCCCTCGCCAGAGCCCGGCGGGGGGTTTTCTTTGGGCGCAGTTCAGTCGCCGTTGCGCACCAGGTCGAAGAACTCCTGCCGCGTCCGCGGGTCGTCCCGAACTTCTCCCAGCAGGCTCGAGGTGGTGAGCTTCGAGCCCGGCGTGTTGACACCGCGCATGGTCATGCAGCTGTGCTCGGACACGATCACGACGCCCACCCCCTTGGGTTTGAGGATGTCCTGGATCGCCTCGGCGATCTGGGCGGTCAGTTTCTCCTGAATCTGCAGCCGTCGCGCGAAGCCGTGGACCACCCGGGCCAGCTTCGAAATCCCCACCACCCGGTCGTTCGGCAGGTATCCCACGTGCGCCTTGCCCAGGAACGGCAGCATGTGGTGTTCGCAGAAGCTAACCACCCGGATGTCGCGCAGCACGACCAGCTCGTCGTAGCCGCCCACCTCCTCGAACGTGCGCTCCAGATACTCGCGCGGGTCGCTCTCATAGCCCGCGAACAGCTCGCGATAGGCCTTCGCCACCCGGCGCGGGGTGTCCAGCAGGCCCTCGCGGTCGGGGTCGTCGCCAGCCCATTCGATCAGGGTTCGGACGGCGGCCTGGGCGTCGGCCTCGGTCGGCTTCGTACGGTGTTCGTGGGCCATGCATCCTCCGCGTCGTATGGCCTCAACGATTGGCCTGCGGCGAAGGTTCAGAGCGCGTGACACGGCCGGGTCCGATGAGTAGGTTCCGCGCCTTTCCGACCCCTCGCATCTAGCTTAAAGGCTTGGCCATGGCCGACGACGCTTCCGCCCACTCCGACGTCCTCAACGCGACCGCGCAGGGTCAGCTCAAAAGCATCATCGAGCGCATCGAGCGTCTCGAGCAGGAGAAGTCCGAGATCGCCGAGCAGATCAAGGAAGTGAAGGCCGAGGCCAAGGGCAACGGCTTCGACGTCAAGATCATCGGCAAGGTGATCCGCCTGCGGAAGCAGGACCGGGCCAAGCGCCAGGAAGAAGAAGCTATCCTCGACCTCTATCTCGCGGCGATCGGAGAGATTTGAGGAACAAGCCTCCAGTCTCGCCCCTGGAGGCCCGAAAGGCGGCGACCAAGCGCGCCGCCCTCAACGCCTTGAAGCGCGCCCGCCGCGCCGCCGACAAGGCAGGCGTGCAGCTCTCCGACTGGGAGGGCGAGTTCCTCACCGAAGTGGGCGAGCGGGTGAAGACCTACGGCCGCGCCTTCGGCGATCCCGAGAAGGGCGCGCTAGGCGAGGCGCTCTCGGTCCTGCAGACGGTGAAGCTCAAGGAGATCACGGCCAAGGCCAAGGGCGAGAAGAAGGAACTCAAGCGCAAGCCGTTCCGCCGGAAATCGCGGGACTAGAGCGTGTTGGGCGAAGGTGGACGCCGGTTTCGCCCTGAGACACGCTCAAGATCAAAGAGAGCGAGCCTGTTCATCCGGTTCAGATGATTCCATCTGAACCGGACAGGCTCTAGCCGGCAAGGGTCCGTTCACCTTGCCTTTTCACCGGCTCTTCGCCGCCCGCGGGCATTCTCGGCGGCATGTCCCGCGTCCTGCGATCTTTGGCAAAGGCCGCGCTGCTCGCCGCGGCGCTGGGTGCGTTCGCCGCTCCCGCGGCGGCGCAGGAGATGACACAGGCCAGGTTCGCCGCAGTGATGGACCGGGTGTTCGGCCCCGGCGCGTGGCGCATGACCGGCGGCTATCGCACTCCGGAGCGTGAGAACCAGCTGCGGGCGCAGGGCGCCATGACCGTGCGCCCCGGCGGGATATCGCGACACTCTCTGGGCCATCCGGGCGCTCCGGGCGCATTCGACCTGGTGGTCAACGGCATGAGCCCCTTCGCCGCCGCGCAGCGCCTCCGCGAGGCGGGGGCGCCCTTCGCCCGCTACCAGCCCAAGGGCGCGCATGGGACGCAGGGCCCGCACCTGCATCTCGAACCCTTCGGCTTCGGTCCGGTGGGCCAGCCGCGCTTCCAGGTGGCCTCGGTCGCCAAGCCCCAGGTCGCAGAGGGCCGGACCCGCTCGGTCACCCTGATTATGCCGCAACCCAGCGCCGGCAGCGCCTCGGCGGTGCGCCAGGAACTGGCCCGTCTGCAGGCCGACGCCCGGGAACAGGATCCCGAGGCCCAGCTGGAGCTGGGGCGCATCTACACCCTGGGTTATCTGGCGCCGCGCGACTTCGAGACCGCCCGAAAGTGGCTGGAGGCCGCGGCGCGCAATCCCCTGGCTGACGACGACACCCAGGCCTCTGCGGCGGCCGGCGTGGCGGAAGTCACCCGCCTCATCGAGGCCGAGCGGGCCCAGCGGCCGACGCAGGCCGCCTACCTGCGGACAGGGGCCGCCGACCGCTAGAGGTGACAGGCCGCCCGAAGGGTCTAGTCTCGCCGACAGATGGGGAGATCAGGACATGGGGCAGGCGAGCCGGCGGGCATTCCTGGGGACAGTCGGCGCGGCCTGGTCGAGCGCGGCCTGGGCCGCCATGAACCCGGACGAACCGGACCTCGTGGTCCTGAACGCCAACGTCATCACCGTCGACCCCAGCCGTCCCAAGGCCCAGGCCTTCGCTGTGAAGAGCGGGCGGTTCGTGGCCGTGGGCGCGAGTGACGACGTCCGCGGCCTGATCGGCAAGCGGACCCAGGTCTACGACGCCAAGGGGATGACGATCACGCCGGGGTTCATCGACACCCACAACCATCCCGTGGGCGACGTGCTGCTCTACGAGGTGCTGGTCGGCAATCCGTTCGAGGTGGAGTTCGTCACCATCGACTCGATCGTGGACAAGCTCGCCGCCAAGGCCCGCACCCTGCCGCCCGACACCTGGGTCTCGGGCCACTTCCATGACGACACCAAGCTGAAGGACAAGCGCCAGCTGACGATGGCCGACCTGGACCGGGTGTCGAAGGACCATCCGGTGGTCGTGAACCATCGCGGCGGCCATACGGCCTTCTACAACAGTCGCGCCTTCGCCCTGGCCGGCGTGACCAAGGCCACGCCCAACCCAGTGGGCGGCACCTTCGACCGCGACGCTTCCGGCGAACTCACCGGCCGGGTGACCGACACGGCGATGGACGTGTTCGACAATGTCGGGAAGCGGCCCACGTTCTCGCCGGAGGAGACCGCACGCCGCGCCCGCGACGGGCTGGCCCATATCTCAAAGCAGTTCGCCCGCTACGGCCTGACCACCGTCCATCACCAAGGGGGCGACCTCGGCGCCCTGCAGGACGTCCGCGCCCGCGGCGACCTCAAGCACCGGGTCAGCTACGAGCCGATCGGGCCCGTTCTGGAGGCGATGATCAAGGCGGGGTTGAAGACCGGCTTCGGCGACGACTGGATCCGGCTGGGGGCCACCTTCGAGCACCTGGTCGACGGCTCGTTCTCGGAGCGGACTCTGGCCTGGAGCAAGCCGTTCCCCGGCCGCTCGCCGCCCTACTACGGCAACCTGGTGGAGGATCAGGCGACCCTGGATGCGTGGGTCGAGCGGGTCCACCGGGCCGGGATCGACGTGAACTGCCACGCCAACGGCGACCGCGCGATCGCCAGCGTGATGACGGCCCGGT
>NZ_SCTC01000046.1 GCF_004299445.1 Phenylobacterium sp. | reverse complement strand
ATCAGGTCGGTCACGCCGCGCACGCCCGAGTACAGCACGTCGTCCGCCAGCTTGAACGCCTCGGCGAAGGTGGTCTTCTCCGTGGCGACGCGGAACAGGTTCTGGTTCGGGATGATGATCAGCGTATCGACGTATTGCGTCAGCTCCTCGATGCCCTGTTCGGCGATGCGCATGCGGTGCGAACCCTCGAAGTGAAAGGGCTTGGTCACCACGCCGACCGTCAGAATGCCGTGCTCGCGCGCGGCACGCGCGATCACCGGGGCGGCGCCGGTGCCGGTGCCGCCGCCCATGCCGGCGGTGATGAACACCATGTTGCTGCCGTCGATGTGGTCGACGATCTCGCCCAGCGCCTCCTCGGCGGCCTCGCGGCCGACCTCGGGGCGGGCGCCCGCGCCAAGGCCGCGCGTGATGCCGATGCCGAGCTGGATCTTGCGCTCGGCCGCGGACTGGGCCAGCGCCTGGGCGTCGGTGTTGGTGACCAGGAAATCGACCCCCTCGAGGTTCGAGCGGATCATGTTGTTGACGGCGTTGCCGCCGGCGCCGCCCACACCGACGACGGTGATGCGCGGCTTAAGGTCGCTTTCGGTCCGGGGCACACTCAGGTTGATAGCCATTTCATCCTCCGGGTTGCTTTGGTTCACAGGGACAGGGGTCGGCCGGATTCCCGCTCCGGCGCGACGGGGTTTGACGGGCCGACTCCATGGCCCTTGCGGAAACGGGAATTGGGTGCGGAGCTAGAAAGCGGCACGGAACCACTCCCCGATCCGGCCGATCAGGCCGGATGCGCGCTCCGGTGCGGGGCCGAGCAGCTCGGCCGAGGCATCGGCCTCGCGCCGTTCGGCATAGGCGATCAGACCGGCGCAGGTGGCGAAGGCCGGCCCGCTGGTCGCCTCCGCCAGGCCGCCCAGGCGCAGCGGCCGGCCGATCCGCACCTGCTTGTCCAAGATCTGCGCCGCCAGCTCCCGCACGCCGGGCAACTGGCAGGCGCCGCCGGTCAGCACCACGCGGCGCCCGGCGAGCTTGTCGAAGCCGCTCTGCTCCAGCCGGCCGCGCGCTAGCTCCAGCGTCTCTTCCAGGCGCGGATGGATGATGCCGACCAAAAGCGAGCGCGGAATCTGCGCCACGGAATTCGGGTCTTCTTCGCCGACCAGCGGGACCTCGATGATTTCGCGGTCGTCGGCGGGCCCCGACGAGGCGCTGCCGTACAAAGTCTTGATGCGCTCGGCCTGCACCAGCGGCGTGGAAAGGCCGCGCGCGATGTCGTTGGTGACGTGCCCGCCGCCCACCGACACGCTGTCGGTGAACACCACGCGGCCGTCGAAGAACACCGCCAGCGACGTGGTGCCGCCGCCCATGTCGATCAGCGTGGCGCCCAGATCCATTTCGTCCTCGACCAGGCCCGCGAGGCCGGCGGCGTAGGGGCTGACCGCCATCTCGGCGATCTCCAGGTGGCAGCGCGCGACGCAGGCCGCGAGGTTGCGCAGCGCGCCCGAGCCCGCGGTCACCAGATGCATGTTCACGCCCAGGCGCTCGCCGTACATGCC
>NZ_SCTC01000045.1 GCF_004299445.1 Phenylobacterium sp. | reverse complement strand
TGATCACGCCGATCGCCATGGACCAGGGCCTGCGCTTCGCCATTCGCGAAGGCGGCCGCACGGTGGGTTCGGGCGTCGTCACCAAGATCGTGAAGTAAGCGCACCCGCGCTCACAACACGCACGGACAGAGGGCCGCTGGAGCAATCCAGCGGCCCTTTTTCTTTGCCCGCGCCACGCCAACATGACGTCTCTGTCATGACCTCGATTTAAGCTGTGGCCCGCCCGCGCCCCGACTAGCTTCCCGCCAGGCTGGGAGCTGAACACATGCGATTTTCGATGGCGATCCTCGCGGCGGCCGCCGCATTCACCGCGGGCGGCGCGCAGGCGGCGTCGGTCGAGATCCGCGACGCCGTCGCCCGGGTCACCGTGGTTCCGCAGGACCGGGCCGACATCAGGGTCGACGTCGTCAAGGCCCACCTGGAACTGCCGCTGCAGATCACGACGATCGGAGGCCAGACCACCATCGACGGCGACCTGCGCCGCCGCATCCACGACTGCAATGGCCTGGGCGAACGCCGCCGCGTCAGGGTGGGGGGCGTGGGCCGGGTGGCTTACGAGGACATGCCCCAGATCGTCATCTACACGCCGCGCGGCGTCGACGTGACGGCGGGCGGCGCGGTGCAGGGCGCCATCGGTCGCTCCGGAACGCTGAAGCTCAGCAACTCGGGGTGTTCGTCCTGGACCGTCGCCGATGTCGCAGGCGCCGCCGAGATCCACCAGTCCGGCGCGGGAGAGGTCCGCATGGGCGCGGCCGAGCGGCTCGACGTGCGCCTGTCGGGCGCGGCCGGCATTCGGGCCACGCGCATCCGGCAGGGCGGGCTGGAGGCGCAGTTGTCCGGCGCCGGCAACGTTCGGGTGGCCGAAGTGACCGGGCCCGTGGACGCCCGTGTGTCAGGCGTCGGGCAGATCGAGGTCGACGGCGGGCGCGCCCCACGGGTGCGCGCATCGATCTCGGGCATCGGGAAGGTGAACTTCGACGGCTCGACCGACGATCTCGACGCGTCGATCTCAGGCCTAGGGTCGATCCGCGTGCGCGAAGTCACCGGCTCACTGACGAAGTCGGTGTCGGGCGGCGGCTCGGTGCACGTGGGCAACCGGCCGTCCTAGGCGCCTGATCCGGGGCGCTTCGGCGCGCCGTCGATCTGATCCGTCTCGGCCTGATTGGGGGCGGGCGCGTCGGTACAGTGCTCGCCGCTGGCCGGGTCGGTCGCCGTCTTGCCTGAGCGCGCCGAGCCCTGAGCCCCATTCGGCTCCTGGGCCATGCGCTGCGGCGAGCCCGCCTTCTGGTCCTGGTCGCGGTTGTAGGCCTGGTCGTGGTTTTGCGTCATGCCGGCCAAACGGCTCAGCCGCAGGTTCGATCCGGCAAGAGGCTTGAAAACCGGGGCGGCTTCAGTCATACGCCTGCGTCCTACCCGACATCGTTGGAGTCTCAGTTTTCTAGCCGCCGAAGCGCGGACGACGGGTGCTTAGCCCCGGGCCTGGGAAAACGGGACGAGACGGTTCGGATAGGGGTGCTGAAGGAGTGTAGCTCAGCTGGTAGAGCGTCGGTCTCCAAAACCGAAAGTCGTGGGTTCGAGTCCCTCCACTCCTGCCACCACCTATATAGTCTGAAGTGTTGAACCGGAGCGCGGGCGGGTCCCAGCCGCTCCACTTGAGAGTCTGAGAGCCGAATGGCCAGGAAACCCTCCCCGCAAGCGATGCGCGAGCGCGCCGCCAAGACCGCGGCCGTCATGGGCTCGCCGTCGGGCGCGGCCGTCGCGGCGGCCCCAAAGAAGAAGACGTCGCTGGCGCAGTTCGCCCGCGAGGTTCGCGCCGAAGCGCGCAAGATCACCTGGACCAGCCGCAAGGAAACCTGGATCACCTCCGTCATGGTGGCGATCATGGTCACCCTGGCGGCGATCTTCTTCTGGATCGTCAACACGATCCTGAATTTCGGGATCACCCAGCTCTTGAAGATCGCGACCGGCGGATAAGAAGAACAACATGTCTGAAGCAGCCGTCTCCGGCCCGAAGGGCAATCCGCGCCACAAGTGGTACATCGTCCACGCCTACTCGAACTTCGAGAAGAAGGTGGCCGAAAGCATCCGTGAGCAGGCCAAGCAGCAGGGCCTGGAGGACTTCTTCTCCGAAATCCTCGTGCCGACCGAGGACGTCGTCGAGATCCGCCGCGGCCGCAAGGTGAACTCCGAGCGCAAGTTCTTCCCGGGCTACGTGCTGGTGAAGATGGAGCTGTCGGACGAGGCCTACCACCTCATCAAGAACACCCCGAAGGTCACCGGCTTCCTGGGCTCGGGCTCCAAGCCGATCCCGGTCTCCGAGAAGGAAGTCCAGCGCATCGTCGGCGCTATCGAAGAGGGCGTGGAGCGGCCGAAGCCGACCATCTCCTTCGAGATCGGCGAGCAGGTTCGCGTCACCGACGGTCCGTTCGCCAGCTTCAACGGCTCGGTGGAACAGGTCGACGAAGAGCGCGCCCGCCTGCGGGTCACGGTCTCCATCTTCGGCCGCGCCACGCCTGTCGAGCTGGAATACGGCCAGGTCGAGAAGGTCGGCTAAGCCTTTTCTATCCCCTTGGTGGGGAGAGCGGCGAACGAAGCGAGACGGGTTGGAGGTCAGGATCAAGCCCCCGTGCTTGGTCTAATCATCCCCATTCCGGACGCCTGCGGCGTCTCGACCCTCCCCATGAAGGGGAGGGAGAAGTTGCTCCTCAGACCTTTCGCTGCTAAACGCGCCCGCTTCGCGGTTCGCCGCGATTTCAAATCCGTGGGAGAGGGCGGCCACCGTAACCTCGCACCACGGCTCATAACCGGCCGGGTTTCCGGCCATGAGGAGCAAAGATGGCCAAGAAGATCTTGGGCTATATCAAGCTGCAGGTGCCCGCGGGCTCCGCCACCCCGTCGCCGCCGATCGGCCCGGCGCTGGGTCAGCGCGGCGTCAACATCATGGGCTTCTGCAAGGAGTTCAACGCCCGCACCGAGAAGGAAGCCAAGGGCACGCCCCTGCCGACCGTGATCACGGTCTACCAGGACAAGTCCTTCACCTTCATCACGAAGACCCCGCCCGCGTCGTACTTCATCAAGCAGGCGCTCAACATCAAGTCGGGCTCGAAGCTGCCGGGCCGCGACAGCGCCGGCAAGATCACGCGCGCCCAGCTGGTCGAGATCGCCGAAAAGAAGATGAAGGACCTCAACGCGAACGACGTCGAGGCCGCCGCCAAGATCATCGAGGGCTCGGCCCGTTCGATGGGTCTTCAGATCGTGGAGGCCTGAGACGATGGCTAAGCAACCCAAGCGCACCAAGTCCTGGACCGGCGACACCACCGTCGCCCATCCTCTGGAAGCCGCCGTGAAGCTGGTGAAGGCCAACGCCAACGCCAAGTTCGACGAAAGCATCGAGATCGCCGTCAACCTCGGCGTCGACCCGCGTCACGCCGACCAGCAGGTCCGCGGCGTCGTGGCTCTGCCGTCGGGCACTGGCCGTGACGTCCGCGTCGCGGTCATCGCCAAGGACGCCAAGGCCGAGGAAGCCAAGGCCGCCGGCGCGGAAATCGTCGGCGCCGAAGACCTAGTCGAGAAGATCCAGGGCGGCTTCATGGACTTCGACCGCGTCATCGCCACCCCCGACATGATGGCCCTGGTCGGCCGTCTGGGTAAGGTGCTGGGCCCGCGCGGCCTGATGCCGAACCCGCGCGTCGGCACCGTGACCCCGAACGTCGGCCAGGCCGTGAAGGACGCCAAGGGCGGCTCGATCGAGTTCCGCACCGAGAAGACCGGCATCATCCACGCCGGCATCGGCAAGGCCTCGTTCACCGAGGAAGCCCTGCAGGCCAACGTGAAGGCCCTGGTGGACGCCCTGAACAAGGCCAAGCCGTCGGGCGCCAAGGGCACCTACATCAAGAAGATCAGCCTCTCGTCGACGATGGGCCCGGGCTTCAAGGTTGAATCCGGTTCGGTCGGCGCCTAAGCGCGCTTTCGACCCGTGCTAGAGATCGAGGGAGCGGCGGACACGCCGCTCCCTTTTTCGTTTTGGGGCAGGTCATGCCGAATGTGGAACTCGAGCCAGCCGGGCCAAAAGCGCGCGCGACGCTGGATGCGCTGTTCCAGCTCTACACCCATGACTTCAGCGACCACTGGGCCGGGACCGACCGGGGCGAACTGCAGGAAGACGGGCGCTTTCCGAACTATCCCTACCTCGACAGCTACTGGTCCGAGCCCAACCGGTGGTGCTACCTGGTGCGGGTGGACGGCCATTTGGCCGGGTTCGTGCTGATCAACGACGTCGCCCACTCGGGCCGGCCCGTGGACTTCAGCGTCGCCGAGTTCTTCGTGGTGCGGAAGCATCGCCGGGGCGGGGTAGGGAAGGCGGCGGCGCGCGCGGCCATCGCCGGCCGGCCCGGGCAGTGGGAGCTGGCCGTAGCTCGCCGGAATGTCGGCGCCCAGGCGTTCTGGCGGGGCGTGGCGGACGAACTCGGCGTTCCGGGCACGATCGAGGCGCGCGATCACGACGACGACCTCTGGAACGGCCTGATCCTGCGGTTCATGGTGGCGTGATGGAACTCAAGGCCACCCGCTACGAGGTCACCGACGGCATCGCCGTTGTGACAATCGCCCGCCCGAAGCGCCGCAATGCGTGGACGGGGCGGATGCACACTGAATACCGCTGGATCCTGCGCGAGGCCGACAATGACCCCGCGGTGCGGGTGATCGTGGTGACCGGGGATCCCGAGGGGAACGCCTTCTGCGCCGGGGCCGACCTGCAGGCGCTGGAGGGGCATTCCGAGCGGGGCCAGTACGACGCCGGGACGCCCGACGACATCGCCGAGCCCGGCTATGGCGTGGACCCCGCCTTCGACGCGACGTTCGCCTACCACTTCGGCGTCGGGAAGCCGGTGATCGCGGCGATCAACGGGGCGGCGGCGGGCGTGGGCCTGGTGCTGGCGGCCTATGCCGACCTGCGGTTCTGCGTGCCGGGGGCCAAGTTCACGGCGGCGCACGGGCGGTTCAACTTCCCGGCGGAGTACGGCCTGTCGTGGCTGCTGCCGCGGATCGTGGGCCTGACACACGCCAACGACATCCTGCTGTCCAGCCGGGTGTTCACGGCGGAGGAGGCCGACCGCATGGGCTTCCTCAACCGCATCGTGCCGGCCGAGGCGCTGATGGACGAGGTGATGGCCTATGCCAGGAACCTCGCCCGCACCGTCGCGCCGGGCTCGGCCCGGGAGACCAAGCATCAGATCTACCGCGACCTCCACCGCGACGCCGCGACGTCGGTGAGAGAGGCCGAGGCCCTGCTGGTCGAGATGTCGAAGACGCCCGACTACCGGGAGGGCGTGAAGGCCTGGATGGAGAAGCGGACGCCGGCGTGGAACGGCTAAGCGCTTGACGCCCGGCGCGCCCGGCTTCAGGGGACGTCAAACGTTCGTTCGGAGGAAGCCCAAGTGAGACGCGCCGCCATCGTCAGCCCCATCCGCACCGCCGTGGGCAAGTTCCAGGGGAGCCTGGCGTCCATGACCGCCGGCGAGCTGGGCGCCGTGATCCTCCGGGCGCTGATTGAGCGCACGAAGCTGGACCCGATGAAGGTGGACGACGTGATCTTCGCCCAGGGCTACGGCAACGGCGAGGCGCCTTGCATCGCCCGTTGGTCGTTGCTGGCGGCGGACTTTCCGATCGAGGTGCCCGGCTACCAGCTGGATCGCCGCTGTGGCTCGGGCCTGCAGGCGGTGATCGATGCGGCGATGATGGTGCAGACCGGAGTGGCCGACGTGGTGATCGCCGGCGGCGTCGAGAGCATGAGCAACACCGAGTACTACTCGCTGGACATGCGCAACGGCGCGCGGGCCGGCTCGGTGACCATGCACGACCGCCTGGCCCGGGGTCGGGTGATGAGCCAGCCGATCAGCCGCTTCGGCGTGATCTCGGGCATGATTGAGACCGCCGACAACCTGGCGCGCGACTATCAGATCAGCCGCGAACAGGCGGACGAGTACGCGGTGATGAGCCACCAGCGCGCCACCAAGGCCTGGGCCGAGGGCAAGTTCGACGACGAGCTGGTGCCGGTCTCGGTGCCGCAGAAGAAGGGCGACCCGGTCGTCTTCGCGAAGGACGAGGGGGTCCGCGCCGACGCCAGCATGGAGACGCTGGGCAAGCTGCGCGCCATCGAGAAGGACGGCGTGGTGACGGCGGGCAACGCCAGCCAGCAGAACGACGCCGCCGCCGCCTGCCTGGTGGTGGCCGAGGACAAGCTGGCTGAGCTGAACCTCGATCCCATGGGCTACTTCGTGAGCTGGGCCGCAGCCGGCTGCGATCCGTCGCGGATGGGCATCGGCCCGGTGCCGGCGGTGAAGCGGTTGTTCGAGCGCACCGGCATGGGTTGGGACGACATCGACCTGGTCGAGCTGAACGAGGCCTTCGCGCCGCAGGTGCTGGCCGTGCTCAAGGGCTGGGGCTGGGACGATCGCGACCGGCTGAACGTCAACGGTTCGGGCATCAGTCTCGGTCACCCGATCGGCGCCACGGGCGGCCGCATCCTGGCCAACCTGCTGCGCGAGCTGAAGCGCCGCGACGGCAAGTACGGCCTGGAGACCATGTGCATCGGCGGCGGCCAGGGCATCGCGGCGATCTTCGAGGCGGCGTGACGTGACCCCAGGCGAGGTCGAGGCGCTGGTCCAACGGCTGGCGCCCGACCTGGACGCCTTCGCCGCGCCGTGGAGCCTGATCGGCAGCGGGGCGCTCATCCTGTTAGGCGTGCCGCTCGAGGACGCGGCTGACCTCGACGTCGTGACCGGAGTCGACGGGGCGCAGCGCCTGCGCGCCGCATGGAGCGGGTGGCTGGAGGCGGGTGAGGCGAAGGCGCCCGACGGTCCGTTTCGATCCGCGGACTTCGCCCGCTACCTCACGCCCTGGGGGCCGGTCGAGGTGATGGGCGGCCTGAAGGTGCGCGGACGGCTTCTCGATGTGCCCGTGGGCGTGCCGCCGGCTGCCGAGCAACTCCGCATTCTCAAGCTCTTCGGCCGGCCGAAGGACCTCGACAAGGCCGCCCGGCTGGAGGCCTGGCTGGCGGCGGGTTGAGTTCCGGCGAACCTTCCTATATACGCCCGCGCTTCGTCGCTCCCTCGGGAGAGGCGAGGACGGAAAGGTTTCGACCTTTCCCTCCTGTCCAAGAACTGTGCAGCCGCCGGGGTCACCGGGGGCCGTAACGCGAAGAGGGGCCCCTCTTCAGGCGCAGGGAGACGGGAAGATGACGGCACGTCGCCTCTCCGCAACGCGGATCGGGCGCGAGGCTGCGGCTTTCCTCATCGGACAGGTGCTTACCCGCGTGCGCATTCGCGCGTGCGCGGAACCTGAGTATGGAGACCGCAATGGACCGCGCTCAAAAGCAGGAAGCCATCGAGACGCTCAAGGGCGTTTTCAATGACGCCGGCGCCGTGGTCGTGACCCACTACATGGGTCTGACCGTTGCGGAAATGACCGATCTGCGGGGCCGTCTTCGTAAGGAAGGCGCCCAGCTGCAGGTGGTGAAGAACACCCTGGCCACGAAGGCTCTCGGGGGCTCGATCGGCGAGCAGGGCGACGCCCTGTTCAAGGGTCCGGTCGCCATCGCCTACGCCGCCGACCCGGTGTCTGCCGCCAAGGTCGCGACCCAGTACGCCAAGGACAATGACAAGTTCACGGTCATTGGCGGCTTCATGGGTCAACAGGTGCTGGACAAGGCCTCGGTGACCGCTCTGGCCACCCTGCCGTCGCTGGATCAGCTCCGCGCCAAGATCGTCGGCCTTCTGCAAGCCCCCGCGACCAAGATCGCCGGCGTTCTGCAGGCTCCCGCCGGTCAGCTGGCTCGCGTCATGGGCGCCTACGCCGCCAAAGACGCCGCCTGATCGTCACTTCCCGACAAAACCTCTCTCTTAAGGACCTAATCACATGGCCAATCTCGAAAAGCTCGTCGACGACCTGTCGGCCCTGACCGTTCTGGAAGCCGCTGAGCTCTCCAAGCTGCTGGAAGAAAAGTGGGGCGTTTCCGCTGCCGCTCCGGTTGCCGTCGCCGCCGCCGCGCCGGGCGCTGCCGCCCCGGCCGAAGCCGCCGAAGAGCAAACCGAGTTCACCGTTGTTCTGACCGCCGGTGGCGACAAGAAGATCAACGTGATCAAGGAAGTCCGCGGTGTCCGTCCGGACCTCGGCCTGAAGGAAGCCAAGGACCTCGTCGAAGGCGCTCCGCAGAACGTGAAGGAAAACATCTCCAAGCAGGAAGCGGAAGAGATCAAGAAGAAGCTCGAAGAAGCCGGCGCGACCGTCCAGATCAAGTAGTCTGGACGCGCTGGATCAGCGCTTCTCAAGAAGATCGAGGGCCGGGAGCAATCCCGGCCCTTTTTCTTTGGTCGCTTGTCGAGGCGCCCCCGATCGGGGGAGGGCGGAACCCGCCTGGGTCGTCATGTTGGCGTCGGTGCGGCGCGATCCATGGGGGGCATGATCTTGGCCAGGACGCTTCATATGTTCTTCGGTCTCGCGGCGCTGGCGTGCGCCGGGCCGTGGCCAGGGATGGCTGGCGCGCAGACCGCGGGCGACATCAATCGCCTGAACGCCGCGATCCAGATCTGCAATTCGCCGATGGGCGCGGGGATGGCCGAGTGCGCCAAGCTCCGCGGGCAGCTGGGCATGGAGCGTGCGCAGGTTCCTGGCGGTCTTGGCGGCGGCGGAACGTCCGGCGCACTGCTGGGGGCGCTCGGCGCGGCGATGAGCGCCCGCCAGGCGCCGGCGCCCGTCGCCTCGGCCGCGCCGACGGCCAACCCGCAGATGATCGCCGACTGCGTACGGGCCGCAGCTGGGAACACGGGGGCGATCCAGGCGTGCCTCAATACCGCGAGCGCGCCGCGCATGGCGGTCGCAGCGCCCCTGCCTGCTGTCCCGCGCCTGGGCCAACCCCTGATGTCGACGCCGCTCCTGCCTCAGCCGGGCATGGGTCAGAACGCGGCGGTGGGCATCCATCAGGCGGGCCAGAGCTATCAGGCCTGCGCGGCGGCCAATCCGAGCAATTGGCAGAGCTGCCTGCCGCTGTTGAACGGCGGCCAGGCCCGCTAGATGACCTGAGCTTCACTGGGCGAGGGCGCTCGGCGTGGTAGGCTCAGAACGTGGACGACTCCCTCACTCTCATCGACATGTTTGTCAGAGGCATCGCGAGCGGCGCGATGCTGGTCACCGGGTTGGCGCTGGCGGCGGGGCCCCTGAGCCGTCAGGTCCGACTGAGCGGGGGCCTGCTGGCGCTGTCCATCGCTTGCTGGCTGATGACGGAGTCGAGCACGCTCTGGGCCGCCCTCGACCGCTTCTATCCGCTGGTCCTGCCGGCTTACGCCGTGGGCGCCTGCTACTGGCTGTTTGTGCTCACAGTCTTTGATGATCGCCCGATCGCGCCGCTGAGCTGGGCGCCGATCGCACTGCTGATCGTCAGCGGCGTCGCCTGCGAAATGATGCCGCCCGATGAGCGCCAGCCGCTCTGGATGGCCCGTAACGCCTTCAGTGGGCTGCTCCTGCTTCACGCGACCTACGTGGTGCTTCGCAGCTGGCCGGGCGACCTGCTCGAGCAGCGGCGGCGACTGCGCGCCCCGATCCTGGGTTTCGCCGCCTTCTACGGCATCACGAATGTCGCCATCGGCCTGGTCAATCGCGTCGAGCCGCACGAGAGCTGGCTGCTCTGGACGGCAGGATGGCCCTACGGCGGGGCGATCTTCGCGGTCATCGTGGTCGCCGGGGCCGTCGTCTTCCTGCAGGCGCGCCCGACGCTGTTCGGCGGGGTGCGTCGCGAAGCGGTCAGCGCCGACGCGCGGGCCGAGGCGGCCGACCGGGTGCTGGCGGGCAAGCTGAACGACCTGATGACCGCCGGCGCGTGGCGGCGTGAAGGACTGACCATCGGCGCTCTGGCGCGCGAGTTAGGGGAGCCTGAGTATCGTCTGCGCCGGCTGATCAACCAGCGCATGGGGCACCGCAACTTCGCCGACTTCGTCAACGGTTTTCGGATCGAGGCGGCGATGGCTCGGCTGGGCGACCCGAACGAGGCTCGGACGACTGTGGCGGCCATTGCGTTCGACCTGGGCTACGGTTCGCTGGGGCCCTTCAACCGCGCCTTCCGGGCGGCCACCGGCGCGACGCCCACCGAGTGGCGCAGGCAGGCGCTGCAGGCCTCGCCGGAATTGCAGGAGGCCGTCTGATTTCGGAATCGGCGAGGCTCCGCCGGCCTCGGCGAGACGTGAACGCGCGGGCGGGCTGTGACTGGGTGGTCGCCAACGCGAGGATCGCCCATGGAAACCCTGCTCTCGGACGCAACCCATATCTGGCTGCGTGAGCTTGAGCCTACGCTCACACGCTACCTGCTCTTCACGCTCGCCGTCTGGCTGGCCCTCTGGGTGCTGCTTCGCCCATTCCTGAAGGCGCGGAAAATCCGTCAGGAGACGCCGCCGGCGCGGCAGATGATGGTGGAACTGGGCTTTTCGCTGCGCTCGATGCTGATTTTCGCCACCGCCGGCGTGGCGGTGACCTTCATGTACCGGGCCGGTCTCTATCCGCTGACAGGCATGGCCGACGGCTGGGGGCCCGTCTGGTTCGGCGTGTCCATCTTAGCCGGGGTCGTGGGGCTGGATGCATGGTTCTACTGGACCCATCGACTGATGCACGATCCGCGGCTGTTCCGCCGCTTCCACCGCCGACACCACAGGAGCAACAACCCGTCGCCGTTCACGGCCTACAGCTTCGATATCGGCGAGGCGCTGCTGCTGTTCGGCTTCGTCGTGGTGTGGCCGATGGTCTTCCCGACGCCGAGCGGCGCCATGGCCTGGGTCATGCTGTATCAGATCGTGACCAATACGCTGCTGCACTCGGGCTACGAGTTGATGCCCGCGCGCCGCGACGGCCGACCGATGCTGGACTTCATCGTGACCACCACGCACCACGACATGCACCATGCGCAAGCGGGCTGGAATTACGGGGCCTGGTTCACATGGTGGGATCGCTGGATGGGAACAGAGCATCCCGAATACCTGATCCGGTATGCCGCTACGGCATGGCGTCCATTCGCCGCAAAAAATAAGGTGAAGCTGGTACTCGACAGGCCGCGTTGAATCCGCGAACTATCCCTGCGTTGACTTGGTTGACGACTTGCGAAACCAGAAGTCAGCATGTTCCTCGGGTTCTAGCCGGGGATGAACGTCGGGCGGCGCGGAGACTGCACCCCTCCGTGCCGCCTTTCGTCAGGCGGCCTGCCGCCTCGACGTGTTTTTCTTGGCCCCGGGCTCTTTACGAGCGAACCGAAAGGGCCTATTTGCCGCCGTTCGCGAAAACACCTCCCGATTCACATCCATTCGATGCGGCCTTCGCGCGTGCAGGCCCCGAGGCATGGTCCCTAGCCCTCCGACCATGCGAAGGGGCGCTCCCGACGATACGGGGAGCATTCCAGCGTCCGGCTCCCGCAAGGGAGATCCGAGGGTGGACGCAGGATAAACATTCGACGCCCGGAGTCCGTCTCCTGGCGTCCTCAAGGGATCAAAATGGCGCAATCCTTCACCGGCAAGAAGCGGATTCGGTTCTCGTTCGGCCGCATTCCTGAAGCTGTGCAGATGCCGAACCTGATCGAGGTTCAGCGCTCGTCTTACGAACAGTTCCTGCAGCGCGAAGTCCGCGCCGGTGAACGGCGCGATGAGGGCATCGAGGCGGTCTTCAAGTCCGTCTTCCCGATCAAGGACTTCAACGAGCGCGCGGTGCTCGAGTACGTCTCCTACGAGTTCGAGGAGCCGAAGTACGACGTCGAGGAATGCGTCCAGCGCGACATGACCTATGCCGCGCCGCTGAAGGTGAAGCTGCGCCTCATCGTCTTCGAAACCGACGAAGAGACCGGCGCCCGCTCCGTGAAGGACATCAAGGAGCAGGACGTCTACATGGGTGACATCCCGCTCATGACGGAGAAGGGCACCTTCATCGTCAACGGGACCCAGCGCGTCATCGTCTCCCAGATGCACCGCTCGCCGGGCGTCTTCTTCGACCACGACAAGGGCAAGACCCACGCCTCGGGCAAGCTGCTGTTCGCCGCGCGCGTGATCCCGTACCGCGGCTCGTGGCTCGATTTCGAATTCGACGCCAAGGACATCGTTTACGTCCGCATCGACCGTCGCCGGAAGCTGCCGGCCACGACCTTCCTCATGGCCCTGGGCATGGACGGCGAGGAGATCCTCTCGACGTTCTACAAGACCGTCGCCTACGAGAAGAAGACTGCCGGCTGGTCGACCGCCTACATCCCCGAGCGCTGGCGCGGCGTGAAGCCGGAGTTCCCGCTGATCGACGCCGACAGCGGTGAAGAGATCGCTCCGGCCGGCACGAAGATCTCGGCGCGCAACGCCAAGAAGTTCGCCGACGCGGGCCTCAAGACCCTGCTGCTGCCGCCCGAGGCCCTGAACGGCCGCTACCTGGCGCGCGACCTGGTCAACTACCAGACCGGCGAGATCTACGCCGAAGCCGGCGACGAGCTTGACGCCGGTCTGCTGGTGAGCCTGGAAGAGCAGGGCTTCACCACCATGGACGTGCTCGACATCGACCACGTCACCATCGGCGCCTACATCCGCAACACCCTGCGCGTCGACAAGAACACCGTCCGCGAGGACGCCCTGTTCGACATCTATCGCGTCATGCGTCCGGGCGAGCCGCCGACGGTGGAAGCCGCCGAGGCCATGTTCAAGTCGCTGTTCTTCGACGGCGAGCGCTACGACCTGAGCTCGGTCGGCCGCGTGAAGATGAACATGCGTCTGGAACTGGACTGCCCCGACGACGTGCGCATCCTGCGCAAGGAAGACGTGCTGGCGGTGCTCGAGACCCTGGTCGGCCTGCGGGACGGCAAGGGCGAGATCGACGACATCGACAACCTGGGCAACCGCCGGGTCCGTTCGGTGGGCGAGCTTCTGGAAAACCAGTACCGCGTGGGCCTGCTCCGCATGGAGCGCGCGATCAAGGAACGCATGAGCTCGGTCGATATCGACACGGTCATGCCGCATGACCTGATCAACGCCAAGCCGGCGGCCGCCGCCGTCCGTGAGTTCTTCGGCTCCTCGCAGCTGTCGCAGTTCATGGACCAGACCAACCCGCTTTCGGAGATCACCCACAAGCGCCGCCTGTCGGCTCTTGGCCCGGGCGGTCTGACCCGCGAGCGCGCCGGCTTCGAAGTCCGCGACGTGCACCCGACGCACTACGGCCGGATCTGCCCGATTGAAACGCCGGAAGGCCCGAACATCGGCCTGATCAACTCGCTCGCCACCCACGCGGTGGTGAACAAATACGGCTTCATCGAGAGCCCCTACCGTCGCATCCGCGACGGCAAGACCACCGAAGAGGTGGTCTACATGTCGGCCATGGAAGAGGCGAAGCACGTCATCGCCCAGGCCAACATCAAGCTCGACAACGGCTCGATCGTCGACGACCTGGTCCCCGGCCGGGTGAACGGCGAACCCTCGCTGCTGCCGCGCGAGCAGGTCGACCTGATGGACGTGTCGCCGAAGCAGGTCGTCTCGGTGGCCGCCTCGCTGATCCCGTTCCTTGAGAACGACGACGCCAACCGCGCCCTGATGGGCTCGAACATGCAGAAGCAGGCCGTGCCGCTCATCCAGTCGGATGCGCCCCTGGTCGGCACCGGCATGGAGAGCATCGTGGCCGTTGATTCCGGCGCCGTGGTCGTCGCCCGCCGCACCGGCGTGGTCGAGCAGATCGACGGCACCCGGATCGTCGTGCGCGCGACGGAAGAACTCGACCCCACCAAGCCGGGCGTCGACATCTATCGCCTGCAGAAGTTCCAGCGCTCGAACACGTCGACCTGCATCAATCAGCGTCCCCTGGTGCAGGTGGGCGACAGGATCAAGGCCGGCGACGTGATCGCCGACGGCCCGTCCACCGAGCTGGGCGAACTGGCCCTGGGCCGGAACACGCTCGTCGCGTTCATGCCCTGGAACGGCTACAACTTCGAGGACTCGATCCTGATCTCGGAGCGCATCGTGCGCGACGACATCTTCACCTCGATCCACCTCGAGGAATTCGAGGTCATGGCCCGCGACACCAAGCTGGGCCCCGAAGAAATCACCCGCGACATCCCGAACGTCGGCGAGGAAGCCCTGCGCAACCTCGACGAAGCGGGCATCGTGGCGATCGGCGCCGAGGTGATGCCGGGCGACATTCTCGTGGGCAAGGTGACGCCGAAGGGCGAAAGCCCGATGACCCCGGAAGAGAAGCTGCTGCGCGCCATCTTCGGCGAAAAGGCGTCTGACGTCCGCGACACCTCGCTGCGTCTGCCCCCGGGCGTCGCCGGCACGGTCGTGGAAGTCCGCGTGTTCAACCGGCACGGCGTCGACAAAGACGAACGCGCCCTGGCCATCGAACGGGCGGAAATCGACCGACTGGGCAAGGACCGCGACGACGAGTTCGGCATCCTGAACCGCAACATGACCAGCCGCCTGCGCGAGCTGCTCGTGGGCAAGAACGCCGTGTCGGGTCCGAAGGGCCTGGCGCGCGGCAAGATCGAAGCCGACAAGCTGGAAGAGATCTCGCCGGGCCTGTGGTGGCAGATCGCCCTCGACGACGAGAAGGCGATGGGCGAGCTGGAGGCCATGCGCCGCCAGTTCGACGAAGGGCGCAAGCGCCTGGATCGCCGCTTCGAGGACAAGGTCGACAAGCTGCAGCGCGGCGACGAACTGCCTCCGGGCGTGATGAAGATGGTCAAGGTGTTCGTGGCGGTGAAGCGCAAGCTGCAGCCGGGCGACAAGATGGCCGGCCGTCACGGCAACAAGGGCGTCATCTCCAAGATTCTGCCGATCGAGGACATGCCGTACCTGGAGAACGGCCAGCACGTGGACATCGTGCTGAACCCCCTGGGCGTGCCGTCGCGCATGAACGTGGGTCAGATCTTCGAGACCCACCTGGGTTGGGCTTCGGCCGGTCTGGGCAAGCAGGTCGCCGACCTGCTGGAGGCGTGGCAGTACGGCGGCGGTCAGCGTCAGGCGCTGATCGACTACCTGCGCGATGCCTACGGTCCTGACGAGGAACTGCCGGACACGGACGAGGAACTCATCGAGCTGGCCAAGAACCTCTCGAAGGGCATCCCGTTCGCGACCCCGGTCTTCGACGGCGCCCACATCGACGACATCGAGAACCTGCTGGAGAAGGCGGGCCTCGACCGGTCGGGCCAGTCGTACCTGTACGACGGCCAGACGGGCGAGCGGTTCAAGCGTCCGGTCACGGTCGGCTACATCTACATGTTGAAGCTGCACCACCTGGTCGACGACAAGATCCACGCCCGTTCGATCGGCCCGTACAGCCTCGTCACCCAGCAGCCGCTGGGCGGTAAGGCCCAGTTCGGTGGTCAGCGCTTCGGGGAAATGGAGGTCTGGGCTCTGGAAGCCTACGGCGCCGCCTACACCCTGCAGGAAATGCTGACGGTGAAGTCGGACGACGTGGCCGGCCGGACCAAGGTCTACGAGAGCATCGTCCGTGGCGACGACACCTTCGAGGCCGGGATCCCGGAAAGCTTCAACGTGCTGGTCAAGGAGATGCGCTCCCTGGGCCTGAACGTGGAGCTGGAGAACAGCTGACGGTTTGCAGAGCCCTCCCTCCGCGACGGGGGAGGGCGCTCCGCCAATCCGCCCAGCTCTGACGAAATTTCGCGGCGCACGCCGCAGAAGGAACCAAGATGAACCAGGAAGTCCTGAACATCTTCAATCCGGTCCAGGCCGCTCCGACCTTCGACCGCATCCGCATCGCTCTGGCCTCGCCGGAGAAGATCCGCTCGTGGTCGTTCGGCGAGATCAAGAAGCCCGAGACCATCAACTACCGCACGTTCAAGCCGGAACGTGACGGCCTGTTCTGCGCCCGCATCTTCGGCCCGACGAAGGACTACGAGTGCCTTTGCGGGAAGTACAAGCGGATGAAGTACAAGGGCATCATCTGCGAAAAGTGCGGGGTCGAAGTGACCCTGGCGCGCGTCCGCCGCGAGCGGATGGGCCATATCGAACTGGCCTCGCCGGTGGCCCACATCTGGTTCCTGAAGTCGCTTCCCAGCCGCATCGCGCTGATGCTGGACATGGCGCTGAAGGACATCGAACGCGTTCTGTACTTCGAGCACTACATCGTCACCGAGCCGGGCCTGACCCCGCTGAAGCAGCACCAGCTGCTGAGCGAGGACGACTACCTGCGCTTCCAGGAAGAGTTCGGCGATGACAGCTTCACCGCCGAAATCGGCGCCGAGGCGGTCCAGGGCCTTCTGAAGGGCATCGAGCTCGAGAAGGAAGCCGAGAAGCTCCGCGAGGAGCTGAAGACGACCACCTCGGAAATGAAGCTCAAGAAGGCGTCCAAGCGCCTGAAGCTGATCGAGAGCTTCCTCGAGAGCAACAACAAGCCCGAGTGGATGGTGCTGACGGTGATCCCCGTGATCCCGCCGGAACTGCGCCCGCTGGTGCCGCTGGACGGCGGCCGCTTCGCGACCTCGGACCTGAATGACCTCTATCGCCGGGTCATCAACCGGAACAACCGCCTGAAGCGCCTCATCGAGCTGCGCGCGCCGGACATCATCATCCGCAACGAAAAGCGGATGCTTCAGGAAGCCGTCGACGCCCTGTTCGACAACGGCCGCCGCGGCCGCGTGATCACGGGCGCCAACAAGCGTCCGCTGAAGTCGCTGGCCGACATGCTGAAGGGCAAGCAGGGCCGCTTCCGCCAGAACCTGCTGGGCAAGCGCGTCGACTACTCGGGCCGTTCGGTCATCGTGGTGGGTCCCGAGCTGAAGCTGCACGAGTGCGGCCTGCCCAAGAAGATGGCGCTGGAGCTGTTCAAGCCGTTCATCTACGCGCGCCTGGACGCCAAGGGCCTGTCTGGCACCGTGAAGCAGTCCAAGCGGATGGTGGAGCGTGAACAGCCGGCGGTCTGGGACATCCTGGACGAGGTAATCCGCGAGCACCCGGTTCTGCTGAACCGCGCGCCGACGCTTCACCGCCTGGGCATCCAGGCGTTCGAGCCCAAGCTGATCGAGGGCAAGGCCATCCAGCTTCACCCGCTGGTCTGCGCCGCCTTCAACGCCGATTTCGACGGCGACCAGATGGCCGTGCACGTGCCGCTCTCGCTGGAAGCCCAGCTGGAAGCGCGCGTGCTGATGATGAGCACGAACAACATCCTGTCGCCGGCCAACGGCCGCCCGATCATCGTGCCGTCGCAGGACATCGTCCTGGGTCTCTACTACCTGTCGCTGGTCAAGGACGGCGAGCCCGGCGAGGGCAAGGCGTTCAACGACCTGAACGAGATCGACCAGGCGCTCGACGCCGGGATCGTGACCCTGCACACCAAGATCCGTGCGCGGCACTCGGAGATGGACGCCGAGGGCAACCTCATCCGCAAGGTGATCGAGACGTCGCCGGGTCGGATGAAGATCGCGGCCCTGTTCCCGCACCATCCGGCGGTTGGTCACCGGCTTCTCGAGAAGAACCTGACCAAGAAGGAAATCGGCAATCTGATCGACACCGTCTACCGGCACTGCGGTCAGAAGGCGACGGTCATCTTCGCCGACCAGATCATGGGCCTGGGCTTCCGCGAGGCGGCCAAGGCGGGGATCTCCTTCGGCAAGGACGACATCGTCATCCCGGCCCGCAAGGCCCCGATCGTCGAAGAGACCCGCAAGCTCGTGGAAGAATACGAGCAGCAGTACGCCGACGGCCTGATCACCAAGGGTGAGAAGTACAACAAGGTCGTCGACGCCTGGGCGAAGGCCACCGACCGCGTCGCCGACGAGATGATGGCCGAGGTCAGTTCCGCGCCGGTGATCAATGGTCGCCAGTCGGAGATCAACTCGATCTTCATGATGAGCAACTCGGGCGCCCGCGGTTCGCAGGCCCAGATGAAGCAGCTCGGCGGGATGCGGGGCCTGATGGCCAAGCCGTCCGGCGAGATCATCGAGACGCCGATCATCTCGAACTTCAAGGAAGGCCTGACCGTCCAGGAGTACTTCAACTCCACCCACGGCGCCCGTAAGGGCCTGGCCGACACCGCGCTGAAGACGGCGAACTCGGGTTACCTGACCCGCCGTCTGGTCGACGTGGCGCAGGACTGCATCATCACCGAGGAAGACTGCGGCACCACGCGCGGCATCACGCTGCGCGCCGTGGTCGAAGGCGGTGACGTGCTGGTCTCGCTGGGCCAGCGCATCCTGGGTCGCTTCGCGGCAGAGGACGTGAAGGATCCGGGCACCAACGACGTCATCGTTCCCGCCGACACCTATCTCGACGAGAACATGTGCGACCTGGTCGAGAACGCCGGCGTCCAGTCGGTGAAGATCCGCTCGGTTCTGACCTGCGACACCAAGGTCGGCGTCTGCGGCGCCTGCTATGGTCGCGACCTGGCCCGCGGCACCCCGGTGAACATCGGTGAAGCGGTCGGCGTCATCGCCGCCCAGTCCATCGGCGAACCCGGCACCCAGCTGACGATGCGGACCTTCCACATCGGCGGCACCGCCCAGGTGGCCGAGCAGTCGTTCTTCGAAAGCGCCAACGAAGGCATCGCGCGGATCTCGGGTGGCAACACCGTGGTCGCGGCCGACGGCGGCCTGATCTCGATGAGCCGCAACCTGACCCTGACCGTCCAGGTCGATGGCAAGGACCGCGAGTCCTACAAGGTGCCGTACGGCGCCCGCCTGCAGGCCAAGGATGGCGACAAGGTCAAGCGCGGCCAACGCCTGGCCAGCTGGGACCCCTACACCACGCCGATCATCACCGAAGTCGGCGGCAAGGTGCGGTTCGAGGACCTGGTCGAGAACTTCTCGTTCCGCGAGGAGGCCGACGAGGCCACGGGCATCTCCAACCGCGTGGTCATCGACTGGCGCGCCAGCTCGAAGGGTTCGGACCTTCGCCCGGCCATGTCGGTGCTGGACGAGAACGGCGCCTACAAGCGCCTGTCGAACGGCGGTGAAGCTCGCTACCTGCTCCCGGTGGGCGCCATTCTCTCCATCGGCGACGGTGACGAGGTGAAGCCCGGCGAGATCATGGCGCGTATCCCGACCGAGAGCGCCAAGACCCGCGACATCACCGGCGGTCTGCCGCGGGTGGCCGAGCTGTTCGAAGCCCGCCGTCCGAAGGACTGCGCGGTCATCGCCGAGATGGACGGTCGCGTCGAGTTCGGCCGCGACTACAAGAACAAGCGCCGCATCAAGATCACCCCGGAAGACGGTGGCGAGGCGGTCGAGTTCCTGATCCCGAAGGGCAAGCACATCGCGGTCCACGACGGCGACGTGATCCGGAAGGGCGAGTACATCATCGACGGCAACCCGGATCCGCACGACATCCTGCGCATCCAGGGCATCGAGGCGCTGGCCGAGTTCCTGGTGAACGAGATCCAGGAGGTCTATCGACTGCAGGGCGTGCCGATCAACGACAAGCACATTGAGACGATCGTGCGCCAGATGCTGCAGAAGGTGGAAATCCTCGATGCGGGCGATACCGGCCTGCTGAAGGGCGACCACCTCGAGAAGCTGGATGTCGAAGAGGAGAGCGCCAAGGCGGAATCCCGCGGCGGTCGTCCGGCGATCACCCAGCCGGTGCTGCTCGGCATCACGAAGGCGTCGCTGCAGACCCGCAGCTTCATCTCGGCGGCGTCGTTCCAGGAAACCACCCGCGTCCTCACCGAGGCCGCGGTCCAGGGCAAGAGCGACACCCTCGAAGGCCTGAAGGAGAACGTGATCGTGGGCCGCCTGATCCCGGCGGGCACGGGCTCGTACCTGCGCAACCTGCAGCGGATCGCCGCCAAGCGCGACGAAGCGCTGACGGCCAGCCGCGAGGAGGCCATGGAGCCGCTCCCGATCGAGATCGCCGACGCCGCAGAGGCCGAGACGGTCGAGTCGTAAACTCTCCAGTACCTGTCACGCGTAACGAGCGGCCCGGGAGCAATCCCGGGCCGCTTTGTTTTTCGGGTCAGGCGATCGGACAAGCTTGACCCTAGACTAGCCGCCGTCACGAACGCGCGGCTAGGATGCGACTCGTTGGGGAGCATCCGGGGGTAGTATTCATGAAGTTTCTGTGGCTGGCTGCCGTGGCCGCCTGCGTCCTCACGCCTGCGCACGCCGCGCCGCCACCGGCCTCAGCCTTCGGGCGGGTGCCGGCGGTCGTCGATGCGGCGATTTCGCCGAATGGCCAGCGCATCGCCATGCTGGGCGGCGCCTCCGAGCAGAGGGTGATCTCAATCGCCACGATCGACCAGCCCGGTCTGCCGATCCTGCAACTGGGCGAGGTGGAGGCCACCCGCCTGCGGTGGGCGGGGGACGAGAACGTGATCGCCAGCATCGCGTTCTGGCACAACGCGGGGCCGAAACAGTTTTACCGCATCGAGCGCCACGTCACGGTCACGCCGCAGGCGAAGGCCGTTGCTCGCTTCTTCGAGAACGCAACGACCAGCCAGTACCTGGTCGGGGGACAGCCCATCGTGGGCGTTACGTCCGGCTCGCCGGCCCGGGTGCTGGTCAACGACCTCGCCGAGGGGATGGGCTCGGACTCAATGAACACGCGCATGAAGCGCAAGGGCGTCGAAAACGCCAGTGTCCGCGCGATCTGGAGCATCGATCCGGCGACCGGCAAGGGCCGGATCGTCGAGCGCGGCGACTACGACACCCAGAGCTGGGATGTCGACCTTTCTGGCGAGGCGCGCGTGCGGGTGGATGTGGACGAGCTGACGCACAAGGCCGCGTTCTTCGCCCGCGCCAAGGGCAAGTCGCAGTGGGTGCAATTCTGGACGCAGGCGTCCGGCGGGCCTGAGCCCCACATGCTGGGCTATTCCGAGCCCGAGGACGCGGTCTACTTCGAACGCGAAGGCAAGCTGCTGCGCCGCCGCCTGGCCGACGGTGTGGAAGAGTCGGTCAGCGACGGCGGCCCCTCGATGGGCCTGATCTGGGACGCGCACCGGAACGGCGTGGCGGGGATATCGACCGGCGCCGAGAAGGCCGCCGTGCAGTGGCTCGACCCTGAGGTGGGCGCTGCGCATGGCGTGCTGTCGCGTGCGTTCAAAGGCCGTCAGGTGAGGCTGGCCGGTTGGTCCGCGGATCGCACGCGCTTCATGGTGCGCGTGTCCTCACCGTCGGCTCCGGGCGGCTGGTACCTCTATGACCGGGCGCGCAAGGAGGTCTCCCCGCTGGGTGAGGAGTATCCCGAGCTGAAGGACGCCACATTCGGCGCGACGCGCTGGCTGACCTACAAGGCCCGCGACGGCCTGGAGATCCCGGCCTATGTGACCCGGCCGCCCGGCGCGGCGCCCACCGCCAGGCTACCGCTGATCGTCCTGCCGCATGGGGGGCCGGCAGCCCGCGACGATTACGACTTTGATTACCTCGCCCAGTTCCTGGCGACGCGCGGCTACGTCGTGATGCAGCCCCAGTTCCGGGGGTCGGCGGGTTTCGGCGA
>NZ_SCTC01000044.1 GCF_004299445.1 Phenylobacterium sp. | reverse complement strand
GGCTGCGGCCAACACCGCGGCCGACTCGGCCAACATGGCGGCCGACAAGGCCACCGAGGCCGCCAACGAGGCCAAGTCCGCGATGGAGCCCGCGCCGAAGTAGGCCGGCGCTTTCAAGCCACCTGAAGACGCCCCGTCGGCCCGGCCGGCGGGGCGTTTTCGTGCGCGCGAGCTCGGGGGCTATTTGGCCTGGCTGGGCGAGAGGTTCTGGAGGTTGCGCTGCAGGGCGTTGCCGTCGCCGAGGTTTCCGCTGGGCAGCGGCGCGCCGGCCGAATCCTGGGGCGCGAAGACCGCGCTGGTGTCGCGGGCCTTGCCGGTGGCCGGGTCGATGACGGCGGCCCGAACGTCGCTGACGGCGGCGGCGACGTGGGTGTCGACCGGTGCGGCGGCTTCGGCGGCCGGCGCGGGAGCCTTGGCCTGGCAGGCGGTGAGGGCCAGGGCGGCCAGGATGATGCCGACGCGGGGGGAGAGGCGCTTCATTTTCGGGCGTCCTTCTTGTTGTGTCGCCGCACCCCGCGGGGGCGGGACGCGCGACAAGCCCGGTTAGAGTGGACACGGTTTATGAAGGGTTGCCGACCGTCAGCGGCTGTTCGGGCGCGACGAACGGTCGTCTCGGCGCTCCGGCCCGGTTTCGAGGCGCCGACCCTGGGCCTTTGCCGGGTCTTTGGGCCCTGAACAGGGGCCTGGGCCTTCCCGACCGCGCCGGGGCGCCTATGCTGGCGCGAACAACAGGATCCCGGGGGAGACCATGAGCGCACTCGTCACCACGTCGGACGTCGGCCACGTCCGCACGATCACGCTGAACCGGCCCGAGAAGAAGAACGCGCTGAGCCAGGCCCTGGCCTGGGGGGTGATCGAGGCGGTGGACGCCGCGGCGCTGGACGACAACGTCTGGGTGGTGGCGATCACCGGCAGCGGCGACGCGTTCTGCGCGGGCCTGGACCTGTCGCCGGGCGCCGAGCCCTATTCGCCCTACTCGCCCCAGAACGCCCAGCTGGACGACATCGGCTGGGTGGGGAACTTCCTGCTGTCGATCCGCAAGCGCTGCGACAAGCCGGTGGTGGGCGGGGTCAACGGCGTGGCGGTGGGCGCGGGCCTGGGCCTGGCCATGGCCACCGACGTGCGGCTGGTGGCGAAGAGCGCGCGGCTGATGGCGGGCTACACGCGGATCGGCGGATCGCCTGACGCGGGCCTGACGATCACCCTGCCCCAGGCCATGGGCTATGAGCGGGCCATGCGCTTCATGATGGAGAACCGCACGCTGAACGGCGACGAGGCGGTGGCGTGGGGCATGGCCGGCGAGGTGGTGGACGACGCGGCGTTCGGCGAGCGGCTGGCGGCCTACTGCCAGGAGCTGTGCGCCTGGTCGCCGATCACGCTGCGGCTGCTGAAGCGGGGCATCGTGAAGAGCTACGAGAGCCACGATATGGAACAGCAGCTGCGCTACGAGGTGGGCAACATCCGCAAGGCGTTCGGCAGCGAGGACGGCCAGGAGGCGCGCCGCGCGTTCCTGGAGAAGCGCAAGCCGGTCTTCCAGGGGAAGTGAGCGGGACCCTCCCGCAGCCGTCGGGACGGCGGCTGGCGGCGCCTGAGCGGCTACCTCTCGGCGGGCGTGGGCATGTTGCTGACCTGAGGCTTGGGCAGCGTCGGCCGGGTCGAACCCGGGTCACGGGGCGGGAGCGGCGTCTTGCAGGCCGCCAGCGACAGGCTCGCGAGGGACACGACCGCCACGGCGACGAGGAAGATCAGACGAGTGGACATGGCGGAACTCCTGGACGCTCGGGAACCGTAACGGCGGGGCGCCGGCGTAGTTCATCGTCAGCTTGACAGTGGGTCGCGGCGAAAGCCACGGCGCTCTAGGCGGCAGGCGGCGCCGGGGGGCCGGCCTTGCGGGCGCGTTCGACGACCTTGGCGAGGTTGCGCTCGTCGAGGCCGCCCGGCACCAGGTAGCGGCCGACCACATAGCCCGGGGTGCCCTGGAGACCCAGGCCGAACGCCTGCAGGTTGTGGCGGCGGATCTGCTCGTCGATCTCGCGGGCGTGGCGGCGCGCCAGCTTGAGGTCCACGCCGGCGTCGCGGGCGATGGCCTCGACGCGCTCGGCGGTGAGCGCGCCCTTGGCCGACATCAGCGCCTTGTGGACCTCGAGGTAACGGCCCTGGCGATGGGCGGCCAGCGCCGTGCGGGCGGCGATTTCCGAGCCGGGCCCCCGGATCGGCCAGTCCTTGAACACGACGCGGACGGTGGGGTCGGTCTCCAGGAGGCGCAGGAGCGCGCCGTCGGTCGCCTTGCAGACCCCGCACTGGTAGTCGGTGAAGACGACGATGGTGACCTCGGGCCGCTGGGCCCCGAAGGCGGGCGTGCCGGGATCGCTCAGGGCGTCACGGACTACGGGCGTCGCGGTGAGCTGAACGCCGTCGGGCGCGCGCAATTGCAGCGCCGCCGAGACGCCGAAGCCGGCGGCCAGCGCGGCGGCCAGGCTGAGGGCCGCGGTGGACGGACGCTTGGCGAACAGCTTCATCCGGTGGAGGTGCCCATTTGGGCGGCGCGGCGCAAGAGGTGAGGCCCCTCCGCCAAGCCCGCCGAGCGGCGTGGGGGTCGCCGTCGAGCGGGCGAAAACCTCGACAAAATGTCGCAGGCTTCTCAGCGTTCGAATGGGGAATGTTAACCCTCCATTCCCCTTGGTGGCCAAAACTCACGGGCCAAAAGAAGATGGGGGGCGGGTGTCGGCAATGTTTGAAGCGGAGCGACTTGCGGCGCTGCACGGCCTGGATGTCCTGGACACGCCGCCGGAAGCCATCTTCGACAGCCTGACGCGGCTAGCGGCGCTGACGTTTCAGACGCCGATCGCGCTGGTCTCCCTGGTCGACGCCGACCGCCAATGGTTCAAATCCTGCCTAGGCCTGGATGTCCGCGAGACCTCGCGGGACGTCGCGTTCTGCGATCATGCCATTCGGGAAGCGGGCGTGATGGTGGTGCTGGACGCGACCCAGGACGCCCGGTTCGCGGACAATCCCCTGGTCACCGGCGATCTCGGCATCCGCTTCTACGCGGGCGCGCCGCTCGTGGCGCGCTCGGGGCACCGCCTGGGCACGCTCTGCATCATCGACGTCGAGCCGCGTGCGTCCTTCGACGAGGTCGCGCGCGCCCAGTTGGCGGCGATGGCGACCGCCGTCAGCGACGCCCTGGCCATGCGACGGGACATCTCCAGCTTCGTCGCGCTGGAGCGCGAGCGCGCCAGGGATCGCGCGCTGCTGGCCCAGGCCGAAGAGATGGCCGGCGTCGGGCATTGGTCCTGGGACGCGACCAACGACACGACGTCCTGGTCGCCCGCCGTCTATCGCATTCACGGGTACGACACCGCTCTGCCCCCGCCCGACCTGGCCGGCGTCCTGGCCATGTACCATCCCGACGACGCGACGGCGCTGGCCGGGCTGGTCCAAAGAGCCGTCTCGCATGCCGAGCCGTACGCCCTGAACGCGCGGATCATCCGCCCCGATGGCGAGGTTCGGCATGTCGCCGCGCGCGGAAGCTGCGACTGCGACGAAACGGGCGCCGTGCGTTCGCTGGTGGGCACCTTCGTCGACGTGACGGACCTCAAACTCGCGGATGAGAAACTCCGCGCCAACGAGGCGCGTCTCAACTTCCTGATGGAACAGTCGGCGGACCTGGTCGTCCGCACCGAGCCTGGACGGGGCATCACCTGGGTCTCCCCGAGTTGCCGGCTCTACGGCTACGAGCCCGAAGACCTCGTCGGGACCCTCGCGCTCGAACTGGTGCATCCTGACGATGTGGCGAACCTTCAGGCGCTGCGCGCCGCGCGGTTCGCCGGCCTGCCAGACCCGCCGGGGAGCAGCCGGCAACACCGCATCCGCCACAAGAACGGCGGCTGGATCTGGGTTCAGGGCAACCCGACGATCATCAAGGACGCGGAGGGCCAGGTCGTCGAGATCGTGAACGTGCTGAGAGACGTGACGGCGGAACAGGAGACCGCCATAGCCCTCGCGGCCGCCCGCGACGCGGCCCAGGCGGCCGCCCAGGTGAAGACGGACTTCATGGCCAACATGAGCCATGAGATCCGCACGCCGCTGACGGCGATCCTCGGCTACACGACGCTGCTTTCGGAGCGTCCGGAACTCGAACTCGAGGCGCGCACCTATGTTTCGCGCCTGAACAATGCCGGGCAGGCCTTGCTCGCCATCGTCAACGACATCCTGGATTTCTCGAAACTCGAGGCGGGACAGGTCGTCCTCTCGCCGAAGCCGACACCGATCTCGAACCTGTTTCGGGACACGTTGCTGCTGTTTGCGCCGCAAGCCGACGCGAAGGGTCTCGAACTGGATTTCGCCGTCGCGGGCGAGTTGCCGGGCGCGCTGCTCGTCGATCCTGACAAGCTGCGCCAGATCCTGCTGAACGTGATCGGCAATGCGGTGAAGTTCACCGACCAGGGCCATGTTCGCCTGAAGACCGGCTACGACCCCGACGGCGGCAAGATCGACATCTGGGTCGAGGACACCGGCCCGGGCATGACGCCGGAACAGACGCGCAAGCTCTTCCAGAGATTCTCGCAGGTGGATGGGTCATCGACCCGCAGGCATGGCGGCACCGGTCTGGGTCTCGCCATCAGCCACGGTCTTGCGGAGGTGATGGGCGGAGGCATTTCCGTCTCGAGCGAGCCGGAGCGAGGCTCGACCTTCCATATCCACATTCCGGCCGTCGCCGCGGAGGTCTCTGACGAGCTCGACGTCGCCGACATCGCAGGTCACGCGGTCCTCGATGGGATCCGGGTGCTCGTCATCGACGACAATCCCGTCAACCGCGAACTCGCCCGCGCGATCCTGGCGCCATTCGGAGTCGAGATCAGCGAAGCCACGTCGGCGGGCGAGGGCCTTGCCCTGGCGGCCGAGCTGCCGGTGGACGCCATACTGCTGGACATCAGAATGCCCGAGATGGACGGGCCGGAAGCGCTGGACTGCCTGAGGGCCTCCGACGGTCCGAACCAGTTCGTTCCCGTGCTGGCGTTCACCGCAGGGTCCGAGGCGTTCCTGAAGCAGGACCTGGAGAGCTTCGACGGCGTGGTCGCCAAGCCCATGATCCCAGCCGACGTGATCGCGGCGATCCACGCCGCCATCTTCGGCGATTCAGAGGAGGCGCGCCGTGCTGCAGTTTGACTCGCATCGGGCGCGTGTCCTGGTGGTGGATGATGATCCCCTGGTGCTCGACATCGTGACGACCCGGCTTTCGCTGGCCGGCTGCACGACCTACAGCGCCCGCGACGGCCTGGCCGCGATAGAGCGGCTTCGCGACATTCGGCCGACCGCCATGGTGCTGGATATCAACATGCCGGGCCTCGACGGGTTCGGCGTGCTCAAGCACATGAAGGCCACCGGCGTCATCCAGTCGATCGCCACCCTGGTGCTGACCGCGCGGAACCGGCCGGAGGACGTCAAGCTCGCCGTCACGCTGGGCGCGCGCGACTACCTGTCGAAGCCCTTCAAGGACGAGCAGCTGCTGATCCGGATGGCCCGTCTCCTGCGGAACCGGGCTCCCAAGCCGGCGGGCCCCAGCGCCAGCATCAGGATGCCGCCTCCCCCCCTCCGCTGAGGCAGGGCTCAGCCTCCGGCCACACGGCGCAGGCCCGCGAGGTCGGTGATGGTGAGGCCGCCGTAGGCGCGGCGGACGAGACCGTCGCGCTCCAGGGCGGCCAGGTGGAGGTTAGCGGTCTTGCGGGTAAGACCCACCATCTCGCCCAGCGTTTCCTGGGTGATGCGCAGGACGGACTGAGGCGAGGGGCCCGCCAACTGGGCCAGACGCCGCGCCAGCCGCTGGCGCGGCGGCAAGGCGGCGTGGTCGCCCAGCATTTCGAGCAGGGTGCGGAGCTGGAGGTAGAGCAGCGCCGAGACCGCCTCCCACAGGCGCGGCTCGTCCTGTGCGATGCGGCCGAGGGCGCGGTCCGAGACCTGCAGGATCAGGGCGTCCTCGGCGGCGATGGCGGTGACCAGGCGAGGACCGCCGCCGAACCGCGCGGTCTGGCCCAGGGCCGCGCCGGCGCCGACCTGGCTCAACAGCACCTCGCGATCGCCGGGCGCCTTGCAGTAGAGGTGAAGCGCGCCCTTGAGAACGACCAGAACGCCGGTCTCGTCGTCGCCCTCCCCGTGCGCCCATTGGCCGGCGGCGAGGGCGACGAGGCGACCGTGCGCCAGGAAGAGCTCGGCCAGAGCGGGGCCGCCCTGGGCCAGCCAGACCGACCGGGCCAGGATCTCGACGGCGAGCGCGCGGTCGGCAGGTGTCATGCGCGGAATGTAACGAGGGTTACAGTCGGAGCCAACCGCGCCCCGCAGACTGCGTGGAACGAGAGACCGGAGGATGCCCATGACCACGCCCACCGCCCTCGACCTGGAGCGCCTGACCGGCTGCGGCGCGAAGACCCGCGGCCTGGACGTGCGGAGCGCCGATGACGCTACGATAGACGCGATCCGCCAGGCCATCTTCGACCACGGCGTGGTGTTCTTCGAGGGCCAGACCCTGACCCCGGACGACCAGATCGCGTTCGCGCGGCGGCTGGGGCCGATCGTGATCAATCGCTACTTCCCCAAGACCGAGCAGTGGCCCGAGATCGCCAAGGTGGAAAAGACCGAGACCCAGACCGGGAACATCGGCGGCGGCTGGCACACCGATCACTCGTACGACGCGGCGCCGGCCATGGGCTCGGTGCTGCTGGCCGTGCAGACGCCGCCGGTGGGCGGCGACACCCTATTTGCCGACATGTACGCCGCCTACGACACGCTGAGCCCCGAGATGAAGGCGCGGCTGGTCGGCCTCGTCGCGCGCCACAGCTCGGCGCACATCTTCGGCGAGCGCGGCGCCTACACCCACAGCGGACGTCCGGAGATGGCCGGCAACATCGACCTGCCCGAGGCGGTCCACCCCGTGGTGATCACCCACCCCGGCAGCGGCAAGAAGGCGCTGTACGTGAACCCGACTTTCACCCGCGAGATCGTGGGTCTGGACGCCGAAGAGAGCCGGTCGCTGCTGGACCAGCTGTTCGCCCACGCCATAAATCCGCGGTTCGTACATCGCTTCAGCTGGTCGCCGGGCTCGATGGCCATCTGGGACAATCGCGCCACCTGGCACTATGCCCTCAACGACTACCAGGGCCACTACCGGCTAATGCACCGCATCACCCTGGACGGCGTGCCTCTCGCGGCGTGAGACGGCTGAGGGCCCTGCTCAGCGCGGCGCTGGCGGCCGCGGCCGACGCGCCCGCAGAGCGAGAAGGGCTGCGAGCGCCAGGAGCGGGAAGACCAGCCCGCCCGGCGCCGGGAAGAAGCCCCAGGCGCCCGCCTCGAACCCGCCCACGCCGGCGGCCATGAGCCCGGCCAGGAAGATGTTGGGCGCTGCGTGGCCCGCGGCAGCGGCCAGCCAGGTGCCGGCCCTGCGCCGAAGGTCGGTGAGCAGGAAGCGGTAGACGAGGCACGCGGCGACGAAGGCGGCGATCATGCCGGGCGGGCCCTGCTCAAGGTAGGGGAAGAGGCCGACGCCGAGCACCACCGGCACGAGATGCCAGGCCGCCCACACCAGGCCCAGGACCGCCACGCCCCAGCGCGGCCCGAGCGCGCCTTCGGCCAGTGCGAGCCCGCCGCCGGCCCATCCCAGTTCCTCAAGGACGCTGGTCAGGGTCGACACGCCGACGACCGCCAGGAGGGCCGAGCCTGTGACGCCGGTCGGACTGAAGCGCGCAGCGCCCGCCAGAAAGGCCACGGCGAGGGCGCCGCCCGCGATGGCCAGCGTCACGCCCGCCGCCCCCGCGACCCAGGCCCAGCGCCGCTTGCCCCGCGCGCCGCCAACCCCCCAGTTCAACAGCAGGCCCGCCACGGCCGGCGACAGGATCATCGCGAGCTTGCCCAGCTCGACCAGCTGAGGATCGGCCTGGGCCATCAGGGACGCCGGCAGCGCCAGGACGACGGCGACGAAGATCGCGAAGCGGATGGGAACGAGACCTGACATTCTGTAGCTCCGTCTGGAGCGCCGGGCGGCGCTCAAGCTGGGTCGACGTGGACCTGATGTCCGCCTCGGACGCGCGGGGGATCCGGTGTCGCGCCCTGCCGCGACTTGGGCTTGTCCACCCTCTCAGGGCATTCCAACGGACCCGCGAACGCCTCTACGGCCCAGCAGTGCACACATCGACGGACGCCGGCGCCGAGGTCCAGAGCAAAATCGTGGCACATCTAGGCTGCGCCGGGCTCGGCGGTCGCCGCGACCGGCGCCGGCCGGGACCCGTCTCCGGCCTGCGACAATCTCCGGATCGCGCGGGACGTGGCGGGACGCGCCTCGATGCGATCGACCCAGGCCGAAAGCGCGGGAAAGTCGCTCAGCGAGAAGCCCCCGTAACCCATTCGACGCACCCAGCCGAAGTGGGCGATGTCGGCGACCGAATAGTCCTCGCCGTTCAGCCAGCCAGCTTCGCGAACCCTTTGCTCCAGCAGCCCGAGCAGGCGCGCCGCTTCGCCCCGGAACCGTTCGGACGCGTAGGGATCGGGCGCGCTGAGACCGCGGAAGTGACCGGCGGCGCCCAGGGCCGGGCCCAGCCCGGCCACCTGAAGGAATAGCCAGCTGAGCGTCTGGGCCTTGGCCTGCGGCGTCGCGCCCAGCAGCACGCCGCACCTCTCGCCGAGGTGGAGCAGGATCGCGCCGGATTCGAACACCGTGATCGGCGCGCCCCCTTCGCCGCCAGGGTGGCGGATGGCCGGGATCTTTCCGTTCGGATTGACCTGCGCGAACTCGGGCGAGCGCAGCTCCGGGCTCCCCAGCTTCATCATGCGCACCACGTACGGCGCGCCGAGCTCCTCAAGGGCGATCGGGATCTTGATCCCGTTCGGGGTGTCGGCGGTGAACAATTCGATCATCGGAAGACCTTTCGGGAGCGCATCAGAGGACGCGCATCAGGGTTTCGAGGCCGACCTCGCCGGCGCGCTCGCCGCTGAGCAGAGACGCGAGGCGGTCGGGGTGGGGCCGCGGCGGCTGGCGCGGTCTCCGGACAGACGGGCGGGTGAAGGCGCGGAGCATCATCGGGCGTCCCTCAGGATCCGGTCCGTCGCCTGGGCGATGCGTTCGAAGGCCAAGGCCGTGACGCCCAGGCGCGCCCCGCGCTGCCGCTTGCGGTCGGCCTCGATCGGGTCGCCCTGCTTCAGCGCGCGGGCGTAGGCCAGGAGGATCGAGGCGCGCACCTCGAAGCTTCGCCCGGCGCGCGCGGCGTCGATCTCGGCGCCGCTGAGGCCCGCGCGCTGCGCCTGGTTCATGAGTTGGGCCAGGGTGATCATGCAGGCGGTGTCGCCCAGCAGCGCGAGGCGCAGCTGCGCCTCAAGGCGCGCGCGAAACCAGGTTCGCGGGGTCGCGTCGCCGGGCGGGCGCTTCTCGCTCATGTCGTTCTCCAGACCGCGGATCGGGTCGGTCGGGAGTTACGCCTTGGCGTCAGCGTAGATAATCAGCGTCCTGCACAATCCACTATTCCGAATATCGGAATACCGTCGTCAGTTCACGAACCGGTTCGCCCGCAGGCGGACCGCGGCGAAATCCACGAAGGCGCGCACTTTCGCCGAGGCGTTCCGCCCCTCGGGGTGAACGATATGGATCGGAAGCGGCTCTTCCTCGAAGTCGTCGAGGGTGGTCTGGAGAGCCCCGCTCTGGAGGTCGGGGCCGATCTGATACGACAGCACCCGCGTGAGGCCCCAGCCAGAGCGGGCCGCGCTGATGGCGCCCTCGTTGGAGTTACAAAACAGGGCGGGCGTCACGTGCGTGACGATCCTGGAGTCCGGCCCGAAGCGCCAGTCGAGGGACGTCCAGGCGCTGGTCGCCGCGATGATCCGGTGGCGGGTGAGGTCGGATGGATGGTCCGGGACGCCGTGCCGCTCGAAGTAGCCGGGCGCCCCGCACACGACGCGGCGCACCGAGCCCACCTTGATCGCGGTCTGGCTGGAATCCGGCAGGTGTCCGATCCGGATCGCGACATCAATGCCCTCGTCGACGAGGTTGGTCACCCGATCCAGGAACAGGAGCCGCCCGGTGACCTCGGGATGGGCGTCGAGGAAGTCGGTGACGATGGGAATGATGTAGATCTGGCCGAAGAGCACCGAGGCCGTGATGGTGATGACGCCGGTCGGCCGGGCGTAGGACCCGGCGGCGGCGGCCTCGGCCTCCTCGATGGCGGCCAGGATCTGGCGGCAGTCCTCCACGTAGCGCTGGCCCACCTCGGTGAGCTTCACACTTCGGGTCGTGCGGGTCAGCAGGCGCGCCCCGACCAGGTCCTCAAGCCCCGCCACCGCCCGCGTAACCGCGGGCGGGCTGAGGTTGAGCTGGCGCGCGGCCTCCGCGAACCCGCCGGTGTCGGCGATCCGCACCAGCACGCGCATCGCGTGGAAGCGATCCATCCCCTGATCCGATCGTTATTCCATTTTCCGGAACACTGACTTGATCACAGCGAAGGTTCTTGCGCCAGGCGTTCTGTCGCATTTCTCGGGGGCCGGGACCGCCGGCCAACCCCAGGAGCCCCTCCCATGAAACTCTACTTCCACCCGATCTCGGGCCACGCCCACCGGGCGCGCCTCTTCCTGTCGCTCATCGGAGCCGACGTGGAGGTCGTCGACGTCGACCTAGCCAAGGGGCAGCACAAGTCGCCCGAGTACCTGGCTCTCAACCGCTTCGGCCAGGTTCCGCTGCTGGACGACGACGGCGTGATCGTGCCCGACTCCAACGCCATCATGGTCTACGCCGCCAAGAAGTTCGGCCGCACCGACTGGCTGCCCGAAGACCCCGCCGGCGCCGCCGCGGTCCAGCGCTGGCTGTCGGTGGCCGCCGGGCAGATCGCCTTCGGCCCCGCCGCCGCACGCCTGGTCACCATCTTCAACGCAGGGTTCAACCCGGAAGAGGTGATCGGCCGCGCCCATGCCGTCCTGAAGGTGATCGAGGCCGAGCTGGTCGGCCGCCAATGGATCGCCGCCGACCGTCCGACGATCGCCGACGTGGCGCTGTACAGCTACATCGCCCGCGCCCCCGAGGGGAACGTGGACCTGTCGGACTATGCCAACGTCCGGGCCTGGCTCGGCCGCATCGAGGCGCTGCCCGGCTTCGTGGCGTTCGGTGTGACGCCGGTGGGCCTGGCCGCCTGAGTCGCGAGAGGGGCGCGTCCACCTCGCTTCCCCCCGTTCCCGAGGAGTCCGGCATGTCTGGCGAACCCAACACCACACCCTCGCCCTTCCATGAGGGCGAGGTGACCCTGCAGCGAACGGTGGGGGTGGCCGAGCGCCTGGAGCAATTCGGGCGCCGGGTCATTCGCGACCACATGCCGGACCAGCATCGCACGTTCTATCGGCAGCTGCCCTTCATCGTGCTGGGCGCTGTCGATGGGGCGGGCGACGCCTGGGCGACCCTGGTGGCGGGGTATCCCGGCTTCATGACCAGCCCCGACCCGCGCCGGCTGCAGTTTACGACCGAGGCCGATCCCGCCGACCCCGCCACGGCGGGGCTCGGCGACGGCGCGGCGGTGGGCCTGCTGGGCATCGAGCTGCACACGCGCCGGCGCAACCGCATGAACGGCCATGTCCGGCGCGAGGCCGACGGGCGCTTCGCCGTCGAGGTCGAGCATGCGTTCGGCAACTGCCCGCAGTACATCCGCCTGCGCGACTACGAGTTCGTCCGCGCGCCCGGCACGCCGACGGCGCCGGACCTGACGCGGCCCGCCGACCTGAGCGATCCACGCGTCCGCGAGATGATCGAAGGCGCCGACACCTTCTTCGTGGCCTCGTACGTCGAGGACGCCGCAGGGCGACATGTCGATGCGTCGCATCGCGGCGGCAAACCGGGGTTCGTGCGGATCAACGCCGACGGGTCGCTGACCATCCCCGACTTCGCCGGCAACCTGCACTTCAACACGCTGGGCAACTTCCTGCTGAATCCGCGGGCGGGCCTGGTCTTTCCGGACTTCCGGACGGGCGACCTGCTGCAGCTGACGGGTGACGCCGAGGTCGTGCTGGATTCGCCCGAGATCGGCGCGTTCCAGGGCGCGGAGCGGCTCTGGGTGTTCCGCCCGCGCAAGGTGGTGCTGCGCCAGGCGGCGCTGCCGCTACGCTTCGTGGCGCAGGCCGACGGCGACTCGCCGAACAACCAGATGACCGGCGACTGGGCCGGGGTGGCCGCCCGGCTGGAGGCCGAGGCGCTGAAGTCGCAATGGCGGCCGTTCCGGGTGGCCCGCATCGTCGACGAGAGCCGCGTCATCCGCTCGATCCATCTGGAGCCCGCCGACGGCAAGGGCATCGTGGCGCACGCGGCGGGACAGCATCTGCCGATCCGCATCCGCCCGGGTGGTCAGGACGCCCCGGTCATCCGCACCTACACGATCTCGACCGCGCCGTCGGACGGCCACTACCGCATCAGCGTCAAGCGCCAGGGCCTGGTGTCGACCCACCTGCACGACACCCTGAAGGTGGGCGACATCATCGAGGCGCGCGCGCCGGCCGGCCATTTCACGATCGACGCGCTGGAGCCCCGGCCAGCGGTGCTGCTGGCGGCGGGCGTGGGGATCACACCGATCCTGGCGATGCTGCGGACCCTCTTGTTCGAGGGCCTGCGCAAGCGGCGGGTGCGCCCGACCTATGTGTTCGTCGCGGCGCGGTCGCGGGCCGAGCGGGCGTTCGACGCCGAGATCGCCGAGCTGCAGGCGCGCGCCGGCGGCGCCGTGAAGGTGGTGCGCATCCTGGCGGACACGACGGACGCCGGAGCTGAGGACTACGACGTGCAGGGCCGGCTCGACATCGCGACGCTGCGCGGCGTCCTGCCGCTGGACGGCTATGACTTCTACCTCTGCGGGCCGCCGACCTTCATGCAGGGGCTGTACGACCAGTTGCGCGACATCGGCACGCCGGACGCGCGGATCCATGCCGAAGCGTTCGGGCCCGCCTCGCTGAAGCGCAGCGCGGAGGGCCCGGCCATCGACCGCGGGCCGCCGCCGGCGACGCAACCCGTCCCGGTCGCCTTCATCGCCTCGGGCAAGGAGGCCCGCTGGTCGCCGGACTCCGGCTCCCTGCTCGAGTTGGCCGAGGCGCGGGGCCTCACGCCCGAGTTCAGCTGCCGGGGCGGCAACTGCGGCACCTGCGCCGTGCGCGTGCTGAGCGGCGCCGTCGCCTACCCGGAAACACCCGAGGCCCCCGTGCCCGAAGGGAGCGCGCTGATCTGCTGCGCCGTCCCGGCCGACCCATCGGCGACGGGCGGCGACCGCCTGCTGCTGGATCTCTAGCCCCCCCAAACCTCAAACTTCAGGAGCCCGACATGTCACGTCCGCCACTGCCCCCGTTCTCCCTCGAGACCGCCCGCGAGAAGGTCAGGCTGGCCGAAGACGGCTGGAACAGCCGCGATCCCGCCCGGGTGGCGCTCGCCTATACGGAGGACACCGTCTGGCGAAACCGGGCCGAGTTCCCGAAGGGGCGCGCCGAGGTGGAAGCCTTCCTCACGCGCAAGTGGGCGAAGGAGCTGGACTACCGACTGATCAAGGAGCTGTGGGCGTTCGCCGAGAACCGGATCGCCGTGCGCTACGCCTATGAATACCACGACGACAGCGGCAACTGGTTCCGCGCCTATGGCAACGAGAACTGGGAGTTCGCCGCGGACGGGCTGATGCATCGCCGCTACGCGAGCATCAACGAGCACCCCATCGCCGAGGCGGACCGCAAGTTCCACTGGCCGCTGGGACGGCGGCCCGATGATCACCCGGGGCTGAGCGACCTGGGGCTCTAGAAGGCAAGGCTTCCAGGACAGGCGAGGCCGCAATTCCTGGAAGGCGCCGCCGCGTGAGCGGGCCTAAGTTCGGGTCGCGCAAGGCAGGAGCGGTGATGCGGAAAGTGGAAGCCCAGACGCTGGAGTCGATCGCCGACTACCGGCTGATCGAGGCCGCGGTCCCGACGCCGGGACCCAGGGAGGTGGTGGTCCAGGTCGCCGCCTGTGGCGTGGGCTATGTGGACGCGCTGGTGTCGCTGGGCCGCTATCAGGTGAAGCCGCCCCTGCCCCACACGCCGGGCCAGGAGGCCGGCGGCTGGATCGCCGCGGTGGGCGCCGAGGTCGAAGGGCTGGCGGTCGGCGAGCGGGTGATGGCCAACGTGCGCGGCGGCTTCGCCGAGTTCGCGCTCGCCCCTGCGGCTTCGGTCGTCAGGCTGCCGGACGCGATGAGCTTCGGCCAGGCCGCGGGGTTCCGGATCAATCACCTGACGGCGCTGCACGGCCTGCGCGACCGGGCGGGGCTGCAGGCCGGTGAGCGTCTGCTGGTGCTGGGGGCCGCGGGCGGCGTGGGCATGGCGGCGGTGCAGGTGGGCAAGCGGCTGGGCGCCACGGTGATCGCGGCGGCGTCGACCGACGAGAAGCGCGCGTTCGCGCTGGCGCATGGCGCGGACGTGGCGATCGACACCGCGCCCGAGGGCTGGCGCGAGCGGCTGAAGGACGCTGGCGGCGGGCGCGGCCCGGACGTGGTGTTCGATCCGGTCTGCGGGCCCCTGTTCGAGCCGGCCTTCCGGTCGCTGAGCTGGGGCGGGCGGCATCTGGTGGTGGGCTTCGCGGGCGGGCCGATCCCGGCGCTGCCGGCCAACCTGACCCTGATGAAGGGCGCGGCGCTTGTGGGCGTGGACGTGCGCCAGTTCCTGCTGTTCGAGGCCGAGCGCGCCGCGGCGGAGCTCAGCGAGCTGATGGGCTGGGTGGCGGACGGGTCGCTGACGCCGCCGGTCGGCCGGTCGTTCGCGCTCGAGGACTTCGCCGCCGCGCTGGCGTTCGCCCTGTCGGGACAAGGCGCGGGCAAGACGATTTTGACGCTGGCCGACGCGCCACATGGGGGACGCTGACATGAAGGTTTCCGAGGCGGTCGAGCACCGCCGCTCGATCCGGGCTTTCCGGCCCGATCCGGTCCCCGCGGCCACGGTGCGCGAGCTGCTGGAACGCGCGGGCCGGGCGCCCAGCGGCGGCAACCTGCAGCCGTGGCACGTACATGCGGTGACGGGCGAGCGGCTGGCGGCGCTGCTGGCGCAGGTGCGGGCCAACGGGCCGGACGCGGCGCCCAGCTATGCGATCTATCCCGACAACCTGTGGGAGCCCTACCGGTCGCGGCGGTTCAAGTGCGGCGAGGACCTCTATGCCTCGATCGGTATTCCCCGGGAGGACAAGGCGGGCCGTTTCCGGCAACTGGCGCGCAACACCGAGTTCTTCGGCGCGCCGGTGGGGGTGTTCTTCCTGATCGAGCGCAACATGGGCCCGCCGCAGTGGTCGGACCTTGGGATGTACATCCAGACGCTGATGCTGCTGGCCGTCGAGCAGGGGCTGGACACCTGCGCACAGGAGTACTGGTCGGTGTTCTCGAAGACCGTCGAGGGTTTCCTTGGGGCGCCGCCCGAGCAGATGCTGTTCTGCGGCCTGGCCCTGGGCTTCCGCGACCCCGACGCCCCGATCAACACCTGGCGCACCGAGCGCGACCCGCTGGAAGCCTGGGGGCATCTGCACGGGTTCTGAGGCTCAGTCGGCTGAAAACCTCGCAGGCTCCTCTTGCATGGAGCAAGCGTCGCTATAGCATAGCGAGCGGGGGGCGCAGACTCGCGCGCGGCGTGTCTGCCCTGGGGGGACTGTACTTGAAGCGTATCATTCCGATCGCGCTGGCTTGCCTATGGCTTGCGGCGTGCACCACCACGTCCACGCGGGTCGCGAACAAGGACGGCCCCAAGCCGCCCGCCGGCTCGCAGGTGTTGATGCTGGAGCCCGATGTCCAGCTGGGCCTGCTGACCGCCAGCGGCGTCACCGACCCGCGGGCCGACTGGAGCAAGGCGGCCAAGGACAACCTGACCCGCGAGATTGAGGCCCAGCTGAAGACCCGGGCCCACGGCTTCAAGATGATCGATCCCGAAGGGATGATGCAGGGGCGCACCGGCCAGCTGCTGCGCCTGAACGGCGCGGTGGGCCAGTCGATCATCCTGTTCAACTATTCGGGCCTGTCCCTGCCGACGAAGGGCAAGGATTTCGACTGGACGCTGGGGGAAGGCGTGCGGGAGCTGGGGGCTCAGCACGGCGCGCAGTACGCCCTGTTCGTGAACGCCAACGGCAACTACGCCAGCGGCGGTCGCGTGGCGGCGACGATCGGCATGGCGATGCTGGGCGTGTCGCTGCCCATGGGTCAGCAGCAGGTGTTGGCCTCGCTGGTCGACCTGAAGAGCGGCAAGGTGGTCTGGTTCAACGTCGCCATCGCCGGGCCCAACGCCGACATGCGCGAGCCCGAGGGCGCGAAGTCGCTGACGGCGTCGCTGCTCAAAGACATCCCGCTCTGATGTTCCGCGGACGCGCCCAGGCGATGGGCGCGGTGGCCGCTACGGCCCTGGTCGCAGCGACGCCTGCGCTCAGTGCGCCCCGCCCACCGGGCCTGAAGCCTGCCGTCGACAGCGTCGAGGCGGGGCTGTGGGATCTCATGGATAAGGCCGAACGCGAGGCGCGGCAGAAGGCGGAGCTCAACACCGACGCCGCGCTCAACGCCTATGTCCGGGACGTCATTTGCAAGGTCGCCACCGAGTACTGCGGCGACGTCCGGCTCTATGTGATGGACCGCCCGTTCTTCAACGCCACCATGGCGCCGAACGGCTACAGCGAGGTGTGGTCCGGCCTGCTTCTGCGCTGCGAGGACGAGTCGGAACTCGCGCTCGTGCTCAGCCATGAGGTGACCCACTTCTCCGAGAACCACAGCATTGAGGCCCACGAGGCCGACAAGCGGCGGCGCAACGCGACCATGGTGGTCGCAATGGGGATCGCGGTGGTCGGAACGGTGGCGGCCGCAGGGTCCGCCAATCCGCAGAGCGCCCAATCGATCATGGATGCGACAAGCAGCCTGATCGATGTCGTGTATCTCGCCTCGATCTCAAGCTACTTCAGATTCTCTCGCGAGCACGAGACAGAGGCCGACATCGTCGGCCTCCGCAGAATGGCGGCGGCGGGATACTCGCCGCAGGCTGGCGGCACCCTGTGGCGAGGATTGATCGCCGAGACGACGACCTCGGACTTCAAACGCGTTCGCGAGCAGGACACCCGGCTGGGGATTTTCGACAGCCACCCCTTGAGCCCCCTCCGGGCCGAGGCGCTGGACGCCGAGGCCGCCAAGCTGCCAGCCCCGACCCGCGTCGCGGCCAACCGCCACCGCGCCGCGATCCGGCCGTTCCTGGCCGCGTGGCTGAAGGACGATCTGCGGCGGCGCGACTTTGGCCAGACCCTGCACACGATCGACCGGCTGTCGAAGGCCAAGGAAGACCTGGGCGTCCTCAACTTCTATCGCGGCGAGGCGCTGCGGCAGCGGGGCAAGGCGGGCGACCTGGCCAACGCCGCCCTCGCCTACCAGGCCGCCACCGAACAGGCCGACGCGCCGCCCGCCGCCTGGCGCGAGCTGGGCGAGGCCCGCCGCCGCACCGGAGATGCCGCCGGCGCCAAGGCCGCCCTCGCCACCTACCTCAGCCGCGCACCCGAGGCCGACGACGCCTGGATGGTGCGCGAAACCCTGGACGCCCTCTCGAAAGGTGACTGACATGCGTATCCTGCGCCCCCTCCTGGCCGCCGCCGCCGTCCTGGCGCTGGCCGCCTGCGAAACGATCCCCAAGGCGCCCGCTGGCCCCTACAAGGCCGGCGCCTCGCAGGTGACGCTCGGCCGCGACTGGTCGGACGTCAGCGTCCTGCTGGCCGGCGGCCTCAAGAAGGTGAAGGTGCTCTCGATCGACGGGCCGATCCTGAACCGGCTCTACATCACCGACGGGCTGGCCGTGGGCGAGTCGCTGGTGAAGTCGCCGTCGAAGGAGCGGCCGACGCCGAAGCTGCGGGCCGGCATGAACAGCTCGGAGCGGATGGAGTTCGTCGCCGACAGCATCGCGGCGATGGGCTACCAGCGCGTCGAGACGATGAAGCCGCGGCCGGCGAAGTTCGGCGAACAGCAGGCGGTCCGCTTCGATATCACGGCGCGCACCGAGGACGGACTGGACGTGCAGGGCACGGCGCTGGCGTCCGAAGCCGCGGGCAAGACCGCGTTCGTGCTGTTCCTCGCCCCGGCCGAGCACTACTTCCAGGCCTCGCTGCCCGAAGTGGAAAAGGTCATGGCCTCTGCCCGCCCGGCGGGGTGACGGTTGGCGCGTTGGCGCCGCTACAGCACGCCGCAGACCATCTGCGCGATATGATTTGCCGATGGTAGGCCGCGTGGCTCAGTTGGCGCCGATCGGATGCTCTAGGCGAATCGTCGGTAGGAACTGCCAACGCTCGTAGCTCTCCGTGGGATCGGGCGAATTGGACTCGTGGCGAACCCAGCGAACGCCCACCTTGATCGCACTCAGGAACTTTAGGTTCTGCTCACCCGGCAGCTTATCCAGCAGCCCGACGAGATCGGTTCCGAGATAGACTTGGCTGCGCTCGTCACGCCGGCGCCTCGTCATGCCGACTCCAGGTTCTTCGAACTTCTGCCACTCGTGCAGGCCTTCGAGCGTCCACTTGATGCCGAGGGTGTCCAGGCCGTCGAACGCCACGGTCACGCCCGGCGTCGAGCGCTCCTTCGCGTTCTTGTCGGACTTTGTGTAGCCGATGGACGGTGTGATCTTCACCCCGAGCACCCGCGTGCAATCGTCCGCCGTTGGGCAGCGCCGCCAGATCGGGATGTCGAAGATCGATCCCACCGTGAAGGTCTGTTCGGTGCGGTCGTAATCGTCGAAGACGCCCATGTACTTCCGCGCCACGCCGTACTTCAGAAACGGGGCGATCGGCTTGCCCGATACGCCCAGCTTGACCGATCCGGAGAAGTTGGCGCCGTCCTTGTCCGCCGCCAGGTAGTCCTCCGTCAGGCCGGCTGAGCCTGAGGCCGACACCTTGAGGATGCTGTTCACCTCAGCCTCGCCTTCTAGGCCGGTCGTGACACTGGAGCTGTTCTCCTGCAGATCCGAGCCGCCGATCGCGTCCACGTCGCCTGATGCGACATACTCGCTCGAGAGGAAGAGCTTGAGACTGGCCGATGGTGCGTCGGCATTCGACTTGTCCGCGGACTGCGCCCGCGTGGAGAGGTCTTTGTCGAGTGGAAGAGACGTTGAGGCCTGTGCCCAAGCGGCGCCCGCATACAGGGTCGCCGCAGCACCGATCGTGAACATTCGCAGCATCTGGAAGTCCCCCGCTGAGCCATGCGGGCTCACCCGAAGCAACTTTCGCGAGATTTCTATCAGAATGCAACTATTGGCAACACCTATGGCGCCTGTCCGCCCGACCCTTCTTTGGCGCGGGCGCCGCCGAGGATGCCGGTCATGGCGTAGTTCCCTTCGTGGCAGGCGTATTCGTAGATGTCGCCGTCGAGGGCGGTGAGCACCATCTCGGCCCGCCAGGGCTGGGTGTAATGGACCGGGTCCTCCACCTGGAACTCGTAGGCGATCTCCTTCGCCGAGGCGCGGGTCAGGCGCTCGGTGACGCGGGCCTTCTCGGACAGGAAGATCGGGCCGAAGCGGCCCTGCACCGGGTTCACGTTGATGGTCTCGATGACGAGAACGTCGCCCTCCCACCAGGCGGTGGCGTCGCCCATCCAGGGATGCAGGGCGGCCGGGCCGTGAGCGGCCTGTGCGGCGGCCTTGTCCTTCAGGATCGGGATGGTGCGCACGCCGAACCCCATTTCGACGATCACCACGAAGGCGTCCGGAGTCAGCAGGAAGCGGTAGTTCGAATTGTAGATGTTGTTGAGCATGCCCGGCCCGCCCGACCCGCGCGAGCCGATCAGGCAGCGGTCGTTGGGGGCCAGCTCTTCCGGGCCGGCGGGGTCCATGCGGTTGGACATGGCGGCGGCCTCGCGGGCGCGCTGTCGCGCGAGATCGGTCAGGGGCATGCGGCCGTCAGCGGGCTCGACGATCCACGAGGTGCGGTACTCGCCCTTGACCTTGGCGAAGCTGTCGCCGGCGTCGAGGAAGACGGCGCTGTGGGCGCTGCCGATGGCGCCGTCGGTGGGGGGCGGGGCGCCGGCGTTAGGGTCGCTGGGCTTGGAGTCGGCGGCAGCGGCGGCCTTGAGGGGATCCGACGCGGCGATCCGCCTGGCCTCGGCCTCGGTGAGCGTTGGGCCCTTGAACGTCGCGGGGCGCTCCAGCTTGGTGAGGGAGACATTGGACCAGACGCCAGAGAGGTCGGGCTTGCCGACCGCATTGCGCGGCGCGGGCTGGGCGACGGCCGTAGCGGCGAGGAGCGCCAGGGCCAGGCCCATCGCGGCGGATCGCTTCTGCATGTGACCGGTCTCTCCCCCTCGAAGGCCGCGAAGCTAGCAAACTCCGCGAACGATGCGACGGGAATCCGAAAGCCGAGGCCCCGGAACACCGCCCTGCTGCAAGGGAGGCAGCCCATGCCGCTCGCCAAGGCGCGCCATCCGGGTTAGGCCGTGGTCATGACCAGCAAGCCGGCGTTGCGCCGCCTGATCGACCTGCCCGGCATCGCGGACCTGGAGTTGAAGGCGCTGATGAAGCGCGACTTCGCCGAGCCCGAGGCGCGCGCCGAACACCCCGAGATCGACGAATGCGCAACGGCGCTGTTCGGCCTGACCGCCGACGAGGCCGACGCGGCGCCGCGGCCCGCCGACTGGGACCATATCGAGACCAAGCCGCCGGCCGCCCAGGTGTTCGCCTTCGAGGACGCCGGGTGGGACGTGACCGACGACAAGCGCCGGCCGCTGCGCGTGCTGGGGCATTTCTGCGGGCCGCTGTGGCTGGCGATCCGTGGCGTGGCGGGCACGCTGCCCTTCCAGGCCGAGAGCGACGCGCCCGAAGCGTGGGTGAGCAAACTGGCCGCCGAGGCCTCGAGGTTCCGCAAGCGATGAGCCCTCCGTCCAAGCCCCCCGCCACCTACGCCCCGCCGACGCCCAAGGTGTCGCGGCAGAAGAAGGCCAAGGTGCTGACCGCCGCCGAGCGGGCCGCGTTCCTGGCCTCGCGACCGGACCTGAAGCCGAAGATCTGAGGCTACTCCGTCTCGTCCATCTCGGCCGTGGTCAGGGGCGTGAAGTCGGCGCGCCGGTATTCGCGGCCGCGCTTGACCGTGAACTCCAGGGACTTGAGGTTCTCGAGATCGGCGGTGGGATCCCTGGCCAGGACGATCAGGTTTGCGAGCTTGCCGGCCTGGATCGTGCCCGCCTCGTCCTCGGCGCCGGCCGCGCGGGCGCCATTGAGGGTGGCGGCCTTGATCACTTCGCTGAGCGGCAGGCCCGCCGTGGCCAGCGCCGCCATTTCCCGGTGCAGGGTGGGCCAGGGGTCGTCGTAGGGGGCGACCCAGTCGGTGCCGGCGCTGATTGTGACGCCGGCCCGGTAGGCCTGGCGCGCCAGCGCTTCGGACATCGCGCCCGAGCAGAGGCCGGGACGACCGCCCGGACGGGCCTGTTGGTAGATGCTGGTGGTGGCGTCCAGCACGATGCCGGCCGTCTTCATCTTCTGGAGCAGCGCCTCGACCGCCGGGTTGTCGGCGGCCAGGAACGGCTTGTCGTCCATCGGCGTGCGCGACTGGTACGAGCCCGGCGTGCCGGCCACGGCGTGGCCCAGGCTGCAGGCGTGGCTCATGGCGTCGGGCCGCGCGGCGACGACCTCATCCGGCGTGGCCGGGTAGACGGCGGTGTGGGCCCACACCTGCAGGCCCTGGCGATGGGCCTCGGCGGTGATCTTCGCCACGAGGTCGCCGGGCAGGTTCGCGTAGATCTTGATCGCAACGGCCGACGTGCCGCGGGCGAGGGTCACAGCCTCCCGCAGATCGGTCGTGGCGTCGATGGCCTGCATCCAGGGCGTCTTGCCGGGCGTGTAGCCGTAGCTGACGGCGACGGTGCGCGGGTCGGCGAAGAAGCTGGGCCCCGCCATGAGCGCGGCGTAGCGGATGTCAGGGGCGGCGATCTCGCCTTTGCGGCTGGCGCGGGCCAGTTCGGCGACGGCGCGCAGGTCGTCGGCCATGTCGCGCACCAGGGTGACGCCGCCATAGATGTCGCGGCGCAGGCTGGCCTCGGCGCGGATGCGGTTGGGCGGCGTGGCCAGGTGCTCGTGGCTGTCGATCAGGCCCGGCGCCAGGAACTTGCCGGTGAGATCCACGACGCGGGCGCCGGCGGGCGCGGCGAGCTGGGCGTCGAGGCGGACGTCAGAGATCCTCTCGCCCTCGACCAGCACCGACATGCCGGGGCGACCGGGGGCGCCCGTGCCGTCGATCAGCGTGGCGTTGCGGTAGAGGACCATCGGGGTCTTCGCCGCTGTCTGGGCGGCGGCCGGGAAGGCTGCGGCCAAAGCCGCAACCGCCAGAAAGGTCCGCAACACGGTCAGGGCGGGGGCGCGGGATCGTTGTTCGGGTCGCGGCTGGCCCAGAACGACCCGCGGCAGTCGCTCTCCGGGATGCGCTGGAACTCCGCAGCGATGCGCCAGCACGCGGCTTCCTCTCGCTGCTCGGTCCAGGCCCAGGCCAGGGTCACGCACATGATGGCCAGCACGACGCTGACGGCGGCCATGATGCGCACCGCCGCGACACGCCGATCCTTGGCAGGGACGCTCGACATGAGGTCGCTTTGGCCGAAGCCGCGATCAAGAGCAAGCGCAGATCAGGCGTCGGCGCCCAACCGCTGCACGGCGCCGACGCGCCGCTCACCCTGCCAGACGACGACCTCGACGGCGCTGGCATGCTCGCGCAGCACCTGACCGGCGCGTTCGAGAGCATCGTCGTCGCTGTATTGTTCGAAGGTCTCGAAGGCCGTGGACGATCCGTCCTCGCGGCAAGGATAGAATGAAAAGAGGGGCATCGGGGGTCACCCTTCCAACGGCAGCTCCACTATACACGGTGCGCCGGAAGGTTGTGTTCGATATCCGACAGTTCTCCCCATGCGGGAGAGATTCCGTCAGCGTGACGCGGACCCGTGGCGCTGGAGGGCGGCGCTGAGCCGGTCCATGGCGACCTTGAGCTGAACGCGCAGTTCGTTGGCGGTCAGCAGCACCGGGATCGAGACGCCCCAGAAGATCATCAGCGCCAGCTCGGCGCCGTGCTGGTTGACCCCGCCGGGACTGAGGAACAGCCGGAAGCCCACAAGGCCGCCGCCCAGCATCACCAGCGCCCCGCAGAGGGGGCCGCGCAGGAGCCCGGCGGCGAGAACCGCGGCGACGTAAAGCATGAAGGGCGAAAGGGCGCCCAGGTGAGGCGTCAGCGCGGCGCGGAGCAGCGTCGTGGCGGCGACCAGAGCCGCGGCGACCAAGAGGCTCAGCAGGACGCTCCCGGCCCTTTCGGCCAGCGTCCTATTCCCCGGAGACTTTGCGGCGACCGCCATGATCAAGCTTTGGCGAAGGGGTGACGCAAAGGCAACCGGGTTCGCCGTGAACGCGAAATGCGGCCCGATGCCTGCGCGAGGAGAGCCGGCGCCGACGCGCCAGGTCGGGAGATGCGGCCACCCGTGAAAAGCCGTCCTGCGGAGTCGCGCATGGGGGCGTCGCCCCGTCGGCCGGCCTGCGCGGAATCACGGGTGGCCCTCCCGGAGCGCAGATCGGGAGACATGCGCTCCAAGCCCGGAAGGCGGATCAGAAGCCCGTGGGCGCGGACGGGGCGGGCTCGGCGGCGGCGGCGGCGGGCGCGGCGTCACAGCCCTTGCCCGTGTACAGACCCACCATCACGGCCTTGCGGGTGGTGGCGACCTGGATCTCGCTTTCGGCCTGGGCGCGCACCTGGGCGGCGCGCTGCTTGGCCATCCCGGCGGCCTGGTTGGCGAACATGCCCACGCCGGGCACCCGCGCCAGCATCCCCGAGCGCGCCAGCCCTTCGACCGCCACGGTCGAGGCCAGGTTGGCGCCTTGCGCCGAGCCGTCGGCCTTGCCGATCTTGGCGTTCGCCGCGGCGACCAGCTGGTCCATGCGGCCCGACTCGGCGGCGATCGCCGCACAGTCCATGGTCGCGTCGGTGGCGTAGCTGACCTGCAGGCCCTGGGCCGACGCGGCCGAGCCCGAAAGAAGGGCGGCCACAGCCGCTGCGGTGGTGAAGATCCTGCGCATGTATGCCCCCATGAAGCGCTGATGGGGACAAGCTAAGTCGCGGAAATCGCGGCGCCCTCCCCCGAATGGGGGTGTCGCTTCCAGAGCGCGTCCCGGCGGGAACGAGCCACCGTTGGCGGGCCAATCCGGACGGGCTCTAGGCGAACAGCGCGGCGAGGTGGGCGGGGTGGGTGAACTGGGGCAGGACGCCGGCGTCGGGGATCTCGACGATCCGCAGGTCGCGGACGCCGATCCACGAGGGTTCCACATGGCCGGTCAGTCCGGTGGATTGGGCCACCACCCAGCCCGCGTGCCGGGCAGCCGTCGGCGTCGGGCGCCAGTCGTTGGCGTAGACGGCGTGCTCGGCGGCGAACCCGTAGACCGAGCGGGCGCACATGGCCTGGATGTCGCGGATGAGAAACTGGCGGACCGCCGGGTCTTCCAGGGCGCGGAGGTCGGCCTCCGCTTCAAGGGCCTTGAAGAGGATGCGCTCCAGAAGCCGGGTCGTGGCCTGGCGGCGCAGGAACTCGGCGAAGGCCACCACTAGGTCAGGATTGCGCAGCAGGTGGCGCTGGACCGAGGCCACGAAGGTGGTGCGCTGGTCCTCCAGGTGCATGGGCGGATGCGGGTTCATCAGCACCATGCGATCCAGAAGGTCGGGATAGTCCTGGGCGAAGGCCAGGGCCGACGGAGTTCCCGTGTCCCGCGCCAGCAGATGCACCTTTCGCAGGCGCAGGCGCTCGACCACCGCCGCCATGTCGGCCGCCGCCGTGGCCGTGTAGTCGCCGCCGGCCGGGTCGGTCAGGCCGAAGCCGGGCCGTTGAACAACGATCGGTCGCAGGCCCGCGCCGATGAGGGCCTGGCGCAGGCCGTCGGGCAGCCGTCGGCCTGCGGCGGCTCCGTGGAACACCAGCACCGGCTGGGCGTCGTAGGGGCCATAGTCGATCAGGGCGATCCGGCGCGCGCCGTCCAGCGAGGCGATCACACGCAGGCGGCCGCCGCCCTCCTCCTCCCCGAACACCGATTCCGAGGCCGAGGCGACGGCCACCAGTTCCCGGGCCTCTCCCAGCAGGCGGGCGAAGTCCTTGGCGCCCTTGGCCCCGGTCTTGTGCAGCACGGCCTTCATATGGGTCTTCACGGTCTCGGGGCTGAGCCCCAGCGCCTGGGCCGTCTCCGGAGCCGTCAGGCCGCGGGCGATCTGGGCGCCGACCCGCGCTTCGGCGGGCGTCAGACCGAAGGCCGTCTCGGCCAGCGCCGCGTCATCCTCGCCGTTCGCCTGGGCCACGCACATCACGCCGATCAGGCGGCCGATCAGTTCGGGCGTGCGGCGCACGCCGGCCTTGGCGTTGATGCGGCGCAGCGCGTCTCGCGCGGTCTCGCGACCCACGCCGGCGTCGGCGGCGGCCACCTCGAGGTTCGGCGCGAACATGAGAGCTTCGGCCAGCCGCGCCTCCAGGGCTGTGAGGTCCAGGACACGCGCCGCGCGACGGGCCAGCTCGGAGGAGCGCGACGGCGCGCCCACCACGACCACCAGCCGATCAGGCCCGGCGGCCAGGGCGGCCTTGGCCTCGGGGTCGAGCGGCCAGCGGGCGGCCGCTTCGGCGTCGCCGATCCAGGCGGTGAAGGCCGCCGCGGCCACCCCCTCCACAAGGCTCACCAGGGGACCTTCCCTGCGTGCGCGCTTCAGGAGGGGGCGCAGGTCGGCGACGTCGGGGAACAGCTCGCGGTAGGCGGCGTCGGCGAAACAGACCTGGCCGGCGACCGTCATCACCGCCGTGGCCAGCGCCCGGCGGTCGGAGATGGCGCCCGCGATCGGCGGCAGCGCGCTGGAGGCGGCGGCGAGGTCATCGCGGGCATGGCCGGTGTCGGCGAGCACCGCGTCCTCCACCTGGGACCACGAGTCGAGCAGGAGCTCGATGGGCGCGCTCTTGGACGCGCTCGCACGGAGCAGCTCGGACAATCGTAGGGACGGCGCGCGCATCGAACGCTGGGAATAGCCCTGTAGCAGGCCCTCGTTGCAAGGGTCGTTGAACACGTTCTCTGCAATTGGCGGGCCACCCGCGACGCGCCGCAGGCGCGCGAAGTCCTGCGCTTAGCTGGCGAGAGACTGCGGGTCGCGGGCCAGGGCGGCGTGGGCGCGGCGACGGGTGATCTCGGCCGCCTTCTCCCCACGGATCAGGTGGTTGTACGCGGCCGCCGTTTCCAGGAAGGCGGCCGCGATCGCGCGATCCTCGACCTCGTCGGTGCGCGCGAGGTCGACGACGGATTCGACGTAGTGATCGATATACTCCCCCAGCTTGTCGACCAGCTTGTTGCGGGCGCTTGAGAAGCCGCCGTAGTTCGCACTGGACCGCAGGTCCTGCGAGAAGGTGAGCAGCGTCATGGCGCTGACGACCCGCCGCTGGTCCGGCATCTCGGTCAGCAACGGGATCTGATGGCGGACGCGCTGATTGCGGGGCGCGAACATCGGCAGCGACTCGATGGCGATGCGTTCGGCTTCCTTCAGCCGGCCCTCGATGACCCCGGCGAGGCTTGCGCGCTGCTTGACCACGCGCTGGCCCCACCCCTGATCGCGCGGCAGCTCGACCGAGGCTTCCATCTCCAGGATCTGCTGGACGGCCAACTCGGCGCGCTGCGCGCCGGCGCTGCCGACCTGCGGCCCCTGCTCCAGGTTCATTTCGGCGATGGCGGCGATCGAGGCGTCGATCTCGTCCATGAGGGCCTCGGCGAAGCTCGAGACCTCGGAGTCCTTCATGTAGCGTTCGGTGGGCTTGTCCATAACCGCCGAGATGATGCGCATGATCATCCACGGATGGGCCATCTGGGCGGCCAGCATGTGGAAAAAGCGCGGGCCGGCGTCGTCGGCGATCGCCACCGAGTCCCGATAGGCCAGGCGCGCGCCGGCCGATGTCTCGCCGCCGGGATGAGCGATCCACTCGGCCAGGCGTGCGGTCGCCCGGCGCACCACCCCGGAAATCTCCAGGCAGGCCATAAGCTGCTCGGCGGCGCCGGCGCGGGCGCTCTCAGCCAACCCGGCGGCCGCGACAAAGTCGGGATGAGAACCCTGGCGCAATCCCTCGAGGGCGGCGGCGACGATGCGGTCCTGGGCGTCGATCCGCTTTCGCGGGTCTGGGAAATCGTCGCGTCGCAGTTCCTCGACGTCCTCTGGGAACAGAGTTTTGAGAGCCTGCCACATCATGGCGAGCGAACGGGGGGGAAAGGACAGGCCCGGGGCGTCGCCGCCGATGCACAGCGGAGCGATGGGCTGAAAGATGATGTTGCGGAGATTGCGGTCGGCGACCTCGGCCTCGACCACAGCCTTCACGGCCCCCAACGCGCCTTCGGGCGGCGTGGCGGAGAGCGCCTGTTGCAGGCTGCCGACCACCCGGTCGGGGGCGCTTTCGACCAGGCGTCGGACGATCTCGATCTTGCGCTCGGGAAGCGCCGTCATTCTTGCTCAGGTCCCGGCCGAACGCCGTTAGCCCACAACATGGCAAGCGCAAGGTTAAAGCTTTACCAATACTGAGTTTTTTCAGTCCGTGGCGCGAGGCAGGCGCACGATGACGGCCAGGCCGCCCAGGCTGGCTCCGGCCAGCTCGAGAGATCCCCGGTAGGCCCTCGCCAGCTCATCGATGATCGACAGTCCGAGGCCCGAGCCCGGCGCGCTCTCATCCAGACGGGCCCCGCGCTGCACCACCTCCTCGCGCTGATCGGGCGTGAGACCGGAGCCGTCATCCTCGACGGTGAGCCGTAGCGTCTCCGGACCGTCCGCCACTGCGCGCACGCGCACCTTGCGGCGCCCGAACTTGCCGGCGTTCTCCATGGCGTTGCCCGCGATCTCCATGAAGTCCTGGCGCTCGCCCAGGAACCAGAGGTCGTCGGGAGCGTCCCAGTCGATGGTGACGCCCTTGTCCCGGAAAATGCGCTCCAGCGTACGGGCCAGTTCGTCCAGCACCTCGGCCACCGACGTGCGCTCGCCCTGCCCCTGGCTGCGCGCGGCGGCGCGGGCGCGGCGCAGATGGTGGTCGACCTGCTGACGCATGACGTCGGCCTGGCGGGTGACCACGTCGGCCAGAGGGCCGGGACGCTGGGCGGCCTCGGTGATCATCACCGAGATCGGGGTCTTCAAGGCATGCGCCAGGTTGCCGACGTGGGTGCGCTGGCGCTCGACGGTCTCCTGGTTGTGGGCGACGAGCGCGTTGAGTTCGTCGGTGAGCGGCCGCAGTTCCGACGGATAGGCGCCCTGGAGGCGCTCGGTCTTGCCCCGACGCACCTCGGCCACCTCGGTGCGCAGGCGGAACAGCGGGCGCAGGCCCACCCGCACCTGGACGATCACGGCGACGATCAGGCCCAGGCCCAGGAGGCCGAAGGCCACAGCCGTGGCGGTGACGAAGCCCGCCACCTCGCGGTCGACCGGGCGGCTGTCCTCCGCGGCCAGGAACACGAGGGGCTGCTTGAGGCCGTAGAAGGTGGTCCAGCGGGCCAGCACCCGGACCCTTTCGCCCGGCTGGGGGCCGGGGGCGTCGTAGGCGATGGGCTTGCCGGGATCGGCCTGGAGCCGCTGGGCCAGATCGGGCGGGATGTACAGTTCCGACTGGTAGAGCGAGCGCGAGGTGAGTTCCTCGACCGCCCGCATCTTGCCGTCCGGGGTGACCTCGGCGATCTCCCAGTAGCGGCCGGAGAGCGCGCGCAGCGCCCGCAGGTCGGTCAGCGCGGGGGCCACCACCTCACCCTGCTCGATGGTGGTGCCGGCGATCAGGTTGTCGATGAGGTCCGACAGGTTGGCGTCGAAGCGGCGCAGCGCCGCCTGCTGGAACAGGAGCGCCAGCACGACGGCGGCGATCGCCAGGGCGGCGACGATCCCGCCCGAGGCCAGGATCACCAGCCGCCGGGCGAGCGAGGGCCGGGTCAGGCCCTCAAGCAGGCTCATGGCGGGCCTTCAGACCGGCTACCCCCGCGGGCGTCACGTCTTGGCGGCCTCCGCGTCGACCTCGTCGGCCGGGCAGATGAGGCGGTAGCCGAGGCCGCGGACAGTCTCGATGCGGTCGGAGCCGATCTTCTTGCGCACGCGGCCGATGAACACCTCGATGGTGTTGGAGTCGCGGTCGAAGTCCTGGTCGTAGAGGTGCTCGACCAGCTCGGTCCGGCTGATCACCCGGCCTTGGTGCATCATCAGGTAGTGCAGCAGGCGGTACTCCAGCGAGGTGAGCCGCAGCGGCTCGCCGTTGACGCTGGCGCGGGCCGCGCGCGGGTCGAGGCGCAGGCCGCCGCACGCGAGGTTCGGGCTGGCGTGGCCGGCCGTGCGGCGCAACAGCGCGCGCAGACGGGCCAGCAGCTCCTCGGTGTGGAACGGCTTGGTCAGATAGTCGTCGGCGCCGGCGTCGAAGCCCGCGACCTTTTCGCTCCACGCGCCGCGGGCGGTGAGGATCAGCACCGGCGAGGCCATGTTCTCGCGCCGCCAGCGCTCCAGCACCGACACCCCGTCCACCTTGGGCAGGCCCAGGTCGAGGATGATGGCGTCGTACGGCTCGGTCTCGCCCAGGAACTGGGCTTCCTCGCCGTCGGGGGCGTGATCGACCGCATAGCCCGCGTCGCCAAGCGCCAGCTTCAGCTGACGCGACAGGTCCGGATCGTCTTCAACAAGCAGGATGCGCACCTAAGCGTCCCTTCTTTCTTCTGGGGTTCAGCCGCCTTGGCGGCCGATGACCTGACCGCTCTCTGCGTCCACAACGAACACGACCACCCGACCGTTCTCCATCTGCCACTGGACGAAGTAGGCGGGCCGGCCGCCATAATCGCCGGTCGTGGTGTTCAGATGGCGGCCGGGATAGCGCGCCGCGAGATTGCGCAGCACCTGCGACAGCGGCGCCTGGGCGCCGCGGCCACGGTCCTCGCCGAAGCCCAGCACCGGACGGCCGGATTGCGCGTCGGCCACGGAGGGACCGGCTGCAACCAGCGCCAGGACGGCAAGGGCGAAGAGGCGTTTCATGGAGACCTTGAGTACGAGGCCCGGACTGAACCCCGGCTGAACACGGATATTAGGTCACGTTGGTTAGGCCAACAGCTACGCTGGCCATATCGCCCCTAAATTGGAACGTCATGGCCGGGCTTGTCCCGGCCACCCAGAAGCGCCGTCGTCCGACTGATGACCCGCGGCGTCGATGCCGCGCGCCTTGCTGCGAGCGCCTCGTATCTGGGTGGCCGGGACAAGCCCGGCCATGAGGCTCCTGAGAAGGGGACCTAGCGCCGCTTCGGCGTGTAGGGGCGTTTCGCGCGGGCCTCTTCGGCGAAGGCGTCCAGGGCGGGATCGGGTCCCTCCGGGAGGACGACGACCAGGCGGGCGAAGAGGTCGCCGCGGTGGCCCTTGGCGTCCGAAAGGCCCCGGCCCTTCAGGCGCAGGCGCGTGCCGGTGTTGGCGCCCTTGGGCACCGCGACGTTGACCGGGCCGTCAGGGGTCGGCGCCTCGACCTTGCCGCCCAGCACCGCGTCGTAGAAGGCGATGGGCAGGTCCATGACCAGCGCGCCGTCTTCCCGCCGATAGAGCGGGTGCGGCTTGATGACGATCTCGATGAAGGCGTCGCCGGCGCCCGAGCGGCCGGGCGCGCCCTGTCCTTTCAGGCGCAGGCTCTGGCCGTCCTGGGCGCCCTTGGGGATGGTGACGTCGATGGTGCGGCCGTCCGAGAAGGCGATACGCTGCTTGCCGCCACGGATGGCGTCGACGAGGTCGATCTCGAGCTTGGCCCGGGTGTCGGCCCCGCGCTGGGAGAAGCCGCCGAAGCCGCCGCCGGCGCCGCCCGGGCGCCCCTGCCGGCCGCCGCCGA
>NZ_SCTC01000043.1 GCF_004299445.1 Phenylobacterium sp. | reverse complement strand
GACGACTACGCCCAACGCTGGCGAGACCTGCCGGCGCCCACCTTCTTCCCCGACCCCGAACCCGCCACACCCGAAGACGTCGCCGCCGCCAACGCCGCCGCCCGCGCCTTCACCGCCGGCCTGCACGCGACGGCCCCGGATCACACCCCGGCGCGTCCCTCGAAGCCGCCCTGGCGCCCCTCCGGCTGACGCGCCACCCGCGCGAAGCGCCCTCCATTTCGAACCACGAACCACACCAACCACACGAACGCTCCCAGGCCACAGCTCGGAGCGCGCGACCGCATGTTCGTGTGGTTCGTGTGGTTCGTGGTTGAATCTCAACAGCGCCTGCGGCGCGCAGGGCTTCGCCCGTCGCCCGCCATGCCCTAGCCTGTGCGGAAAACCTCGGAGGACCCATGCTTGCGCTGATGATGGACCGACCGCTGACGCTCCCGTCGATCCTGGAGCATGCGGCGCTCTACCATGGCGACCGGCAGGTGGTGACGCGCACGGTCGAGGGGCCCATCCACCGGTACGGCTATCGTGACGCGCTCACGCGATCCAAGCAGATGGCCAAGGCGCTGCTGGCGCTGGGCGTGAAACCGGGCGACCGGGTGGCCACCCTGGCCTGGTCCACCCATCGCCACTTCGAGCTCTACTTCGCGGTCACCGGCATCGGCGCGGTGCTGCACACCATCAACCCGCGGCTCCACCCGGATCAGGTGGTCTGGGTCGCCGACCATGCCGAGGACTCGGTCCTTCTCTTCGACATCACCTTCAACGACCTCGTCGCCGAGATCGGCCCGAAGATGGCGACCGTGAAGACGTTCGTGGCCATGACCGACGCCGCGCACGCGCCGCCCGATACGCTGGTCTACGAAGACCTGCTGGCGGCCCAGACCCCGGACTTCGACTGGCCCGACATCGACGAGAAGAGCGCGTCCGGCCTCTGCTACACGTCCGGCACCACGGGCAACCCGAAGGGCGTGCTCTACGGCCACCGCTCGACGGTGCTGCACGCCCTCGCGCTGGCGCTGCCCGACGCCTTCGACCTGTCGGCCCGCGACGTGGTCATGCCCTGCGCCCAGATGTACCACGCCAACGCCTGGTGCACGCCGTACGCCGCCCCCCTGGTGGGGGCGACCCTGGTGCTGCCGGGCCGGCTGCTGGACGGCCCCAGCGTCTGCGAGCTGATCGCGGCCGAGAACGTCACCTTCCTGCTGGGCGTGCCGACCATCTGGGTGGGCGTGGCCGACCACCTGGACCAGACCGGCGGTCAGTTGACGTCCGTGCGCACCATCGCCATCGGCGGTTCGGCGCCCACCGCCTCACTGATCGCCCGGATCGAGAACCGCCTCGGCGGCAAGGTGCGCCAGATTTGGGGGATGACCGAGACCTCGCCGCTGGGCGTCATCAACACGGCGTTGCCCGAGCACGCCGACGAGACCGAGGAACAGACCCTCCAGCGCAAGCTGAAGCAGGGCCGCGGCCTCTGGGGCGTCGACCTGCGGATCGTGGGCGAGGACGGCCAGCTCCTGCCCCGCGACGGCAAGACGCCGGGCCAGCTGCAGGTGCGTGGCCCCTGGGTGGCCTCGGCCTATTTCAAGCAGGACGGGTCGGCCGCCTTCACCGCCGACGGCTGGTTCGACACCGGCGACATCGCCACCCTCGACCCCCAGGGCTACCTGCGCCTGACGGACCGCGCCAAGGACGTCATCAAGTCGGGCGGCGAGTGGATCTCGACGCTGGACCTGGAGGAGGCGGCCTGTTCGCACCCGGCCGTGGCCATGGCCGCCGCCGTCGGCATGCCGCATCCCAAGTGGGACGAGCGGCCGCTGCTGCTGGTCGTGCTCCGCCCAGGCCAGAGCGTCGACCCGGAGGCGGTGAAGGCCCATGTCGGCGCCCGCGTCGCCAAGTGGTGGACGCCCGACGAGGTCCGCATCGTCCCCGAACTGCCGATCGGCCCCACCGGCAAGGTGCTGAAGCGCGAACTGCGTGACCGGCTGGCCACGCCGGGCACGTCATCGTGACCATGACGAAAAGCTCACAGAACCGCCTCTTGAACCGCGCGTTCACCCCTCTCAGGTGATGGTGGACGTGATGGAGGTCGGGCTTGGCTCGCAAACGGCCGAAGGGTGTGATCCAGATGGGGTGGGCGGCCATCGAGGCCGCCGCCAAGGGCCGCACTGAGCACGCCCCCACGTCCGCCGACTATCCCGACCACGTGGTCCGCCGCACCAGCTTCATCGCCGGCGGCGGCCACGGCTGGCGCATCTCGGCGCTCGAGACGCCCCGCGCCAGGCCGGCGCCCTGGAAGATCGTCGTCATCACCGGCGCGCCGTCGTGGGCCGAGTACTGGGCCGAGACCCTGGCCGAGCTGCCGCAGGACCGCGAGATGATCGTGGTCGACCGGCCGGGCTATGCCGGCTCCGAGCCGCGACATCCCGTCACCGACATCCGCGTCCAGGCCGAGGCGCTGGCGCCCGTTCTGAAGGCGGCGCCCGGCCAGAAGGTGCTGCTGGTGGGCCAGAGCTACGGGGCCGCCATCGCCTCGATCATGGCTGACCAGAACCCCGGCAAGGTCGCAGGCCTGGTCCTGCTGTCCGGCTTCTTCGGCGAGGCAGGCCCCACCGCCCGTTGGCTGCTCGACCTGGGCGGCAAGGCGCTGAAGATGATCCCGAAGGACCTGCGCCACGCGGTCATCGAGGTCACCGGCCAGAAGCCCCAGCTGCGTCACGCCAGGCGCGCGCTCAGCCGCGTGAACGTGCCGATCCACATGATCCACGGCGACATGGACGACTTCGCCCCGCTGGAGACCGCCGAAAGGCTGGCCGAGGAGACGATCACCCGCCGCCCGATCCGCGTGGTCCGCACCGAAGGCGCCAACCACTTCCTGAACGACGGCCCGGCCGAGATCCTGCTCTCGGCCCTGGAAGCCTGCATCCCGCAGAAGACCACCGCCTGGACCTTCCGCTGGCCCAAGCTGTCTGGCTTCTGGCCGGTGAAGGTGGGTGCGAAGCACGCCCAGGCAACCTGATTGTTCTTGACTGGCCGGGCGTGGGTTAGCTTTCGGCGCTAGCGCAGGAACACTCCCGTCGCGACGGCGAAGCCGATGACCACCAGCCAGGGCGGCAGCTTCGCCACATGCAGGAACACGAAGGCCGCGGCCAGCAGGGCCCAGTCGGCGGGCCGCTTGATCGTGGTCAGCAGCACCGGGTCCCAGAGCGACGCCGCCAGGACGCCCACGACGGTCGCGCCGACCCCGGCCAGCACGCCACGCGCCCAACCCTCGCGCTTCAGCCGATCCCAGAAGGGCAGAACGCCGGTGATGAGAAGCAGGCTGGGCAGGAAGATGGCGAACAGCGCGATGAGCCCGCCCACGACGCCGCGCGGCCCGTAAGTCTGGGCGGCGCCGACGTAGCCCGCGAAGCTGAACAGCGGCCCGGGCAGCGCCTGGACGGCGCCGTAGCCCATCAGGAACGCCTCCTGGTTCATCCAGCCGCGATCCACCACCTCGCGCTCCAGCAGCGGCAGCACCACGTGGCCGCCGCCGAACACCAGCGAGCCGGTGCGGTAGAACACGCTGGCCAGCCCCAGCCCGGGGTTCTGCAGGACGGCCGCCAGCACCGGCAGACCCACCAGCAGCCCCGCGAAGATCGCCAGAGCAACCAGGGCGCTCTTGGTGTCGACCATCTCGACCGCGTCGTCGGGCTGGGCGTCGGCCGTCTCGCCGCGCAGCATCGCGAACCCGAACAGGCCGCCCGCGACGATCGCCATGATCTGGGCCACCGGGCTCTGCGCCACCACCAGGCCCAGCGCCGCGCCGATCGCCATGCCGGCACGGATCGGACCCACGGCCAGCGTGCGGGCCATCTGCACCACCGCCTGCAGCACGACGGCCGCGGCGGCGATCTTCAGGCCGTGGATCCAGCCGTCGCCGAAGCGGAACATCAGCTCAGGCGCGAACTCGGCGAAGGCCAGCATCGCCACGGCCGCGGGCAGGGTGAAGCCGGCGAACGCGGCCATCGCGCCGGCGAGGCCGGCCTGCCGCAACCCGATGGCCATGCCCATCTGGCTGGACGCCGGTCCTGGCAGGAAGTGGCAGAGCGCCAGCAGGTCGGCGAACGCGCTCTCGCTGATCCAGCCGCGCCGCTCGACGAACTCGCGCCGGAAATAGCCGATGTGCGCCACCGGCCCGCCGAACGCGGTCAGGCCCTGCCGAAGGAACGCCACGAAGACGTCGAAGGCGGTGACAGTGCGGACCGGCTGGGCGTCGTCCATGGCGCTTAGATGAAATCCAACTGTGGCGTTGTCGAGCCGATCCGCAGATAGGGCCTTCCCAGCCCCATCTGAACGACGATAAGGCTTCTCCAAACACTTGTTTCGAAGAAGAGGAAAACGCCATGAAGGCCGCCGTGCTGCGTGAAGTGGGTAAGCCGCTTCAGATCGAGGACGTGAAGATCGGGAAGCCGGGCCCGCGCGAGGTGCTGATCCGCACCGCCGCGGCCGGCGTCTGCCACTCGGACCTGCACTTCATCGAGGGCAAGTATCCGCACCCGATGCCGGCCGTGCTGGGCCACGAGAGCGCCGGCGTCGTCGAGGCCGTGGGCTCGGAAGTCCGCAACGTGAAGCCGGGTGACCACGTCATCACCTGCCTCTCGGCCTTCTGCGGCCACTGCGACCACTGCGTCACCGGCCACATGGCCCGCTGCGTCTCGCCCGAGACCAAGCGTCGCGAAGAGGAAGAGCCGCGCCTCTCCTCGGCCAACGGCCCGATGCTGCAGTACCTGAACCTCTCGTCGTTCGCCGAGCAGATGCTGATCCACGAGAACGCCTGCGTCGCGATCCGCAAGGACATGCCGCTGGACCGCGCCGCCCTGATCGGCTGCGGCGTGATGACCGGCGTCGGCGCCGTGATCCACACCTCCAACGTCCGTCCCGGCGACACCGTGGCCGTCATCGGCTGCGGCGGCGTGGGCCTGGCGGCGGTCAACGGCGCGGCCCTGGCCGGCGCCGGCCGGATCATCGCCATCGACATGGCGCCGGGTAAGGAAAACCTGGCCAAGTCCATGGGCGCCACCGACTTCGTCCTGGGCGGCCCTGACGCGGTGAAGACCGTGCTGGAGATGACCCGCGGCGGCGTGCAGCACAGCTTCGAGGCCATCGGGCTCGCCGCGACGGCCGAGCAGGCCTTCAACATGCTGTGCCGCGGCGGCACCGCTAACGTCATCGGCATGATCCCGGTCGGCCAGACCATCAGCCTGATGGGCGCCGCCTTCCTGGGCGAGAAGCGCATCCAGGGCTCGCTGATGGGCTCGAACCGCTTCCCGGTCGACATGCCCCGACTGGTCGACGCCTACATGGCCGGCAAGCTGCACCTCGACGACATGATCAGCCGCCGCATCCGGCTGGACCAGGTCAACGAGGCCTTCGAGGAAATGAAGACGGGCGCCGTCGCCCGATCGGTCATCACCTTCGACGCCTGACGCCGGCGATGGCCACGGAAACGCCCGGCCTCGCGCCGGGCGTTTTTCGTTTGGGGCCGAACTCAGCCGGCCTTGGGCCGCATCACCAGCCAGGGGGTCGGGAACGCCCGCCACTCCCACACCGCCAGCAGCTGGTCCAGGTGGGGCAGGTTCCGGATCCACGGCGGCCCGTCCAGGACCTTGGGCCCGGTGTCCACCTGGACGATGTCGTGGGTCGGCTCAAACCGCGCGCGGATCGTCGCCAGGGCGTCCCGCCGGTAGCCATCGTGGGTCTCGACGATGAGGCTCATCTGCGCCAGGGCCGGCGCCAGGTCGGGGCGCAGCACATCCAGCTCGGCGCCCTCGGCGTCGACCATCACCAGGACGCGACGGCCGGCGAAGGCCTCGAAGTCCTGCGGTCTGAACTCGCCGCCCACGATCACGCGGTCGGCCACATCGTTGCGCGCGGCGAGGTCGGCGCACGCGATCCGCGCCTTCTCGTCGATGTCGTGCGCATGGATGACGACGCCCGGCATCATCCGGGCCAGGCCGACGGCGTAGTAGCCCTCCGCGCACCCCACATCGATCACGCAGTCGGGCCCCTCAGCCGCAAAGGCGGCGAGGTGGGGATGGAGCTCGGACTCGTAGGTCCCCAACAGCCGGGGGATCAGCGCCCCTTCGGTCGCTCGCCGTACGTAGTTCATGCCCGCGAAGGGACCGCCCCAGATGACCGCGCCGCCCTGCAGCGAGATGAAGGTGTTGGCCAGCATGTGCGAGCGCCACCGGCCCAGAAGGCGGAGGAGGTCGTAAACAGGGTGCTGGTCGGTCTGCTCTGTCCAGCCGGCGACGATCCGGCGAACGAACCCGACCGTGTCCGTGGTGACTGTCATACCGGGACCTAGGCGCGAAGCGGTCCGCCGCGCAAGCTAGAGCAGGGACAGGGCCAGGTCCGCCGGCCGGCAGAGCGCCGCGCCCTTGGGCGTCACCACGATCGGACGGTTCACCAGGACAGGCTCGATGATCATCGCGGCGATGATCGCCTCGTCCGACACGTTGGGATCGGTCAGGCCCAGCGCTTCGGCGTTGGTGCCGCGCACCCGCAGGATGTCGTGCGCGCCCAGCTCCATCCGCTTCAGCAGATCCTCGAGCTGTTCGCGCGTCCAGCCGACCTTCAGATACTCGACGACCTTGGGCTCGACGCCCTTGTCGCGCAGCAGCTGCAGGGTGTTCCGCGAGGTCCCGCAGCTGGGGTTGTGGTAGATCGTGACGTCGCTCATGGCGGCGGGATAACCCTTCGCGCGCCGGCGGGCTACCCCTCCAGCGCGTCGATCATCGCCACTCGCGGCGCATGCCGGCCGCCGTCGAACGGAGCGGTGAGAAACGCATCGACGATGTCGAGCGCCAGCCCTTCGCCGATCACCCGCGCGCCCAGCGCGATCATGTTGGCATCGTTGTGCTGGCGGATCATGCGGGCGGAGAAGGTGTCGCCGCACACGCCGCAACGGATGCCCCTGACCTTGTTCGCGGCCATCATGATGCCCTGGCCGGTGCCGCAGAGGATGATCCCAAAGCGGCAATCGCCCGAGGCGACCCGCCGCGCCGCGGCCTCGCCATGCTGGGGATAGGGCGTGCTTTCGGGGGTCATGGGCCCGATGTCGACGGCCACCCAGCCTAGCGCTTCGACGTGCGCGGCGATGACCTGTCGCAGGGCGATGGCGCTGTGGTCGCTGGAGAGGACGATACGGTTGTTGGCGGTCATGACGAGCCTATAGCGCCAGCCTTGCCCCCAACGCCATCACCAGCTGAACGCGCGAGTGCCGGCCACCCAGGTCGAGTCCGAGGTGTCCCAGGCCATGACGTCGGCCGGGCGGGCGGGCAGGGGCGCGACGCCGGACGGCCAACGCTCCAGCCCGGCCACATATCGCACGTCCAGGCGGCCGGGGCCGCTGGGGCGTATGATCAGCTCCACGCCATTGCCGGGCGCCTGCCAGTTCACCTTGACCCATTCGCCCGCCGGCAGCGCCAGCGTGATCGGCACGCCCGACAGGCTGTTGGCCTGGGCCGCGGTGCTGGCGCGGATCTGTAGCGCCAACGTGCGCGCGCCGGCCGGAGGCAAGGCGTTCAGGCGCACCGATCCGTCGGCCTGTTTCACCAGCGTCACCTGGGGCGCGGTCTCGGCGACCGGCGGCGCGGCCACAGCCAGCTGCGGATTGCGCCAGGCCCAGTGTTTCATCAGCGTGGGTGAGCCGCCTTCGGCGCCCAGAACGCTGCGGGTCCAGGACGTCTTGTCGACCTTAGGGGCGTAGCGCCAAGCCTTACCGGTGTCCTGATCGACCAGATAGCCCACGTAGCTCACCTGCGGGAACCGCGGCGACCAGGGTTCGTCCGAGCGGATGAACAGCGTCAGCGTCAGCCCGCCGGCCAGCAGAATCATGCCGACGACGAGCCCTTTCTGCGCACCGTTGTCCGGCTGGGCCAGCGGCCACAGCACGAGGCCCGCCGTGACCATCTGGATGCCGAACAGCGGCATCAGATCCATGGCCTCGAAGGCGAAATGCGAGATGCCGCCCTGCCAGCCCAGAGCCGCGGCGGCCAGAACGACCAGGAGCACGGTGGGCAGTACGCCGCGCCGGGCGCTGAGCGCCGTGGCCGCGGCTCCGATGGCGCCCGCCAGCAGCGGCCAGACCAGTACATACGAGGCCGCCGGGAACGCCGCCTGGACGATGATCGCCAGGACGAAGCCCAGCACCAGCACGCCGGCCCATGCGCCCTTGCGGGTGGTGCGGGTCTTGTAGACGAAAAGCCCCAGGACGCCGGCCAGAACGCCGGTCACGGCTCCGATCATGTCGAATTCGCCGAAGGCCGAGCAGCCCAGCCCCAACAGTACCGGCACCGCGGCCATCCAGCGCCGTCCCCGGGCCAGGTCGCCCGCCGACAGCATCAGGAAGCCCAGCGACAGCAGCATGATCGCCCATTCCCAGGGCGCGGCATGCGCCATCAGGAACCGTTGCTCGATGAAGCCGAACCCGGAGCCGGTCAGGTGGCGGGCGAACTGCAGCGCGGCGACCGAGCCCAGCGCCCCGAACGCCAGCGCGCCCATGCCGCGCGGGATGTCCATGGCCTCGAACTCGCCGGAATGGCGGGCCCAGCGCACCGAGAAGGCCAGCAGCACGGCGACCACCAGCAGCAGCACCCAGCCGAACCAGACGGGATAGGCCACCACAATGTCGCCGAAGAGGTTCGAGTAGATCGGCGAGGCCGACTTTCCGGGAAGGTCCCTCGAGAACGCCGCCTCGCTGGCGACAGCCAGGAGCTGGGTTCCCATGTCCTGCAACGAGCCGCGCTCGAGATTGGCCGGCGTCGAGGTGGCGCTGTGGTAGTCGAACTGGCGGCCGATGATCGCGTAGTTCATGCCTGGGATGCCTGCGGCCAGGCTCTCGGTCATATCGGTGTCGTTGGGCATCTTCTCGTAGATCATCACGGCTAGCGACGAGCTGGCGGGTCGCTGGGCGGTCTGCTGGAAGAGGCGAATGAGTTCGCCGTTCTCCTTGCTGGTCTGGAACATGTTGACCCGGCCGGATGAGCCGCGGGCCTCCAGGTTCAGGACCAGCCCGATCCGCTTGGCGAGCGGATCACGCCGGAAGAAGTGGTTGGCGCCCAGCAGGCCGGCTTCCTCGCCATCGGTGACGACCAGCATGACATCGCGGGCGGGCACGCCGCGGGCCTTGATCGCGCGGATGGCTTCCAGCGAAGCGGCGACGCCCATGATGTCGTCGGCGGCGCCAGGCGAGCCGGGCACGCTGTCGTAGTGCGACATGATCGCCAGCGCCGGTTTGGTGCGATCGCGGCCGGGCAGGATCCCGATCACGTTCTCGACCGGGCCGGCGACAACCATCCCCGGCGCCCACTTCGGCTGCTGTACGCCTACGCCGGGGCGGATCTGAGGCGAGAGTCCCAGCTCGGTCATCCGGGCCACCAGGGCGTCGCGCACGCGGACGTTGGCGGGCGAGCCGATCGGGTGCGGTTCTGAGGCGAGGAGCGTGACGTCGGCGAAGGCTCGGTCGGCCGAGAAGACGCTGGCCGGCGCGCTGGCCGGCTGGGACTCGGGCAACAGCTGATCGTTGAACGCGATCCACGACCCCAGCATCAGCGCCACCAGGAGCGCAAGGTAACGAAGCACGCCTCAGTCCCTCCCGTTTGTGCGCGGAGGCTAGACTGGCTCGCTGAAAACGAAAACGCCCGCCGGTGGAGGCGGGCGTTCCGTTACTGACGCTACGCTACTGGGGTGCGGCTTAGGCGGCGATCGTCGCGCCGACTTCCATGGGATCGCGCAGCACGTAGCCGCGGCCCCAAACGGTCTCGATGTGGTGCTTGCCGTCGGCGGCCGCCGCGAGCTTCTTCCGGAGCTTGCAGATGAAGACGTCGATGATCTTCAGCTCGGGTTCGTCCATGCCGCCGTACAGGTGGTTCAGGAACATTTCCTTGGTGAGCGTCGTGCCCTTCCGGAGCGAGAGCAGCTCGAGCATCTGATATTCCTTGCCGGTCAGATGCACGCGGATGCCGTTCACTTCCACGGTCTTGGCGTCGAGGTTGACCACGATGTCGCCGGTCTTGATGACCGACTGGGCGTGGCCCTTCGAGCGGCGGACCACCGCGTGGATGCGGGCCACTAGTTCGTCCTTGTGGAACGGCTTGGTCATGTAGTCGTCGGCGCCGCCCGAGAAGGTCTTCACCTTCGTCTCGATCTCGGCCGTCCCCGACAGGATCATGATCGGGGTGTTGATCTTGCCGACGCGAAGGGTCCGCAGGACGTCCATGCCGCTCATGTCGGGCAGGTTCAGGTCCAGAAGGATGAGATCGTAGTCGTAGATCTTGCCCAGATCGACGCCTTCTTCACCCAGGTCCGTAGTATAGACGTTGAAACCTTCGGACTTGAGCATCAATTCGATGCTTTGCGCAGTCGCGCTATCGTCCTCGATCAACAATACGCGCATTAGCCTCTCCTGCCCGCGTCCCCGCATACCCGGCGAACGGATGCCTCCGCTCTTCGGCTCACCGTTAACCTGCCCGAGCGTCCTTTAAGACCGGTTAATGGTGCTGGTCCCCAAGTGAGAATCGTTAATCTGATTTCCGAATCGGACTCAAGCGGAGCCGGCGGGCCGTCGAGTCGCACCTCTGTTGAATCTTTCGTGATTGGACACTCCCTTCGAAGCAGAGGGTGGGAACGCCTTGCTCTCACAGGGGTTTCACCGGCCAACAGAGGCCGGAGTAACGCCATGACCGACCATCCCGAGACCCTTGCGCCCTACCAGATGCCGTGGCGCCGCGACCGCGTGAAGCAGGCGCTCGCTCTGGCGCCAATGCTGCGCGCCGTGCCGAAGAACCCGCTGTTTCTCATCGGCGCCGCCGTGATCGGCGTGGCCGGCGTGTTGGCCTGGCGCAACCGCGAGAAGATCGCCGCCACGACCGGCCCGATGATCGATGACGCCAAGGCCCGGGGGCATGCGCTGATCGAGGAGGCCCGCACCAAGGGCGAGGACCTGATCGACCAGGCCAAGGCCACCACCGAGGCGGTGGTCGCCAAGACCCGCAGCCGTAAGGCTGGTCCGGCGGGGACGCCGACGGTGACCGACGTTCACTAGAGATCCGACTGCGGCGCCTGGACGCGGCAAAAATCGCCGACCAGGCGCCAAGGCAGAGCCAGTTCTTCACAACCCCTTAAGCCTGCGAGGCCATGGTCTCGCACATAGCTCAAGGGGCGTGCGTGCAGAGCCTTGTGGCCGCGATCGAGCGGCTTGATCCATTGACGGTCTCCGGGCGGGTCGCCGCGGTGAACGGCCTCCTGATCGAGGCGCGCGGCGGTCTGTCGCGCCTGGCGGTGGGCGCCCGCGCCGAGATCACCCGCCTCGCCGAGAAGCCGGTGGCCGCCGAAGTGGTGGGCTTCCGCGAGAACCGCGCCCTGCTGATGCCGTTCGGGCCTGTCGAGGGCGTGGCGCCCGGGGCGGAAATCCGCATCCAGCCGCTGGGTTCCGCCGTGCGTCCGACCAAGGCCTGGCTGGGCCGAATCGTTGACGCGTTTGGTGAACCGATCGACGGCAAGGGCCCGCTGCCGCAGGGCATCGTGGGGTACCCCCTCCGCGCCCCGCCCCCGTCGGCTCACGCCCGCGCCCGGGTGGGCGAGCGCCTGGACCTTGGCGTGCGGGCCATGAACGTCTTCACCACCTGCTGCCGCGGCCAGCGCCTGGGCGTCTTCGCCGGCTCGGGCGTCGGCAAGTCGGTGCTGCTGTCGATGCTGGCCAAGAACGCGGACTGCGACGCCGTCGTGGTGGGCCTGATCGGCGAACGGGGCCGGGAGGTCCGCGAGTTCATCGAAGAGACCCTGGGCGAGGAAGGCCTGCGCCGCGCCATCGTCGTGGTCGCCACCTCGGACGAGCCGGCCCTGAAGCGCCGGCAGGCCGCCTACATGACCATGGCCATCGCCGAGTTCCTGCGCGACCAGGACCTGGAAGTCCTCTGCCTGATGGACTCGGTCACCCGCTTCGCCATGGCCCAGCGAGAGATCGGCCTGGCCGCCGGCGAGCCCCCGACCACCAAGGGCTACACGCCCACCTGCTTCACCGAGTTGCCCAAGCTTCTGGAACGCGCCGGCCCAGGGCCAATCCGGCCCGACGGCACCCAGGCCGGCCCGATCACGGGCCTGTTCACGGTGCTGGTGGACGGCGACGACCACAACGAGCCGATCGCGGACGCCGTCCGAGGCATCCTGGACGGACACATCGTGATGGAGCGGGCCATCGCCGAGCGCGGCCGCTTCCCAGCGATCAATGTGCTGAAGTCGATCAGCCGGACCATGCCCGGCTGCCAGTCGCCGGAAGAGCGCATCATCGTGCGCCAGGCCCGCGAGGCGCTCTCCGCCTATTCCAACATGGAAGAGTTGATCCGCATCGGCGCCTATCGCGCCGGGGCCGATCCGCTCATCGACCGGGCCATCGCCCTCAATCCTGCCGTCGAGGCGTTCCTGTCTCAGAACCCCAACGACGCCACCAGCCTGGACGACAGCTTCCAGGGCCTCTCTGACATCCTGCAAGGAGCCGCCGCGTGAGTTGGGCCGAATCCCTGATCAAGCTGTCGACCTACGAGGCCGAGGTCCTGCAGAAGCGGCTGGCCGAGATCGTCGACCGCCGCGTCGCCTGCGAACTGCGGATGGCGATGCTGGACGCCGAGGGCGAGGCCGAGATGGCCTACTCCGCCCAGGAGGCCGAGGCCGGCATCTACCGAGCCGGCTTCTTCGAGGGCCTGAAGATCCGCAAGGCCAGGATCCAGTCAGAGATCGACGTCATCCTCATCGAGGAGGCCGGGGCTCGCGATGCGCTCTCCGAGGCCTTCGAGGCCCAGAAGAAGTACGAGCACATCGCCGACAACCTCCGCCTCGAGGCCCGCAAGCTGCAGGGTCGCGTCGAGGCCGCCGCCATGGACGAAATGGGGCTGCGCAAGCGCGCGAGCTAAGGCGCTGGAGAGCCGCTGCCTGGGCTCATCGCGAGGCGGTGACCCCTAGCGGCCGTTCCGCTCGCGCTCCACGTCCTGACGCAGGACGTGAAGGTCTTCGCTGATCTGGAAGACGGCCACGTAGAACTCGCAGAAGGCGCGCCAGAGCAGCACCGCGATGAAGACGCCCATCAGGCCCACGCCCAACACCGCCGCGGCCAGGAAGATGCCCCAGCCCCCCTCGCGGATGGCCACACCCACAGAGGCGCCCACGACGCCGAAGGCGATCACGCCGATGATGCCCAGGCCGGCCCAGTAGACCAGATGGACGACCGTGCTGGTGATCAGCTTCTCGAAGGTCAGCAGATCCCACAGGAATTGTCGTGGAAGGCCCTGGGGTCGCTCAAGGGGTCGCCGCATCCGGATTCCGAGACTCAAGTGGGGCGAACGCCTCGCCCAAGGCCCGAACCGCTATCAGCCGGGGCGACGGCCTGCAACGGCCTGCGACTAGCCCGTGACGGTTGAGCGCGGCGCCGTGGCCTTTCCGGCCGCGCCGCCGATCAGGCCCGCCACGGCCGATCCGGCCGTTCCGAAAGCCAGGAGCGAAGGCGGGACGTCGCCCAGAAGCACCGACGCCCCGATCCCCAGGAACGCGCAGGCGCCTCCGGCGAGCACGCCGCCCACCAGGCTCATGGCCCAGCCGGCTCTCGCGAGCCTTGCGTAGAACACGCCGGCCACAAGCGAGATTCCCATGCCGCCCAGGGCGAAAGCCCCGGCGACGGCCGGTGAAAAGTGGCCCGCGACCACCATGCCGACCTGAGCGGCTGTGGCGACCAGGGTCACTCGGGCGAGGGTTTTCGTATTCATCTCAGTTCGCTCCCTTGGGCGGCGCCACTTTCGCGGAGGCGGCCTTGGCCTCCTGCTGGGCCTGAACCTGCTTCCAGTCGATCGGCCCCTTGGTGAAGCTCTCTTTCAGCTTCATCAGGGAGTAGGCGTTCCCCCAGCCGAAGTGCTTGTAGAGGGTGTCGTATGGCTCGCCGGGCTTGTAGCCGACGGCTGTCAGGGTCACCCGCGTGCCGCCCGCCGAGGCGTCCGCGAACTCCATCACCGTGACGATCTCGCCGAACTGCTCACGGCCGGGCAGGGTCTTGGGTGCGTTCACGTTGCGGATCGCCAGCGTCTGCTCCGGCTGGAAGACGACGATCTGGTTCCGGATGTTGTCGACGTCGCCGATCCTTGCCTTGAAGTCGTAGCTGCCCTCAATCGTCCCACCGAGCTTGCCGTCCACCAGCGCCACGGGGACCGCCCAGGCCCGGTAGCCCTCGGTCGTGGTGAACCGCTCCCACACGGCCTTGCGTGGCGCGGGCACGTCGATGGCGATCCGCAGCACCTTGTGGCCGTTCGCCTGTACGAACGAGGTGTCGGTCACGTCTGGGTAGTCCTTGATCGACTGGGCGGCGGCGCTGCCGGCAAGGGCGAGCGCTGCCGCAGCGGCCGTGAGGCGTCCGATGATCTTCATTTGGGCTGTCCCCCTGATGCGGCCTGCTCCAGCCGGTTGAGGTAGTCGCGAAGGCCCGCCACCGAGGCGTCGAACGCTTCCAGCGTGCGGTGGGTGCGCGACTGCATCACGCCCCCCTCCATGACGTTGAGCACCAGGATCGCCACCATCCGGCGGTCGAGGTCGGCGGGCAGGCGGTCTCCCGCCTCGTCCAGGCAGCGCTCGATGTGGCCGACCCATTGGGTGAAGTTGAGCGACAGCAGCTCGCGGACCGGCGGGTCGGGCTCGTGCAGCTCCAGTGCGATCGAGCCGATCGGGCAGCCGTAGAGGCAGTCGGTGGCCTCGAGCATCCCGCGGTAGCGCGCCAGCAGCGCGAATACCTTCTCGATGGGATCGTCCACGCCGTCCCAGGCGGGGGCCAGCAGCATCGGCTCGATGCCCTGGCGATAGAGGTCCAGCACCGCGATCAGCACGTCCTGCTTGGTGGGGAACGCATGGTACAGGCTGCCCGCATTCGCGCCGGCCTCGCGCAGGATGTCCTGGATGGATGTGCTGAGGTACCCCTTCTCCCCGAAGAGCTTGAGCGCGGCGAAGACCAGACGGTCGCGGGTGGGCAGGTCTTCCATCGGGGCCTTGGTTGAGCGTTCAACTCAGACCTAAGCACGACTTGAATGAGCGTTCAACTGCCTTCCCGCGAGAGGGGACCAAGGGGCCCGAGGATCGCGGCGTGAAGACGGCGCGCGGCCGGCCGGGCGTCCGACCCTCGCAGGAACGAGGCTCTGCGGCCCTGGCCTAGTTTGGTGGAAGAGGTTTCCCCGCTCCGCCGCGCGCTCTCGGGGAAGCTAGATCGAACCCACCGTCTTGAGGCGCGCGCGGGGGTGGATCTCGTTCTGGCTCATGACCGGGGTCTGGCCGCGGAAGCGTTCGATGATTGAGCGGACGTAGGGCCTCACCGTCGGGCTGGTCAGCAGCACCGGGGTGTCGCCGGCGAGCGCGGCGCGTTCGAACGTCTCGCGCACGTTGCGGATGAAGTCCTGCAGGCGCGAGGGGGCCAGCGCCAATTGCTTCTCTTCGCCCGCCCCCACGAGGGCGTCGGCGAAGGCGTTCTCCCACTCGGGCGACAGCGACACGATCGGCAGGGCGCCGTCGTCGCCGCGGTAGGCGTAGCAGAGCTGGCGAGCCAGGCGGCCGCGGACCTGTTCGACCAGCATGGTGATCGATGTGGTGTGCGGGGCGGCTTCTCCGATGCCTTCCAGGATGGCGCCGAGGTCGCGGATCGAGACCCGCTCGCGCAGCAGCGACTGCAGCACGCGCTGGACGGTGGTGGCCGAGACGACCGTGGGGATCAGGTCGTCCGAGAGCTTCTTCTGCTCGGGCGGCAGCTCCTTGAGCAGCTTCTGGACCTCGGCGTAGGTCACCAGATCGGGCATGTTCTCCTTGAGGATCTCGGTCAGATGCGTGGTGAGCACTGTGGCCGGGTCCACGATGGTGTAGCCGCGGAAGCTGGCTTCCTCGCGCAGCGAGTCGTCGATCCAGGTCGCTGGCAGGCCGAACGCCGGCTCCTTCACATGCTCGCCGGGCAGGTCGACCTGGGCGCCGCGCGGGTCCATCGCCATCAGCTGGCCGATCCGCACCTCGCCCGAGCCGGCCTCCATCTCCTTGATGCGCAGGCAGTAGCCCATGGAGGGCAGACGCATGTTGTCGAGGATGCGGACCGACGGCATCACGAAGCCGAAGTCGGCGGCCAGGGTGCGGCGCAGCGCCTTGATCTGGTCGGTGAGGCGGCGGCCTTCCAGGTCGTTGATCAGCGGCAGCAGGCCGTAGCCCAGCTCGATCTTGATCTCGTCGATGGCCAGGGTCTGGCCGATCGGCTCGTCTTCGGGTTCCGCTGCGGCGGGCTCGATGGCGATGGGCTCAGGCTCGCTGGCCTTCTGCGCGCGCCGCCAGGCCAGGACGCCGGCGCCGATCGACAGGGCCGCGAACGGGATGATCGGCATGCCCGGGATCAAGGCCAGCACGCCGGCGGTCGCCGCGACCATACCAAGGGCGACCGGGTTCATGGCCAACTGCGAGACCAGCGCCTTGTCGGCCGAGCCTTCGACGCCGGCCTTCGAGACCAGGAAGCCCGCGGCGATCGAGATGATCAGAGCCGGAATCTGGCTGACCAGGCCGTCGCCGATCGACATGATCGTGTAGCTGGAGAAGGCCTCGGCGATCGGCACATTGTGCTGCAGCACGCCGATCAGGATGCCGCCGATCACGTTGACGGCCAGGATGATCAGGCCCGCGATCGCGTCGCCGCGGACGAACTTCGAGGCGCCGTCCATGGCGCCGAAGAAGGTCGATTCCTGCTCCAGCTCCTTGCGGCGCAGCTTGGCCTGCTCCTGGTCGATCAGGCCCGACGACAGGTCGGCGTCGATCGCCATCTGCTTGCCGGGCATGGCGTCGAGGGTGAAGCGGGCCGCGACCTCGGCGATCCGGCCGGAACCCTTGGTGATCACGACGAAGTTCACGATCACCAGGATGATGAAGACGATGACGCCGATGGCGAAGTTGCCACCCATCATCAGCTTGCCGAACGTCTCGATCACGGCCCCGGCGCCGTGGGCGCCCTCGTGGCCATGGCTGAGGATCAGCCGGGTGGTGGCGATGTTGAGGGCCAGCCGGAACAGGGTCGCGACCAGCAGCACGGTCGGGAACGACGTGAAGTCCAGCGGCCGCTTGAGCAGGATCGACGTCATCAGGATCAGGATCGAAGAGCCGATCGAGATCGTGAGCAGGAAGTCCAGGACGAAGGCGGGGATCGGCAGGATCAGCAGGACGACGATGCCGACGATGCCGAGCGCCATGGCGACTTCGCCACGCGCCAGCATGCCCCACACGTCCTTGGGTGAGGGCGCGGTATTGTATCGGTAGGTGGAGCCGGTGTCCGCCATCGAAGGTTAAGCCGCGTTCGCGCCCATCTGCGGGGCCGGCACGGAGACGCCGGCCTCGGTGTATTCCTTCAGCTTGTTGCGCAGCGTGCGGATCGAGATGCCGAGGATGTTGGCCGCATGGGTGCGGTTGCCGAAGCAATGCTCCAGCGTCTCGATGATCAGCGTCTGCTCCACCTCGGCGACGGTCTGGCCGACGAACGAGCGGGTGGCGATGTCCGCGGCCGAGGCGGCCGCCTGAGCCGTGCGGGCGTGCGCGTCCACGGCCGCCAGCGGCTGGCCGTCGGGCAGGCGGATGGCGTTCTCGTCGATCTCGGGTCCCACCGAGAGCAGCACCGCGCGGTGGATGGCGTTCTCGAGCTCACGCACGTTGCCGGGCCAGCGGTGGCCGGCCAGACGACGCTTGGCTTCCTGGCCCAGCGGCTTCTCGGCCATGCCGTTGGCGGCGGCGTACTTCTTCACGAAGAACTCGGCCATGGCCAGCACGTCGCCCGGACGCTCGCGCAGCGGCGGCAGGCGAAGGTTCACGACATTGAGGCGGTAGAGCAGGTCCTCGCGGAACGTGCCGTCCTTCACCGCCTGGGTCAGGTCGCGGTTCGAGGTCGCGAGGATGCGGATGTCGACCTTTACGGGCTTGGAGCCGCCCACGCGGTCGATTTCGCGTTCCTGGATGGCGCGCAGCAGTTTGGCCTGCAGCCGTGTATCCATCTCACTGATTTCGTCCAGCAGCAGGGTGCCGCCATTGGCCTCCTCGAACTTGCCGATGCGGCGGGCGAGCGCGCCGGTGAAGGCGCCCTTCTCGTGGCCGAACAGTTCGCTCTCGAGCAGGTTCTCGGGGATGGCCGCGCAGTTGACCGAGATGAAGGTCCGATTGGCCCGGCGCGACTTCTGGTGGACGTAGCGGGCGATGACTTCCTTACCGACGCCGCTCTCTCCGGTGATCAGGATCGAGGCGTCCGAAGGCGCCACCTGATCGGCCAGCGAGATCACCGCCTGCATCGACGGGTCGCGGACCACCATCGGGCGGTTGTCGTCGCTCACCGCAGACAGGACCGCCGCGATCAGCTCGGCTTCCGGCGGCAGCGGGATGAATTCCTTGGCCCCGGCCCGGATGGCCGCGGCGGCGCGCTGCGGATCGGCGGCTATGCCGCAGGCCACGACCGGCACGCGTATCCGCTCATCCTCGTTGGCGGCGATCAGGCCGGCGATATCGAGGTCGTAGTCGACCATCAGGAGGTCCGCCCCCTGGCCCGAGCGCAGCGCGTGCGTCGCCGCCTCGATGGTCTCCACGTGGCTGACCTTCGCCCCGGCGCTCATCGCCATCTTCACGGCGGTGGCGAGCTGTCCGCTCAGTTTTCCGACGACCAGAAGCCGCATTCTCTAACTCCCCTGTCCGCCAGGCCTCAGGCCTGTGCGTCGCCGTCCTTGATGATTTCCGTCATAGTCACGCCCAAGCGCTCGTCGACGATGACGACCTCGCCGCGGGCCACCAGGCGGTTGTTCACGTAGATGTCGATCGCCTCGCCGACCTTTCGGTCCAGCTCCAGGATCGAGCCCTGGCTGAGCTGAAGCAGCTGGGCCACCGACATCGAAGAGCGACCCAGCACGGCCGAGATGGCCACGGGCACGTCGAAGACCGGGGCCAGGTCGCCGGCCGTGCGCTCTTCGCTGAGCAGGCTCGCCAGGACGTTGTCGGCGTCTTCTGAAGGCGCGAACTCGTCGAGTTTCAGTTCGTCGTCGGCCATGGGTCTTAGCTTTCTGAACCGGGAATAAGGGGTTCGGCGTGGAGGCCTTCAGAGGCGAGGGCGGCTTCAAGCGCCGCTGTCACGCGCTGGGCGGCCAAGGCGGGATCGTAGGCCGCCTGGCCGTCTCCGAAGTCGAGGGTGAAGGCATTTGGGCCGAAGCTTCCGTCGGGCTTCACGATCAACGCGCCCTCGAAGCCAAGGCTGCGGGCGGTGTCGTCCAGGACGCTCTGCAGCCTCTCCGCCAGGACCGGGTCGGCCGAGACGACCAATCGCGGCTGGGCGTCGATCTCGCGGGCCAGCGAGGCCAGGGCGGCCTGCGCCGGCGCCTCGGGAAACTTCTCGAGCGCGGCGTCGGCGATCGCTCGCGCACAGGCCAGGGCCAGCGCCGCCGAGCCCAGCCGGTGCTCATGAGCCACCTCGGCCAACCGGGGCAGGGCCTGGTTGCAGGCCGCCGCGATCTGGCTGAGCGCGTTGGCCTGCTGGGCCGCGATGCTGGCCATGGCCGCGCGCTCGCCCTCGGCGCGCGCGGCCTCGCGCAGTTGCTCGACCTCCTCCAGCGGGTACAGCCGCTTGGGGCGCGGCGCCTGGTAGGCCACGCCGCCCTTGCCGTCGAACTCGGTGTCGAAGCTGAATTTCTGGAGCGCTTCGGACATCAGTAGATCAACTCATCGTCGCTGCCCGAGCCGGCCAGCATGATCTCGCCCTTGTTGGCGAGGTCCTTGGCGACCTGGACGATGGCCATCTGGGCCTGGTCGACGTCCTTGAGACGGACGGGGCCCATGGTCTCCATGTCCTCGCGCATGATCTTGGCGGCGCGTTCCGACATGTTGGAGAAGAACATCTCGCGCAGGCTGTCCGAGGCGCCCTTCATGCCCAGGGCCAGCTGATCCTTTTCGACGCCGCGCAGCAGGGTCTGCACGCCGCCCGGGTCGAGCTTGGACAGGTCTTCGAACACGAACATCAGGGCGCGGATGCGCTCGGCCGCCTCGCGGTTGCGCTCTTCCAGGGCGGTGATGAAGCGGGTCTCGGTCTGGCGGTCGAAGGCGTTGAAGATGTCGGCCATCATCTCGTGGCTGTCGCGCTTGGAGGTGCGCGCCAGGTTCGACATGAACTCGTTGCGCAGGGTCTGCTCGATCTTGTCCAGAATCTCGCGCTGCACCGGCTCCATGCGCAGCATGCGCATGACGCACTCCAGGGCGAAGTCCTCGGGCAGCGAGGCCAGGACCCGAGCGGCGTGCTCGGACTTGATCTTCGACAGCACCACCGCGACGGTTTGCGGGTATTCGTTCTTCAGGTAGTTCGCGAGCACGGCCTCGTTCACGTTGCCGAGCTTGTCCCACATGGTCCGGCCGGCCGGACCCCGGATCTCTTCCATCAGCTGGTCCACCTTCTCAGGCGGCATGATGGAGGCCAGCAGCTTCTGGGTCTGTTCGAACGACCCCATGATCGAGCCCGTCCCGGCCGCGCCGGACACGAACTCCACCAACAGGTCCTCGACGACCGCGGCGGTCACGTTGCCCAGCGACGCCATGGCCTGGGAGATCTCCTTGATCTCCTCCTCGTCCAGGGCCTGCCAGACGTGGGCGTGCTCTTCGCCCAAGGCGAGGAGGACCACGGCGCACTTCTCCGCCCCGTTCAGGCGGGAGGGATCGACGATGTTCTTACCGGGAGAACGCGCCATCAGGTCGTCTCATGCAGCCAGGAGCGGAGGATCGCCACGGACTCGTCGGGGTGACGTTCCACGAACTCGGAAACCTTCTTCACCGCGCTCGCGCGGACCTGGCCGTCGACGCGGGCCATGTCGATGCGGTGGTTCGGGTCCTCGGAGCCCATCGGACCGGGCAGCGCCAGCTGGTTGTCCCCCGAAAGCTGCATCTGCTGGCCGTCCGCGGCGACCATGACGCGCTGAATCTGGGCGGGCGCGATCATCGCCGGGCCGCCGTTCTTGCCCTTCTTGCCGCCACCGGCGCCCAGCAGGGGGCGGGCGACGAAGAAGATCATCAGGATCCCCACGATCGCCAGCACCGCCAGTTCGGCCGCGCGCATGATGTCGTTCTTGTCGAAGCCCATCAGGGGATTGGCGGCCTCGACCCCGCCGCTGGTGTCGGCGGTGGGGAACCGCACGTTGATCACGCTGATCTGGTCGCCGCGCTCCTGGTTGAAGCCGACGGCCGAGCGGACCAGCTGCTCGATCTGCTGCATTTCCTGGGCCGAGCGAGGCGTGTAGGCGCCGGGCTTGCCGTCCTTGCCCGGCGCTCCGGTGGCCCCGTCGACCGCCACGGCGACGGACAGGCGCTTCACCGTGCCGGGCTCCTGCACCTCGGTGCGGACGGTCTTGGAGATCTCGTAGTTGGTGGTCGAATCGGTGCGGCCGCTGGACGAGCTGTTGTTGGCCGCGTCGCCCCCGGCGCCAGGGACGTTGGCGGCCACCGAGGCCTGGCCCGAACCGGCCTGATCGTTGTCGCGGCTGCTTTCTTCAGCGGTGCTTTCCGAACGGATCACCTGACCGTCCGGATCGAAGGTCTCCTGCTGGACGGTCACCCGCGCCAACTCCAAGTCGGCGGTGACGTTGACACGGGCCTTGCCGGCGCCGACCACGCCCTCCACCAGCTGCCTCACCTGCTTGGCGATGCGCTGCTCGACCTCCGACTTGCGGCCGTCGGCCTCGGCGGCCATGCCGACGTCGCCGCCCGAGAGCGTCTTGGCGTGCTGGTCGACGACCGTCACGCGGTCGGGCTTCATGTTGGGAACAGCGCCGGCCACCAGGTTCTGGATGGCGCGCACCTGATCGGGCGTCGGCTCGCGGCCGCCGACACCGATCGTCACCGAGGCGGAGGGCTGCTCGGCCTCCTCCTCAAACAGTTGGCGCTTGGGCAGAACCAGGTGCACGCGCACCGAGCTGATCCCGTCCAGGCCCTGAATGGTGCGGGCTAGTTCGCCTTCCAGGGCGCGCTGGCGGTTCAGTTGCTGGACGAAGTCGGTCTGCCCCAGGGCGTTGGCTTCGTCGAAGATCTCATAACCGACCGAGCCTGCCGTCGGCAGGCCCTTGCTGGACAGCATCAGGCGGGTGGACGCCACCTCGTCGCGGGGCACCAGGATGGTCGAACCATCGCCCTTCACCTCATACTTCACGCCGGCCTGGTCCAGGGCGGCGGTGATGGACCCCGCCTCCTTGAGATCGAGGTTCGAGTACAACAGGGACTTGGGCTGGCCCAGGTTCAGGAAGATGGCGGCGGCGACAGCGGCGACGCCGGCGGCAAGGCCCAGGATCGCGGCCAGACGGCCGATCCCAAACCTCTGCAGCATGGCCGTAAACTGGTTCAAGGCCCCTCGCCCCCCCGACACGCGAAGGGGCGCGCCGACGCGTCTCCCCTCCAGGTAGGCAACAATTTCCCAGTCCTTGGTTAAGGGGGGGTTTAGACTTGGCTGTAGCCGAGGCCTTTCACGTCGCGACCAGCGGTCGCAGGCTGTTCCCCAAGCCTCTCCCGATCAGGCGGGGCCTGATCGGGGCAAAGAGGCTCGGCGCCTTAGTCCGGAGCACAATCTGGACGCCGAACCGGCGTGGACTGCGCCCTAGCTGCTCCAGGGCTCGAGGGCCCCGTTCATCGCCAGAAGCACGGAGAAGGCCGTGTAGATCAGCACCGAAATCGTGAAGAACGTCTTTCGGGAGGCTGACCACGAATCGACCCGGCGACCGCCCTGCCAGACCGACAGCAGCGCGGCGATCGTCAGCAGGCCCAGCGCCGAGGCGACGAGGGCGGAGGCCGACGCGGTCACCAGGAGCAGGCCGGGGAAATCGTACATGAGCGCCTGGATGTCCGATGCGCCGCTGGCCCAGAGACCGAACAGGACGAAGGACGCCAGCCAAAGGCCCGCCTGCATGGTCTGAACGATGGCGGCCCTGGCCTGGATCTGGTTTTGCCGCACCTCGCGACGGTTGCGCAGCGCAAGGCCTGCGAAGTTGGCCAGGGCGGCGAACAGAGTGAGCCCCGCCATCCACGTCAGCGTGCTCAGCCGTTCGGTGAAGGGCGCGCGCTTTTCGGTCTGGGCGTTGATCGCGCCGCGGTAGCTCACGGCCCGGCCCTGCTCCATGTGGAACATCAGCCGGCTGTCGCCGAGGGTGGAGATGAAGCGGCCCTCGGCCACCGGTCCGTCGGGGACCCAGGCCCGCTCGTCACCCAGCGGGCTGCGGGTGATCAGCCGGCCGCCGGAGGTGACCTCGACCTCGGACGACCCGGCGATCAGGCCGACAAAGCCTTCCAGCCCGCCATTCGCACGTCGGGTGGACAGGTACGCCCCATCGAACAGGTCGCCCGCCCGGGCCAGCGCCGCCGAGCCCGGCCGCGGGAACGCCTCGGGCTTGGCGTAGAAGTACCGCACGATCGACTCGGGGAGGGGGCCGGCGAGCTTTGCGCCGTTCTCGCTGTTGGTGCTGACGAAGATGCCGAGTCCCAGCTCGGGGATCACCATCATGTTGGAGTGGAAGGCCAGCGTATCGCCGCCGTGGCCATAGCCCTTGAAGTCGCCCGGCAGGCTGAAGACCATGAAGCCGTGGGCCCACCCGTTCACGCCGTCCGGAGTCTGGCGCAGCTGCGAGCGGAAGGCGCGGGCCGCACGTGGCCCGAACACGGTCTTGCCGTTCCACTGTCCGTCGCCCAGCAGCATCAGCATATACCGGGCCATGTCGCCCGCGGTGGACGATGCGGAGCCGGCCGGCGCCACCTGGCCGATGTACTCGTAGTCGTTCGCCGCGAACCCCGCGTTGCGCCAGCTGTACCCGGTCGAGATGTCGCTCCGCAGCCGCTGGGGCATCGCCGCCGGCAGACCGCGCCGCTCGGGTCGGGGTTCGCGGAACGTGGTGCGGTTCATGCCCAGCGGAACGGTGATTTCGTCCTCGACCATCCGCTCGAATGTCTTGCCCTTGCCGAAGGTCACCGCCGCGCCGGCCAGGCCCACGCCATAGTTGGAATAGCTGGAGATCAGTCCCGGCTTGCGGTCGCGGCCCGGGCGCTCCTGGCGCAGGTAGAGGTCGAGGGGGCGGACGCGGCGCGGATCGCGCTCGAACAGCTGGCCCAGCGCCCGGTCTTCGAAGCCGGGCGTGTGCTCCATGAGGCTGCGCACAGTGACATCGCGCGATTTGCCGGTCAGGCGGACCTTTTCGTTCAGATAGAGATTGATTGGGGCGTCGAGGCGGATACGTCCGGCCTCGACCTCCTTCATCAACAGAATCCAGGTGAAGGTCTTCGAGATCGAGCCGATGCGGAACAGCGTCCGGTCCGGATCCACGGGCTTGCGCGGCTCCAGGTTGGAGAAGCCGTAGCCCTTCTTCAGCACCACCTGGCCATTCTGCACCACCGACACGGTCGCGCCGGCCACGTGCTCGCGGCGCATGGCGTCGGTCATCCAGCCGTCGACGAAGGCCTCCAGTTCCGCCGGCGCGATCGTCTGGCCGACAGGCAGCCGCGCGCCAGGAATCACGCGAACAGGCGGCGTCGACGGTTCCGCCGTCGCTGCGACCTGAGTGATCGGCGCCTTGAGAAGCGGTGCTTCCTGCGCGGCCGCGGGCGCGACCAGAAGCACCAGCGTCGCCAGCACCGCCTTGCCGAGGCTACGCATTGCTCTTCGATCTCCCCAGATAGCTCGCGACCATATCATTTGGGTTGAGTCGTGGACCGCGAACTCGCCGCGACGAGGTGAAGCGTGGCGGCGCGTGGCAAATCCGCTATGTTTAACGGGTCGAAAGCGCCGCGTGGCGCTCGGAGGCCATATGGGTGCAAGGTCGTCAATCATCGCCGCGCTGGCGCTCGCCGCCGCAGGCTTCGCTGCGCCGGCCGGCGCCGCCGAGCTTTTCAACGGCAGTTTCGAGGACATCCTCAACGACTGGGCGGCAGACGCCAGCCTCTTCCAGACGCCGGGCGTGTTCGAGCACAAGGACGAGAACGGCGTCCCGGACGGCAAGGTCTACACGCCGGTCCATGGCTCGATGCTGGGCGTGATCCAGGCCGGTTTCGACACCTCGCCGATGTTCATCACCCAGACGTTCACCACCAAGGGCGGGACATTCTCAGGCTCGGCCGCGTTCCTCGCCGAGGACTATGCGGACTATAACGACTACGGCTACGTGCGCCTCATCAGCGGCGGCAATGTGATCGAGCTGTTCTACCGCGACATCGCCGGCGGGCCCGGCGTCGGCGTCGGCGCGTTCGGCTACACCGACTGGACGTCGTTCTCCACCGTGCTGGCGGCCGGAACCTATACGCTCGAAGCGGGCGTCGCGAACGGCGTCGATGGCGAAAACCCCAGCTTCCTGCTGGTCGACGACTTCCGCATGAACGCAGTGCCGGAACCTACGACCTGGGCCCTGATGATCGCAGGCTTCGGCCTGGCGGGCGCGGCGCTGCGCCGTCGCAAGCTGGCGCCCGTTCCCATCCGGGTGGATCGCGACCGGCGTCGCTAGGGTTTTCTGGCCGTCCCCGGCGCTTCGAAGGCGTAGAGCGGCAGCATGGGGCGCAGTTCGGCGCCGACCCAGATCTGCGGCTCGGACGGCGGGCTCATCTTCTCGGCGATCTCGCGTGTGCGCACGCAGTCGCGCGTGGCGTTGGCCAGCGCTCCAAAGTCTCGCGCCTGTGGCATCGAGGCCAGGAAGCAGTCGTCGAAGTAGGGGTATTTGTTCGCCTGGCCGCAGCCGAACGAGGTCCGGTCGGGCCGGGCCGCCGTCAGCACCATGCGATTCGACTTCGCCAGCGCCGGCACGAAGACACCCGAGAAGCAGGCCGAGATCACCACTACCGTGGGCCGCTTGCCGCAGGTCTGGTCCAACATCGTGGCCAGCACGCCGGGGGCGAGGATTCGCTGATCGACCTGCGCGCCCTGCGGCAGCCCGTGTGAGGTGAGGTAGAACAGACATCCGCCCGGCGCCTTGCCGGACACATCCACCATGGCTTCGTAGATGCCCCGCAGGTCGGACTTCCCCGGGTTGGTGTCCTTGTAGCGCTCGGGCCGCACGGAGAATTGGCGGATGTTGGCCGGCTGGAAGCCCGCCCGGCCCAGGGCCAGGGTCACGTCGCGACGGGCGTTGTCGAAGCCCTCGGTCGCGCCGCCGTCGCTCGCGTGCCAGTCTCCGGCCACCACCACGGCCGACCAATCGGCGAACGCCGCCGCCCGCGCCCCGCCCGCCGCCGCGAGCCAGAGGGCCGCGAAGAGCAGAACGAGCCGGCGCACGCCGACTACTTCTTGTAGTTCTGGAACGGCGTCGGGATTGCTGTCCCGGTCGCCTTGGCCAGCAGCCGCCCTTCGGGGTCGTAGAGCTCGCCCTCGGTGAAGGCCACCTGTCGGCCCCATTTCACGACGCGGCCGACGCCCTTGATCTTCCCCGGCGCGCCCGGCCGGAAGAAGCTGGTCTTCATCTCCAGGGTTGGCGCGACCGCGGTCATGCCCGAGGCCACCATGCAGGCCACGCTCATCGCCTCATCCAGCATGGCGCAGAGATAGCCGCCCTGGATCTGCTTCATCGGGTTGAGCAACAACTCGGCCTTGGCGTCGAACTCCACCTCGACCGACTTCGTCGCCTGGCTCACCGAGACCATGCGGAAGCCCAGGGTCTGCGAGCCGGTGGGCTGGTTCTTCGTGCGGAGGAAGCGCGCGAGGATCGCCTCGTCTGTCAGCGCTTCAGGTTCGGCGTTGGCCGTCGTGGCCGCCACATCGGTCATGAGGGCTATTTCTTCCGGAACTGGTCGAGGGACACGACGGTGGCCTCGGTCGCCTTCGGCGCGACCGGCGCCTCCTTCGGGGCGGGCGCCTCGGCGCGCGCCTCGGGCGGGGCCGGCGGCGGCGGCTCGAACTGCAGCAGGAACTGAACCGAGGGGTCGTAGAAGCGGGTGATTGCGCCGTACGGGATCGACAGACGCTTGGGCTGGCCGCCGAACTGCAGGGTCACCGAGAAGAACGTCTCGCCCGGCGCCAGATCCCAGTACTGGTGCTGCAGAACGATGGTCATCTCGTCGGGGTACTTGCCCAACAGGTCCTGCGGTCCCGAGACCCCAGCCGCATCGGTCTTGAAGGTGATATAGAAATGATGCGAGCCCGGCAGGCCCTCGGGCGCGGCGGCGCGCTTCAGGGCAGCCTTCGCCACGCCGCGCAGCGCATCCTGCGCCATCGCTTCGTAGTTCATCAGATCCTGGACCGGCGGATCCTGGGCCACGCGCAAAACTCCAAACCACGGAACATGTCGAAGGTAACGTTTGATGAGGGCGGTGCAAGGCCGGATGACCCATGTCCGTCCCGGGTCGTCTTCATGACGCAAGTCTTGTCAGCCAGCGACGCGGACATGATGACCTTGTCGACCCATGCCAGGACCAGGAGAGCGATGTGAGTGGGAGGCTTCCTTCGGCAGGCCTCTCGCAAGTGCTTGCTGGAGCGGGAAGCGCGCCTAGGAAGTAGGTGGGAGGCTTCTGTTGGCAGGCGCCTCCAAACCCTTGCCTTGCAAAAGGGAGGCGCCAGGAACCGTCGGGAGGAAGGTGGGAGGCTTCTGTTGGCAGGCGCCTCCCGGGCCCCGCCTAAGGATCTGAACCCCTAGGACTTAGGTCGGATGTCACCGAACCGCATTACGCGGCGAGGCGGACTTCCTCAGCGAAGTTATCGTTCGCACTTAGTTTAAAGACCCGGGACGGTGGGTCATGCCGAGAGAAAGCAACGCCTTTACACGTCTGTCGATGCTGATCGGCCCCGCACTGCCTCGGCGATAACCCGAGAGAAGATTGGTGGAGCCGCCGGGAATCGCACCCGGGTCCAGTCCGCTTATTATGCGCGCGTTTATCTCCATAGTCGGGCGAACCCGACGCCTCACATATAGGGGGTTGGGCGCGAGAACTGAAGGACTTCCGCATCCCTTCCGGCCGGGAAGCGACTCGCGAAGCGCCAACGGCGTGCGCGCATTCGTGGATCGCCACTGGCCCTTCGTGAGCGGATTCACGACGTTCGACGCCGGCCCGCTAGCCTTCAGGCGCCATATCGAGACCCCTGGAGCCAGACCCCGTGAACACCTTCGCCCAAGCCGCCAAGCCCCTGGTCAACGACCTCTTCTCCAGCCTGCTGTTCGCAGGCCTGCTGATTGCCGGCGTCGATCCGCTGACCGCCACCATCATCGCGATGGCGACCGGCGTGGGCCACGTCGTCCTGATGCTGGGACTACGCCGCCAGGTCGCGCCGCTGCAGTGGGCCAGCCTGGGCCTGGTGCTGGTGTTCGGCGGGGCCAGCCTCGTCGTGCACGACCCGCGCTTCCTGATGGCCAAGCCCACGGTGATCTATCTCGTGCTGGCCGCGTTCATGCTGCGCAAGGGGTGGATGATCCGCTACATGCCGCCGATTGCGCGGGGCCGGGCCCCGGGCGTCGTGATCGCCTACGGCTATGTCTGGGCCGGGCTGATGGCGCTGAGCGCCGGGATGAACCTGGTCTTCGCGATCGCGCTGCCCGAGCACTGGCCGCTCTACAAGGCGATCTTCCCGATCACGTCCAAGCTGGCGCTGTTCGGCGTGCAGTACGTCCACATGCGCGCCGCATCGATCCGCGAGATCCGGGCCGAGCAGGCGACGCTGGCAAGCGCGGCCTGAGGTCAGGGCCGGGACGGCGCGGTCGCCGGGGCGTCCGCGTCTGGCTCCGCCGACCGCGCAGGCTCCGCGCCGGGTGCAGGAGCTCGTGCATCAGGATTGGGCTTGAGCCGGCCGCCCTCGGCCAGCAGGGCGTGGTAGGCGTCGCGGGGTCCCGCGAAGCTGGCGCCCTTGGGAAAGATCACATCGAAGCGCCCGTCGCGGCCCAGCGCCGCGCCCAGCATCGCCTCCAGCACTTCGCCGACCTCGCCCACCTCGGCCGGATCGCAGGCGCGGTGCAGGACGGCGGATCGTCCGGCTGTCACCAGGGTCAGGTCGTATCCGGTGCCGTCGACGCACAAGGCGTCGGCCAGGCCGGGCTGCTCCACGCGTACGTCACGCGGCGATCGCCAGAGCGGAAGCTGCGCCAGCGCGCGGAATCGGGCCGCCGCGCCCTCGGGCAGCTGTTCGTCGAAGCCTACGCGCCGCCCGATCCCCGCCTCGCAGCAGGCCAGGCCCGCGCGCGCCTGCACGAAGGCGTCGCCGCCGCGCACCACGATCCGGGTCACCGTCTGGCGCACGCTGTTCGAGGGCCGCGTCCAGAGTTCCAGGATCATCTCGTCGCCCCGCACCAGTTGCCACTGCAGCGGCAACAGGCCCCAGAGCCGATAGGTTGACGCATCGACCCCGTTGTCCGGCATCGGCAACCGCTCGCCCCGGCGCATGCGCCGTCCGCCCAGCGGGTCGGCGGCCTCGCTCGCCTTGGGCCGCTTGTCGTCCCACCAGGTCTTGGGGTCGGGCGCTGGGAAGGGCCATACCGCGGCCTCGGCGGGCGGCAGGTCGGACGGCGGCGGACGCGGCCCCTCGGGGGGCGGCTTGGCCTTGCGCGGGATCGGCACGATCAAAGGAACCTGCGCCGTCGCCGGGGTAGCCAGGCTCAGCACAAGGATCGCAGTCAGGGCGGCGCGTACGGACACGCCATGAAAGAAGCGGCCGGCCCTGCGGGTTCCGCCTCGGTCCTAGAAGACCTCGACACCCCGCTGCAGCGACAGCACGCCGGTGCGCGACACCTCGACCAGGCCGAGGGGCCGCATCAGGTCGACGAACTTGTCGATCTTGGCCGACGCGCCGGTCAGCTCGAACACGAAGCTCTCGTGGGTGGTGTCCACCACCTTGGCGCGGAAGATGTCGGCGACCCGCAGGGCCTCCACGCGCTCGACGCCCGTGCCTCTCACCTTCACCAGCGCCAGCTCGCGCTCGATGCCGTTGGGATCGCGGGTCACGTCCTGGACGTGGCGGGTCGAAACCATCTTCTGCAGCTGGGCCTCGATCTGGGCCAGCACCTGCAGGGTGCCGCGGGTGACGATGGTGATGCGGCTGGTGTGGGCCGTGGAGTCGGTCTCGGCCACGGTCAGGCTGTCGATGTTGTAGCCGCGCGCCGCGAACAGCCCGACCACCCGGTGCAGCACCCCCGGCTCGTTGTCCACCAGCACCGCGAACGTGGCGCGGCTCTCCTCCTGGTCGGTGTGGGCCAGATCGTAGACGGAGGCGGGTTGGGTGGCGTCGGTCATGAGCAACAGGTCCTTGGGCAGGTGCCGCTCAGGTGTCACAGGATAGGCGCCATCGCAACCGGAGACGCCGCATGGACCTCAACCTCACGGGACGCACCGTCCTGATCACCGGCGCTTCCAAGGGCATCGGGGCGGCGGCGGCCGAGGCGTTTGCGGAGGAGGGGTGCGACCTGATCCTCGCGGCGCGCAGCGGCGAGGCGCTGGAGGCGCTGGCCGGGCGGCTTCGCAGCCAGCATCAGATCCAGGCCCGCGCCGTGGTCACCGACATCCGCGATCCCGAACAGCTCAAGGCCCTGGCCGAGGCCGGCCGCGACGCCGACATCCTGGTCAACAACGCCGGCGACATCCCGGGCGGCACGCTGGAGGCGGTGGACGAGGAGAAATGGCGCCACGCCTGGGAGCTGAAGGTGTTCGGCTACATCAACCTCACGCGCGCCATCTATGCCCACATGAAGGCTCGTGGCTCGGGCGTGATCATCAACGACATCGGCGCCGCCGGCGAGCGCATGGACGCCGGCTACATCGCGGGCTCCACCGGCAACGCGGCGCTCTACGCCTTCACCCGCGCGCTGGGCGGCAAGTCGCTGCGCGACGGGATCCGCGTGGTGGGCGTGAGCCCCGGGCCGGTGGAGACCGACCGCATCGTCACCCTGATGAAGACCGCCGCCCAGCGCCGTTTCGGCGACGAGGACCGCTACCGCGAACTCATGGCCAACTACCCGCGGGGACGCCCCGCCAAGCCGCGCGAGATCGCCGACCTCATGGCGTTCCTGGCCTCCGACCGCAGCGCCTACACGACGGGCGTCGTGTTCACGGTGGATGGCGGGATCAGCGCCTCGCCGGGGTGATCGTGGTTCCGCGGCCACAGGCCGCGCGCCAATCGCACTCCAGGCCAAGCTCGGCCTTGCCCGGCGCCCGCGTCCTGTGAGACACGCCGCCCCTTCTCGAACGAGAGTCACCGAATGACGACGCAAAACCACACGAGCGAACGGGAGCGGCCTCCGGCCCTCGCACGCTTGCGCGCCGTCTCCGACCTGGGCGCGCGCCACCGCTGACGCGCCGCGCTCCCAAGGGCTGCGGCGCAACCCTGGGAGCTTACGATGTTCACCCGCTTTCCGGGCGGCTCGGCCAAGGCCGGGAGCCCTGGACAGACGACCCTTCTGAAACTGCTGGCCGGCGACTTCGCGCCGCGCGTGGCGGCGCTGTGGCCTGAGCCCCACACGTCGTTCCTCGCCGCGCCCGCGGTTCGGCGGCACCTGGTGTGCCTGGCCATCGCGCTGGGCCGCGACCTCTGCGCTCTGTCCGAGGCGCTGCTGGGCGCGCGCCTGCGCGTCGCGATTCGCCTGGTGATGGATGACGCGCCGTCGGGGCTGGAGCGAGCCCTGGCCCGCGCCGGCGAGACGGCCTGGGACGCGGACGCCTACCGCGCCCTGATCCGTCTGCTGGATCGCGGTCCGCCCGCGAAGGTGCTGCGGCACGCGCAGAGCCTGGACGCCGATCTGGTCCGCCGATTGGCGGGCCTGCCCGAGCCGATGGAGCCCGCGGCGGCCGTCGCGGCGTCGCTGACGCCCGAGGGCGTGATCGTGCTGCGCGAAGCCTACGACGCCCTGAGTCTCCGCGACGGTCCCGCCGCGGCGGAGGCGGCCGCAGGCGGCTGGGCGCGGGCGCCCAGCGCCAAGGCGATGTTCGAGCGCGTGCGCGACGACCTGACCCCCGAGCCGATGGCGCCGCCGCATCCGGGCACCGCCCGCCTGAAGCCGCTGGCCACGAAGGCGGCGATGAAGGACGCGGCGCGGCGCTACGGCAACTGCCTGAAGGACCGGGGCTCGGACGCGGCCACGGGCTGGGCGGCGTTCTACGAGTGGCAGGGCCGTCCGGGGGCGGTCGTGGCCATCACCCGCGACCACGTGTTCGGCTGGCGGATGGATGAGGCGCGCACGTTCCGCAACGCCGCGGTTCCGGCGGATGTGCGCGAGGACATCCTCTCGGACCTCTCGCTGATGGGGGTGCATGTGGGGCGCAGCGGCTGGTCGCTCGATCGGCTGCTGCGCGACGATGTGGGTCGCGGCTATCGCTACTGGCCGGTCGAGGAGGACGTGGCGGAGGCGTTCGGGGACGACTAGTCCCCGAACGCTGCCATCCGCGCGGCGCTCGCCACGCGAGGGCCTTGCCAAGCGCGGGCGGGCCGCCAACATGGGCGGCCATGTCCTCACTGCGCATGCCTCAGAGCCTGCTCCGCCGCCTCGGAGGCGAGCCGGCCGACGCCGTCATCCGTCACGAGCTGATGGAGGAGCAGGCCAATTCGCTGGGCCGCGCCGGCCGCAAGGTGGAGACCGCGCTCAAGGCCCTGGCCGAGCATCCCGGCGGCGAAGACAGAGCTGTCGTGCTCAAGGCCGCCGCCGACGCCGTCTGGGGCTTCTTCGTCCAGCGTGAGGTGATGGGGCTGCGCGACCGCAACGCCGTGATCGCCCATTACGGCATTCCTCGCGAGGTGCTGGTCCGCCTGGGCGCGCGCTGAGCGCTGTTAGAATTTCGGGTTGGCTGACCTGAGGGCGGTCGGGCCAAGCTGGGCTCCAAATCAAACGCGGGGGCCGGCCATGGCGATCTCTCTCTACGACTGCAGCGTGAAGTCCTTCCTCCAGGTGCTGGGGGCCGTCGGCAAGTTCCTGGAGAAGGGTCGCGCTCACTTGGTCGAGGCCGGGAAGGACCCGGAGGCCCTCGTCGCCACCCGCCTGCACGACGACATGCTGCCGTTCGCGTTCCAGATCGCCTCGGTGGCCCACCACTCCAGCGGCGCGCTGGCAGGCGCCAAGGCCGGTGTGTTCCATCCGCCGGGCCCCTTTGGCGAGCCCACCTACGCCGACCTTCAGAAATGGGTGGCCGACGCCGAGGCGGCGTTGAAGGCGCTGACCCCCGAAGAGGTGGACGCGCTCGAAGGCAAGGACATGGTCTTCCAGTTGGGCTCGGTACAGATGCCTTTCACCGTCGAGGGCTTCCTGCTCTCGTTCTCGACGCCGAACCTGCATTTCCACGCCACCACGGCCTACGACATCCTGCGCCAGGCCGGCGTGCCTCTGGGCAAGCGCGACTACATGGGCGCGATGCGCCTGAAGCGGTAAGCCGACGGCGCGTCAGGCCGCGACCGCCGCCACCTTGGCGCCCAGCACCCGCACCAGTTCGCTGGGCGCGAGCCGGACCTGCAGGCCGCGCTGGCCGCCGTTCATGTAGGCTTCGGGCAGCGCCGCGGCGTCGGCGTCGATCACGGTCGGCGCCGGCTTCTTCTGGCCGAAGGGGCTGACGCCGCCCACCCGGTAACCGGTGACCCGTTCGGCGTCGGCGGGCTTCATCATCTCGGCCGACTTTGCCCCAAGCGCCGCCGCCAGCTTCTTCATCGACACCTCGCGGTCCGAGGCCAGCACGACGCACGCCGGCTTGCCGTCGGCCTTCACCATCAGGGTCTTCAGCACCTCGGACGGCGGCGCGCCCAACGCCTCGGCCGCTTGCAACCCTACCCGTTCCGCGTTGGGGTCGTAGTCGTAGGTGGCCAGGGTGTAGGCCACGCCGGCCTTGTCCAGGGCGAGGGTTGCGGGGGTCGTCTTCGACACGGCGGCGAGCCTAAGGGCCGGCGTTCGGATAGGCCGGCCGGTCGTTCTCGATCGGCCACCAGGCCGCCTTTGACGCGGTCTGGATGTGGAAGCCGATCTCCAGCCCGGCGCCGTCGCCGTCCAGCGTCCCCACGCGCAGGCGCAGGAGCTCAGGCGCTTCGTCGCGCTGGCTGAACAGCGGGCCGCCGCAGGTGGCGCAAAACACGCGGCGCTTGCCGGCAGAGGCCCGATACTCGCGCATAAGGTCCTCGCCTTTCAGCCACCGGACGTCCGCTGTCGCCACCGGCGCATTCGCCCCGAACGGCCCGCCCTGCGCCTTGCGGCACTGGCCACAGTGGCACAGCTGGATCGGGGCCAGCGGCCCCGCCACCTCGTACCGGACGCCGCCGCAGAGGCAGCCTCCGGTCAGCAGCTGCGCCATCAGACCAGCCGCTTGCCGGCGTCGTCGATGATAGAGCCCAGGTCGCGGGATTCCTCGGCCATGATCATCTCGTTGTGCGCCTTGCCGGACGGGATCATCGGGAAGCAGTTCTCTTCCTTGGTGACCCGGCAGTCGAACAGCACCGGCTTCTTCACCTCGATCATCTCGCGGATCTTGTCGTCCAGCTCGTCGGGATGCTCGGCGCGGAAGCCCACGCCGCCGTAGGCCTCGGCCAGCTTCACGAAGTCGGGCATCGCGGCGGAATACGAATGGCTGTAGCGCTCGCCGTGCAGCAGCTGCTGCCACTGCCGGACCATGCCCATCCACTCGTTGTTGAGGATGAAGATCTTGATCGGCAGGTCGTATTGGATCGCGGTCGACATCTCCTGCATCGTCATCTGCACCGAGGCGTCGCCGCCGATGTCGATGACGAGCGCGTCGGGATGCGCCATCTGCACGCCCACCGCCGCCGGCAGGCCATAGCCCATGGTGCCCAGGCCGCCCGAGGTCATCCAGCGGTTGGGCTCCTCGAAGCGGTAGAACTGGGCGGCCCACATCTGATGCTGGCCCACCTCGGTGGTGATATAGGTGTCGCGGTCCTTGGTCAGCTCGTACAGGCGCTGGATCGCGTACTGCGGCTTGATCAGCTTGGCGTCGGGCTTGTAGCCGAACGAGTTGCGCGCCCGCCACGCGTCGATCTGGGTCCACCAGGTCTTCAGCGCGGCCTTGTCGGTCGAGAGGTTGCGGCTCTTCCACGCGGCGATCAGGTCTTCCAGCACGCTGGCGGCGTCGCCCACGATACCGATGTCGGCGCGAACGTTCTTGCCGATCGAGCTGGCGTCGATGTCGATGTGGATCTTTCGCGACGTGGGGGCAAACGCGTCCAGGCGGCCGGTCACCCGATCGTCGAAGCGGGCGCCTATGGCCACCATCACGTCGCAGTCGTGCATGGCGTTGTTGGCTTCGAAGCTGCCGTGCATGCCCAGCATGCCCAGCCACTTGTCATCGGACGCCGGGAAGGCGCCCAGGCCCATCAGGGTCGAGGTCACCGGCGCGCCGGTCAGCTCGGCGAATTCCCGCAGCAGCGCCGAGGCGCGGGGACCCGCGTTGATCACGCCGCCGCCGGTATAGAGGATCGGCTTCTTGGCCTTGGCGATCATCGCCACCGCCTCGGCGATCTTGCCAGCGTCGCCCTTGGTGCGCGGCGCATAGTTGTGGCTGTGTTTCACCTCGGTGGGGCCCTGATAGACGCCCTTGCCGAACTGCACGTCCTTCGGGATGTCGATGACCACGGGGCCGGGACGGCCCGAGGTGGCGATGTGGAACGCCTCATGGAGGATCCGCGGCAGCTCAGCTACGTCCTTCACCAGGTAGTTGTGCTTGGTGCAGGGACGCGTGATCCCGATGGTGTCGCATTCCTGGAAGGCGTCGGTGCCGATCAGGTGGGTGGCGACCTGGCCGGTGATCACGATCATCGGGATCGAGTCCATCAGCGCATCGACGATGCCGGTGACCGCGTTGGTCGCGCCGGGGCCCGAGGTGACCAGGACGACGCCCGGCTTGCCGGTCGAGCGGGCATAGCCCTCGGCCGCGTGGGTCGCGCCCTGCTCATGGCGGACCAGGACGTGCTGCAGCCGCGGCTCGGCGAACAGCGCGTCATAGATCGGAAGCACCGCGCCGCCCGGATACCCGAAGAGCACCTCTACGCCCTGGTCGATGAGGGCGCGAACGACCATCTCGGCGCCCGAGATGGTGGTGGTTTCGGCTTCGATCGTCTGATGGGCGGTCATGGGGTGGGCCTGGGCTTCTAGGTAATAAAAAAGGCCCGCGAGGGGCCTGGTGCAAGCGACCGGTCGGTCCTGACATTCAAGTCAGTCCGCTACGGTCGCCTTACGAGTACAAGAGTGTTGCGCACGAGATTTCCCGCGATTGATGGGAATGGCGTGTCGCATGCCCCGCTCAGGCCGTCAAGCCGGGGTTCAGCGCAAGAAACTGCCTCCAATGGTCGCGGGCGTCCAAGCCGGTGAGGCGCGGCCAGTCCGCCATCTGTCCGCGCATCCACGTCGTCTGGCGCTTGGCGTAGCGGCGCGTCTCCTGCTGGGCGGCGGCGAGCGCCGCGTCCAGCGAGGTTTCACCCCGCAGGTGGGCGGCCAGTTCGCGCACGCCGACGGCCTTCATCGCCGGCAGGTCGGGGGCGAGGTTGCGGGCCATGAGGCCGCCCACTTCGTCCAGCGCGCCGTGCTCGATCATCGCTGCCAGTCGCGCATCGCAGCGCGCGTAGAGCGCGTCCCGGGGTGGGTCGATCGCCACGGCCGACCATGAGCCGGCGGGCAGGGCGCCCTGGGCGCCGGCCTGGTGATCGGTGAGCGACGTCCCGGTGGCGACATAGACCTCCCACGCCCGCGCCAGTCGCTGGCGGTCGCCCGGCGCGATGCGGCCCGCGGCGGCCGGGTCCGCTTCGGCGAGCCGCGCGCGAAAGGCCGCCTCGCCCATCGCCTCGAACTCGGCGCCGACAGACCGGCGCACGTCGGCCGGTACGGCGGGGATCTCGGCCAGGCCGTGGGTCAGGGCTCGGAAGTAGAGGCCGGTGCCGCCGACCACGATTGCGTCGCGGCCCCGCGCGGCGACCTGCGCCAGGATCTCGTTCGCCGCCCGCTGCCATCGACCGACCGACCAGGCCACGGCCGGATCCACCGTTCCGAACAGGTGGTGCGGCGCGCGAGCGACCTCGTCGGGCGACGGTCCGGCGGTCAGCACCCGCAGGCCCGCGTAGAGCTGCATGGAGTCGGCGTTGACGATTTCCCCGCCCACGGCCTCGGCCAAGGTGAGCGCCAGGGCCGACTTGCCGCTTGCGGTGGGTCCGGCGATCAGCCAGATGCGGCCCGTCATGGAACTCGTCCTCACCCTCGTCAGTCCCGACGCCGCCACCGCGACCCTCGCCGCCGATCGCGCGAGGTCAGCGCTCGCAGGCGCCGGCGTGGCCGTCAAGGCGCCCCAGCCGCTGGGCGGGGGGGCGTTCGACCTGCCGATGCTGGGCGAGCGGGCCGCGGTCGAGGCCGTGGTCGCCACCGAACTCGACGGCCTGCCGGTCGATACGTGCGTCCAGGCCGCCGCCGGTCGCAAGAAGCGCCTGCTGATCGCCGACATGGACTCGACCATCATCAACGTCGAGTGCCTGGACGAGTTGGCCGATTTCGCGGGCCTGAAGGCCGAGATCAGCGCCATCACCGAGCGCGCCATGCGCGGCGAACTGGCCTTCGAGGGCGCCCTGCGCGAGCGGGTCGGGATGCTCAAGGGCCTGGCCACAACTGCGCTTCAGCAGGCCTACGACGAGCGCGTCCGGCTGAACCCCGGTGCACGGACGATGGTCCGCACCATGGCCGAGAACGGCGCCCGCTGCGCGCTGGTGTCGGGCGGCTTCACCTTCTTCACCAGCCGTGTGGCCGAGGCCGCCGGGTTCCACCTCAACCGCGCCAACACGTTGATCGAGGAGGGCGGCGCGCTGACCGGCCGGGTGGGCGATCCGATTCTGGGCAAGGAGGCCAAGCTGGCGTCGCTTCAGGAACTGGCGGCCGAGTTGGGGATCCCGCTGTCGGCCACGCTGGCGGTCGGCGACGGCGCCAACGATCTGGCGATGATCGAGGCCTCTGGCCTGGGCGTCGCCTATCGCGCCAAGCCCATCGTCGCCGCCCAGGCGCACGCCAAAGTGGACCACGCCGACCTCACCGCGCTGCTCTATTTCCAGGGCTATCGCGCGGCCGAGTTCGTTCGCGACTAGGCACGCCCTGCAACGAACCGGCGCCGACCGTGACTTGGGCCTGCACGGCGAGTCGGCTAGATCGCGCCATGGCTCTTCCCCGCGCGCCCAAGGCGGTCGTCTTCGACATGGACGGCCTGCTGGTCGATACCGAGACGGTGGTGTTCCGCGCCATGCAGCGGGCGGCGGGCGCGATCTCGTCCGAGATGCCGTTCACGACCTTCCAGCGGATGGTGGGCCTGCAGCATGCCGCCAGCGACCTGATCCTGATCGAGCACTTCGGCGAGGGGTTCGACCTGACCTCCTGGTCCGCCGCCGTCAGCGCCCACTTTCGCGAGGAACTGGACGCGGGCATCGCACTGAAGGCCGGGGCGGTCGAGATCCTGGACGCCCTGGACCACCTGAACCTGCCCCGTGCGATCGCCACCTCCTCCAGCCTGGAGAGCGTGCACGCGAGTCTGGGTCCGCACAGTCTTGTCGACCGCTTTCACGCCCTGATCACCCGCGACGTACAGACCCGCGGCAAGCCGCATCCCGAGCCCTTCCTGAAGGCCGCAGAGGCGCTGGGGGTCGATCCGGCCGAGTGCCTGGCCCTCGAGGACAGCCACAACGGCGTCCGCGCCGCCTCTGCCGCCGGCATGATGACGGTCATGGTGCCCGACATGCTGGATCCCACGCAGGAGATGGAAACGCTCTGCGTCCGCATCGCCCGCGATCTGCACGAGGTTCGCGGCTGGCTGCTCTGAGCTAGGCGTCGACGTCCGCGCCGCGTCGGCCCAGGGCGGCGGCGACGGCTTCGCGGCGGCACTTCCACGCGCGGCCTTCGTTGCCGGGGAAGAGCGGGGAGTTGATGCGGGCGCACATGGCTCGCGCAGTCACGTTCAGTCGACGCAACATGGCGGCGTCGCCGTCCAGGCGGTTCACTTCGAGGCGCATCGCCATGAGCGTCTGACGCTCGCGCGCAAGCGCGGGCGTCGCGGCCATGGCGGCGAGAACGACGAAGAGGGCCAGACGGGTCACTCAGCCTCCCTGGAATGACTCTTGGGATGGTACGCCCGTAATTTAACCGGTCAAGCTGAGTCAGCGCCCGCCGGTCGGCCCCCGCTCAAAATACCGGAAGAACGCGCTGTCGGGCGACAGCACCATGGTGGTCTGGCCGTCGCCCAGCGACTGTTCGTAGGCCTGCATCGAACGGAAGAACGCCGCGAAGGACGGGTCCTTGCCGAAGCTGTTGGCGAAGATCCGGGTCCGGAGTGCGTCGCCTTCACCCATGATCTGGCCCTGCTGCTCGCGCGCGGTGGCCAGGGTGATGGCGACTTCCTTGTCGGCCTCGGCGATGATCTCGCGCTTGCGCTGTTCGCCCTGGGCCCGCAGTTGCGCGGCGACCTGCTGGCGCGAGGTCGACATCCGGCGGAAGACGGCTTCGCGGTTCGATGTGGGCAGGTCGGCGCGGCGGATCCGCAGGTCGATCACCTCGATGCCGAGGCGCGAGGCCTTGGCGCGGCGGGCGACATCCAGCTTGGCCTGCTGCATCAGTTGGGCGCGGCGGCCCGAGATGATGTCGGTGGCGCTGGCGGCGCCCAGAACCTGACGCAGCGAGGAGTTCACCAGCCGCTCGATCCGGTCGGCGGCCGTCGTTTCGTCCCGCAGGGTGCGGTAGAACTGCAGCGGATCCGAGATCCGGTAGCGGATGAAGGCGTCCACCACGAGCCGCTCCTGGCCCGCGGTGATGATCTCTTCCTTGTCGGCTTCCAGCGCGATGTTGCGGCGGTCGAACTTGAACACCTGCTGGAAGAACGGGACCTTCAGGTGCAGGCCGGCCTCGTTTCTGCCCGGCTGATTGATTACGCGGACCGGGTCGCCCAGCGCCACCACGAGCGCCTGCTGCCTCTGGTCGACAACGAAGAAGGTCTGCGAAGCCAGAATCAGAACAGCCAGAGCCGCAACGACATAAGCGATGTAGCGCGGGGTCATTGGGCGCCCTTCCGTTCGGGCTGCTGCGGGGCGGCCGGCGCCGGGGCCGGCGGCGGCGTCTGCGCCTTGGGCCGGAAGGCGTCGGGTGGCAGGATGATGGGGGCGGTCGCGCCCTTCGCGTCGATTACCACCTTGTTCGAGTTCTGCAGGACGCGCTGCATCGTCTCGATGTAGAGCCGGTCGCGGGTCACGCCGGGGGCTCTGCGATACTCGGCGTAGATCTGGTTGAACCGCGCCGCCTCGCCGGTCGCCTCGCGCACGGCCTGTTCGCGGTAGCCCTGAGCTGCGTTGGTGATGCGGGACGCGTCACCCTTGGCCTCGTTGATCACCCGGTTGCGATAGGTGTTCGCCTCGTTCTCGGCGCTGTCGGCATCCTGCTGCGCGTTGTTCACTTCCCGGAAGGCGCCGACCACCTCGGGCGGCGGACCAGCCGAGCGAATCTGGACTTCCACAATGCTGATGCCGGCGCCCCACCCGTCGAGCGTCCGTTGCATCAGCTCGGCCGTCTGCTGCTGCACGGCGCCGCGGCCGGTCGAGATGATCGGCTGCAGCTGGGTTTTGCCCACCACCTCGCGCATGGCGCTCTCGGCCACGGCCTTCAGGGCCGCCTCGGGATCGCGCGTGGCGAAGAGGAACTTGGCCGCATCGGCGACCCGCCAGGTGACGCTGAAGTCGATGTCGATGATCTGCTCGTCGCCGGTGAGCATCTGGCTCTCGGCCGGCGAGTCGGCGTCAGGGCCGCTGCCCCCTACCAGGGTGTTGTTGAGCTTGGTGACGGCCACCTTCTCCACGTGCTCGATCGGCGCGGGGAGGTGATAGTTCGGGCCCGGCGCGCCGGTGCGCGAATAGGCGCCGAAAGTGGTCACGATGGCCTGCTCGCCGGGCTGCACGACGTAGAACCCCGACGCCAGCCAGGCCAGCACCAACCCGCCGCCGACGATGGCCAGGAGCTGGCCGCGGGGCCGCCCGCCCGAGCCGCCCATCAGGTCGCGCAGGCGATTGCTCAGCTGCTCGAAGCCGGCATTGAAGTCGGGGCCGCCGGGCCCGCCGGGTCGGCGCGGGCCGCCGCCGGAGGGGCCGCGTGGCGGATCACGGCGATCGTCGCCCCCGCCGGGAGAGCCCCAGGGGCCGGGGTTGGCGTTGTCGTTCCAGGGCATCAGCCGGCAGTTCTCAAGCGGGACCTTACTTGGTGTTTCTCGGCTCGGTTCAAAACCCCCTGTGGGCTTGTAAAGCGATGCCGTCAGCCGGATATGAGACGCCCACCCTACCAAGCGCAAGACCAAGGCGGGATATACCTGTATGAACGAAGGCCCAGATCGGACAGCGATCCTGAAGGCGCTGGACGCGATCGTCGATCCGAAGTCGGGCAAGGGCCTGACCAGCGCCGGCCTGGTTCGGGGCCTGGTGCTGCGCGGCGGACGCGCAGCGTTCATGCTTGAGGTGGCGCCCGCCGACATCGAACTCTACCGTCCGGTCCGCGATCGCGCCGAGGAGATCCTGGCAAACGCCGATGGGGTGGAGTTGGCCCAGGTTGTCCTGACCTCCGAGGTGCAGGCGCCGTCCATGCCCAGCCTCCAGGTCACGCCGCGTCGCCAGGCTCCCCCCGCCGGCCGGGGCGGCCGCGCGCGGGTGGCTGAGGACCCCCAGGCGAAACTCCACCCGATGGTCGATGCGGTGAAGCCGCCGCACGTGAAGAAGGTGATCGCCATCGCCTCGGGCAAGGGCGGGGTGGGCAAGTCGACCGTCTCGACCAATCTGGCCGCCGCCTTCGCCCGGCTGGGCAAGCGCGTGGGCCTGCTGGACGCCGACATCTACGGACCCTCGGCCCCCACCATGTTCGGCCTCGACGGCGACCCCACCTTCGATGAGGAAAAGCGCCTCAATCCGATGGAAGCCTGGGGCGTGAAGGTCATGTCCATCGGCTTCATCGTCGAGCCGGGCACGGCCAACATCTGGCGCGGCCCCATGGCCTCGTCGGCCCTGCGGACACTGCTGAATTCGAACTGGGGCAGCGAGGAAGAGCCGCTGGACGTGCTGATCCTCGACCTGCCGCCCGGCACCGGCGACATCCAGCTGACCCTGGTCCAGAAGCTGAAGATGGACGGGGTGGTGATCGTCTCGACGCCGCAGGAGATCGCCCTGATCGACGCGCGCCGGGCCGCCACCATGTTCGAGAAGACCGGCGCGCCCATCCTGGGCGTGGTCGAGAACATGGCCTACTTCGCCGACTCGTCGGGCGTGCGAGTGCCGATCTTCGGGTCTGGCGGGGCCCGGGCCGAGGCCGAGCGCCTGGGCGTGCCCCTGCTGGCGGAAATCCCGATCGAGGTGCCGCTGCGTGAGGCCTGCGACGCCGGCCGCCCCCTGGTCGCCACCAACACCGAGAGCGCCGCAGCCCAGGCGTTCATGGAACTGGCGCGCAAGCTCTCTTAGCAGCGTCTAGCTCGGCGCAATCACGTCCAGCTTGGGGAAGTACGTCCGGTAGCGGGCCGCATCCCGCGTGAGCAGGCTGTGCCCGGCGATAGTGGCGTGCGCGCCGATCAGGAAGTCGGGCAGGGGCGCGGTGCGCGCGCCCCCGCGGCGCCGGTAGTCGACAAAGGCCTTCGCGGCCAGAAAGGCCGCCTCGTACGGTATCGCCTCCCGGTCCAGCATGTCGCGGGGCAGGGCGCGTTCCACGTCCTCGATCCGTGAAAAGCGCGTCGAGACCTCGGCATAGATGATGGCGTTGATGATCAGGCGTCCGGTCTCCGCGGCGTCGGCGAGCCGGCCAGCCGACCAGGCGCCCCAGGTCGGGTCATCGGAGACGACGTCGATCAACACGTTGCTGTCGACCATCACGGTCGTCACTCGTCGCCTCGCGTGAGGGCCATGATCTCGTCCGTCGTCATTCGGACGTCCCCGCCGTGCCGCCGCAGGTGGGCCACGAGTCGAGCGCCGCGGCCCTCGTCCTTCTGATGCGCCGCCCGGACGATGCGAACGTGCCGGCCGTCGAACTCGAAATCCACGTCGGTGTGAGGCAGCAAGCCCGCCTTCTCGCGGATCTCGGCCGGGATGGTCACCTGGCCTTTCGAGGTGATGCGCATGGTAATACTCCTACAAGTAAGAGTAAGAAATGTCGGTCACGCTGGCAATGAGTTGCGTCGGCTTCCGGTGCTCAGGTCCTTCGCGGCGGGACCTGTTCCTGGCCGGTGAGGCTGTCGACGCCGGCGGCGGCCAGCAGGGCGGCCTCACGGGCGTCGAGTTGCCGGCGGACCTCGGCCGCGCGCTCGGCCGTGAGTCCGTAGCCCAGGAGGCTGAGGGCGCCGATCGAGACGAACGCCACGGGCCCGATCACGAACACCAGCATGAGCGACTGGATCGCCTCGGGCGTGTTGGCCGCTCCAAGCTTGGGATCGTAGCCGGTCCGGCTCAGGACCCAGAAGGTCAGGGCGATCCCGAACCCACCGGCCAGCTTGTTGGTAAGCGTCGTCAGCGCATAGAGCAGCCCGCCGCGCTCCTTGCCCTGCTTCAGCCGCATCTCATCGGCTACATCCGCCGTCATGGCGCGCGTGAGCACGTTGAAGCTGGCGGCGAAGAACCCCGTGAAGAACAGGGTCGGCATGGACATCAGCAGTTGGCCCTTGGGCAGGAAGGGCAGCGAGACCAGCAGGATCGAATAGATCGTCGCGGCGACGATGACCGCCCGGTGCTTGCCCAATCGCGTCGCCAGCCAGGCCATGCTCGGCGCGCCCACGATCCCGGCCACGATGTAGACCAGCAGCAGGATATTCGCCTGGCCCGACGTGAAGCCCATGAAGTCGCGCGAGTAGAAGAGGTAGAGCGCGGCCATCCAGCCCGGCCCCAGTCCCAGCGCGAGGTCGGCCAGGATCACGCGTGACATGTTCCGGTCGAAGACCAGCTCGGCGTATTCGCGAAGGCGGAACCGCGCGCCGGGCACGTCCTCCATCACGCGTTCAGGAGTTCGCCATACCACCAGACCCACCGCCAGCGGCGTGAGGATGACGAGATACCAGATCATGGCGCGGACGGCCTCGGCGTCGCTGTAGCCCATCTGCTCCATGACGATCGGAAACAGCAGCACGCTGAGCGCGCCCATCACGCCGACCGCCGTCATGACGCCGAACAGCCGCGCGCGGTCGTCGTAGGTGGTCGCCAGGGTCGAGGCCCAGGCCGAGTGCGACAGCAGCAAGGCCGACGAGCCCAGGTACGCCACCAGCAGGAAGGCCACCAAGCCGGTCACGCCCACCGAACTGTCCGCCTGCAGTAGCAGGAACAGGCCGAGCATCATGAAGGGCGCGCCCAGCAGGGTCCAGAAGCGATAGCGACCCCAACGTGTCCGCGTGCGGTCCATGGCGAGGCCCATGGCCGGTTCGATCGGCACGTCTATGCCGCGGGCCAGAGCGAAGGCCGCCCCGACGACGGCGAGTTCCACACCCAAGCTGGCGGCGAAGTAGGCCGGCAGATGGACCGAGGCCGCGATCCCGAGGCCGCTCAGCGGCAGGCTGGTGGCTGCGAACGCGACCGCCAGCCCTAAGGGCAGCCGTTGCGCCGTCACGAGGGACGGTTAGCGGGGGCGAGGTCGTCGCCCGTCATGGCCTCGAGGCCCGCGGCCGGGTCGACCAGGGCGTCACGCTCGTCGAGCTTGCGCTGAATCTCGGCGTGCCGATCGGCGCTCAGGCGGTAGCCGATGAAGCAGGCGCCGGCGGCCATGACGAACACGATAGGCCCCACGATGTAGGCGATCTCCAGCCCGCGGATGGCCTCGGGCGTGTTCACGGCCCCAGCCTGCGCCTTGTAGCCGATGGCGGCCAGCACGTTGAACGTCAGGAAGATCGAGCCGGCTGTCGCCAGCTTCGAGGTGGCGGTGATGCCGGCGTACATCAGACCCATCCACTCGCGCCCGCTCTCCAAACGCAGTTCGTCGGCGATATCGGCGCAGATCGCTCGGATCATCACGGTGAAGCCCGCCGCCATGGCGCCCACCAGGAACATGCCCGGCGCGAAGATCAGAAACTCGCCGGGCGGGAAGAACGGGAGCGCGATCAGGCCCAGTGAATAGATGGTGGTGTTGACGATCAGCGCGCGGTGCTTGCTGATCCGGTTCGCCAGCCAGGCCGCCAAGGGCGCGCCCGCGAACCCGGCCGCTACGTAGATCAGCAGCAACAGATTGGCCTGGGCCGTGTCGAAGCCGCGGCTGTCCTTGAAGTAGAACAGGTACATGGCCGCCATCCAGCCGGGGCCCAGGGTCACCAGCAGATCGGCCGCCAGCAGACGCACCACGTTCCCGCGGGTGAAAAGCGAGGCGTAGTCCTTGAGCGTGAATTGCGTGGAGTGGTCCCGCGCGATCCGCTCCGGTGAGACGGCGACCACAAGTAGGCAGGTGACGGCGGCGCTGCCGATGATGAACCAGATCATCGCCCGGACGCCCTCTGCGTCGCTGGCGCCCGCTTGGGTCATGAACACGGGAATCAGCAGCACGGCCATGGCGCCCACCACGCCCAGGCCGGTGATCGCTCCGAAGATGCGGGATCGCTCCTGATAGGTCGCCGCGAGGCGCCCGCCCCAGGCCAGGTGCGACAGGAAGATGCCGGAGTAGCCGAGGTACATCACCAACAGCCAGGCGCCGAGGTAGAACGCGCCCACCGAGCTGTTGGCTTGGATCAGCATGTAGAAGCCCAGCATCAGCACCGGAGCGCCGCACGCCATCCAAATCCGATAGCGGCCGAACCGTGTGTTCGTGCGGTCCATGGCCAGGCCGATGCCTGCGTCGATGGGGATGTCGATGAACCGCACGAGCGCGAAGACCGTGCCGACGACCGCCAGAGAGAGACCGAGCTCGGAGGCGAAGTAGCGGGGAAGGTGGACCGTGGCGGCGAGGCCCAGGGCCCCTACCGGAATGCTGGCGCTCGCGAACGCCAGGACGGCAGGTAAAGACAGCGCTGCGTCGGCGCTCTTGGGGCCCTTGGACACTTAGACCTGCTCCTCCGGCGCCTCTGGAGCGGGCGCGTGCCCCAGGTTACGCGCGTTCAGTTGGCAGGGCGCAAGAGGAATTGGGTTACAAACTGGAAAGACGGCGCGCGGGGGCCGACTTGGCCGCGCCGCCTCCGCTCGGAGCCGGCGCGGCCAGGGCGCCGTCAGCCGCCCGCCATCTTGCGGAAGAACTTCGCCGACTGCTCGCCGCCGTTCAGATAGGCCTTCTGGCCGGCCTCGTCGGTGATCTTCGACCAGTTGTCGCGGACCTGCTCGACTGTCGCGCCGGCGCCCAGGTAGACGCCCTCGGTCTCGACGATGCGGCTGAGCGCGAAGGCGCCCGCGCCGGCCGTCAGGATGTGGCCCGTCGGCGCCTCTTCCGAGCAGAGGAACACCACGCCGGGCGTCACCAGTTCGGGCTTCAGCTGCTGCAGCACCTCGGCGGGCATGCCCAGGTTCTCGGTCATCCGGGTCGCCGCCACCGGGCTGATGGCGTTGACGTGGATGTTGTTCTTCTGGCCCTCGAGCTTCAGCGTGTTCATGAAGCCGATCAGGCCCAGCTTGGCCGCGCCGTAGTTCGACTGGCCGAAGTTGCCGTACAGACCCGACGATGAGGTGGTGACGATGATGCGCCCGTAGTTCTGGGTGCGCATGATCTCCCAGACCGCCTTCACCGGTTTCACGGTGCCGAACAGGTGGACGTCGACCACGACCTGGAAGTCGCCGAACTCCATCTTGGCGAAGCTCTTGTCGCGCAGGATGCCGGCGTTCGCGATCAGGATGTCGATACGGCCCCAGGCGTCCATGGCGTCCTGGACCATCCGGGCCACGCCGGCGTCGTCGGTGACCGACGAGCCGTTGGCGATGGCTTCGCCGCCCAGCGCCTTGATTTCGTCAACGACCTTGTTGGCCGCGTCCGAGCCGCCGCCCGAGCCGTCCATCGAGCCGCCCAGGTCGTTGACCACGACCTTGGCGCCCCGGCGTGCGAGTTCCAGCGCATGCTGCCGGCCCAGGCCGCCGCCGGCGCCCGTCACGATCGCCACTTTGCCGTCGAAGCGGATGTCCGCCATCAGGAGTCCCTCTTGAACACGTGTTCGAAATTCGGCGCGCGTTGTGCGGCGCGGGGACCCACGCGTCAAGCTGGCCTAGCGGGACCCTTCCCTCCCCGCCGGGGAGGGACAGGCGGCGCAGCCGCCAGGGTGGGGAAGTGTGGGCTCGAACTCAGAGGGTGGGGAGGATCATGACTTCCCCACCCGTCTCGCTGCGCTCGACACCCTCCCCACGAGGGGGAGGGAAAGCGCCTTAACTCGCCGGGACGCGCGCCACTTCGGCCTGCTGCGTGCCGCGGACGAACTTCACCAGCACGCGCTGGCCGATCAGGAACGGGGCGCCCGTGGAGTCCACGACCACTTCGACCACGCGGTCGTCGGTCTTCTCGTTGGGGTCGTCCGACTGCAGCTTGCGGGCGCCGAAGACGGCGGCGCGGCGCAGCACCTTGCCGGTGTAGACCTTGGTCGGGTCGCTCTCGGGCGACATCTGGACCGCCTGGCCCACGTTCACCACCGACAGCGAACCCTCGGGGATCTCGGCGCGGACGATGCGGCCCGAGCCGGGCTCGAGGTCGAACATGTTGGAGACGTTCAGGGTGGAGGCGCCGGCGCCGGGGTTGGCGTAGCGGCGCACGATGCGGCCGTCGGCCGGCGCACGGATGACCGACAGTTCCTGGTCGTAACGCGCCTCATTGAAGCGGGCCTGGGCGGTGGCCACCAGCGCCTGCTGGGCCATGATCCGGGCCTCGGCCTCGCGCACCATGTCGCGCGACTGGTCCAGCTTTTGTGCGGCCACGAAGTTCGACGGGGCCAGGCCTTCCATCCGGCGCTGTTCGCGCTGGGCGGCCGACAGCTGCACCTGCAGCAGGGCCAGCGCCGCGCGCGCCTGACGCACCTCGGCCTCGGCGCGGGCGGCGGCCAGGCGGGGCTCGTCGTCTTCCAGGCGGGCCAGCACCTGGTTCTTGGTGACCATGTCGCCTTCCTGGGCCAGCACCTCGCGGATGACGCCGGCGCGGCGGGCCGCCACCTGGATCAGGCCCCCCTCCACGTCGGCCTTGCCGTTGGCGATGGCCGCATAGGGACTGGGCTTCACATTGGCCGCGGCCTTGGCCTCCTCGGCCTTCTTGGCCTTGGCCTGACCCTGCATGAAGACGAAGCCGCCGCCGCCCAGGACCAGGACGAGGACAACGATCCAGACGAAGCGGTTACGAAGGAGGGCAGGCATAGTCTTCAGGCTCCGATGAGCGCGGGTTTGAGGTGGGCGGCGCCGGAAACGTTGGCCGCGTGTTCGGTGCGCCGGTCGTCCAGGATGCGGCCGTCCTCCAGATGGATGACGCGATCCGCAAAGGTCTCGAGGCGGGGGTCGTGGGTGACGCAGATCACGGCCGCGCCATGCTGCTTGGCGGCGCGGTGGAGCAGCTTGATCACCACCTGGCCGTTCTCGCTGTCGAGCGCGCTGGTGGGCTCGTCGGCGAAGATCAGCTGCGGGTCCTTGGCGAGCGCGCGCGCGATGGCCACGCGCTGCTTCTCACCGCCCGACAGCTCGGAGGGCCGCTGGTTGAGCTTGTTCTCCAGGCCCACCTCAGTCAGCGCGTGGGCCGCCCGCTCGCGGGCCTCGCGCTTGGGCACGCCCTTGTACTTCAGGATGATCTCGACCTGCTGCAGCGCGGTCAGCGCCGAGAACAGGTTGAAGCCCTGGAAGATGAAGCCGCAGTGGTCCAGCCGGAACCGGTCCAGCTTGCCGGGCTTCAGGCTCCAGAGGTCCTGGCCCATGCCGTTAACCTGGCCCTCGTCGGGCTTAAGCAGCCCTGACAGCGCCGCCACAAGCGTCGACTTGCCCGAGCCCGAGGGGCCCATGACCATGGTCACGTCGCCGTGCAGGGCGTCGAAGTTGACGCGTTTCAGCACCTCGACGTGGGTGCGCCCCGTCTTGAAACGCTTGTACAGCCCCTGGGCCGAGATCGCGGTCTTGGTCAGGCTCATCGCAGCAGATCCGCAGGTTGGCTCTTCTTCAGCACGCCGATCGAGAACAGGCCCGAGAGGCCGGCGATGACGAGGAGGAGGATGGCGACGAAGATGTCCCAGAAGAGGGGGAAGCCCATCGGCACCCCGCCCTTCAGGGCGAGCAGATAGACGCCGACGGTCAGGATGGCGGTGACGATGAAGCCGGCCACCCCCACCCACAGCGACAACTCCAGCACGATCGCCCGCAGCGAGTTCATGGGCACGCCCAGCGCCCGCAGGCTGGCGAATTCCTTGATGCTGGAGAGGATCGCGCCGCGCAGGGTCATGGACGTGATCGCGACGCCGATGAACGCCCCGATGATGACCGTGGCGGTGATGAACAGGCCAATGATCTGTTCCTTCATGAGCGCGCCCTGGTTGGCCTCGGCCAGCTCGCCGCGGGTCCAGGCGCGGTAGGCGCCCTTCGAGCTCTTGTTCAGCTGGTCACGGACGACTTCGGCGCGGGCCGGATCCTTCAGGCGGACCATCAGCGGGCCGGTCTTGCCGTTCTTCTGCACCATGCCCAGCAGGCGCAGCGTGTCGCGCGAGACGGTGATCGAGGCGTTGTTGATGTTGGGATAGCCGGTGAGGATTGCCCGCACCCTGATGGTCTTGCCGTTTAGCGAGGCGGTGTCGCCCAGCTTCACGCCCAGCCGGCTCAGCTGGCTCTCGTCGACGGCCACCGAGTAGGGCTCCATCAGCGCGCGGCGGGTCTCCTCGGTGAAGTCGACCGGCAGGGTCACGGCGCCCGGCCGCGTATCCACCAGGTTCACGTCGACGAAGGTGGTGACCGCCTTCTTGCCGTCCTTGGGATGGTTCACCCACCGGCCGCCCTCGATGTCCCACGCGGCGACCTCGGCGACTTCGGGGTGCATGTACATCTGCGGCTGGAGACGCGCCGGCAGCGAGCCGCCGCCCGAGTTGATCAGGCTCTCCATCTTCGCCGGCATGATGATGAGGTCGGCGCGGGACCGGTCGAGCGTGGCGGTCACGCCCTTCACAATGCCGGTGAACATGCCCACCTGCGCCAGGATCAGCAGGCCGGCCACCGCCAGCGCCACCATGGCCGCGCTATAGCGCCGCCATTCGTAAAGCAGTGTCGCAAGCGCCAGAGACATTGTGACGGTCAGCCCTCAACCTTCGAGCGCGGAGTTCGCCACGTCGCCCGATCGGAGCCAGTTAAATCGCCGTAACGGCAGGCCCGATCGGGGCGCGCGATGTGCGCTCAACGACTAGAGGCCCGAGGGGAAACCGTCAGATGCGGAGGGGCCGATTAAACCTTCGTAATCCGGGCCGGCGATCGTGTCGCAGGGCGGTGCAGGACTTCTTTAGGCCTTGGTGCGCAAGGGTGCGGCTCCACTGCGACGCTTGCCCCAATCCGAATGTACGTCACGTCTGTCGCCACCTCCGCCTACCCGACCCCTGTCACCCCGGTGCGGGCGGCGAGCGGCGTCACGTCGGCCGACTACGCGACCCGGATGGCCGAGTTCGACACCCTGGCGGCCACGGTGAACGACGCCAGCGGCAAGGCCGGCGAGGCTCAGCGCGTCGAGGCCTACCAGGCGCTGCAGGCCATGTCGGCCGGAGGCAAGCTGGCCGGGATCGATCCCGAGCGCCGCAAGGTGCTGGACCAGGCCACCTACGACAGCGACATCGGCCAGCGCGCCCAGGCCCTGGGTCGCGATTTCGTCCTGGCGATGAACGCCGCACGGCAGGCCGGCGGCCCGGGCGCGGCGCTGCAGGCGGTGGCCGACCGCTTCGACCGCCTGTCCTCTTCCGACCGGGATCTGCTCTTCCGGACCACGATCAACGTCGCCGACCGCAGCGGGGCCAAGCCGTATGCGGACGCCTCGGCCTGGCGGGCAAACATCGACGCCCAGGCCCAGGTCGTGGGCTTCATGAAGGCGGCGGGGGTCGTCGGCGCCAACGGCGCGCTGGATCAGAAGGCCGCCCAGGCCAAGGCTGCCGAGGATCCGAAGTTCGCCACGGCGCTGCGTCTCTCCCTGCGCAGCGACAACAACTCGCCGGAATGGACCCAGGCGGTCTCCCAGCTCTTCGGCCGCGCCGCGCCGCAGGACGAGGTCAGGCTTTCCGACGCCGCAAAGGCTGTCCTGGCCACAGCGCCGGCCCCCGCGCCCACGTCCGCCCAGTCGCCGACGGCGCCGTCCACGCCCTACCGCGAGGGCTCGATCGCCTCCATCACGGCATAGCGCCGCCCCTGCGCCGGGATGTGGCCACGCCGCCCTTGCGCCCTGAGCACTTTCGGCGTGGATTGGCCGGCCAAGCCGCGGAGTCGCGGCCTGCGTCGGGGGATGCATGCTCGCTTTCGGACCTGAGAACGCCCAGAGCCTCGTCGGCGTCGCCCTGGTGCTCGCGATCTGCTGGGCGGTGTCGGAGAACCGCCGGCGCTTCCCCTGGAAGCTGGCGATCGGCGCGATCCTGGTCCAGGCGATCCTCGTCCTCATGCTGTTCGCCCTGCCGCCCGTGCGCGCGGGCCTCGAGAGCGTCGGCGTCGCCGTGGACGGCCTGGCCAAGTCCACCCAGACCGGCGTTGCCTTCGTGTTCGGCTTCCTGGCCGGTACGCCGAACCAGCCCTACGCGCTGACCGATCCCGGCTCGCTGTTCGTCTTCGCTTTCCGCGTCCTGCCCGTGATCCTGGTGGTCTGCGCGCTCGCGGCGCTGCTCTGGCACTGGAAGATCCTGGTCTGGATCACCCAGGCGTTCGGCGTTGTGTTCGAAAGAACGATGGGCCTGCGCGGCCCGCCGGCCCTGGCGACCGCCGCCACCGTCTTCATGGGCCAGGTCGAGGGGCCGATCTTCATCCGCAGCTACCTGCCCAGCCTGTCGCGATCGGAGCTGTTTATGCTGATCGCGGTCGGCATGGCCTGCGTTTCGGGCTCCACCATGGTGGCCTATGCGACGATCCTGGCCGGCGTGTTGCCGGGCGCGGCGGCGCACGTGCTGACCGCCTCCATCGTCTCGGCGCCGGCCGGCGTGCTGCTGGCCCGGATCATCGTGCCTCGCGACGCCGCCATCGAGGAGGCCCAGGCCTACGATCCGCTGGCCGCCAAGAAGTACGACAGCTCGATCGACGCGCTGATCAAGGGCACGACCGACGGTCTGCAGATCATGCTCAATGTCGGCGCGACGCTGATCGTGTTCGTGGCCCTGACGGCGATGGTCAACAACATCCTGGGCGCGTTCGGCGACGTGGCCGGCGCGCCGTTGTCGGTTGAGCGTGGACTGGGCGTGCTGTTCGCCCCGTTGGCCTGGGCCATCGGCGTGCCCTGGCATGATGCGCCAACCGCCGGCTCGCTGCTGGGCGTGAAACTGGTCCTCACGGAATTCACCGCCTTCATCAAGATGGGTGCGATCCCGGTCGAGGCCATGGATCCGCGCTCGCGGGTGCTGATGACCTATGCGCTGTGCGGTTTCGCCAACATCGCTTCGGTGGGCATCAACCTGGCCGGCTTCTCGGTGCTGGTGCCCGAGCGGCGCAACGAGATCGTGGGCATGGTCTGGAAGGCCATGATGGCCGGCTTCCTCGCCACCTGCCTCACCGCCTCGATCGTGGGCCTGCTGCCGGCCGGGCTGTTCGGCTAAGCCTTGCCGCGCCCCCCGCGGCGGCCCAGTGTGCCGCATTGGGGAAGGGGGGCGCATGCTTGCTGTGCTCATAGGCGCGATCGCCCTGGGGATCGCTTACTTCTGCTGGACCATGTTTCAGGCGCTGCGCGCCAAGCCGGCGCGGCCGCTTCCCGAAGCGATCGTCGTCGGCGCCGTGACCAACTTCTTCGACGCCCTGGGCATCGGCTCGTTCGCCCCTACCGCCGCCTGGCTGAGGTTCCGCCGGCACGTCCCCGACCGCCTCATCCCGGCGACGATGCTGATCGGCCACACGCCGCCGACGTTCGTGCAGGCCCTGATCTTCCTGGTGCTCCTGGGCGTGGGGGTCGATCCGGTGCTGCTCACCGGTTGCGCCGCCGCCCTCACGGTCGGAACCCGCTTCGGTGTCGATCTCGCCACCCGTGCGCCCGTGCGGGCCGTGCAGGCAGTGGTGGCCGGGGCGCTCATCCTCGCCGCCATGTTCTATGCCCTGGCCAACCTCGAGATGATGCCCGTCGGCGGGACGGCCAGCGCTTTGCCGCCCGCGCTGACGGCGATCGCCATTGCCGGCAGCTTCGTCTTCGGCGTGCTCGTCTGTTTCGGCGTGGGGCACTACGCGCCCATGCTGGTCATGCTGAGCCTCATGGGCATGGACCCGCGCCTTTGCTTCCCGATCATGGCGGGCGGCGGCGCCGTGGCCGCGGCCGGCGCCTGCGTGCGCTACATCAAGACGACCGACGTCGACCTGCGCATCCCGTTGGGCCTGGCGCTGGGCGGCATTCCGGCGGTGCTCGTGGCGGCGCTGGTGGTCAAGTCGCTGCCAATCGAACCTCTGCGCTGGCTTGTGATCGTGGTGGTGCTTTACGCCGCGGCGAGCCTGCTATGGTCGGCGCTGCGCGGCGACGGGAAGGCGGAGGCCCCCGCCCACGGCGCAGCTGGAGGCTGACGATGAAGCTCTACGACACCCCGCTCGCGCCCAATCCGCGACGGGTCCGCTGGTTCATGGCCGAAAAGGGCATCGACGATGTCGAGATCGTCACGCTCAACCTGTTCGAAAACCAGCACAAGACGCCTGACTATCTGGCCAAGGCCGGCCTGCCGAACGTGCCGATGCTGGAGATGGAGAACGGCGACTGCATCACCGAGAGCGTCGCGATCTGCCGCTATCTCGAAGCCAAGTATCCCGAACCCAGCCTCTTCGGCCGCACGCCCGAAGAGACCGCGACCATCGAGATGTGGCTGCGCCGCGCCGAGATGATGCTGGCCACGCCGATGATGATGGGGGTGCGCCACACCCATCCGGCCATGGGCGCGCTGGAGGCGCAGGTCCCGGCGATCGGCGAACACAACCTGGCCGGCGCCACGCGGGCGCTGAAGGTCCTGGACCGGCGGCTGGCCGACAGCGAGTGGATCGCCGCCGATCGGCTGACCATCGCCGACATCATCGCCTTCGTGAGCCTCGACTTCGGCCGGATGATCAAGTTCCGCCTGCCCGAGGAGCTTGTCCACGTCGCGCGCTGGGCCGACGCCATGCGCGTCCGGCCGGCCGCCCAGGCGGGGATGCCCCAGAAAGCTCCAGCCACGGGGCCCGCGTGATGGATCGGCGCGCGGTGCTCGCGGGCGGCCTGGCGCTGGCCGCCGGGCCCGCCTTCGCCATCGATGCCGGCCGCGCCGAGGGCCGCTACAACCACGATGGGGCCGACTTCAAGGTGACCCACGCCATCGCGCTGGCGGTCGATGATACCGAGGGCTTTTCGGATGAGGGCAATGGCCTGCGCGTGTTGCTGAGCGACCGCGAGGTTCCAGTCTCGGCCATCTGCGGCCTGGCGTTCCCGCCGGTCTGGGGCATGGCCCGCGACGGCAGGCTGGAAGGCCTGCTGCTGAAGATCGATCCGGCGGACAAGACCTCGCTCGTCGCGACCATCCTGACAAAGCCCGAGCCCGGTTACTCCATGGCCACGACCACGATCAGCAACACCGAGGGCCTCTGGACCCGCCTCGACGCCACCCCGACGCGTGTATCGGGCGAGCTGAAGCCCGACGCCAGCGACAGCATGGTCTTCGAGTTCTCGGCCCCGGTGTTCACCAACGCTGTAGAGGCCGACCTCAAGGGCGCCGCGGCCGCGGCCTCCGAACCGGCGAAGGTGCTGCTGGCCCGCGCAGAGGCGCTTAGCCGCAAGGACTTCAAGGCCGCCGCCGCCCTGTCCACGCCCGACTCGGCGCGCAATCTGGAGACCATCCCGCCCGAGGTGCTGAAGGATCTGGCCCGTTTCACCACCCGCATGATCCGCGAACTGAAGGCGCCGCGTCGCGTGGTCATCCGTCGGGAGACCGCCGCCGTCATGCTGGGCCCCGGCGAATGGGCCAGCCTCACCAAGGTGGACGGCGTCTGGAAGGCGTCCGACTAGCCTGGCGGGGGCGCTGACGCCGCTAAGGCGCCAGCAGCTCCAGCGATCGAATCCGCTCTGGCAGCGACGGCCCCGCCGACATCACGAACACCTCGTCGGCGTCGACGCGTTTCGCCTTGCCTTCAAGAAGGGCGCGCACCGCTCCGGCCTCGCCGGCGATACTGCGGCCCTCGACATCCGCCAGCAGCGGCGTGCCCTTCCATTCGGCGAGGAAGGCCTCGGCGTCTTCGATGTTCGTGAAGCGGCGGCGGCGGCCCGACAGCATCGACACTGTCCCGGCCCGTCTCGGCGCGTCGCCGCGCCACCCGGCTTCCTCGGTCTCGGCTGCATAGGCGATCACCGCCGTTCCGGCCCAGGGCTCGGTGCGGTAGGCCGACGGCCGGAACGCCCGGCGGTAGGCGGCGATGGCCGGTCCGGCCTCCGCGCGGGCGATGAACTCTGCGAACACCATGCCCACGCCCATCATGCCGGCGAAGGTGGCGCTCTCTTCGGACGTGCACAGCACGAACAGGTCGGGGTGCGAAGGGCCCGCGGGGTTGGCCTTGATGTCGTAGATCGGGTGGCCCTCCGGGATCGGGACCTTGCCTGACGCATCCAGCAGCCAGGCCGACAGCAGCTGGAAATACTGGGGAAAGGCGTCCGACCCCACCGAGCGCAGCGCCCCGCCGGTGCGGGCGTCGGCGCCCAGCGCGCGGCCCAGGCCCAGGTCGATCCGTCCGGGCGCCAGCGCCTCCAGTTCCATGAACGTCTCGGCCACCTTCAGCGGCGAATAGTTCACCAGCATCACCCCGCCCGAACCCAGCCGGATGCGCTGGGTGTGCTGGCTGATGGCGGCGATCAGGATCTCGGGGTTGGGCGAGCCCAGGGCGGCGATGTTGTGGTGCTCGGCCAGCCAGAAGCGGTGGTAGCCCAGAGCCTCGGCCGCCTTGGCGATGTCGATCGACTGGCGCACGGCCTCGGCCTGGGTCGCATCGCCAGTGACCGGCGAGAGGTCGAGCACGGATAGCTTCATGGACGCACTCACAACTTCGGCTCACCCGTTGGGGCGGGGCGACGAGCCGTACGGCCGGCCCCGCTACTCGTCCAGGTACTTCCAGGTGTCGGCGCCGTCGAACTGTCGGATGCGAATGCCGCCCCAGTCCAGATCGTCCATCAGCCGGGCGTTGATCGCCATGCGGTCGCGGGCCCCGTCCAGGCTCTGCCAGTGGGTGGTCACGCCGCAGGCCTTGCAGCGGTGGAAGGCCAGCATCCGATCTCCCCAGACGTAGACCTGGGTGGTGGCCGGCGCGGGCAGGGTGACCTCGAGGGGGTTGTAGTAGGCCCAGCGTGCGCCCAGTCGCCGGCAGATCGAACAATTGCATTCGGTCACTTCGACCGGCGCCGAGGGGGCCGTCAGGGCGGCGGCGCCGCAGTGGCAGGTGACCTGGATCATTCGGCTCTCCCAGAAGCCCCGTTCTATCGACGGGCTGGTCCCAATTGCTGGGCGACCCGGGGCCGCGTGTCCAGTGCCGAGCTTGCCGGAGTTAGCCGCTGCGCCGCGCCGTCCAGCCGGCGCGGGAGATCTCCATCAGGCGGTGCTGCGCGTCGAACTGGCCCTGATCGATGAAGCCTTCCCGCGCGTAGACATGCCGGGCGCGGGCGTTGTCGACGTGGACGTCCAGGTGCAGAGCCGTGGCGTCCGAACGCTCGAACACCCAGTCCATGACGTCGCGCACGATCCGCGTCCCCAGTCCGCGCTCCACCCCATCCACCGCGATGCGTCGCAGCCGCACGCTGGGCTCGCGGAACCTCTGCAGGATGACAAACCCGGCCAGACCTGCGCCCTCGCGCACGCCGAAGTAGCGCGCGTCGGTCGAGGCCAGCTCGGCGGCGTGCTCGTCGGCGTCCCAGCGGCCCAGGTAGGCGCCATAGCCGGGCAGGCGCTCGATCCGCATCACCTCGGGAATGTCTGCCGGGGTCAGCGGCGCCAGCGTCATGGCTAGCTCTGGACGCGCTTCCAGTTCTGCGACTTGCAGCCGATGCCGGCGAAGACACAGCCGCGGGCGCGCAGCGTGTTGTTGTCGAGCAGTTCGGCGGTGCCCGAGACCGTGACGTTCAGGTCCGGCACAAACACCTTGCCCTTCCAGGCGCCGCCCTTGCCGGGCGAGAAGTTGCGCAGCAGCTGCGAGCCGATCAGCTCCTTGGTGCCGCCCTTCCTGGCGTCCTCGCGCGCGTTGGCGTTGGCCCACACTACCCGGCCGCACAGATACTGGCCGCAGGGCTGGATATCGATGTGCACCGAGTTCTTCGGGTTGCGCCACACGCCATAGATCGCGTCCTGCGCGTTCGCCGACGCGGGAAGCGCGGCGACCGCGGCGGCGGCGATCAGGGCGGAAATCAGGGTTCGCTGGATCATGGTTGCGCTTAGGTCGCCTGCGACCCGGACAATTTCAAGGCCGTAACGCAACGGGGTCACAGGTGTGTCCTGGGCGCCACCGCCAGGTTTTCGGCCTCAGGAGGGTCGCTTGGTCTTCTTGAGCACCGACGAGAAGCTGGCCAGCGGCTCGCCCTTGCTGGTGATCATGCCGCGCACGAACACCATGCTGCGTCCGGCCTTCACGACCTCGCCGCGGCACTCGACCAGATCGCCTTCGAACGCTGTGCCGACCAGCTCGCAGTTGAAGGTGGCCGTCACCGTGGACGATCCGTCGATGGCGTCGCGGGCGATCACGAACAGCGAGAAGTCGGCGAAGGTCATCACGCAGCCGCCGTGCAGGAAGCCGCCGCCGTTCAGGTGCTTGCGCTCGGCGCGGAAGGCGCAGACCGGCCGCCCGTCGTCTTCAATCTTGAAATAGAACGTGCCCGCCAGGTCCTCGAAGGGGTCCCCGCCGGGATAGCAGGACCAGCCCGCCCATTCGCCCTCGGTCACCTGGACCAGCTTCGAGGTGTAGTTGTTCTCGCTGTCCGCGGCGCCGTCCATTCGCGTTGCAACCTTCACTGAGCCGTCTGAAGGTGCGCGTCTAAGCACGGGGGTGGGCGATGGGGAAGAGGCGCTTGGCCAGGTTGGAGCCGTGCGACCGCAAGCGTCTTGTCGTCACCGAATAGCCGCCCGTACGTTACGTGCTCATGTTCGCGTCCCTCGCTCTCTTCCTCGCTCTCGCCGTCCAGCCCGCGCCGGAGGACGACGGCCCCGTCCAGACGGCGCCCCGCGAGGCGGTGGTGGTCGACCTTCCCGGCCTGGACGAAAAGACCGTCGAGCCGCCGCCCGCCGGCGCGAAGCCGGTCGACGAACCCAAGGCCGCGCCCGCAGCCGTCGCCGCCGCCAGGTCGCTGACGGTCGAGCAGAAGACCCTGGTTCAGGGCGAGACCCTGCAGGTCGTGTTGGGCCAGCGCGCGGTGTTCCGGCTGGACGACAAGGGCCTGCCGCTGCTGACCAAGGTGGAAGAGGGCAAGCTCGCCGCCGCCCATCCCGAGGGCGAGGTGACCGAGGCGTTCGAGCCGCCCGCCGAGGGCGAGTTCGCCGTGGCCCTCGACGGATCGGCCGAGGTGCGGGCCACGATCCTCAAGGTCTGGAACCAGACCGGTCAGGCGCTGGATTACAGCGCCATCGCCCTGATCATGCGGCAGGGCAAGGTGACGCCCCTGCCGGCCCCCGTCTGCGCCGTGCCGGCTCGCGCTGTCCGCACCGAAACCTGGAAGCGCCCGGTCGTCGCCGTGGGCCTGACGCGCTTCAAGTCGACCGCGACCGCCCGGCCTTGCGAGCCGCCGGCCGGCTGAGCGCGGCGACGGGAACCGTTTGCGATGCGCCGCGCCTGACACTAGGGTCCGCCCGCTTTCCAGAGGGGGACCCGCCCATGGCGCTCGACGCCGAGACTCGCGACCAGCTCATCGACACCGTCCGCCGCTTCGTCACCGAACGGCTGCGCCCCCTCGAGGCCCAGGTGGCCGAGAACGACGCCATGCCGGACGACGTGGTCGAGGAGATGAAGGCGCTTGGCCTGTTCGGCCTGTCGATCCCCGAGTCCTACGGCGGCCTGGACCTGTCGATGGAGGACGAGTGCCTGGTGGTGGTCGAACTGGGCCGCACCAGCCCGGCGTTCCGCTCCACCTTCGGCACCAACGTCGGCATCGGCAGCCAGGCGCTGGTGATGTTCGGCGCCGAGGCCCAGAAGGAGAAGTACCTTCCCGGGATCGCCTCGGGGGAGATCATCACCTCCTTCGCCCTGACCGAGCCCGAGGCCGGGTCGGATTCCGGCGCCGTCCAGACGCGGGCCGTCCGCGATGGCGACCACTATGTGATCAACGGCGCCAAGCGCTACATCACCAACGCCGCCAAGGCGCATCTCTTCACCGTCATGGCCCGCACCGACCCGAACAAGCCGGGCGGCGGCGGTGTGTCGGCCTTCCTGGTCGAAAGCTCGACGCCGGGCGTCACCGTCGGCAAGTCCGAGAAGAAGATGGGCCAGCAGGGCGCGCCGGTCTCCGAGGTCTTCTTCGACAACGTCCGGGTCCCGGCCGAGAACCGCATCGGCGCCGAGGGCGAGGGCTTCAAGGTGGCCATGCAGGTGCTGGACAAGGGCCGCCTGCACATCTCTGCCCTCTGCGTCGGCGTCGCGGAACGCCTGATCGCCGACTGCGTGGCCTACATGTCCGAGCGCAAGCAGTTCGGCCAGCCGCTGTCGTCGTTCCAGCTGCTCCAGGGCATGATCGCCGACTGCAAGACCGAGGTGCTGGCCGCCAAGGCGCTGACGATGGAGACCGCTCGCAAGCGCGACGCCGGCCAGAACGTCACCATGGAAGCGGCCGCCGCCAAATACTTCGCCTCCGAGATGGTGGGCCGCGTGGCCGACAAGGCCGTCCAGATCTTCGGCGGCGCCGGCTATGTCGCCGACTACGGGATCGAGCGGCTGTACCGCGACGTGCGCATCTTCCGCATCTACGAGGGCACCAGCCAGATCCAGCAGGTGATCATCGCCCGCGAGACGCTGAAGCGGGGCGGCTGATGGATCCGGTCGAGGCCGTCATCCTCGACCTGTTGGCCAAGGTTCCGGCCGGCAAGTCGATCTCGCCCGAGCAGGTGGCGCGCGCGCTGAGCGAAGAGCGCTGGCAGCGCGAACTGGGCAAGGTGCGCGCGGTCGCCATCGGCCTCGCACGCCAGGACAAGCTGGTGATCCTGCGCCACAACAAGCCGGCCGACCCCGACACGTTCCGGGGCGTCTGGCGCATGCGCCTGCCGGGCGCGGAGACAGAGGAAACCCCATGATCGTCTACGGCTCGACGCTTAGCCCCTTTGTCCGCAAGACCCTGGCCTTCGCGGCCGAGAAGGGCATCGCCGTCGATCTGCAGCAGGCCGGGATGGGCGGGGGCCCGCCCGAGTTCAAGGACGCCAGCCCGTTCGGCAAGATGCCGGGCTTCCGGGACGGCGACTTCCTGATCTCGGACTCGTCGGCCATCGTCACCTACCTCGAAGCGATCCAGCCCGAGCCGAACCTGATCCCCGCCGAGCCCAAGGCCCGGGCGCGGGCCATCTGGTACGACGAATTCGCCGACACCATCCTGGTGGCCGCGGCCGGCGCCATGTTCTTCAACCTCGTGGTCGCGCCCCGCTTCCTCAAGCAGGAGACCAACGTGGCGGCCGTCGAGGCGGGCAAGGCTCAGCTCCCGGGCATCTTTGGCTACCTTGAGAAGACGATCCCCGAGTCGGGCTTCCTGCTGGAGGACCGGATCACGCTCGCCGACCTCGCCGTGGCCAGTCCCTTCCAGAACCTGGTGCTCTGCGGCCACGCGATCGACGCCCAGGCCTATCCGCGCACGGCGAAGTACGTCGACGCGATCCTGGCGCGGCCCTCCTTCGCGCCGATCGTGGCCCAGGAGCGGGCGATGTTCGGCATCGCGTGAGGCCCGGGCGACGCAAAGTCGCCCATCCCCGAAGATTGGGGCGACGCAAGGTCGCCCTTTTCTCAGGGTTAACGGGCGGGCTCTATAGTTCCCCGTGATGATGCGTCTCGTCCTCGCCATCGTGCTGCTGACGCTATCGGCCTGCTCGCCCATGCTGCGGCAGCAGCCGCTGACCCCGGCCGCGGGTTTCCAGGGGCCCCGCTTCGAAGGCGGCGCGGTAGTCAGCTTCGACGGCGCGCGGCTGGGGCTCACGACGTGGCAGGCTCAGGGCGAGCCCTGGGCCGTGATCGTCGCCGCCCACGGCATGAACGACTATGCCAACGCCTTCCACTTCGCCGCCGAGGCCTGGGCCGCCCAGGGCGTGACGACCTATGCCTACGACCAGCGCGGCTTCGGCCGCTCGCCCGGCCGCGGCGTGTGGGCCGGCGCCGAGCTGATGAGCCAGGACCTGCGCACGGTGACCGCCCTGGCCCGCGCCCGGCATCCGAACGCCATCATCGCCGTGGTGGGCGAGAGCATGGGCGGCTCGGTGGCCGCCGTCGCGTTCGCGGGCGACAACCCGCCGCCGGCCGACCGCCTGCTGCTGCTGGCCCCCGGCGTCTGGGGCTTCAAGTCGCAGCCCCTGCCCAACAAGACCCTGCTGTGGCTGGCCGCCAACTTCACCGCCGGCAAGGTCTACACGCCGCCCCGCTGGGTCACGAACCGCATCTACCCCACCGACAATCGCGACGAGCTGATCGCCATGGGCCGCGACCGGCTGATGATCTGGGGCGCGCGGTCCGACACGCTCTACGGGCTGGTGAAGCTGATGGACAAGGCGGCCACGCGGGTCGGCGACGACCACGTGCCCACGTTCTACCTCTACGGCGCCAACGACCAGATCATCCCCAAGAACGCCGCCTTCAAGGCCGTGAAGCGCCTCCAGCCCTCGGACCGCAGCGCCTACTACGCCGCCGGCCATCACCTGCTCACCCGCGACAAGCAGCGCGCGGTGGTGATCGCCGACATGCTCAGCTTCATCCGCGACCCCGACGCGCCCCTGCCGTCCGACGCACCGCCGATCCCCGGCGCCGCCAGGGACGCCAGCCGCGACGCTTCGCGCCGCGCAGCGGGGTTGTGAGATGACCCGGCGAGGCGTAGATGCAGCGAAATTCCTCCCCCAGGACATAGAGTTCACGGCATGACCTTGTTCGATTCCCCGGCATTCGAGGGACATGAAGGCGTCCACGCCTTCTCGGATGAAAAATCCGGCCTGAAGTGCATCATCGCCGTCCACTCCACCGCGCGCGGCCCCGCCGCCGGCGGCTGCCGCATGTGGCCCTACGCGTCCTCGGAGGAGGCCCTGGTCGATGCGCTGCGTCTCTCGCGCGCCATGTCCTACAAGAACGCCATGGCCGACCTCGAGCTGGGCGGCGGAAAGTCGGTCATCATCGGCGACAGCCGCACCCAGAAGACGCCCCAGCTGTTCGAAGCCTTCGGCCGCGCGGTCGAAGACGTGGGCGGCAAGTACTGGACCGCCGAGGACGTCGGCGTCTCGCCCGTCGACCTGGCCTATGCCCGCACCCAGACCCGCTACGTCGCCGGCCTCGACGGCCACGCCGCGGCCTCGGGCGACCCCAGCCCGGTCACCGCCGAGGGCGTGTTCCGCGGCGTCCGCCTCTGCGTGCAGCGCGCGCTGAAGCGCGACTTGGGCGGCGTCCGTGTCGCCATCCAGGGCGTGGGCCACGTCGGCGAATACCTGGCGAAGAAGCTGCACGCCGCCGGCGCCAAGCTCATCCTCACCGACGTCAACGGCGAGACCCTGCGCCGCGTGGCCGCCGAGACGAACGCCGAGGTCGTGGCCCCCTCCGCCATCTTCGACGTCGATGCCGACGTCTTCGCCCCCTGCGCCCTGGGCGGCGCCATCAGCCTCGACACCCTGTCGCGCATCCGGGCGAAGATCATCGCCGGCGCCGCGAACAACCAGCTGGCCTCCGCCGACGCGGGCCGCGAACTCTTCAACCGCGGTGTCCTCTACGCCCCCGACTACGTCATCAACGGCGGCGGCATCATCAACGTGGCCGGCGAGATCCGCGCCCTCGACCGCGACGAAGCCTTCGACCCGGCCTGGGTGGACGCCAAGCTGGACCGCCTGATGCTGACCCTCGAGGAAGTCCTCGACCAGGCCCAGCACGAACGCCGCCCCACCCACGAAGTCGCCAACGAAATCGCCCGGGCCCGCATCGTCGGCGCCGTGCGCAAGCAGGCGGCGGCCTGATCCCTTGCCCCGGCTCGTCGTCTTCAGCGGCCTGCCGGGAACCGGGAAATCCACCATCGCCCGCGAGCTGGCCCGCCAGCTACGGGCCGTCTGGCTCCGCATCGACACGATAGAGACCGCCATAGCCGACGAGGCGACCCCGATCACCGACGAGGGCTACCGCGCTGCCTGCGCCCTGGCCGTGGACAACCTTCGCCTCGGCCTCGACGTCGTCGGCGACAGCGTGAACCCTTGGATGAAGACTCGGGACTCCTGGCGCGACGCCGGCCTGGCCGCCGGCGCCGACGTGCTTGAGATAGAGGTCGTCTGCAGCGATCCCGCCGAACATCGGCGCCGCGTCGAGACCCGCACCGTGGACGTGCCCGGCCTGACCCCGCCCATCTGGGAGGAAGTCGTGGGCCGCGACTATCGCCCCTGGACGCGTGACCGCCTGGTAGTCGACACGGCGCGGCGGAGTGTGGCGGCCTGCGTGGCCGAGATTCTGGCGCGGCTCTAGGAGGTCGCCCAGGCGCGGCCGATTTCCGAAAGGGGCACGCAGGCGCGGTACTCGCCAGGCACGGGATCGTAACGCAGCGCCAGGGTCGCGCCTGGCTCTGACGTGAAGTAGCCGGTGGTAACCATGTCACGCAGGGCGGCGAAGAACCCGGGTCCCGCGGCCGCCTCGGCGGCGTCGTGGCGATTGAGGATCGCCGTCTGCTGCTCCGTGTTCAGCGCAGCGAATCCGGCGCCGTGCGCGGCCCGCGCGTCCGCATCCAGTTGGTCCAGTCCCCGCGCGATCCGCTGACGCTCGGGGGGCGGGTAGTAGTCGGCGAGCGCGCGATCGACGAACTGCGGCACGCCGGCGCGGCGCGCGCCCGGCGTGTCGGTCTCCGGGATGATCAGCTCGGCGGCCGCGTCCAGCACCTGCGCTTGCTGAAGGGACAGCGCCCGAGGCGTCCAGGCCAGCGGGGCGGGGGCCGCGATCGCCGGTGTGACGGGGCCGGCCGTGAACGCCAGCGATCCAAGCACGAGCCCGCCGCCAAGGACCAATCGCCGGTCCATCCCGGCCAAGGTTGAGCGGAGGTTCACAGCTCACCCCTCCGTCGGGCTTCGACCGCGTGGGCCACGGCCCGGGCCGTCAGCGCCATGTAGGTGAGGGATGGGTTTACGGCCGATGCCGATGTCATGGCCGCTCCGTCGGTCACGTACACGTTGCGGCAGGCATGCACCTGATTGTGGGCGTTCAGCACCGAGGTCTTCGGATCGCGCCCCATGCGCGCCGCACCCATCTCGTGGATCGCCATGCCGGGGGCGTAGGGGTTGTCGAACGTCTGGATGTTCTTGAAGCCCGCGGCCTCCAGCATCTCGGCGGCCGCGACCTGCATGTCCTTGCGCATGGCTCGATCGTTCTCCCGCAGGCGGGCGTCGAATGTCAGTGTCGGTAGGCCATAGGGGTCGAGGACGTCGCGGTTCAGGGTGACCCGGTTATCGGGATGCGGCAGGATTTCGCCGTAGCCGTTGAGCCGCATCGACCACGCCCCTGGCTGGCTGAGGGCTGCCTTGCGTTCGGCGCCGAAGCCGGACGGGCCTTCGGCCTTGCGCGCCGCCGCGAAACCTTCGCCCGGCAGGCTGCGCTCCCAACCCAGCCGAGCCGCGCCGCCCTGGTAGCCGAAGCCGCGCAGGTAGTCCGTCCGCGCCGTGGCCCGGTCCCCCAGGTTGCGGAAGCGCGGAATATAGAGCCCGTTCGGCCGCCGTCCGGAGTAGTAGGTGTCGAGATAGCCCGGAACGTCCGCCGAGGCGCCGACCCGAGAGTGCTGGTCCATGAGATTGCGGCCCAGCTGGTCGCTGTCGTTGCCCATGCCGTTCGGGAAGCGGCGGCTCGTCGAGTTCAGCATGATCGCAGCGGTCGCGTTGCTGGAGGCGCAGAGGAAGATCACCTCGGCGTGGAATTCGAGCTCCTCGCGCGTGATTGCGTCGACGACGCGCACACCGGTCGCCCGGCCGGCCTTCTCGTCGTAGATCAGCGACGCCACGATGGAGTTCGGCCGGATCGTCAGGTTTCCGGTGCGCTCGGCGGCCACGAGAGTTGCGCTGTTCGAGCTGAAATAGGCGCCGAAAGGGCAGCCGCGCATGCACAGGTTCCGGTTCTGGCACTTGCCCCGGCCAAGGGCGAGCTGCTCGTCCGTCGGAGCCGTCAGGTTGGCGACGCGCCCGATCGTGACCCGGCGCTCAGGATAGCGGCTCTCGGTCGCCGCCTTGAACGCCTTTTCCACACAGTTCATGTCCATGGGCGGCTGGAAGATGCCGTCCGGCAGCGTCGCCAGCCCCTCCTTCTGGCCGCTCACGCCGGCAAACCGCTCGACGTAGTCGTACCAGGGGGCAAGGTCGGCGTAGCGGATGGGCCAGTCGACGCCGACGCCCTCGCGCGCATTGCCTTCGAAGTCGAGGTCACTGTGGCGATAGCTCTGGCGCGCCCACATCAGCGACCTGCCACCCACCTGGTAGCCGCGCACCCAGGTGTAAGGCTGCGTCTCGTTGTACGGGTGCTGGTCATCGCGCACGAACAGGTGAGCCGTGGACTCGGTGATCGTGTAGCCCGTGCGGCTCTGCACCTTGTAGTGCGCGTCCAACTCCGCACGCGGGAGGCGGCCTCGCGGGTAGCGCTCTTCCCAGGGCGGCTTGAGCGCAGTGGTGTAGTCCTCGGGGTGGCGCAGCATCCGGCCCCGCTCCAGGACAAGGGTGCGAAGGCCCTTTTCCGTGAGTTCCTTGGCGGCCCAGCCGCCGCTGATGCCGCTGCCGACGACGATGGCGTCGAACCCCGTCGACCCGCGCGCCCTGGTGTTGAGGTAGGCCATGTCGATCCCCCAATCGAACGCCTCGCGGGATGACCATCGCGGGTTCCCACCCGCGCGGCAAGCGCCAAGGTCAAGCTGCTTCAGGCGGCGAGGCGGGCCAGGTAGTCGTAGCTGATCCTGGCCGACTGCAGCCGCGGGAACGCAAACGGTGGCTCCTGTTCGACGTAGAAGCCGCGCACCCCGGCGACGTAGCCCGCGGACAACACCCGCGCCCAGTCAATCCCGCCGGAGCCGACCTCCGTCGGGTCCATCTGCAGGACATGATTGGCCCGCGTGGAGGCCTTCACGTCCTTGACGTGCATCAGGCTGAACCGCCCCTTGTACCGGTTCAGCAGAGCCACGGGATCCATGCCGGCCGCGACGGCCCACCCCACGTCCAGCTCGAAATTCACCAGCGTCGGGTCGGTCTCGCGAAGGAGGATATCGAAGCCGGTCCCGCCGCCGGCCAGGGGCGCGAATTCGAAATTGTGATTGTGGTAGCCCAGCCTGACCCCAGCCTGCTTCAGCGCCGCGCCCCTGGCGTTGAGCAGGTCCGCGTTCCCTTTCCAGTCGTCGGCAGTCAGTTGCGGCACGACGCGCCGAAGGAACGTCCCGGGGGCCTCGCCCGACGCCGGACCGCCGAACCGGGGCGGCAGGTTGGGAATGGAGAGGGCGGCCTCCGTCGCGCCCAGCGTAAGGACGTCCTGCGCCAGCTTTCCGAGATCGCCATCCAGCGTGCGGGGCTGCACGTGGACGCTGCGGCAGGTGAGTCCGGCCCGATCTATCGCGGCCCGCAATTCGTCGGGTGAACGGCCGAAGAAGCTCGAGGGCTGAACGCGCCGGTAGCCGATGGCTGCGACGGCTGCGAGGGTCCCTTCCAGGTCGGCCGCCACGTCCGGCCCGAGCGTGTAGAGCTGCAGGCCGATGGGCAGCCCGGTTCGCCGAAAGAAGGGTTGGGCGGCCGGAGCCTTGGCGCTTGCTAAGCCCATCCCCAGGACCGCAGTCCCTGCGGCCAGCAACTGTCGACGGTGCATGGACGGCATGACGACCCTCCCCGGGTGCGCACCATAGCCTAGTTCTGATACGCCCGCTCGCCATGGGTCGAGAGGTCGAGCCCGTCCTCGATGGCTTCCGGGGTGGCGCGCAGGCCCACGGTGAACTTGCAGAGGAGCAGGATCACGGCCGAGGCCGCCGCCGACCAGGCGCAGACGGTGAGCACGCCCAGCGCCTGCACGCCGGCCTGGCTGCCCATGGTCATGCCCTCGGCGTAGCCCGCGCCGCCCAGCTGGGCCGAGGCCAACACGGCCACGCCCAGGGTCCCCAGGATGCCGCCCACGCCGTGCACGGCGAAGACGTCCAGGCTATCGTCCAGCTTCAGCTTCGACTTCACCGGGCCCACGCAGTGGAAGCAGATCAGGCTGCCCAGCGCGCCCAGCACGACGCCGCCGACCGGGCCCACGAAGCCCGAGGCCGGGGTCACGGTGGCCAGGCCGGCCACCACGCCGGTGACCACGCCGATCATGCTGGTGCGGCCGAACTTCACGCGCTCGATCAGCGCCCAGACCAGGCCCGCGGTCGCCGCCGACAGGTGGGTCGCCACCAGGGCCGAGCCCGCCGCCGCGTCGGCCGCCAGCGCGCTGCCCGCGTTGAAGCCGTACCAGCCCACCCACAGCATGCCGGCGCCCATCATCGTCATGCCGGGATTGTGCGGCGGGTGCAGGTCGCCGGGGAAGCCGTCGCGCGGCCCCAGCATCGCCACCGCCACCAGCGACGAGACGCCGGCCGTGGCGTGCACCACCAGGCCGCCCGCGTAGTCCATCACCTTCATCTGGGCCAGCCACCCGCTGCCCCACACCCAGTGGCAGACCGGGGCATAGACCAGCAGCAGCCAGAGGCCCGAGAACATCAGCACCGCCCCGAACTTGATGCGCTCGACGTAGGCGCCGACGATCAGCCCCGGCGTGATGATCGCGAACGTCATCTGAAACGCGAAGAACACCGTCTCGGGCAGCGTGCCGCTGACGGTGTCGCGGCCGCCGGGCAGGCCGAACTTGGCGAGGTCGCCGATGAAGGGGTTCGAGCCCGAGAAGGCCAGGCTATAGCCGCCCAGCAGCCACAGCACCGAGGCCAGGCAGGCGATCGCCACGCAATGCATCATCACGCTGAGCGCATTCTTGGCCCGCACCAGGCCAGCGTAGAACAGGGCCAGCCCCGGCAGGGTCATGAACAGCACCAGCGCCGTCGCCGCCAGGATCCAGGCCGTATTGGCCGGGTCGGCCGTGGGCGGAGCGTCCTGCGCCAGGGCCGAGCCCGCGCCGGATGCCGCGAAAATCAGCGTCGAAAGTCCGGCCAGCACGCGCGCCCGGGTCATGGCGTCTCCCCCTCGACCCCGCGTCGCCGACGAGTCTCCGCCGATCTGCCTAGACGCGAGGCAAGGTCTGCATAGGCAGTGGGCAAGTGTGCGGCCAACCGCCTATCGGACGGGCGCCCGCGTGCGCACCCGTCCGACGTCGATTTCGCCGGTTTTTCGGGCAATTCATGCCGAAAAACCGGGCAAAACACTCATTTCCCCTTCCGGGCGAGCCAGGCGTCACGGCGCAGAATCCAGGTCTCGCGCAGGTCCGGGCCACTGACGTAGACGTTCGGCGTCAGGTCCACGAGCTCGGCGCCCTGCTTCTCCTTGATTCGGTGCGAGGCCGCGTTCGACTGGGCGTTGGTCAGGTAGAGTTCGGTCCAGCCCAGGGTCTCGAAGGCGTAGCCGGTCACCGCATCGGCGGCTTCGAGCATCAGCCCCTGGCCCCACAGTTCGGGGTCCAGCCAGAAGCCCCGCGAGTCGCGGGTCTGCCCGTCGTGCGGCCACAGGTCGATCCGGCCGCGCAGGGTGTCGTCGCCCTTCAAGGTGATCGCCCAGAAGAACTTCTCGCCCCGCGCCCGCTTCGCGAGGCAATCGGCCATATTGGTGGCCGCGCCATCGTCCGGGTAAGGCCAGGGCACCAGGGCGTTGAGATGCTTCACCAGCTCCCACTGCGGGAAGATCCGCTGGATCGTCGGCGTATCGGTTTCGGCCAGCGGGCGCAGCACCAGCCGTTCCGTCTCGAGGACAGGTGTGGGGGGCAGGGGTCTTCGGTCGTCCATCTCGGGTCTCTCTCTTCGAGTGAGCCGGAGGCCGGGGATGCGCCTTCCTGATGTGATCCAAAACCCCGGCCGGTCCGGCGGGGCTTGGGTCTGGAAGGCTAGGCGCTCACGCGCACACGACCGGCCGGACGCCCCGCGAGGGTGGCGTTCGAGCAACCGGACGGGTTGGCGTTGCGGCGGACCATGGCCGCGCCATAGCACGGCTGAGCGCTCAGCCCCAAGGCTCGGCTAGGCGGGAGAGGGGGTTTCGGCCTGATCCCCGGAGCTCGCCGAGGGGCGACGGCGCAGGCCGGGCGGACGCTCGGCCTCGACGGCGTCCAGGTCGGCGGCGTCCAGCCGGGCGCGGATTGTGCAGACCACACCCTCGGCGGGGTAGTGGATCGTGACCTCGCCATTCAGGTCTGCGGCGAGCCCGCGGGCGATGAGCCGGGTGCCGAAGCCGGCGCGCGTGGGCGGGCTGACCCGCGGTCCGTCGAGCTCGCGCCAGACGGCGATCAGCTCACGCGACGCCGCGCGGCCCGAGAGGCGCCAGGTGAACTCGACCCGACCCCCCGATGCCGAAAGGGCGCCGTACTTCACCGCGTTCGTGGCCAGCTCGTGCAGGGCCAGGGCCATGGCGATCGCCGTCTTGGGGGGAACCCGCACGTGGGGACCGCGCATCAGGATCCGTTCCTCGCCCAGGCCCAGCCGGAACGGCTGCGCCGCCTGGCCGGCGATTTCGGCCAGATCGGCGCCCGCCCACTGCTCGTTGGTCAGCACATCGTGCGCCTTCGACAGCGCCACGATGCGCGAAGTGAGCGCGTCGCGGGTTCGCGTGGAGACGTCGGCGCTGCGCAGGGTCTGGGCGACCAGCGACTGCACAGTGGCCAGGGTGTTCTTCACCCGGTGGTTCAGTTCGTTGATCAGGAGCCGCAGGTGCGCCTGATCCTGCTGCTGGCGACGCACGGCCGCGCGCAGCGTGTCCAGGCGCTCGCGGGCCTCGTACTGCCGCCGCCGGCCACGCAGCGCCGTCTGGACGATGCTGACCAAGGTGGTCGGATGGAAGGGCCGCTCCAGGAAGCTGACGTTGCCCAGCGCCTGGATGAACCGGCCGGCGGCCGGGTTGCGCTCGATGCCGCCGCCGCGCTGGGCCAGCACGATCACCGGAAAGTCCGACCATGCCGGCTGGGCCTCGACCCAGCGCGCGAAGTCGCCGTAGTCCTGCTCGTGCAGAACCTCCTCCACGATCAGCGCCAGCCCGGCCCCGGCGTTCACCGCCGGCAAAAGAGACGCCATGTCGGGGCAGATCGCCGTCTCGATCTTCGCCTCGCCCAGGATGGCCGCCGCGATCTGGGCGTCGCGCCCCATGGGCGCCAGGACGATTGTCCTTTCGGAGCCCGCGCTGGAAGCCGCGGTCATGCGGACCGTTCGCCGAGCAGGCCAGAGCCCGGGCCCACGAAGTTGGGCACGCCGCGCAGGACGCCCTGGAACTCGGTCAGGGGCGGGCCGACCTTCAGGCCGGTCTGGTCGATCTCGTACTCGCGGATCGTTTTCTCGTGCTGGCCCGAACGCTTCTTGATCACCGACACCGCCCGACGCACCTCGCCCACGGCCTCGAAGTAGCGGAGCAGCAGCACCGTGTCGGCCAGGTAGGTGACATCCACCGGCGCCTTCATCTCACCCACCAGCCCATGCTGGGCGACGGTCAGGAAGGTGGTCGCGCCCTGCCGGTTCAGGAACTGCAACAGCTCGTGCATGTGGAGCAGCAGGAAGTGCTCCTCCGGCATCGCGGCCTGATAGCCGTTCAGGCTGTCGACCACGACCGTGCGGATGCCCTTGTCCTTGACGCAGTGCCGCACCGTCGAGGTGAATTCGCCGGGCGACAGTTCGGCGGCGTCGACCTGCTGGATCATGAGGCTGCCGTTGTCGCAGAGCGTCTGCAGATCGAAGCCGAGGCCCTTGGCCCGCTGGAACAGCAGGCCCAGCTCCTCGTCGAAGATGAACAGGGCCGCCTTCTCGCCGCGCTTGATCGCCGAGATGGCGAAGTGGAGCGCCATCAGCGACTTGCCGGTGCCGGCCGGGCCCAGGATCAGGCAACTGGAGCCGCGATCGAGGCCGCCGCCCAGAAGCTCGTCCAGGCCGCAGATGCCGCTCCTGAGCGGCGTTCGGTCGAACGCGCTCCGGTGCTCGGACGAGACCAGCCGCGGGTAGATCTCCAGACCGCCGGTCTTGATCGTGAAGTCGTGGTACCCGCCCCGGAACTTGCGGCCCCGGTACTTCGTGACCCGCACGCGCCGGCGCTCGGCCCCATATTCGGGGGCCAGCTCCTCGAGGCGCACCACGCCGTGGGCGACGCTGTGCACTGTCTTGTCCGAGATCTCGGCCGTGAGATCGTCCAGCAACACCACCGTCGCGCCGTGCTTGGCGAAGTAGTGCTTCAGCGCCAGGACCTGGCGGCGATACCGCAACGACCCCTGCGCCAGCAGGCGGATTTCGGAAAGGCTGTCGATCACCACGCGACTGGGCTCGGCCCGCTCGACGGCGTCCAGGATCATCCGGGTCGTCTCGCCTAGCTCCAGGTCCGACGAATAGAGCAGGCTCTGCTGCTGGTGCTCGTCCAGCAGGTTCTCGGGCGGAACCAGCTCGAAGACCTCGACGCCTTCCAGGCTCCAGCCGTGCGAGGCGGCGGTGTCGCGCAGCTCGGCTTCGGTCTCGGACAGGGTGACGTACAGCACCTTCTCGCCCGCCGCCGCGCCGGCCATCAGATAGCTCAGGGCGGCGGTGGTCTTGCCCGTGCCCGGGCTGCCCTCAAAGAGGAACACGCGATTTCGCTTGAGCCCGCCGCCAAGAATGTCGTCGAGCCCGACGATGCCTGTCCTGGCGTCGCCGCGCGTTTCCGAAGTCGTGGTCATTGCTCCTCGGCGTGTGACGGCCTGTGCGGCCCCGCTGCCCCGAAAAGCCAAATGCAGCTCCAGCGCTGCGGTTCCGCGACTAGCCCGCGAGGCGGCGGCGGGGTTCTCGCACCGCCGACAGCAAAATCAGCAGCGCCGCCGCCAGGAAACCCAGCGACGCCATGAACACCACGTCGTAGCCGTAGACCTCGGCCACAACGCCGCCGATCAGCGGCCCGGCGGTGGCGGTGATGCTCTCGGCTGTGGCCGACACCGCGATGCGCATAGGAAGGTCGTCGCGGTTGCCGAACTCCAGGATCATGGTCTGCGAGGCCATCATGTAGCCGCTGAGCGAGGCGCCCAGCACGGCGAAGGACGCGAAGATCCAGGTGGGCTCGTGCAGGTTCAGCAGCATGAGCGTCGCCGCGACCCACCCGATGATCGACAGCACCAGCACCAGCCGGAAGCCGGTCTTGTCGCCCAGATAACCCCAGACCAGGTTTGAGGCCGTGTCCGCCCCGAGGAAGGCGAACGACAGCAGCCCCAGCGTCGCCCCGTCCGCCCCGATCACCTTGCCGACGTAGAGGATGTAGAACGGCGTCGCGATGCGCGCCGACGTGGCCAGCATCTGCACGACCAGGAAGAAGCCGTACGCCTTGTCCTGGGCGATGAGGGCTGGGAAGTCCTTCAGCCGGTCGCGGATGCGCGCCTGCGCCCGCACGGTCGGCGGCGCGGGCTCCTTCAGCAGCAGCTGCAGCGCCCACAGCCCGAAGCTGGTCAGCACGAAGGCGAACAGGAAGGTGGTCGAATAGCCGTTCCCGAACAGGTTCGGCTGGATGAAGTATGTTCCTGCGACGCCCGCCAGCACGGCGGCGATGGCCCCGCCGGTGGCGTTGCGCCAGGCCTGCAGCCGGCCCCGCCGGCTGATCGGGATCACCTTCGACATCAGCAGGCTGAACACCACCCGCTGTGCGCCCATGAAGATGCCGAACATCAGCATGCAGAACAGCAGAGCGCCGACCAGCGCCTGGCCTGTCAGAAACCAGCCAGCCAGCGCCATCCCCAGAATCGCCAGGCGCCCCAGGCTGCCCATCCAGATGGCGGCGGGCATCACCTTGGTGCGGTGCTCGATCTTGGTGGCGCCGACGATGGGCGAGATCACCCCGCCCAGCTGCTGCAGCGCCAGCGCAAGGCCCACGATGGCGTTCGAGCCCGAGACGGCGTGGAGGTAGGCCGGCAGGAAGGTCGGCGCATTGACCAGCCGGAAGCCGGTCATCCCCAGCATGCCGTGCAGGTAGTTGCCGATGTAGTTGCGCTTCAGGTTGTCCCAGACGAACTTCTCATAGGCCGCCTCGCGGACCGCCAGATCGTCGTCGGCGGCCACCTGGGCCGCATCTTCGGTTTCCTCGATCTTGGCGTCCAAAACTTAGCCCGCACCGCCGGGTTCTTGCGCCCGGCCCCACGGCTCCCTGAAAGCGGCGAAATTTCGAAGGTGCGGTCCGCGCGCGGGCCGCCCTGTCCCAATGCTAGGGGGATTTGCCGGTGGCGCAACGCCCAGAGCGCCCCTCGCCGTACGAAGTTTTCGGTTTCCGCGGCGTCGCCCGACCGGGGCAAGCGCTTGACGGGCGGCGCGCGGTCGCCAGAGTCGCCGCCGGTCCAGTGGAGGCGCCCTTGCGTAGTCTGATCCTCGGCCTGGCGCTGGCCGCCGGCTTTGCCGGCGGCGCCGCCGCCGCTGATTTCGTCGTCGTCTCGTCTACCGACCCTGCGATCGCGCGCGGCCGCGAGGTGGCCAGCGGCGAGAGCCTGCAGATCGCCCAGGGCCGCAGCGTCGTGCTGGTCGACACCGCGGGCCAGGTGACCCGGCTGGCCGGCGGGGCGTCGCCCGTTCGTGCGCCCCGCACCCAGTTGGCAAGCGTGAACGAAAGCCGCGTCCAGGTGCTGAAGCTGCTGGTGGCCCCGGCGCGCGTCCGCCGCGCCGCGCCCAGCATGGGCAAGGTCTGCCCCGACGCCGATCTCACCCGCTTCGATGGCATCGTCTCGGTGGCCCAGGTCGACGGCTGCCTCACCACCGCCCGGGCCGCCTTCGACGCCTATGTGCTCAAGGCCGTGGGGCCCGAGGCGCCGTAGCCCCGCCACAGCAGCCCCGACGCCATCGTCACGCCGACGAGGCCGATCAGGATCGGCGCGGCGTAGGTCGCTCCGCTCGCCACGATCGCCGCGCCCGCCAGGCACGACAGCCCGCAGCCGATGTCCCAGCCGCCCTCGGTCGCCACGCTGAACCGCAGCGGGCAGGGTGAGGCCTTGGCCAGGTTGTAGATCGGGGCCATCAGGGCCGGGACCCAAACCGCCACCACCAGCGCCCCAAGCGCATTGGCGGTTACGGCGAGCCAGGGCGAACCCAGGCTGACGCCTCGCAGCGCCAGCACGCCGGCGGCCACGACAAAGGCGATGACAATGGCCGATCGCCCTTTGCCGGCGTCGATGTGCTTGCCGATCCAGAGTGTGAAGACCGTCCCCGCCAGAGCGGAGAGCGCCATCGCCCCGCCATAGGCGGTGAAGCTCTCCCCCAGGGCGATAAACAGTGCGACCTGCCAGACGTAGTGGTAGCCGCCGGCGAAGACGCCGTCGCACGCCATCAGCGCCGAGCCCAGCCACGCGGCGCGGAAGCCGCCCGGCGCGTCGTCGGCCACGGCCACCTGCGGCGCACCCAGCAGTGGCAGGGCCGCCAGCACCTGGACCATGCCGGCGGCGGGAAAGGCCAGCCACGGACCGCCCAGGAACAGCGCCCATCCGCCCAGAAGCGGCGCTCCGATGCCCACCAGCGCCAACAGCGCCGTACGGATCGCGACCTGACCGCCCCTGTGCTCCGCGTCGCCCACGGCGGCGAAGTAGGCGTGATAGCAGGTCCAGTAGAGCACGCTGCCCAAGGGGCTCACGAGCACCATGGCCAGGAACGCCCCGTCCACGCCCTTCACAAACGGCAGGATCGGGAAGACGGCGGCCTCCAGGGCTGTGCCGAGGACCAGCGTCGTCCGCAGGCCGAAGCGCCGGGCGAAGGGCAGCACGAAGGGTCGCAGGATGAAGCGAAGGGCGGTCATCGCCGCCATCGAACACAGCACCAGCGGCGCCGGCACGCCGGCCTTCAGCAGGAAGACGAGGATGAAGATGCCGCCGGCCTCCTGGGCCAGCGTCTGGATGCCGGAATGCAGATTGAGGCGGTTCACCGCCGCGTTGGAGAAGAAGCTCATGAAAGAGATGCCCCCGGGGCACGCGCATGTACACTGGCGCAACGCCGCGTTCCGCGGCGGCGGCCATCAGGTTCGACGGGTGGGAGCTAGTCCCTCAGGCGCTCGGTGCACATAAGCCCGAGTTAGGCACGGCCAGGGTCGCCGGGCAAGGCTGCGCGGTGCTCCTCGCGGGCGGCCTGGAAAACTTCGCGCGCCGCGTCAGCGTTCATGGCGGCGATGGCAAGGCCCACCGCCAGGTCCGGCCACGCCGAGCGCCAGAGGAAGGCGGTGACGAGGCCGGCGGCGATGATCGCCAGGTTGGCGAACGCATCGTTGCGCGCCGACAGGAACGCCGCCCTGGTCAGGCTGCCGCCGGAGGCCCGGTGTCGCGCCAGGAGGAATGCACAGGTCAGGTTCACCGCCAGCGCCCCGAGACCGGTCACTGACAGCGCCACCGGGTCAGGCGCCACGGGCTGGTTGAATTTCTCCCAGGCGGTCCACAGGGTGGCCACGCCCGGCGCCAGCAGGATCGCGGCCAGAACCATGCCCAGCCGCGCCCGAGCCGCCGCGGCCCATCCGAGCGCAAGCAGGATCAGGAGATTGACCGAGGCGTCCTCGAGGAAATCGATCGAGTCCGCAAACAGCGACACCGAGCCGATCGCCAGCGCTGCGGCGAACTCGACCCCGAAATAGGCCAGGTTTAGGATGGCGACCCAGGCCACCGCCCGGCGCAATAGGGACCGGGCGTCCGACGCCTCGGGCCCAGCCATCAGATGCGCTTGTATTCCAGCTTCGAGCCGTCCTCGAGCTTGCCCCGCAGCGCCAGCCAGTTGCCGTTCGCGTCGTAGAAGTCGTCGATCTCGGCCTCGCCGCGGATCTGCCAGTGGCCCGGCTTCACACGGGTGCAGGTGACCTTCAGCATCTTGCCTTCCTGCTGATTGAACAGGGGGCGTCCGAAGCTGGCCTGGTTCCAGTGGCTCAGCGGCGCTGCGTCGGCCGGCCCGCGGGAGGCGCCGGTGGGGCCGGTGATCGCGACGTACCCGCCCATGGCCCGGGCCGAGGCCTTGGTGATCTTGCCGTTGCCGTTGGTGGTGGTGTCGACGCTGACGAACTTGCCGCCGGCCCACTTCTCGACCGCCGTGTGCTTGTACTTGTAGACCGGCACCGGTCCGACCTTGACCACCATGTTCACATCGGTGGTCAGCGTGCGCGCATCGTCGTCGCCCGAGAAATTGATGACGTGCTCGCCCACCTTGTTCCCATTGCGGAACACCGCGAAGGCCAGCCGCGGCGGCGGCGCCGCCAGGGCCGCACTGGGGACCAGCAGACCGACGCCCGCTGTCAGCAGTTCGCGACGACCCAAAACCAGGCTCATGCTGTCATCCTCTTTCGCGGCCAACTCGGGCTCGCCGTCTTTACGGACGGATCAATGTCCCGGACGCGGCTTATAGCTGCGCGGCGCGCGGACGGGCAGGGGCTTCTCAGGGGGCTTCTGCCCGTGTTGCGGCATGGCGGCCGATTTCGGGAACGCCAGTCCCAGCATGGAGGCCTGTTGTTGGAAGCCGTGAGTCATGGCGACTGTCCTTCCATCTGTCTTCGCCGCTGAAATTCATGCCCGAAGCTGCTCCGGGAATCGAATCGGCGGCCTGCACATCCACGTGAACGCTGAGATAGGCGCCGCCCGGATCGCCATAGATCGTGCCCGACACCGGCGCGGCCTCGGCCGGTGTGCGCGCCACCGCCACGGGGATCAGGTCTGGGCTCTCGACCAGCGCGTTGGTCGGGTCGAATTCGGTCCACCCCAGATCGGGCAGGAAGGCCTCGCACCACGCATGCGTGGCGCCGGCGCCGCGCATCCCCGAATTCGCCGGGCAATAGAGATAGCCTGTCACGAACCGCGCCGCGTAGCCCAGCCGGCGCAGCGACTCGACCATCAGCCAGGCGAAGTCGCGGCACGTGCCCGAGCCCATGCGCACGGTGTGGGCGGGGTCCTGGGCCGCGCCCATGTCGCGGGGCTCGTACTCGAAGGTGTTGTGGATGTACTGGTTCAGCCGCATCAGCGAATCCAGTGCAGGCTCGTACGGGCTGCCCACCAGGTTGCGGAGCCACTTCAGCAAGTCGCCGTTGGCGTCCTCGGTGACCGGATCGAGGAAGGGGGCCAGGACCGCGCGGTCGGTCGGCGCATAGACGATGGGCGTGGCCGTCTGCGGATCCTCGATGCGCACGTCCGACAGCTGGGCTGGGAACCGCTCGATCACCAGTTCGCTGACGATCGAAAGCCCGCTCGACTGGCCCTGAGGCGTGAAGCGGCAAACCGAGTTGCCCAGGGCGTCGTAGACCCACCGCGTCTCGCCGGGCGGCGAGACGGTCAGCACGGCGTCGGCCACCCGGATCGCATGGCTGTCGCGCGGCCGCACCAGCAGCCGGTGCAGGCCGAACGAGACCGGTCGGTCGTAGCCGTAGAAGGTTTCGTGTCGGATCGCGAGCCGGGCCATGCACGCGGAATGGCCGACGAGCCGCGTTGTTCCGCTTCGTCGTCAGCCCAGGTTCACCGGCGGCGCGCGCTCGGCGCCTCTTGACTATTCCAAACTTCTAGAAATATAGAATGGATACAGTTCGAAACCGGAGCCCAACACCATGAAGCGCCTCCATCTGCACGTCAGCGTCCCCGACCTCGACCAGTCGATCCAGTTCTACGAGACCCTTTTCGGGGCGAAGCCCACGGTGGTGAAGGACGACTACGCCAAGTGGATGCTCGACGACCCGAAGGTGAACTTCGCCATCTCGCAGCGCGACCGCGCCGCGGGCCTCGACCACGTGGGCATCCAGGTGGATTCGAACGCCGAGCTTGCCGAGCTTGCGGGCCGCCTGAAGGCCGCCGGCGCCCAGACCTTCGACGAGGAAGCCACCACCTGCTGCTACGCCCAGTCGGACAAGAGCTGGGTCGCCGATCCGGCCGGCCTGCGCTGGGAAACGTTCTATACGTTCGGCGAGGCGACCACCTACGGCGCAAGCGATGCTCTGGCGGCGCTCGAGGCCCAGAAGCCAGCGGCCGCCTGCTGCGGCGCCCCGGCCCCGAAGGCCGAGTCGGTCCCGGCCACCGCCAGCGCCTGCTGCTGACACAAAAGCTCTGGGCTGCGACTCAATTGTTCTGATATTCCAGAACAATGGAAAAAGAAGAAGCGATCCGCGGTCTCGGCGCGCTCGCCCATCCCGGTCGTCTCGACGTGTTCCGCCTGCTCGTTCAGGCGGGGCCCGACGGGATGGCCGCCGGCGAGATCGCGCGGACCACCGGCAGTCCGCAGAGCAGCCTCTCGGCCAACCTGACGATCCTGTCGAACGCCGGCCTGATCGTCTCGCGCCGCGACGGACGCTCGATCATCTATCGCGCCGCCTACGAACAGATGCGCGGCCTGCTGGCCTTCCTCATGGAGGACTGCTGCGCCGGCAAGCCCGAGATTTGCGCGCCGCTGGCGGCCCAGGCCAGCGCCGGGTGCGCCGCCGAAGGCGCTCGCTGCTGACAGAGACGACGATGAACGATCGACCCTACAACGTCCTCTTCCTGTGCACCGGCAACTCCTGCCGCTCGATCATCGCCGAGGCGCTTATGAACCAGCTGGGCGCCGGCCGCTTCCGCGCCTGGTCGGCCGGCTCGTTCCCGACGGGCCAGGTCAATCCCAACGCGCTGGCGCTGCTGCAGACGTTCAATCACGACACCAGCGGCTTCCGCTCCAAGTCGTGGGACGAGTTCTCGCGCGAGACCAACCCGGACGCGCCCGAGCTCGACTTCATCTTCACCGTCTGTGACGACGCCGCCGGCGAGGTCTGCCCCTGGTGGCCGGGCCATCCGGTGACCGCGCACTGGGGCATGCCCGATCCGGCGCGCGCCACGGGCAACGAGGCGGAGATCGCCCTGGCGTTCGCCGACACCTATCGGAGGCTTAGCGACCGGATTTCGCTCTTCGTGAACCTGCCTCTCGCCAAGCTCGACCGGATGTCGCTCCAGAAGCAGCTGGACGAGATCGGCGGCGCGCAGACCCAGCCTGCCGGATGACGCCAGACGACACTGCGGCCAGCCTGGAGCCGCCGCGCGAACCCTTCGGTCCCGCCCGCCGCCTCGCCGCCGAGGCGCTGGGCACGGCGCTGCTTCTGGCGGTGGTCGTGGGCTCCGGGATCATGGGCGAAACGCTGGCCGGCGGAAACGTCGCCATCGCGCTGCTGGGCAACACCCTGGCCACGGGCGCAGCGCTGGTGGTGCTGATCACCATCTTCGGGCCGCTGTCGGGCGCCCACTTCAACCCCGCGGTCACCCTCGTGTTCGCGCTGCGCCGCGAGATCGGCTGGGGGCTCGCGGCGGCCTATCTCGCCGCCCAGGTCGCCGGCGCCATCGCGGGCGTCTACGCGGCCCACGTGATGTTCGCAGAGCCGATCCTGCAGGTGTCGACCAAGCTGCGCGACGGTCCGGCTCAGGCCTTCTCCGAGGCCTTGGCCACCTTCGGCCTGGTCCTGACGATCCTCGGGACGATCCGTTTCCGCCCGGACTTCACCCCCGTCGCCGTCGGCCTCTACATCACCGCCGCCTACTGGTTCACCGCCTCGACGTCCTTCGCCAATCCGGCGGTGACGGTAGCTCGCAGCCTTTCCGACACCTTTGCCGGCATCGACCCGTCGTCCGCCCCCGCCTTCATCGCCGCCCAGCTCGCGGGCGCCGTCGCAGCGACGTTCACGGCCCGGGCGCTCTTCGCGGATTGACCGCTGCGACCACGGGACTCTAGCCAGCCTACGCCGGCACCGCCGCCTTGGCCCGGCGCGCGAAGGTCAGTACGACCGCGGCGGCGATGGCCGACAGCACGCTGCCGCCGAGCACGCCCAGCTTGACCTCGGTCTGCAGGTCGGTGGCTTGGCCGGGAAACGCCAGCGCCCCGATGAACAGGCTCATGGTGAACCCGATGCCGCACAGCAGGCTCACGCCGTAGAGCTCGAGCCAGGTGGCGCCGGCGGGCCGCTCGCCCAGCCTCAGCTTCGTGACCAGCCACACGGCGCCCAGCACGCCGGTCTGCTTCCCCAGGAACAGCCCCAGGGCGATGGCGATGACCAGCGGGGCCAGCGCCTGCTCCATCCCCAGCCCGGCCATCGAAACCCCCGCCTTGGCGAAGGCGAAAAGCGGCAGCACGAGGAAGGCGTTGTAGGGGTGCAGGTCGTGCATGGCTTCCTGCAGGGGGCTCTGGTGATCCTCGCGCCGGGGCTTCAGGGGCACGATGACGGCGAACGCGACGGCGGCCAGCGAGGTGCTCAATCCCGACAGGACGGTGCACCACCAGATGGCCGCAAATCCGATGATCCAGAACGGCGACGGCATCTTGCCCAGGCGGGCCGCCAGCGCGATGGCGGCCAGCATTCCCGCCGCCGCCCCGGCCATCGTCCAGTCGGTCCCGCCGCTGTAGAGGGCGCCGATCAGCACGATGGCCCCGAGGTCGTCGACGATGGCGAGGGTCAGCAGGAAGATCCGCAGGGACGGGGGCAGTCCCCGACCCACCAGCGCCAGGACGCCCAGGGCGAAGGCGATGTCGGTGGCGACCGGGATCGGCCAGCCGGCATGGGGCGCGCCCAGGACGCCCGACAGGGTCAGGTAGACCACGACCGGCCCGATCATCCCGCCGAGCGCGGCGATCACTGGCGTGGCCAGCTTGCGCGGATCGCTCAGTTCGCCCCGCAGGATCTCGTGCTTGATCTCCAGGCCGACGACAAGGAAGAACAGCGACATCAGCCCTTCCTTGATCCAGTCCGACACCGACAGAGTCAGCGACAGGGGGCCCAGGGCGAGGGCATGCTTGCTCTTCAGCAGGGCGAAGTAGTCCCCCGCCAGCGGCGAGTTCGCCACGATCAGCGCGGCCACGGCGGCCGCCGCGAGCACGCCGGCCGATGCAGCCTCGGTGCGGAGGAATTCGAACGTGAGTTTGCGCGCCACGGCGGCCTCCCGGTTGGGGTTAGCGGTCGTGGCGCCAGGTTATCGACGGACGCCTGACTGGATTCGCTGCGACAGCCTGGATTCGCTGCGGCGGCGCCAGCCCGGTCGCGATGTGCGACCCGATACCTGTCGCCAGGATATCGCGGACCGCCCGACGGGCAAGCGAAACCGGCCCCCAGTTGCCCGCCGCCCGCCGCCGTGTCATCCGGCGGCCATGACAACCGATGTGATCGTGGTCGGCGGGGGCCACAATGGACTCACCTGCGCGGCCTACCTGGCCAAGGCCGGGCTGAAGGTGACGGTGCTGGAGCGTCGCGGCGTTCTGGGCGGCGCGGCGGTGACCGAGGAATTCCACCCTGGCTTCCGCAACTCCGTGGCCAGCTACACCGTCTCGCTCTTGAACCCGCGGGTGATCGCCGACCTGGACCTGCGCCGCCACGGCCTGAAGGTGGTCGAGCGCAAGGTGTCCAACTTCCTGCCCCTCGACGGCGACCACTTCAGCGTCGGCGACGGCATCACCCAGGCCGAGACCGCGCGGTTCTCGAGGGCGGACGCTGAGCGGCTGCCCGCCTACTGGGACCGCCTGGACCGTATCGCCGACGTGCTGCGCGAGCTGGTCCTCGTCACGCCGCCCAACCTGGTCGAGGGGGGCTTCGCCCAGGCGCTGCCCGAGTTGCTGAAGAGCGCCGTTCTTGGCCGCAAGCTGTCCAAGCTGGACCTCACCGCCAAGCGCGACCTCCTGGCCCTGTTCTCGCAGTCGGCCGGCGACTGGCTCGACGGCTGGTTCGAGAGCGCGCCGATCAAGGCGGCCTACGGCTTCGACGGCGTCGTCGGCAACTTCGCCAGCCCCTACACGCCGGGCTCGGCCTACGTCCTGCTGCACCACGTGTTCGGCGAGGTGAACGGCAAGAAGGGCGCCTGGGGCCACGCCATCGGCGGCATGGGGGCGATAACTCAGGCGATGGCCGCCTGCTGCCGTGAGCGCGGGGTCGATCTCCGGACGGACGTCGCCGTGGCTGAGATCCTCACCGAGAAGGGCCGGGCCACGGGCGTGGTCACCGCCTCGGGCGAGACGCTGAAAGCGCGTGCGGTGGTCTCCAACCTGCACCCCCAGCTCACCTTCGGGAAGCTGATGGCGCCGGCCGTCCTGCCGGCCGACTTCCAGGAACGCGTCGCCCGCTACCGCTCCGGCTCGGGCACCTTCCGCATGAACGTGGCGCTAAGCGAACTCCCCCGCTTCACGGTCAAGCCCGAACCCGGCGACCATCTGACCGCCGGCATCATCATCGCGCCCTCGCTCGCCTACATGGAGCGCGCCTACGACGACGCCCGCGCCCACGGCTGGTCGAGGGAACCCATCGTGGAGATGTTGATTCCGTCCACGCTGGACGACAGCCTCGCCCCGGCCGGCCGGCATGTGGCCAGCCTGTTCTGCCAGCACGTCGCGCATGACCTGCCCGGCGGCCGATCCTGGGACGACCATCGCGACGAGGTCGCCGACCTGATGATCGCCACGGTCGACCGGCATGCCCCCGGATTTGCGAAGTCGGTGCTGGGTCGCCAGGTGCTGTCGCCTCTGGACCTCGAGCGCACCTTCGGCCTCGTGAACGGCGACATCATGCACGGCCGCCTCAGCCTGGATCAGCTGTTCTCGGCCCGTCCGGTCCTGGGGGCCGGCGACTACCGCAGCCCCATCCGCGGCCTCTACCTGTGCGGCGCGGGCACGCACCCCGGAGGCGGCGTCACCGGCGCTCCTGGCCATAACGCGGCGGCCGAGATGCTGAAGGACGCGCGACGCCGGAAGTTCTGACCAGCCCTCGGGGCGAGGGGCGACTACCCCTCGGCCGCGTACAGCGCCTCTTCCCAGGCCGTCACCTGGATCAGCGCCTCAAGGAGGGGCGCCACTTCGATCGGCTTGCGGACATGGCCGTCGAACAGGCCGGCCGACGCCTCGTCCAGCTGATGGTCGGCCGAAAAGGCCAGGATCGGGGTGTCGCGGTTCGGACCCGGTTCGCCGCGGATGCGGCGCGCCGCCGTGGGCCCGTCCATCACCGGCATGCGGATATCCAGCAGGATCACGTCGTAGGGCAGCTGCGCCGCCAGCTCGACCGCTCCGGCGCCGTCGCTGGCGTCGGTCACCTCGATCCCGAACTGCGTCATGACCGCATGCGCCAGCTCGCGGTTGGTGGGGTTGTCGTCGACCACCAGCACCCGTAGTCCCGCGACGCCCGCCAGCGGAGAGATCGCGTCGAGGCCCTCGGCCGCGGCGCAGGCCGGCGCCGGGATCTCGAATGCAAAGGTCGAGCCCTCGCCCAGGGCGCTGGTCAATCCGATCTCGCCGCCCATGGCGTCCACCAGCCCGCGGCAGATGGCGAGGCCCAGGCCCGTGCCGCCGCCGGCCCGCGCCGCATCGCCGTCGACCTGCGAAAAGCGCTGGAACAGCCGGGCTTGCTGGGCTTCGGTCATCCCGGCCCCGCTGTCGCGGACCGCGACCTTCAGCCGGCCCTCGGCGTAGCTCGCGGTGACGGCCACCTCGCCATCATCGGTGAACTTCACGGCGTTGCCGATCAGGTTGAGCAGTACCTGGCGGGTGCGGTCCGGGTCGATGTCGACGTGGGCCGGCAGATCCGACGCGGCGAAGGACAGCCGCAGCCCCTTGGCCTCGGCCTGCGGCTCGAACAGTGCGAGGGCCGTCTCCAGCAGCTCCAGCAGGGCGGTCGGCCTGGGGGTGACCGGCATCAGCCCCGCCTCCAGCTTCGAGAAATCGAGCACGTCGTTGACGATGGCCAGCATCGCCTGGCCGGCTGCGCCGATGCGTTCCACCTGGCGGCGCGCGTCCGTGGCCAGGTCGTCGCGGCTTGAAAGCAGGTTCGTGAAACCGAGGACGGCGGTCAGCGGCGTGCGGATCTCGTGGCTCATGTTGGCCATGAACTCGGCCTTCGTGGCCGCCGCCGCCTGCGCCTCATCCCGCGCCGCCAGCAATTCGGCCTCAAGTTCCTTGCGCGCGCTCACGTCGCGCATCTGCGAGATGACCGCCTCCACCTCGCCCTTCGCGTTGCGCACCAGCGACGGGTTGCCTTCCATCCAGACATAGTCACCGCTGGCGGTGCGGATGCGGTGCGTGCGGTCCCGGCTGGGATCGACCACGCCGGCCCGGAACAGTTCGGCCATCCTGGCCTGCGCCTCCGACAGATCGTCCGGATGCACCAGGGAATAGCCGCTGACGCCGATCAGCTGGTCGGGCGTATAGCCATAGCGGCTCACAGACGGCGAGACGTAGAGGATCGTGTCCTCGGCATCGACCTTCAGGATGATGTCCGACGAGTGGTCCGCCAGCATCCGGTAGCGGGCTTCGCTCTCGGCCCGCGCCGCCTCGGCCTCCATGCGCCCGGTGATGTCGCGAAGCTGCGAGATCACCGCCGCGATCCCGCCCTGGGCATTGCGGATCACCGACGGCTTTCCTTCGACCCATACGAAGCCGCCGTCCTTCTTCAGGATCCGATAGGTCTGATGGGGCATATCGTCGACCGCGCCGCTTTGCCTGCGCTCGCGCATCCGCGTCCCCACCGCCTCGCGGTCGTCGGGGTGGATGAACGGCAGCGGCGACCGTCCGATCATGTCCTCGGGCGCATGACCCAGATGTCGGATCGATGGCGACACGTAGGTCAGGATGCCCCGGTCATCGATCGTGATGACAATGTCCGAGGCGTTGTCGGCCAGCACACGATAGCGTTCCTCGCTCTTGCCCACCTGGGCCAGCGCTTCGCGCAGCGAGGCGTTCAGGCGGCGCCGCTCGGCCAGAACCGCGGTCAGCGGCAGGGTCGCGAACGTCATGGTCGCCAGCAGCCCCTGCAGGACCGCCAGCTTCACCTGCATGTCGCCGTGAATCAGCCCGGCGGTGCCGTGGCCGGTCAGGGTGGCGGTCACGGCCACCACCGCCGTCAGCAGAAGCGCCACGGCGTTGCCGGCGCTGGGCAGTGTCATCGCGCACCACACCAGCGGCGGGAACAGCAGGAACAGGAGGGGGTAGGACTCCTGACCGAAGGCCAGCGCCCAGGCCGCGACCAGGGCGGTCAGGGGAGCGAGGTTGCGCTTGCGCCAGAACGCGGCCTTGAGCGAGCCCGCGTCCGTGACCAGCGCCAGAACCATCGGGGTGACGACCGCCAGACCGAGGGCGTCGGCCAGGTACCAGCGGATCAGGGTGCCCATGCTCGCATCGCCCAGTACGGCGCTCGCCATCAGGGCCGGAACCACAGGCGCGACGAGCGCCACGCAACTCAGCGACAGCAACTGGCGCGGCTTGGTCACGTCCAGGTCGGGGCCGGCGAGGCGGCTTGCCAGGGCTGCGGCGATCAGGATCTCGCCGCCGTTGCAGGCCGCCAGTAAGAGGGCCCGGCCCTCGGAGTGGCCCACGGCCAGGTTGGCGACCATCATGCCCGCCGCGGCCGACGCGGCGTACGCGGCCCACAGGCGCGGCGGGGACCGCAGGATGACGGCGAGGGCGAGCCCGTTGGCGGGCCAGATCGCGGCCACATGGTCTTGGGAGCCGGTGAAGGCGAGGCAGACGACGGCCAGTCCACAGGCGCTCAGCGCGAGCGCGAGCAGTCGCGCCGCCTCAGAGCCTGCCCACGACTGAAGCCTACCCGGCATGCCGCCCTCGATCTTCGACCGGGGTATGTGGGCCATGATCGGTTGTCGGCGTGTTAACTCTGCCTGCGGCAAGTCGAAGCAGAGGTGTGGCGCGCCCTCCTGCACCGGAAGGCGCGCCACCCCAGCCCCGCATCCGGGCGGTCGGGCCCGGGCTGCGCTGGCCGGATCCTGGGGCGGCGGCCGCGCCTCGCCCCGCTCGGGGCGCGGGGGGACCGCGATCCGCCGTCCTGCCTGGGGGGCGTGCATCTGACGCCGCCGAGGCCAAGGATCCTGTCGTCAGAAGACCGTGCTCACAGCGGCGCGGGAAGGCGCGCCGGCCTGCGCCGCGATGCATCGCGATGCATCGGTTCGTCTGTCAGCCCTGCGAGGCTTCGCGATAGGCGGCGCCGCGGGCCATCGATCGTTCGATGGGCATGCGCAGGAGCAGGTCGCCGCCCAGCTGCGCCTGCGCCGGACCGATGTCCCGCAGCAGGCGCCTGGCCACGGCCTCAGGCACCGAACCCTCGGGCGCCAGCGGGTCCTGCGACGCCAGGCGCTCGAAGGTGGCATGGTCGGCCGCCGCGTCGCCGCTCAGTTCGCCGATCCGCTCGAACACCATGGCATAGGCGGTGGGCGTGCGGCCGGGGTCCAGGGCGGGCCCCAGCACCAGACCGTCCACCACGTCGACCTTGGGCGCCGACACACCGTTGAACAGGCCCGTCAGGACCGCCCCGCCCGAGGCGTCGGCCGCGATCGCGAACAGCTGGTTGTGCAGCGGAAGCATCCAGCCCTCGGCGAAGCTGCCGCCAGAGCCGATCCGCAGCGCCAGCAGGCCCGTCGCGGGGTCCAGCCGGATCATTCCATGGTCGTGGATGAACCGGCCGGGCTGCAGCAGATAGGGCCTGGTCGAACGGAAAAAGCCTTCATAGGCCGCCGCCCTCACCACGGTGTTGGCGCGCGCCTCGTCCAGCACCACCAGCGGCAGGCCTGCGGGCGCCGGGGCGACGGCGGCGCCCGCGCCAAGCCGCTGCGCCAGATCGTGCACGTCGCGGTCCCAGTCCAGGGCCGTAAAGCCCTCGACCCTCCGCGCGACCGCCGCCGTCAGCCGCACCAGGTTGTGGCCGGTGGGGACCGCCGCCCCGGTCACCCAGCGCCCGACCGCCGACTTGTCGACGGCCAGCTCGGCCGCCAGCTGACCGCGGCTGATCGAAAGCGCCTTCAGCGCGAGCTCGAGCTTGTCACGGAACGCGTTACCCATGGGCCGACCTTAGCGGACGCGCGCGCTGCGGCGGAAGGACTTCGCGGCGATCGCCATACACGATGCCCCGGAACGCGAAGTGAGCGGGCCGTCTAGTGCCGCTGCCGGCTCTGGAGGGCCGAGCGCAGGGCGTGTTCCAGAGCCCGCGTCTGGTACGGCTTGTCCAGCACCTCGCGGCGGTTGTGCGGCGGGGCGACACCGGCCGAGCCATAAGCCGTGGCGAAGAGGAAGGGGATGTTGCGGGCCGCCAGCACGTCTGCGACCGGGAAGACCTTCTCGCCGCCGATGTTCACGTCCAGCACCGCAGCGTCGATCTCTTCCGCCTTCAGCAGCTCCAGGGCCTCGGCCACAGCGGTCGCTGGACCGATGACCCGGCACCCCAGCGCCGCAAGCCGGTCCTCCAGCAGCGCCGCCACCAGCATTTCGTCCTCGACCACCAGGATGCGGGCGTTCACCAGGAGGTCATCGCCCCGGGCCCGCCAACCCTTCGGTCCTGGGCCAGGCCCACCGCTAGGCTCATGGCTCGCAGCCCACTCCGAACTCGACCAACCCATGGCGTGACAAGTCCCAACGCGGATGGCTGTACCGCAGGCGCCAGTCAAACACGATCGCGGGCATCTGCGAAGAGATACAATCAGGAGTGGCGCGATTCCGCCGCGTGGCTCCTGCGGCTGCCCCAGTGCGGCCTCGCGCTGGACCTCCCGCTGATCGCCACCTTTCCCACGCCGCCGCAGCCGGACGCCGGGATCGCGCCGGACCATCTCGTACGCACCCGCGCGGCCGATCTTGCGCTAAGGTCGGATCCGCAGCGCGAGGCTGCGCTCCGCTTTCTGCGCGCCTGACCCGACGCCGGATCGGAACGCGGCGGGCGGCGTTGGCGACGTCAGCAATTCCGAGCGAGGCCACCCCATGTCGACCGACGTCCAGAAGTCCGGCCCCCTGCGCGGCGCGGTGATCGCCGCGCTGGTGTCCCTGGCGGCCGCGTTCGGGGTCGCGGCGCTGGGCGGCCTCGCCACCGCGTCCAGCGTCGAGACCTGGTACACGACGCTCCAGAAGCCGGCCTTCAACCCGCCCAACGGCGTGTTCGCGCCGGTCTGGACCACGCTCTACGCCCTGATGGCCATCGCCGCTTGGCGGGTCTGGCAGGCCTCGTCGGGGGCGGTGCGCCGGCGGGCCATTGGCCTCTACGCGGTCCAACTTGCCCTCAACCTCGGCTGGTCCCTGCTTTTCTTCGGCCTTCGCCAGCCCGGCCTCGCCCTGGCCGAGATCGCCGTGCTGCTCGTGGCCGTCGTCCTGACGGGCCTGACGTTCTGGCGCATCGACCGTCCCGCCGGTCTGATGTTCGCGCCCTACACGGCGTGGGTCGCCTTCGCCTCACTGCTCAATTTCGAGATCTGGCGTCTGAACTGACCACGCATCGCCATATCGGGAATTGCGGAACCATCCGCCAGCTTCGCCATTGTGCCATTGGGCCGATCGAGCGTTCCTGTCCCTCGAGCGATCGGTTCGGGTGTGCGGAGGCCTCCGGTTGATCCGGAGGCCTTCAACCAAGCTTTTGAGATCGTGTCACATCCCGGGCCCCCGACACCCAGGTGACGCGAGCCCCGACCTGGCGGTGCAGACAGGTCGGGGTCCTCTCAGCGCAAAATCGCCATAGCTCCGCTTGTGCGAACAAATGAGGAACATTACTGTCCCCGCGTGGCCACTCTCACGCTGAAGCGCAAACTCGAAATCCTGTCGGACGCGGCGAAGTACGACGCCTCCTGCGCCTCGTCCGGCTCGGTGAAGCGCGACTCGGTGGGCGGGAAGGGGATGGGGTCGACCGACGGCGGCATGGGCATCTGCCACGCCTACGCGCCAGACGGCCGCTGCATCAGCCTGCTGAAGATCCTGCTGACCAACTTCTGCGTCTACGACTGCGCCTACTGCGTGAACCGGGTGACGTCGAACACCCCGCGGGCGCGGTTCTCGGTGGACGAGGTGGTCAAGCTCACCCTGGGCTTCTACCAGCGCAACTACATCGAGGGCCTGTTCCTCTCGTCGGGCATCATCAAGAACGCCGACTACACGATGGAGGCGATGGTGCGGGTGGCGCGCACCCTGCGCCAGGACCACGACTTCCGCGGCTACATCCACCTCAAGGTGATCCCCGAGGCCTCGCCGGCGCTCGTCAACGAGGCTGGCCTCTACGCCGACCGCATCTCCATCAACATCGAACTGCCCAAGGACGAGAGTCTGGCGACGCTGGCGCCCGAGAAGGACGCCGTCGGCATCCGCAAGGCCATGGGCGCGGTGTGCATGTCCGAGGACGCCTCCAAGGACAAGGGTCGAAAGACCCGGGCGCCCCGCTTCGCGCCGGCCGGCCAGTCGACCCAGATGATCGTGGGCGCCGACAGCGCCACCGATGGCGCGATCCTCAAGCGCAGCGAGAGCCTGTACGGCGCCTACCGCCTGCGCCGGGTGTACTACTCCGCCTTCTCGCCGATCCCGGACGCCACCTCGCGCCTGCCACTGTCGCGCCCGCCCATGATGCGCGAGCACCGGCTCTACCAAGCCGACTGGCTGATCCGGTTCTACGGGTTCGGGCGCGCCGAGATCGTGGGCGAGGCCGACGACCTGGACCTCGCCATCGACCCCAAGCTGGCCTGGGCGTTGCGCAACCGCGGGGACTTTCCCGTCGACGTGAACACCGCGCCGCGCGAGACCCTGCTGCGCGTACCGGGCCTGGGCGTGAAGGTGGTGGACCGCATCATCGGCACGCGCCGCCACACTCGCCTGACCCTGGCAGACGTCGGCCGCCTGTCGCGCAGGGTCAACACGCTGAAGCCGTTCCTGGTCTGCGCCGACTGGTCGCCCGGCGCGCTCACTGACCGCGCCGACCTGCGCGCCCGCCTCGAGCCCAGGCAGCTGGACCTCTTCTGATGCAGGTGGTCCGGCTGGCTCATGAGACCGACTTCGACGGCTGGCGCGCCGCGGCCCGGCGGCTGCGCCTGGCCGGGGTCGGGCCGCCCGACACGCTCTGGACCGTAGATGGACAGGCCTCGCTCTTCGCGCCCTCTGCCGTCTCGGAAGCGGGACCCGAGGATGGCGGGGCGCAGACGTCTACGTCGGCCGCGTCCTTCACCGCGCCGCGCGCCTTCGTAGATCTGGCCCAGCGGGTGGTGCTGCATCGCTCGGACGAGCGGTTCGCACTGCTCTACCGGCTGCTCTGGCGACTGCAGGATCGGCCCCAGCTGCTGCAGGTGGCCTCCGACCCCGACGTGCTTCTCGCGCGTCAGCTCAGCCGCGACGTCGACAAGGCCGCCCACAAGATGAAGGCGTTCGTCCGCTTCCGCGGCGCCTACGACGATCTGGGCGAGGCCTTCGTCGCCTGGTTCGAGCCGGCCCACCGGGTGGCCGAGCTGACGGCGCCGTTCTTCCGCACCCGCTTCGCCAACACCCGCTGGTCGATCCTGACGCCGGACGTCTGCGTGCACTGGAACCTTGCCGAGTTGGCCTTCACGCCCGGCGCCGATCCCGCGGACGCGCCCCGCGCCGACGAGTTGGAAGAGTTCTGGAAGACCTATTACGCCTCGATCTTCAATCCGGCCCGGCTCAACACCGACGCCATGACGAAGGAGATGCCGCGGCGCTACTGGCGGAACCTGCCCGAGGCGGCGCTCATTCCCGAGCTGGTCGCAAACGCCCGCAGCCGGACCGCCGAGATGGTCGCCAAGCCCGCCACCGAACCCAGCCGCCGCGTCGTGAAGGCCGCCATCCGCAACAGCCGCGATGCGCCGTGGGAGGGCCTCTCGGCGACCACGCTGGCCGAGGTGGCCGCCGGCGTCGACCACTGCCGCCGCTGCGACCTGTGGCAGGACGCGACTCAGGGCGTGGCGGGCGAGGGGCCGGGCAAGGCGCGGCTGATGTTCGTGGGCGAACAGCCCGGCGACCAGGAGGATCTGGCGGGCCGCCCCTTCGTGGGACCCGCCGGTCAGGTGTTCGACCGCGCGATGGCCGAGGCCGGCGTGCCGCGCGCCGAGACCTACGTCACCAACGCCGTGAAGCACTTCAAGCATGTGTTGCGTGGCAAGCGCCGCATCCACCAGACGCCGACGACGCGCGAGGTCGGCGCCTGCCGCTGGTGGCTGGACGCCGAGCGGCGGATCGTGCGGCCTCGCGTGATCGTGGCGATGGGCGCCACGGCCGCGCACGCGGTCTTCGGAAAGGTCACGCCCGTCAGCAAGGTCCGCGGCCAGGCCCTCCAGCTCTCGGATCAAGCCCAGGCGGTGGTCACCTACCATCCGTCCTATCTGCTGCGGCTGCCCGACGAGGACGCCAAGGCCGACGCCTACGCGGCCTTCGTCCACGACCTGAAGCTGGCCTGGAAGCTGGCGGCATGACGGGTATGCTTGGCCGCCATGCGAACCCTGCTCATCGTCGCGATGCTCATGCCCCCTCTGGTTCTGCTCGGCGGCTGCGCCGACGCCCTGGACGCCCAGGCCCAGTCGGCGCATGCGCTGAAGGTCCGCGACGCCATGAACGACTACGAGAAGGCTTCGGCCAGCGCGCCCCTGGACCGCTGTGTGAAGGCCAAGCTGGTGGCGCTGGCCTACGAGGACGCCAGGGACCCCGCCAGCGCCTCGGCCTGGCGCGCCCGCGAGACCGCCGACTGCCAGGCGGCCGCGATGGCCGCTGGCGTTACGTCGCCGCAGGCCGGCGAGTGAGCCAGACATAAGCCGAACCCAGCAGCGTCAAGGCCACTCCCTGCACCAGGAAGGCGGTTCGATAGTCGCTGACGTGGGCCACCAGGCCGAAATTCAGGATCAGCAGGGTGATGCTGCACTGACTGGCGAAGCCTTTCACGGAAGCCACCGTGGCCCGCGCCTCGCCTGACAGCGCATGCTGGAACCGCGCATCCGCCTGTACGAGGGCCACGATGCACATGGCGGTGAACAGAACAGCCAGCGGAACGGACACCCAGGGCTCGAACACCCCGGCCGCTGCTGTCAGCACCAGCCCCGCGGTCGCGACCCAGACGGGCAGGGCCCAAGACCTGGTCAGCGGCGCCCGGTGCGCGATGACGGCCGCGCCAGCTTGACCGGCGCCCAAAGCCGCCACGAACAGGGCGATCTGGGAGCGCTCCAACCCCACATCACGGCCAAAGATCTGCCAGTAGTCGTCGCAGGCGGCGAGCAGGGCCTGCATCAGCGCGATGAACAGCAGGATCGACAACACGCCGGGCCGCTGCACCGCTTCCACGACGCCCCGTCGCATGACACCCAGATAGTCGGCCCGCTGAGCGCGCGCTGCTCGTGGCGCCTTGGGCAAGAGTAGAGCCGAGGCCGCACCCACGAGGCTGGACGCCGAGCTGATCAACGTGAGCGCATAGTTTCCCACGCCGGCGATCGCCGAAGCGATCAGCGCCGCCGACATCAGGCCCATGAATCGCCCGGTCTGGGCGCGGCCGATGGCCCTGGCATAGTCCTGCTCGCGGCCCTCGGCCTTGAGGTCATCGAACAGCAGCGCCTCGAACGTGCCCGACACGAGCGCGCTCTTCACGCCCCAGAGTACGAAGCCGATGAGATATCCCCAAAAGCCCGGCCACAGCGCCCAGACCAGGAAACCCCCGCCGCGGAACACCTGCGCGGCGAACAGCAGCCAGCGGCGAGAAACCCGGTCGGCGAGCGCGCCGGTCGGGATCTCCAGCGCCACGCCCGTCAAGGACCAAGCGGCAAGCGCTATGCCGATCTGCGCCGGACCCATGCCGTTTTCGGCGAACATGACCGTGTAGAACGGAAAGATCAGGACGAAGGTGTCGAGGAACCGGTATGTCGCGGCCTTCCAGACCAGGCCGCTCATCGGCGACCGTCAGGCCGTGAAGCCGGCTTCGGCGAAGTCGAGCATCCGGCGCAGCAGGGCGTCGGTGTCGCCCTCGCGGGTGATCCCGCCCGAGAGGTGGTGCAGCCGGTCGAACTCGGCGAAGCGGTTGTTGTGGACCATGCCCAGCACGAAGTGCAGCCGCCAGTAGACGTCTTCCTTCGGCAGGTCGGGGCGCGCGGCCATCAGGGCGCCGGCGAACCGCTCAAGGTGCGAGACATCGTTGCGCAGCACGTCGCGCATGTCGGCCGTCCCCTCGGACCGGGCGCGGATGATGAACTGCATCGAAATGCGACGGTCGTTGTCGGGCGCCGCCCAGCGCATCGGCGGGGCGAAGTACGCTTCGAGGATGTCGCGGACCGTGGGCTTGCCGCCGTTTCGCGTGGCCGCCTCGTGCAGCATGCGCGCCCGTTCGCGGTTCAGCTCGGACGTGCGCCGCCGGAAGATCTCGAACAGCAGGGCGTCCTTCGAGCCGAAATGATAGTTCACGCTGGCCAGGTTGACGCCGGCCTCGGCCGTGATGTCGCGCACCGAGACGTTCTGGAAGCCGTGGAGCGCGAACAGTCGCTCAGCCGCGTTGAACACCGCGGCCTTGGTCGCGGCCTGGGCCTCGTCGGTCTCGGACGGGTCCTGAAGAAGGGGATCGGTCATGCGAATCCCTAAAGCACTCTCTCAGCTTAGGCGCATCGTGACGGATGCGCGACTGATCAACGCGCCGTCAGGCGAAGCGGACGCCGGTTCGCAGCCCGGACGGCGTGTCGAGCCCAAAAAAGCGTAGCGCGAACGCGCTCAGCGCGAGAGCTCCTTCATGGCCTTCTCCAGCCCGTCGATGGTCAGCGGGAACATCCGGTCGCCGACCAGCTGCTTCACCAGGCCGATCGAGGGCGTGTAGTCCCAGTGCCGTTCGGCGGTGGGGTTCAGCCACACGACGGAGTCGTAGATCTGGCTCACCCGGTCCATCCAGACGGCGCCGGCTTCCTCGTTCCAGTGCTCCACCGAGCCACCCGGATAGGTGATCTCGTAGGGGCTCATCGTGGCGTCGCCCACGAAGATGACCTTGTAGTCGTGCGGGTACTTATGGAGGATGTCGTAGGTGTTCATCTTCTCGGTGTGACGACGCCGATTGTCCTTCCAGACGCCCTCATAGAGGCAGTTGTGGAAGTAGAAGAACTCCATGTTCTTGAACTCGCTGCGGGCCGCGCTGAACAGCTCCTCGCAGATCTTGATGTGGCTATCCATCGAGCCGCCCACGTCCAGGAACAGCAGGACACTGATCTTGTTGCGGCGCTCAGGGCGCATGTTGATGTCGAGATAGCCCTTCTCGGCCGTGCCCTTGATGGTCTTGTCCATGTCGAGCTCTTCGACCGAGCCGTCGCGGACCCATTTGCGCAGCCTGCGCAGGGCGACCTTGATGTTGCGGGTGCCCAACTCGACCGAGTCGTCGAGGTTCTTGTACTCGCGCTTGTCCCAGACCTTGATCGCCCGGCCGTGGCGACCCTTCTCCTGGCCGACCCGGATGCCCTCAGGGTGATAGCCGTTGGCGCCGAAGGGGTTCGAGCCGTCGGGACGGCCGCCGCGCTCGCCTTCGCCCTCGCCCTTGCCCTCCTTGGCGTCCCGGGCGCGCTGGGCCAGCGCCTCCATCAGCGCCTCGAAGCCGCCCATGGCCTCGATCTGCGCCTTCTCTTCCTCGGTGAGGAACTTGTCGGACAGCCGCTTCAGCCACTCGGCCGGGATGTCGACGGCCACGTCGTCGCCCAGCTTCTCGAGGCCCTGGAACACGTGGGAGAAGACCTTGTCGAACTTGTCGAGGTTCTTCTCGTCCTTCACCAGCGCCGAGCGCGAGAGGTAGTAGAAGTCGTCGACCGTGCGGTCGATGACCTGCTTGTCCATCGCCTCCATGAGGATCAGGTACTCTTTGAGAGTCACCGGAACCTTGGCTTCGCGGAGCTCGGTGAAAAAGCGCATGAACATCGGGGGCGGCCCCTTGGCGTCGAACGATCGTTTGAACGCGAAGGATGGGGTCTGGGCTCCCCGATGTCCAGTATGGCGTGGGCGCGCAGGCGCGGCGTCGCGGCTAGGCGGCGACCGTCCGCCGCCGGAGGGCCGCTCCCACGGTTGCGAAGCCCAGGATCAGCAGGGCCCAGGTCGCCGGCTCGGGGACTCCGGCTACCGGCGGAGGATCGTCGACCGTGCGAGTCGTCGTCATCGTGAGCCGGTAGCGCCGGTTGGATACGACCGAGAGACCGACGTTCGGGTTGATGGCTTCCAGGATCCAGTCATCGCCGGTCAGGCTGACGCCACCGCCGAAATGCGCGTCTAGCGTGAGCTGCGCGCCGGTCCCGTCCAACCAGGGCTGCACGTCCACCACCGCGTTGCCGCAGCCCGCGGTCTCGGGGTCGGCCACGAAGCTCGCGCTGTCGCCGGTGTCGAAGCTGGAATAGCCGTAGGTGATGCCCGCCGTGCAGCCGTTGTTCGGGTTGAAACTCCGCTCCTCGCCCTCCAGCAGCGTCCGCCCGCCGCCGTTCGGGTTGATCGGCACGATGCCGTTCACGCCGTTCAGCACATAGTCCCAGGGCGGACCGCCGTAGAGTCGCACCTGGTTCAGCGAGACGCCGGCGTCCGACAGGTTGAAGTAGCTGAAGGTGGGCGAGGCGAATGCGCCATTGGTCGATGTCACCGTCGCGTCGAACCGATAGTGCACGGTTGCCGCATCGGCCGCTGTTGTCGCCCCCAGCGCGGTCACCATCGCGACAGCTGCGCCAATCCATGTGGCGCCCCGAGGGACGCGCCTCTCAACGAAAACGCCAGACATAACGACACCCCCAAAATGCTTGCGGGTGCGAACATTCATCAGAGATCGAGCGGCGCCTCCCCCCGTTTGGGGGCGGTTCTTTCCGGCGTGGCCTCAGGCGTCGGCGCCTTCGGCCTCCACCGCCTTGAGCTTCCGCCAGACCGTCATGCGCGAGACCCCGAGGCGGCGGGCGATCTCGACCGGGCCCACGCCCGCGCGCTGCAGGGCGAAGATCTCGTGGGCGGCTGCGGCGGGCCGTCGGCGGCGATGGCCGCTGGGCTCGAGATCGGCGACCGCCTCAAGCACCGCGCGCAGGGCGCGGCCTTCGGGGCCCTGGCTGGAGAGTTCGGGCTCCAGGACGAACAGGCTGGCGCCTCGCGCCTCGAGCCGGTCGATCGCGTCCAGCAGTCCGCGGCTGGTGAGCGCCAGGCGCTCGAGCCGGGTCACGACCAGCTGATCGCCGCCGCCGATGAAATCGAGAATGGAGCCCAGCGTGTGGCCGCCCGAATGCGGCTCCTCGGCGCGGACGACCTGGCACCCGGCGGCCTTGAGACGGGCGGTGTCTTCGTGCGCGGTCTGATCCCGCAGCCGCACGTACCCGATCCTCAACATCCCCACCCGCCGTCCTGGAAAAACACACACCGAACGACGGCTAAGGTCCCAAATGGCGGCGATCCCGCCAAGAGAGCGCAAGGTTAAATCTCGGCAATGAAGTAGGCGCGACGGGCCGTGATTTGGGCCAAATTGTGTCGGATGGTCTTCAAATCTGACCTCGGGAGGAAAAATTCTCCATCGACCGCCGCAGGATGAACTCGCGGTCGACTGTGCGTCCAACCTCGAAGCCGTACTCGCCCACCTTGCTGAATCCATGCCGCTCGTAGAACCGCTGGGCGCCGTAGTTCTCGGACCAGACGCCGATCCAGATGTCGCGCGGTCCGTCTCTTGTCAGCCAAGCCATCGTCTCGGCGAATAGCGCCCCGCCCAGACCTCCGCCCTGATGCGACTTCAGGAAGTAGATCCGCTTGAGCTCGCCGCAGGCCGGCGTGACCTCGTCGTGCGGCAGGGCGCAGGGTCCGGCCAGCGCATAGCCGATCGCCCGGCCGTCGGCCTCGACCAGCCATGAGGCTTTTGTGGGGTCTGCGAGATCGGCCCGCGTGCGCTCCAGGCCATAGGCCTCAGAGAGGAACATCCGCAGATCCTCGGGGTCGTACAGGTGGGCGAAGGTCTCGCTGAAGGTGCGGGCGCCCAGGGCCGCCAGGGTCTCGGCGTCGCCCGGCCCGGCCCGGCGGATCACCGGTTGCGACTGGGCGGCGGGCGAAGTTGGGTTAGGATGGCTCATGACTGTCGCGCTCTACACCCATCACGACATGTTCGACCACCGTCCCGGCGACCGGCACCCGGAGCGCCCCGAGCGGCTGCGCTCTGTGATGGATGCGCTGGCCGACGCCACCCTCGATCTGGCGCCCAACGAAGCCCCGTTCGTGGACGAGGCCGACCTGCTCAAGGTGCACGACCGCGCCTATGTGGACCAGATCGTCCGCCTGTCGCCGCGCGAGGGTCGGGTCAATCTCGATCCCGACACCTCGATGTCGCCGGGCAGCCTTGCGGCCGCGCGCCGGGCGGCCGGCGCGACCGTGCAGGCCGTGCGGGACGTGGCGTCGGGCAAGGCGCAGCGGGCGTTCTGCGCCGTGCGCCCGCCGGGTCATCACGCCGAGCCGGGCGCTTCCATGGGCTTCTGCATCTTCTCCAACGTCGCGGTGGCGGCGCACGCGGCCCAGGCGGCGGGGCTGGCCAAGGTCGCGGTCGTGGACTTCGACATCCACCACGGCAACGGCACGCAGTCGGCGCTGGCCGGCCGGCCGGGCATGTTCTTCACCTCGATCCAGTCGTGGCCCATGTGGCCGGGCACGGGCCATCCGGACGAGGCGGTCCCCGACAACATCGTCAACGCCGTCTCGCCTGAGGGTGCGCCGGTCGAGGTCTGGAAGCGGGGGTTCGAGACCCTGATGGATCGCGTGGACGCCTTTGCGCCCGACCTGATCATCATCTCGGCGGGCTTCGATGCGCACAAATGGGACCCGGTCGGCGGCGGCGGCCAGAACCTGGACGACGCCGACTTCGCCTGGGCCACCCGGGCCATCGCCTCGGTGGCCAACCGGCACGCCAAGGGCCGGGTTGTGTCCTCGCTTGAGGGCGGTTACGACCTCCAAGCTCTAGGCCGGTCCGCGCTCGCGCATGTCAGAGCGCTCGGCGAAGGGTGAGGGACGGGGCGCCGGTGCGTTCTCAGGATCGATGAGCGTCTTGACCGCGGAATCACATCCGCACGCCGGCACCATCGTGCTGGCGCGACACGGCGAGCCGGCGCTGTCGCGCAAGGTGCTCCTGTCGGCGACCCAGTATGTCGACTTCTGGGCCCGCTACGAGGTCATGGGCCTGCTGCCGGGCCAGACGCCGCCCGGGGCGCTGAAGACCTTCGTCGCCGAATGCGGAACGTTGGTCTCGTCCACCCGTCTCCGCGCCATAGAGAGCGCCCAGACCGTGGCCGGCGCGCGCGCGTTCGAGCGGTACGAGATTCTCATCGAGGCGCCCCTGCCGCCGCCGATGCTGCCCGGCTGGATCAAGCTGTCGCCGAAGATCTGGGGCTTCCTGGCGCGCTTCTGCTGGTGGTTCTTCAACCACCACGACGGCCAGGAGAGCCGGGCCCAGGCCGAGGCTCGCGCCGATCGTGCCGCGGCGATGCTGATCGAGTTGGCCGCCGACGGCGAGAACGTGGTGGTCCTGGCCCACGGCTTCTTCAACCACCTGATCGGCCGCTCCCTCAAGAAGCTGGGCTGGAAGCTCACCAAGAGCGAAGGCTACAAGTACTGGTCGATGCGGCGGTTTGAGCGCCCCTCCGTCTCTTGATGGAGCGGGAAATGCCGGTGGACCCTTACTTTTCTCGCCGCTAGACATCCTCCCATGTCCGAACCCGCCGACATCTCCGCCATGACGTTCGAGCAGGCCCTGTCCGAGCTCGAGCAGATCGTCGCGCGGCTGGAATCCGGCCAGGCGCCCCTGGAGGACTCCATCCGGATATACGAGCGCGGCGCGGCCCTGAAGGCCCACTGCGAGACGCGCCTGGAAGCGGCCCGCCTGCGGGTCGAGAAGATCGTGATGGGCGCCGCCGGCGCGCCGGGCGTCGAGCCCGCCGAGTTCAGCTGATGGACCTCGCCCGCCGCGTGGCCGAGGCCGCCGACCTCGTCACCGTGGCGTTGGACGAGCTGCTGCCGAGGGCCGAGGGGCCCGAGAGCCGCCTGACCGAGGCCATGCGCTATGCGGCCCTGAGCGAGGGCAAGCGCCTGCGCACGTTCTTCGCCCTCGAGACCGGGCGGATGTTCGACCTGGATGAGCGCTCGGTGCTGCGGGCGGCGTGCGCGCTGGAGTGCATCCACGCCTACAGCCTGATCCACGACGACCTGCCGTGCATGGACGACGACGACATGCGCCGGGGCCGGCCCACCGTCCACATCCAGTACGACGAGATGACCGCGGTGCTGGCGGGCGACGCGCTGCAGTCCGCCGCCTTCGAGATTCTGGCCCATCCCGACACCCATCCCGATGGCGGCGTACGCGCCGAGCTGGTGTCGCGGCTGGCGGTGGCCGCGGGCGCCCGCGGCATGGTGGGCGGCCAGATGATCGACATGCTGGGCGTGCGCGAGGACCTGGGCGGGGTGGCGCGCATGCAGCGGCTGAAGACCGGCGCGCTGATCGCCTGTGCGTTCGAGCTGCCGCTGGCCATCGCCCATGCCCAGGACTTTGAACGCCACGCCCTGATGGCCTTCGCCCACGACCTGGGCCTGGCCTATCAGATCGTCGACGACCTGCTGGACGCCGAGGGCGACGCGGCCCTGATGGGCAAGGCGGTCGGCAAGGACGCCGAGGCCGGCAAGACCACCTTCGTGACGCTGCTGGGCGTCGATGCGGCGAAACAGCGCCTGGGTCTGCTCAAAACCCAGACCAAATCCCACCTGGATCCGTTCGGTCCCCGGGCCGAATTCCTGCGGGCCAGCGTCGATTTCGTGTTAGAGCGCCGCCAGTAAGACCAGGACTTTTCGCGTTGCCACCCGCCACACCTCTGCTCGACACGGTCTCGTCGCCCGCCGACACGCGCAGCCTCTCGATTCCGCAACTTCGCCAGCTGGCCGACGAACTGCGCGCCGAAACCATCGACGCCGTGTCGCAGACCGGCGGCCACCTGGGCGCGGGCCTCGGCGTGGTCGAGCTGACGGTCGCCCTGCACCATGTCTACGAGACGCCCAGGGACATCCTGATCTGGGACGTGGGCCACCAGGCCTATCCGCACAAGATCCTGACCGGACGGCGCGACCGCATCCGCACCTTGCGCCAGGGTGGCGGCCTGTCGGGTTTCACCAAGCGCAGCGAGAGCGAGTACGACCCGTTCGGCGCCGCGCATGCGGCCACCTCGATCTCGGCCGCCCTGGGCTTCGCCGCGGCCCGTGACGCCAAGGGCGAGGACAACAAGGTCGTGGCCGTCATCGGCGACGGCTCGATGAGCGCAGGCATGGCCTACGAGGCCATGAACAACGCCGGGGGCAACAAGCAGCTCACCGTCATCCTCAACGACAACGACATGTCGATCGCCCCCCCGGTGGGTGGGATGAGCGCCTACTTCGCCCGCCTCGTGTCGGGCGGCGGCTACCAGTCGATCCGCAACCTCGGCAAGTCGGTGGCCAAGGCCTTCCCGCGGCCGATGCGCGAGGCGGCCCGCAAGGCCGAGGAATACGCCCGCGGCATGGTCACGGGCGGCACGTTCTTCGAGGAACTGGGCTTCTACTACGTGGGCCCCATCGACGGGCACGACATGGACGCCCTGGTTCACGTCCTGCAGAACGCCCGCAAGATCGACGACAAGCCCGTTCTGGTCCACGTGGTTACCCACAAGGGCAAGGGCTACGCTCCCGCCGAGAACGCGGCCGACAAGTACCATGGCGTGGTCAAGTTCGACGTCGTCACCGGCCAGCAGGCCAAGCCCGCCCAGGCCGGCGCGCCGCAGTACACCAAGGTCTTCGCCCAGGAGCTGATCAAGCAGGCCGAGCGCGACCCCAAGATCGTGGCGATCACGGCGGCGATGCCGTCGGGCACCGGCCTCGACCTCTTCGGCCAGAAGTTCCCGGACCGCTGCTTCGACGTCGGTATCGCCGAGCAGCATGCGGTGACCTTCGCCGCGGGCCTGGCCGCCGACGGCATGAAGCCGTTCTGCGCGCTCTATTCGACGTTCCTGCAGCGCGGCTACGACCAGGTGGTCCACGATGTGGCGATCCAGGGCCTGCCGGTCCGCTTCGCCATCGACCGTGCGGGCCTGGTCGGCGCCGACGGGGCCACCCACGCCGGTTCGTTCGACATCGGCTACCTCGGCGCGCTGCCGGGCATGGTGCTGATGGCGCCGTCCGACGAGGCCGAGCTGGCCCAGGCCATCGCGACCGCCGCCGCCATCGACGACCGCCCGTCCGCGTTCCGCTACCCGCGCGGCGAAGGCACCGGTGCTCAGATCCCGCTGCTGGCCGCCCCCTTCGAAGTTGGCAAGGGCCGCATCGTCCGCGAGGGGACGGCCGTCGCCATCCTGTCGTTCGGCACGCGCCTGGGCGAGGCGCTGAAGGCGGCCGACCAGCTGGCGGCCCGTGGCCTCTCGGCCACCGTCGCCGACGCCCGTTTCGCCAAGCCGCTCGATCTCGACATGCTGCTGCGGCTGGCCCGCGAGCATGAGGCGCTGATCACGGTGGAAGAGGGCGCTGTCGGCGGCTTCGGCAGCTTCGTGCTGCACGCGCTCGCCGAACACGGCGCGCTGGACCGTGGCCTGCGGGTGCGCACGCTCACCCTCCCCGACATCTTCCAGGACCACGACAAGCCCGAGGCCATGTACGCCCTGGCCGGCCTGGACGCCGACGGGATCGTGCGGGCGGCGCTCTCCGCCCTCGGCGTCGACAACGCCAGCACCGCGGGGCGGCGGGCCTAAACACCGAGCGCTATGTTCTGTCGCCGCTCCGGCCACCACCCTCTGCGATCAGCCTGACTCTATCGCCGCGATGACCCACGGACTGGACGGTGCGCAGACCCCCTTTCGGGGGAGGAGCGCCGCTGGGCGTCGCGGCTAGAGTCCGACCGCCTCGTACAGGCGGCTCGGCGCGGAGGGCGGCGGGCCTTGTCCCTCCAAAGGTGCATTGATGAAGAGAGTTGCGCTTGTTGCGTTCGCGGCGGTCGCGATCGCGGCTCCGGCTTCGGCCGCGAGCCTGGTGAACGGGGGCTTCGAGCAGCCCGGCACGGCCAACGTGGTCTATCTCCATCACGGCAGCACGTTCCTGCCGGGCTGGACTGTGGTGGACTCGCTGCCCGGTGGCGACGATGAGATCGCCTACCAGAACAGCGCGGCCTACGGCGGCCTGGGCGTGGTCAGTTCGGAGGGGGCCCACTTCCTCGAGCTCACGGGCGTCGTGGGTCGGGGCAAGGGCGTGAAATCCAACGCGATCGATACGGTGGCCGGCAAGACCTATCGCGTCGGCTTTGACGTCGGAGCCTTCTTCATCCGCGGCCAGGGCAGCTATGGCGACGTGACGCTGGATCTTCGGCTCGACGACGCCCTGGCCGGCAGCTTCACCAACACCCTGGGCCTGACCGCAGGCGGGTCGGACTGGCAGCGCTTCACCTACGATTTCGTGGCGACCGGACCCTCGGTGCGGCTGACGTTCCTGGCCAGCACGGCGCTGACCTCAAGCTATCTGGGGGCCGGCCTCGACAATGTGACGTTCGACGTGGTCGCGGCTCCACCGGGGGCCGTTCCGGAGCCGGCCGCGTGGGCGCTGATGATCCTGGGCTTCAGCCTCGCGGGGGCGGGCCTGCGACGGGGCCGCCCGGCCCACGCCTGACATGAAAGAGCCTCCGCTTGCGCGGAGGCTCAGACAGCACGGGCGTCAGGCGGACGGGGCGATCAGAACGGCGAGAATCTCTCGATCAGGCTCTGACCGGCCGGGGTCTTCTGGACGCGGCTGATGTCGCCCCGGCCGCCGTAGCTGATGCGGGCCTCGGCGATCTGGGTGTGGCGGATGGTGTTGGCCGAAGAGATGTCCTCGGGCCGCACGATGCCGGCCACGGTGAGCTGGCGCACCTCGGCGTTGGTGCGCACCTCCTGGGTGCCCTGGATCACCATGTTGCCGTTCGGCAGGATGCCGGTGACCACCGCGGCGATGGTCAGGTTGATCTTCTCCTGGCGGTTCACCGAACCGGCGCCGGCGTTGTTCGTGGCCGAGTTGGTCTCGATCGCGTTCGCCGGATCGAAGCCGCCCGGCAGGATTTTCCCAAGGCTCGATTCCAGCCCCAGCAGGTGCGGCACGCCGGCCGTCATGCCCGCCGTCCGCGAGCTGGTGGTGGCGTTGTTGGTCTTGGCGCTGTCGTCGATGTCGATCTGCACCGTCAGGATGTCGCCGACGCGGCCGGCGCGCTGGTCGTTGAAGAAGGCGCGGGCGCCCGAGCGCCACAGCGAGTTGGCGCTGGCCGGCTGGGGACCGCTTTCGCGGGCCGACACCATCGGCTGGGTGATCGGCGCCAGCGACGCCGGGTAGCCGACGGGCGCGAGGTCGGGGCCGCGCACGGCTTCCTTCACGGTCGAGCAGGCGGCGAGAGGGGCGAGGAGGGCGGCGAGGGCCAGGCTGCGCAGGCGCATGTGAGCTTCCTTCAACGGAGCGCGTAACGGGTCGAGCGGTTGAGCTTCAGCTGCTCCGCCTGGGGTCCGACCGCCGCTTGCCCGGGTCCGGTGACCACGGCCTGGACGGTCTTCTTCGACGTGACGTTCTGCACGTTGATCGTCTCGCCGACCGCGCCGCCGGAGAGGGCCTTGGCCTGGAGCGCGAGCGAGACCCCACCGTTGTCGTAGGTGAGGGTTACCACTTCATTGGCCTGCACGACCTGCGGAGCCGAAACATCGCGGCCGGCTACGGCGGCGCCGGCGCGCAGGGGACGGCGGGCGGCCAGTCCGATCACCGCCTCGGGATCGTTGGGCGCGTCGGCGGGGGCCGCGGCGGCCTTTCCCCAGACCATGTCGGCGGGCTGGATCATCTCGCCGGCCTGGATCGAACGGGCCCAGGTCAGCACGTCGACGTTGCCGCGGGCGGCGGTCGCGCCGGCCGCCGCCGTGGTCTCGCCGCGCACGACGATGGTGCGCAGGCCCTCGGCGTTGGCCCAGTCGAGACCTGCGCGGGCGGCGGCGATACGCACCGCCTGGGCGTTCAGCATCACGCTGGCCTGGGCGCGGCTGGCCACCGGGGTGGGGCCGGCGGCGCCCGCGCCGCTGAAGATTTCGCCCAGGGTCACGACGCCGTCGGCGTCGACGATGTCGGCCTTGACCGTGACGGGCACGCCAGCCAGGGCGGGCGTTGCGATCGCCAGCAGGGCGGCGAGAGACGCGAACAGTTTCATGAGCTTAGGTCTTCACCTGGTTGGCGGTGGCCAGCATGTTGTCGGCGGTGGAGATGACCTTGGAGTTCATTTCGTAGGCGCGCTGGGCGACGATCAGCGCGGTGATCTCCGCCACCGCGTCGACATTCGAGGCTTCGGTGTAGCCCTGGGTCAGGGTGCCGATGCCGGTCGAGCCCGGGGTCCCGTTCGTCGGCGCGCCCGAGGCCGCGGTTTCCTTGTAGAGGTTGCCGCCCAGGGCCTCGAGGCCGCCTTCGTTGACGAAGGTGGAGAGCTCGATCACCCCCACGACGCTGGGCGCGGTCTGTCCGGCCTGCAGCACCTCGACCTGCCCCGACTTCGACACCGACACGCGGATCGCGTCGCCCGGGATCGTGATCGCCGGCTCGATCGTGTAGCCGTCCTGCGTCACCAGCTGGCCCTGGTCGTTGGTCGAGAAGTTGCCGGCGCGCGTGTAGGCGGTCTCCCCCGACGGCGTCAGCACCTGGAAGTAGCCCCGACCGTCGATGGCCAGATCGTACGGGTTGTCGGTGCGGGTCAGCGAGCCCTGGGTCTGGACCCGGTAGACCGCGCCCGCCTTCACGCCCGCGCCCACCTGCACGCCCGTCGGCACGATCGTGCCCTGGTCGGACGACTGCGTCCCGGCGGCCTGGAAGGTCTGGTACAGGAGGTCCTGGAACTCGGCCCGCTGGCGCTTGAACGCCACGGTGTTCATGTTGGCGATGTTGTTCGAGATGACCTCGACGTTCATCTGCTGGGCGGCCATCCCGGTGGCCGCAGTGCGTAGAGCCTGCATCGGTCGCTATCCCCTTACTGAACCCGGCCCAGGCGCTCGACAGAGCGGCGCGAGAGCTCGGCTTCGGATTCCATCATCTTGGTGGTGCTCTCGTAGGCGCGGCTCACCTCGACCATGCGGGTGATCTCGAGCACCGGTCTCACGTTGGAGCCTTCCAGGAACCCCTGGCGCAGCTTGGCCTCGGCGGCCGGGTTGGCGGCCAGGTTCGATCCGTTGCGGAAGAGGTTGTCGCCGGCCTTCTCGAGCGCGCCGGGATTGGTGAACGTGTAGATGCCCACCTTGCCGACGGTCTCGTTGCCCTGGCTCATCGAGCCGTCCGAGCCCACCGAGACCTGGCCCTTCTCCGCATTGATGACGATCTCGCCGCCGCTGGCGTCCAGCACGGCGTGTCCGCCCTGGGTCACCAGTCGGCCGGTCGTGTCGGTGGTGAAGCGGCCGTCGCGGGTGAAGCGGGGGCCCTGGGGCGTCTGGACCTGGAAGAAGCCCTTGCCCTCGATGGCCATGTCCAGTTCCCCGCCGGTGCGGGTCAGGACGCCCTGGCCGAAGTCGCGGGCCACGCCGTCGGGGGCGACGAACTTCACCGGCCGCGGCCCGCCCAGCGTGACCGCCGGCTCCGACGGGTCGGTCTTCTGGATCATCGACTCCACCTTGAAGCCGTTGGTGTCCATGTTGGCGATGTTGTTCGCGATGATCTCCATCTCCCTGCGGAGGATCATCTGGCGGGACAGACCGACGTAGAGCGCGTTTTCCATTTTAACCGGGCAACCTGGTGGTGCGACTTTCTGGCTTTCCGGCATGCAAAGGTCGGGCCAGTCTGAAACGTCAATAAAATCAACAAACACGATGGTTAACGCGCGCCTCGCGGCGGATTTTGCCGGGCAGGAAATGGGCGCGTTAAGAGGTGTTAAAAACCGCTTCTTAACTAAAGCGGGCCATTCAGGACGCGCCGGAATTCAAAGACGGTCTTGAAGGACTGGGGCGCACGTGGCGAAGAAGGAGAAGAAACCCAAGGAGGCCGAGGGCGAAGCGCCCGAAGGCGCCGAGGGCGCGGAGGGCGAAGCTCCCGCGAAGAAGAAGCTCCCGCTGAAGATGCTGATCATCGGCGGCGTCGCGGCCCTGGTCGTGCTGGGCGGCGGCGGCACGGCTGCGTTCGTCTTCCTCAAGCCCAAGCCCGATGAGGCCGCTCAGGCGGGCGAGAAGGGCAAGGACAAGAAGAAGGAAAAGAAGAAGGAAGAGAAGGGCAAGGGCGGCAAGGAAGGCGAGAAGGGTGCGGCGGTCGTCCGCGAAGGCCCTGACGGCATCGTCTTCTACACCATGCCCGACGTCGTGGTGAACATGCAGACCGCCGACGGTCGACCCACCTTCCTCAAGCTGAAGCTCACGCTGGAGCTGCCGGACGAGGGCGCGGTCGAGGAACTCGACCCGAACATGCCGCGGCTCCAGGACATGTTCCAGACCTTCCTGCGCGAACTGCGTCCCGAGGACCTGGCGGGCAGCCAGGGCAGCTACCAGCTGCGCATGGAGATCCTGCGCCGGGTCAACCTGGTGATCGCCCCGTCCAAGGCCAACGCCGTCCTGATCGAGGAGATGCTGATCAACTAGCGCCCGCGCGGATGATCACACACGACCATGGCCGACGAGAACGAACTCCCTCCTGAAGGCGCTGCAAGCGGTTTCGAAGCCAGCGGCGAGACCGACTGGGCGGCCGCGGCTGCGGCCGAGGCCAACTCTGCCGAGCGCATCCTGAATCAGGACGAGATCGACAGCCTCCTGGGCTTCGACCTCACCGACGACGAGATCGCCGAGCGGACCGGCATCCGCGCCATCATCAACTCGGCGCTGGTCAGCTACGAACGCCTGCCGATGCTGGAGATCGTCTTCGACCGCCTGGTGCGGTTGATGACCACCTCCCTGCGGAACTTCACCTCCGACAACGTCGAGGTCAGCCTCGATAACATCAGCTCGATCCGCTTCGGCGACTATCTGAACTCGATCCCGCTGCCGGCCATCCTGTCGGTGTTCCGGGCGGAGGAGCTGAACAATTACGGCCTGCTGACGGTCGACTCGAACCTGATCTACTCGATCGTGGACGTCCTGCTGGGCGGCCGTCGCGGCACGGCGGCGATGCGGATCGAAGGCCGTCCCTACACGACCATCGAACGCGTGCTGGTGCAGCGGATGGTCGAGGTGGTGCTGGCCGACGCCAAGGAGGCGTTCGAGCCGCTGACGCCGGTTCACTTCACGCTGGACCGCCTGGAGACCAACCCGCGCTTCGCGGCCATCGCGCGCCCCGCCAACGCGGCGATCCTGGTGAAGCTGCGCATCGACATGGAAGACCGCGGCGGCCGCATCGAGCTGCTGCTGCCCTACGCGACGCTCGAACCCATCCGCAAGATGCTGCTGCAGCAGTTCATGGGTGAGAAGTTCGGCCGCGACAACATCTGGGAAAGCCACCTCGCCACCGAGCTGTGGACCACCAACACCGAGGTCCGCGCCGTGCTCGACGAGCAGCAGATCAGCCTCCGCCGGGTGCTGGATCTGAAGGTCGGCGACACCCTGATGCTGAACGCGGGTCCCGACAGCCTGATCGAGCTTCGGGCCGGGACCATCCCCCTCACGCGCGGCCGCATGGGCCGTCGCAACGCCCACATCGCCGTCCGCGTGGAAGCCCCGCTTTCGCCCAGCGCCCGGCAAGCCGTCCAGAGGTTGTCATGAGCCTGATCGCCATCGGCATGAACCTGTTGCTCGCCGGCCTCCTGGTCGCGGCCATGGTCGTCGGCCTGCGCCTCAACAAGCGCCTCAAGGCCCTGCGCGACAGCCATGAAGGCTTCGAGGCCGCCGTGCGCGAACTGAACGTCGCCGCTGTCCGCGCCGAGCAGGGGCTGGCCGACCTTCGCGCCGCCACCGACGAGGCCACCGACATGCTGTCGGACCGCATCGAGAAGGGCCGCGCTCTGGCCGCCAAGCTGGAGAAGCTGGTGGCGGCCGCGCCGGAACTGCCCCGCGCGATGTCGTCCGAGCGCCTGCAGCCGCGATCGATGCCGGCGGTCACTCCGGCGCCGCGTGTCGAGGATAATGCCGAGCAGCGGCTGTCCAACCTGCTGGCCATGGCCCGCTCGCGCCTCGCCGCCAAGGAGGCCGCCCAGGCCCAGCCCGAGGCCGCGCCGGCCGTCGAGCGCGAGCCGCGGGTCGGGCGCGCTCCGCTGCCCGGCCGCCGCATCGCCGTGACCCCTGACGACGACCTGTTCGAGGACGCGCCCCCGGCGTTCGACCGCTTTGCCGGAGCGCGCCGTTGAAGTCCGTCCCCCGCATCCTTCCCCTGGTCGGTGTCGCCATCGGCGGCGTCCTGGTCGTCAATGCCATGTCGGGCGCCCAGGACCTCAGCGGCCTGCTGACCGGCGCGCAGGCCTTTGCCGAAGAGGCCACGAAGGCCGCGAAGCCCGACGCCAAGGCCGATGCGAAGGTCGGCGGCAAGGATGCGAAGACCGGCGAGGCGGCCGCGACCGGCGAGTCCAAGGACGCTGTGGCCGGCCTGCCCGCGCCCAGCATAGCGCCCAAGGCCGTCTGCGCGCCGACGGCCGCCGAGCTCGCGAAGCAGGCGGGCCTGTCGCCGGCCGAACTGCAGGTGCTGCAGAGCCTGGGCCAGCGCCGCGGCGCCCTGGACGCCCGCGAGAACGACCTCAACACCCAGCTCGCGCTGATGGCCGCCGCCGAGGCCAAACTCGACGCCAAGATCAAGGCGCTGAACGGCCTGAAGGCCGAGGTCAACGGCCTGCTCAACCAGTCCACCACCAAGGAACAGGCCGAGATCGACCGCCTGGTGAAGGTCTTCGAGGGCATGAAGGCCAAGGACGCCGCCCCGCGCCTGGCGGCGCTGGACGATGGCGTGCGCATTAAGATCGCCGCCAAGATGAAGGAGCGCGCGCTCTCGGCGATCATGGCCCAGATGTCGGCCGCGGACGCCAAGAAGCTGACCGAGATGCTGGCGCGCCGCTACTCCGACGCCCAGGCCGCCGCCACCAAGGCCGCCGCCGCCGCTGACGAGAAGGCCACGCCGGCCAAGACGGCCTCCGTCGATCCGACCGCCGAGGAGAAGAAGCCCGCGCCCGCCCGCAAGGCCCCGCCGCGCAAGAAGGCCCCGGCCGCCCAGCAGGCCGCGAAGCCTGCCGCGGGGCCCGCGCCGGCCGCAGCATCGCCCGCCGCGGCTCCGGCCTCCACGCCGCCGGCCAAGTCCGGCTAGCGCATGAGTCTCAAGAAGGCCCTCCGCTCCGGGGTCGCCGCGGCCTGCATCGCCAGCGTCGCGGTTCCTGCCGGGGCCGTCGCACCCGCGGTCAAGGCCGTCGCCCAGCGCGGCGGCCCCGACGTTCGTGTGGCCACAGCGGAGACCTTCTCGCGTATCGAGATCCGCGGCGGCGCGCTCGCCAGCCGTCAGGGTCAGACAGTCACGATCAGCATGTCGGGCGATCCCGACGTGGCCCGCCTGCTCACCTCGCCGCCCAGGTGGGTCAAGTCGGCCGAGCGCAAGCGAACGGCCAAAGGCGTCCAGCTCGTCCTCACCCTGGCCGACAACGCCGATGTCAGCATCGGCCAGGCCGACGGCGCCACCTACGTCAACGTCTTCGAGAAGGCCGAGGCCGCGCCGGCTGACCCTGCGGCCGCGGCCGAGACCGTGGCCGTCGCCGAGGCCGAACCGCCGCGGCCCGACCCGCTGCCGCCTGGCGGCGTGGTGCGGATGGACGCCAAGGTGGCCGGCGGCCAGACCCAGCTCGCCTTCACCTGGGCCAACCCCGCGGGCGCGGCGGTCTTCCGTCGCGGCGACGCCGTCTGGGTGGTCTTCGACGCGCCTGCCAGCCTCGACGTGACGGCCACGCCCCGCGGCGTCCGGCCCTTGCGCGGGGTGCAGGCCTTCAAGGGCGCCGACCACGCGGCGCTCCGCATCGACGCCGATCCCGACGCCCCGGTCTTCGTGGCCTCGCAGGGAAACACCTGGACCATTTCGCTGGGCCCCGGCCCGCAGTCGCAGCCTTCGATCGTGCGCGTCAGCCGCGACGCCGCTGGCGGCCCGGCCACCCTGAAGGCGCCCGTGGCCGGCGCCACGCGCGTCATCAACATGGTCGATCCGGTGGTGGGCGACACCCTGACCGTGGTCACCGCGCTGGGCCCGCCCAAGGGCATCCCCACGCGCCGCGACTTCGTCGACGCGGCGCTGCTGCCGTCGATCCAGGGGCTCGCGATCGAGTCGCTGGTCGAGGACCTGACGGTCCAGCGCGACGGCGAGATCGTCCGCATCAGCCGCGCCAAGGGCCTGACCCTCTCGCCGGCCTGGGCCACCCGCGAGCGTGAAGACGCCAAGCTGGGCGCCCCGCAGCCGGCGATCATGCCGGCCATCGTGCCCGCCGAATGGGCCAAGACCGGCGAAGGCGGGTTCCTGCGCCGCTACGAGAGCCTGTTCGCCGCCGCCGCGGCCGAGAGCGGGAACAAGGATCCCGAGGCGCCGGTCGCCGCGCGCATGGCCATGGCCCGCTTCCTTGTGGGCTCCGAGCTGAGCTACGAGGCCATCGGCCTTCTGAACGCCCTGGCGCGCGAGCACCCCGAGATGCTCGACGACCCTGAGTTCCGTGGCCTGCGGGGCGTGGCGCGCACGCTGTCGCGCCGCTATGCCGAGGCCGACACCGACTTCTCGGCGCCGTCGCTGGCGGACGATCCGTCGACCGCCCTCTGGCGCGCCTACGTGGCCACCCAGCTCGCCCAGTACGGCGAGGCGCGCGCCCTCTTCGTGAAGGGCGTCGAGGCCTACGGTCTGATGTCGCCCCTTTGGAAGGCGCGCTTCGCCCGCGCCGACGCCCAGGCCGCGCTGGCCCAGGGCGACCTGATCGGCGCCGACACCCGTATCCGCATGGCGCTGGAGGAAAAGGTCGATCCCGAGGAACAGCTGCGCGCCCGGCTGGTCCAGGCCCGGATCATCGAGCTGCAGGGCTACAAGGACCGCGCGCTGAAGGTCTACAACGCGATCGCCACGGCGCCCGTGGAGTCGCTCTCGGCGCCGGCGGTGCTGCGCTCGACCCAGATCCGCCTCGAACTGGGCCAGATCAAGCCCGCGCAGGCGGCGCTCGTCTTCGACAACCTGCGCTACCGCTGGCGCGGCGACGCGACCGAGCTCGAGACCATTCGCGCGCTGGGCCAGCTTTACCTGGCGCAGGGCCGCTACCGCGAAGCGCTGGAGGCGCTTCGGTCGGCCGGCGTGCGCCTGCCCGATCTGCCCGAGGCGCTGCAGCTGCAGGCGGACCTGAACGCCGCCTTCCGCGGGCTCTTCCTGGATGGCCATGCCGACGGCCTGGAGCCGACCCAGGCGCTGGCGCTGTTCTTCGACTTCCGCGAGCTGGCCCCGCTGGGGGCCGACGGCGACCTGATGGTCCGCAAGATCGTTCGCCGCCTGGTGGACGTGGACCTGCTGCCCCAGGCCGCCGACCTTCTGAAGTATCAGGCCGAGAACCGTCTCGACGGCGTGCCCAAGGCCCAGGTCTCCACGGACCTCGCCGTGATATACCTGATGGATCGCAAGCCCGAGCTGGCGCTGGAGGCGATCAACGCCTCACGCACGACGGTGCTGCCCCTCGCGCTCAGCGCGGAACGCCGCCTGGTCGAAGCGCGCGCCTGGAGCAGCCTCGGACGTCACGACAGCGCCCTGGAGATCATCGAGCGCGACACGGGCAAGGAAGCCCAGGACCTGCGCGCGGAAATCCTCTGGAAACAGAAGAACTGGGCCGCCGCCGCCCCCTTGTTCGAGAAGAGCCTGGGTGATCGCTGGAAGACCGCGACCCCGCTCTCGTCGGATGAGGAAGGCCGCCTGCTGCGCGCCGGGGTCGCCTACAGCCTGGCGGGCGACGAGGGTTCGCTGGATCGCCTTCAGAGCCGCTACCAGGGCTTCTACGAGAAGGCCAACAACCCCGAGGCCCTGCGTGTCGCGCTGTCCGGCGCGCCGACCGGGCGCCTGAGCGTGGGCGATTTCGGCCGTGTCTCGGCCGACAACGAGGTCTTCGCCGGCTGGGTCGAGAAGATGAAGGGCCGCTTCAAGACCCGCGCCGCGCCGGTCGGAACCGGCAAGCCCGCCGCCCCGCCCGCACGGCAGGCTCAGGCTTCGCCGCCCAAGCCCGCCGCCAAGGGATGATCTAGGCGGTCACTGCGCGGCGACGGCGCAGCGCCGAACCGGCCAGCCCGAAGCCGCCGATCATCAGCGCCCACGTCGCCGGTTCCGGCACCGCGCCGCCGATCGTGACGTTGTCGAGGGCGTTGTACTGCGGCGCGTCGTTCATGGTGATCGACACCGACGTGAAGGCCGTATTGGTGACGATCCCGAAGAAGTCGAGCGCGTTCGTAGTGCCGATGCTGTTCAGCGACACCTGGGTCACCACGTTCGAGCCATTCGAGAACGCCAGCGAGAACTGCACAGCGCCGGCGGTCAGCGCGCCGAAGTCGAAGCCGAACGCTTGGCTGGCCGCGAAGTTGACGGTGATGACGTTGGGGTTCGCGTAGTCCGAATTCAGGAAGCCGCCGCCCGCATAGCTGGAGCCGTAGTAGCCCGGATCGATCACGAACATGCTGCCGTTGCCCGTGAAGGTCATGCCGCTCTCGACATAGGGTCCGTTGCCATAGCTGGCGAAGCTGCCAGCGCCCGCGACCCCGTCGAAGTCGGCGATCGACTGCCCGGACGTGGCGCCGTCGAACGCAGCCCGAGTTGTGTAGATGGTATCGGCCGAAGCCGCGCCGGCGGCTGCGAAGGCGATGATGGCGGCCGCGGCCGCAAAGGTGTTGCGCACAGTTTTCTCCCCAAGGTTCGAGTTAACTGAACCCTGGTACGTGAATCGTGCGAGCGAATTCCCCCGCACGCTGATCGACTGCACGGGGAAGGCGAGCTTGGCCGCGTCGCCGCTATCCGCCCGGCGCGCCGCGCTGGAAGCTCTCGACGAGGCTGCCGGCCACCAGCCGCCACCCGTCCACCAGGACGAAGAAGATCAGCTTGAAGGGCAGGCTGATGACCACCGGCGGCAGCATCATCATGCCCATGCTCATCAGCACGCTGGCGACGACCAGGTCGATGACCAGGAAAGGCACGAACAGCAGAAAGCCGATCTCGAACGCCCGCTTCAGCTCCGAGATCATGAAGGCCGGCGTGACCACGCGGATCGGCAGCTCCTGCAGGTTGGCCGGCCGCGGCACCTTCGACAGGCGCACGAAGAGGGCGAGGTCCTCCTGGTCCACTTGGCTGAGCATGAACTGCTTCACCGGCCCGCCCGCCGCGTCGAACGCCGCCGGCAGCTCCATCTGCTGCTCCAGCAGGGGACGGACGCCTTCGTTGTACGAGCGGTCGAAGGTGGGGCCCATGACGATGGCGGTCAGGAACAGGCTGAGCGAGATCAGCACGGCGTTCGGCGGGCTCTGCTGAAGGCCGAGCGCGGTGCGCAGCAGAGAGAGCACCACCACGATGCGGACGAACGAGGTGGTCATGATCACGATCGACGGCGCCAGCGATAGCACCGTCATCAGGCCGACCAGCTGGACCACGCGCTCGGTCAGGCCCGCACCGGTGCCCAGGTTGACGTTCAGCGTCTGGGCCACCGCGGCGGCCGGGACGATCATGGCCGCGAAGGTGGTGACCAGCGCGATCAGCGCCGCGCGGCGCCAGTCCTCGGCCGGCAGGGTGCGGATCGCGGCGAACAGTGCGCGCATCAGGCGGCGTCCCGCGGCTTAAGGTCGACGACGCGGCCCTCGCCCAGCAAGACCAGGCGTTCCTGCCCGTCGCACTCGACGATGAGCAGCCGGCGGGACGGGTCCAGCACCAGGGTCTCGACCACCCGCATGCGGCGGTCCTTGCGCACGCCCTGGAAGCGGGCCATCGCATCGGGGCCGTACTTGCGCAGCGCCACGGCGGCCAGCCCGATGAGGCCCAGCGTGAGCACGAGGGCGAATATGGCGCGGGCGAAGGTGGCGAGGTCCATGCGGCGGGGTCCCTGAGGAGGCCCATTCGCCGCTGAATCCCTTAAGCGCGGATTAACCCTGTTTGTTCAGAGTCGCCGGGCATGAACCTGGCCGACATCCCTCTCTTCTCGATGCTGCGCAGCCGGCTGGGGTATCTCAGCGAGCGCCAGAAGGTCATCGCGCAGAACGTCGCCAACACGGACACCGCCCGCTACATCCCCGAGGACATGAAGCCCTTCAGCTTTGACGCGCGGGTCCAGGCGCAGCGGGCGGGTCAGTCGGGCGCCATGTCGGTGACCCAGCCGGGCCACATCGCGCCTAAAGGCCCTCAGTCGCGCCTCGGCGGCCAGTTCAAGACGGTGCGGTCTCCCGACTCCGAGACCACGCTCAACGGCAACTCGGTCGTGCTCGAGGAAGAGATGATCAAGATGGCCGAGTCCCGGATGAACTACGACGCGGCGATCAGTTTCTATCAGAAGTCCATGGGCATGCTGCGCCTGGCCACCAAGCGGCCGGGCGCGTGAGGCAGGAGAGCTAGATGGCCGACTCCAGACTGCCCGTTGGCGGCGTCACCCAGGCGATCGCGGCCTCAGCGCTCCGCGCCCAGCAGGCGCGCATGCGGATCATCGCCGAGAACCTGGCCAACGCCGACTCCACGTCCAAGACCCCCGGCGGCGACCCCTACCGGCGTCAGGCCCCGGTGTTCGAGCCGACCCGCATCTCGGGCGCGCGCGGCGTGAGGATGTCGAAGGTCGAGGCCGACCAGACCGAGTTCCGGCAGGAGTACGACCCCGGCCACCCTTCGGCCGACGCCAAGGGCTATGTGAAACTGCCCAATGTCAGCTCTCTCGTCGAGGCGATGGACATGCGCCAGGCGCAGAAGGCTTACGAGGCCAACCTCAACGTCATCGAGACCGCGCGCAGCATGGAACAGCGCACGCTCGATCTGTTGAAGAAGTAGGGGCTAGCCGATGATCACCCCGCTTGCCGCCGCCAAGGCCTATGCGTCCGCCCAGAAGGGGATCGGGGTCGGAGGCCCCGGCGAGGCCGACGGCATGCCGTCGCTGTCGAGCCCTGCCGCGGGCCCGCCGGGCGGGTTCGGCGCGATCCTGAAGTCGGCGATGACCGACGCGATGGCCGCCTCGAAACACGCCGAGCACCAGATGGCCGCCCAGGTGGCCGGCCGCACCGAACTGGTCGACGTGGTCACCGCGATTTCGGCCGCCGAGGCCAGCCTGGAGACGGTCATCGCCGTCCGCGATCAGGTGATCTCGGCGTACCAGGAAATCATGCGGATGCCGATCTAGCCTATTTGATCTCGCCGCAGGCCACGCGCGGCCCCGCGCCGCCGATCGGCTGGGTCATGTGGTCGTCGGCGTTGGCATGAATCACCAGGGCCGAGCCGTCCGCGTCCTGCAGCGCCTTCAGGGTGACGACGCGCTTGAACATCTCGGCGTTCGCGGTCCCGTCGGCCGCGGCGTAGAGGTTCGGCAGGTCTCCGGTCTCGTTGGCCGCGGGATTCAGAAGTCCATGCACGGCCTTCTCGGCGCCGTGGGTGTGGGCGCCGGCCGAGGTGAAGTCGGCCTTCGAGCAGTCCGCCTTTTCGTGGAAATGCAGGCCATGCCAGCCGGGAGTCAGGCCCTTGGCCTCGATCCGCAGGAGCACGCCGTTCGGCGCCTCGGTCAGGGTCGCCTTGCCGGCGTCGGCGCCTGCGCCGGTCTTCAGCGACACGGTCACGGGGGCGGCCATCGCGCTGGTGGCGGCGAAGGCGAGTGCGGCGGCGAGGGCGATGGGGCGGCGCATGGGGGACAACTCCGTTTCGAACCGATCTGCAACGTGTAGCCGCGCGCGATGGCTCCCCCAAGCGCCGAGGGAGTGCTACGCGGGGTTATGGCCGATGCGCTGATCGAACTCACAGGCGTCTCCAAGCGCTACGGCGCCCACGCCGCCCTCGACAGCGTCGACCTCGCGGTCTCGGCCGGACAGTTCGTGGCGCTGGTGGGCGGATCCGGCTCAGGCAAGACGACCCTTCTCAAGACCGTGAACGGCCTCATCGCCCCCGACGCGGGGCGGGTCAGCGTGGCCGGCGAGGACGTGGCGACGGCCGAGCCCCATCTGCTGCGTCGGCGCATTGGCTACGTCTTCCAGGAGGTGGGCCTCTTCCCGCACCTGACGGTCGCCGAGAACATCGCCATCACGCCCAGGCTGCTGGGCTGGGACGCATCCAGGATGGCCGCCCGCGTGGCCGAGCTGCTGGAGCTGGTCGCGTTGCCGGCGGACGTGGCCGGCCGCGCGCCGGCGGCGCTGTCGGGCGGCCAGCGCCAGCGGGTGGGGGTGGCGCGCGCACTCGCGGCCGAGCCTCGCCTCATGCTGATGGACGAGCCTTTCGGGGCGCTCGACCCCGTCACCCGCGACGCTTTGGGGGCCGACTACCGCGCCCTCCACGAACGCCTGGGCCTGACCACCCTGATGGTCACCCACGACATGGCCGAGGCGGTGCTGCTGGCTGACCGCATCGTGGTGCTGGCGGGCGGGCGCATCCTGGCCGATGGGGCGCCGGCCGAACTGCTCGCCTCGTCGAAGGATCCCCAGGTGCTGGCCCTGCTGGAGGCTCCCAAGCGCCAGGCCGAGCGGCTGCGCGAGAGGCTTGGCGCATGAGCCCGCAACTGGCCGCCGCCTTCGAGCTTCTGCCGGAATACCTGGGCTGGCATGTGCTGCTCAGCGTCAGCGCGCTGGCCCTGGGCCTGGTGATCAGCCTTCCGCTGGCGGTGGCGGCCAGCCGGAGCCCGCGCCTGCGCTGGCCGGTGCTGGCGCTGGCCAGCCTGATCCAGACGATCCCCAGCCTGGCCCTGCTGGCGCTGTTCTATCCGCTGCTCCTCGCCCTCTCGGCTGCGTCCCAGGCGTTGCTGGGGCAGGGGTTCTCGGCCCTGGGCTTCCTGCCGTCGCTGCTGGCGCTGACGCTCTATTCGATCCTGCCGATCCTGCGGAACGGGGTGACCGGGATCACGGGCGTCGATCCGGCGATCTCACAGGCCGCCGACGGCGTGGGCATGACCCGCCGCCAGAAGCTGATCCAGGTCGAGCTGCCGCTGGCCGCGCCGGTGATCATGGCCGGCGTGCGCACCGCCGCCGTGTGGACCATCGGCGCCGCCACGCTCTCCACCCCCGTGGGCCAGACCAGCCTGGGAAACTACATCTTCGCCGGCCTGCAGACCGAGAACTGGGTCTCGGTGCTGTTCGGCTGCGCCGCGGCGGCGGTCCTGGCCATGACGACCGATCAGTTGCTGGGCCTCGTTGAGACGGGTCTGCGCACCCGGCGGCGCGGCATGGTCCTCGGGGGCCTCGTCGCCCTGCTGGTCGGCGCCGCGGCGGCCCTGTTGCCGCTGGCCAGTTTCGGGCGGCCCGCGGCCTATGTGGTCGGCGCCAAGAACTTCTCCGAGCAGTACATCCTGGCCGCGCTGATGGCCGATCGCCTCCAACGCACCGGCGCCCAGGTCGAGCGCAAGGAGAACCTGGGCTCCAGCGTGGCCTACCGCGCCCTGGCCGCCGGCGAGATCGACGTCTACGTCGACTACACCGGCACCCTCTGGACCAGCGTCCTGGGCCGAACCGACAACCCCGGCCGCGCCGCCATCCTGACCCAGCTGACCGCCGAGCTGAAGAAGCGCGACGGCGTGGTCGTCCTGGGCTCGCTGGGCTTCGAGAACGCCTACGCCTTCGCCATGCGCGCCGACCGGGCCAAGGCCCTGGGCGTGACCTCCCTGGACGACCTGGCCCGCGAGGCGCGCAACCTCACCCTGGGGACGGACGTCGAGTTCCTCTCGCGGCCCGAATGGAAGGCGGTCGACGCGGCCTACAACCTGACCTTCAAGGCCGAGCGCTCGTTCCAGCCCACCTTCATGTACCGGGCCCTCGGCTCAGGCGAGGCCGACGTCATCAGCGCCTTCTCGTCCGATGGCCGCATCGCCGCCGACAGGCTGGTGGTGCTGAGCGACCCCCGGGGCGCCATCCCGCCCTACGATGCGGTCATCCTGGTCTCGCCCAGGCGTGCGCAGGATCGGCGGCTGCTCGACGCCCTGCAGCCTCTGGTCGGCGCCGTCTCCGTCGAGGCGATGCGCGCGGCCAACTACAGCGTCGACCGCGACGCGGGGAAGGTGACCCCGGCCGAGGCGGCGCGCGCCCTCGCCCTCCCTTGAGGGCCCTCTCCCCGCAAGGAGGGAGGGAGCGAGTCGTTTGGGTCATGGTTAACCCCCTCTAGCCTTTCGTTAACCATGACCGGCGAGATTGGGGCACCGGCGGGGCGACCGCCGAGTCCCTGTCTTCCGCATGAGGTTTTCGATGAGCGGCGCCGAGGTTCTGGACGTCGGGCGAGACGCCATCTGGCTGACCATTCAACTGTGCGCGCCGGTGCTGCTGGTGGGCCTGATCGTGGGCGTCGGCATCGGCCTGCTGCAGGCCCTGACCCAGATCCAGGAACAGACCCTGGTCTATGCCCCCAAGATCGTCGCCATCTTCGTGTCGCTGCTGGTCTTCCTGCCGCTGATGGGCGCGCTGATGAGCAGTTTCATGCGCAATATCGCGGCCCGCATCGCGGGCATGTAGGCGGCCGGGCGAGTGGAATCCTACGCCACGGCCCAACAGGTCTACGCCGCCGGCCTCATCTTCGCGCGGCTGGGCGCCATCGTCATGCTCATGCCCGGCCTGGGCGAGACGTTCATTCCGGCGCGCATCCGCCTGTCGTTCGCGCTGGCCCTGTCGCTGATGCTGTTCCCGCTGCTGGCGGGCAAGGTCCCGCTGCTGGCGACCGGCGCGGGCGACTTCGGGTTGGCGGTGATCCGCGAGGTCGTGATCGGCCTCTTGATCGGTGCCATCCTGCGTCTCTTCATGACGTCGCTGGCGACCGCGGGCGAGATCGTGTCGCTGCAGACCACCCTCTCGTTCGCCCAGACCGCCAACCCGATGCAGGCGGCGCCGTCCACCACGCTGGGCACGTTCCTGGGCCTCATCGGCATCGTGCTGATCTTCGCCACCGACCTGGACCATCTGTTCATCGCCGCCATCGTCCGGTCGTTCGACCTGTTCCCGTTCGGCCGCGACGTTCCGGTCGCCGATGCGGGGCAGCTCGCCGTCCAGACCCTTGGAAGCTCGTTCGCGCTCGGGCTCCAGCTCTCGGCGCCGGTGATCGTCTTCTCGCTGGTGTTCAACGTCGCCGCCGGCCTTGTCGGGCGGGTGATGCCGCAGTTTCAGGTGTTCTTCGCCGCCACCCCGCTGATCGTGCTTCTGGGCCTGTCGGTCTTCGCCCTTAGCCTGGGCTCGATCGGCATCATCTGGATCGACCGCTACCGCGGCCTGCTGGGGACGTTCCTCGGCACATGAGCGAAGCTCCGGAAAAAGACTCAAAAACAGAAGAGGCGACACCCCAGAAGCTTGAGAAGGCTCGGGAAAAGGGCGACATCCCCAAGACCATGGATCTGGCGCATTTCGCCACCCTGGCGGCGGTGTCGGGCGTGGTGCTGCTGGCCGGCGGCTGGCTGTCGCGCAACCTGGCCGCCCAGCTTCTGCCCTTCATCGCCCGGCCCGACGCCATGTCGCTGCACGGGAACGGGGGCGTCGAGATCTTCCGCTATGCGATGATGGCCAGTGCGCCGATCCTGGTCGCGGTGATGGCGGCGGCCGCCATCTCGGGCGCCGGCGCCAACCTGATCCAGACCGGCCTGCATTTCACGCCCGACAAGGTGAAGCCCGACTTCTCCAAGGTCTCGCTGGGAAAGGGCTTCGAGCGGCTGTTCGGCCCCGACAGCCTGATGCAGTTCGCCAAGTCGACGGTGAAGGTCATCGTCATCGGCATCCTCGTGTGGTGGGTGCTGAAGCCCTACATGCCGCAGTTCGCCTCGCTCGCGGCGCTGGACCCGTCGGCCATCTTGCCGCTGTGCCTCGAGATTCTCCGCCGGCTGGTCTTCGCGGTCCTGGCGCTGACCCTGGTCGTGGCGGCCGGCGACTATCTGTGGCAGCGCCAGCGCTTCATGGTCCGCCAGCGGATGACCAAGGAAGAGGTCAAGGAAGACTACAAGAACAGCGAAGGCGACCCTCACGTGAAGGCGCGCCAGAAGCAGATCCGCTACACCCGCGCACGCCAGCGCATGATGCAGGCTGTGCCCAACGCGACGGTCGTGATCATGAACCCGACCCACTACGCGGTGGCGCTGAAGTACGAGCAGGGCGAGAGCGCCGCGCCCACCTGCGTCGCCAAGGGCCTCGACTCCCTCGCCCTCAAGATCAGGGGCGTCGCCGAGGAGGCCGGGGTGCCGGTGATCGAGGATCCGCCCCTGGCGCGGGCGCTCTACGCCTCGGTGGACATCGACGATATGATCCCGGCGGCCCACTATGAAGCCGTCGCCAAGATCATCGGCTTCATCCTGAATTCGGCCCAGCGTCGCCGCCCGGCGGCCAGGCCTCTCTAGACCGTCGGCCGCCCCCGGCGCCCATTTCTCACTAAGTTGTTGGCCTTGTGACAGAATGCAGAGCATCGAATCGCCGGAAGCGCTGAGCCCTCACATGGCCGAGCCGCCGTCCAAGACCCGTAAGGCCGACGTCTTCACCGCGTTCGCGGTGCTGTTTTTCCTGCTGGCCGTGATCTTCGCCGGCGCGCCCCTGCTGAATGCGCCGCTGGAGGCGCTGGGCAGTTCGCTGCTGCTGATCGGCCTGGCCGGCGTCGCCTGCATCGGCCTGTTCGTGCTGCGCGGCTCGCCCGAGGCCCCGCAGGAGGCCGAGGCCGGCGCCGAGGCGTTCCTGGCCGCGCTGGAGGAGCCCGCCGCCGTGGTCGCGCCCGACGGGCGGCTGCTCACCACCAACTCGGCCTGGCGCGAGACGATGGGCGCGCACCCGCGCCTGCCCAAGAGCGGCGCGGCCGCCTCGAGCCTGTTCGGCGCCCTGGCCGCAGCCCGTCGTGGAGAACTTGGCCGCGCGCCCATCAAGGCCGGCGGCCAGGAGCGCGAGGCCATGGTCTCGCCCATCGGTCCCCGCCGCTTCCTGGTGCGGCTGGCCGGCCGCGGCGGCGGTCCGCTGGCGTTGCCGTCGTCGGCCCTGGAAGTCCTGAACGCCGTGGCCACCGCCAAGGCCCCGCCGCCCAAGGTGCTGGACGCGTTCGCCGCCGCCTCGCCGTTCGGCGCGGCGTTGCTGGAGGGCGACGACCCCTTCGAGGCCCGCATCATCGAGGCCAACCCCGCGCTGGCCGCCCTCGCCAAGGGTGGCGAGGCGGGGCAGGTGTTCGGCGCGCTGATCGAGCCCGCCAGCCGCCTCGACGCCGGCCTGCGGCTGGCCGACCACCGCGACGGCCATGCTCCGCTCGAAGTGCGCCTGGCCCACGACCCGGCCCGCATCGCCCACCTCTACCTGACCCAGACCGGCGATCGCTGGGTGGCCTACCTGGTGGACGTCTCCGAGCAGAAGCAGGTCGAGCTGCAGCTCTCCCAGAGCCAGAAGATGCAGGCCATCGGCCAGCTGGCCGGCGGCGTGGCGCACGACTTCAACAACCTGCTGACCGCCATCCTCATGCAGCTGGACGTGCTGTCCACCCGCCACCCCGTCGGGGATCCCTCCTACGAAGGCCTTAACGAGATCAAGCAGACGTCGATGCGGGCCGCCGACCTGGTGCGCAAGCTGCTGGCGTTCTCGCGCAAGCAGACGGTCCAGCGCGAGATCCTGGACGTGGGCGAGATGATCTCGGAATCCGAAGTGCTGCTGCGCCGGCTGCTGCACGAGGACATCAAGCTGGTCACCGACTATGGCCGCAACCTGCCGCACGTCCGCGCCGACCGCGGCCAGCTGGACACCGCGGTGATGAACCTGGTGGTCAACGCCCGCGACGCCATCCGCAGCCATGGCGGCGGGGTGATCAACATCCGAACCGCCCGGGTCACCCAGGAGGAGGCCCGCAGCCTGGGCTATCCGACCGCCCAGGGCGATCACGCGCTGATCGACGTCAGCGACGACGGTCCCGGTATCCCGCCCGAGGTGAAGGAAAAGATCTTCGAGCCTTTCTTCACCACCAAGGCGGTGGGCGAGGGGACGGGTCTGGGCCTGGCCACGGTCTACGGCATCGTCAAGCAGTCGGACGGCTGGATCGCGGTCGACTCCAAGCCGGGCCAGGGTGCGGCCTTCCGCATCTTCCTGCCGGTCCACGTGGCGCCGGCCCAGGAGGCTGCGGCTCCGGCCGTCGAGCCGGTCGCGCCCAAGCGCCCCGCCGCCCGCGACCTGTCGGGCGCCGGCCGGATCCTGTTCGTCGAGGACGAGGACGCCGTGCGCGGCGTCGCCGCCAAGCTGCTGCGCGCCCGCGGCTACGAGGTCATCGAAGCCGCCAGCGGCGAAGAGGCCCTGGAGTACGCCGAGACCCATGCCGGCGAGATCGACCTGATGATCTCGGACGTGGTCATGCCGGGCATGCAGGGGCCCGACCTCTTGAAACAGGCGCGCCAGTATCTGGGCGCCGCCCCTGTGATGTTCATCTCGGGCTACGCCGAGAGCGAGTTCTCCGACCTGCTGGAGGGCGAGCGCAACGTGTCGTTCCTGCCCAAGCCCATCGATATCAAGACCCTGGCCGAGCGGGTGAAGCAGGAACTGCAGAAGGCCGCCTAGATGTCCGCATCCAAGTCGTCAGCGACGGTCCCGGCCTCGGCCACTGGCGCAACCGCCGTGGGGACGGCGGCCCTGGGCTCGGCCTTGCTCGGCGCGCTCGCCTTCGGCGCCATCGCCGTCGGCGCGCTGGCGATCGGCCGGCTCGCGATCGGTCGGCTGACGGTCCGGCGCGTGCATCTCCGCCGCCTGGACGTGGACGAACTGACGGTCGGCCGGCTCACCGTGCGCGAACAGGACTGAGCGCCGACCCCTTGCGCCCGCGCGCCAGCCGCGCGACCCTGCCGCCAATCAGAAAACGCGGTATGGGAGGACGACGATGGCGGGCGTGAATCCGAACGGGACTCTGAAGGGCAAGGTGGCGCTGGTGACGGGCGCCAGCCGCGGCATCGGCGAAGCCATCGCCGTGCGCCTGGCCATGGAAGGCGCCAAGGTCGTGGCCTCGGCCCGCACGGCGGAGCCCGGTGAGAGCAAGCTTCCGGGCACGCTGGCCGCCACCGTCGAGCGGATCCGGGCCGCCGGAGGCGAGGCGACGGCGGTCAAGGCCGACCTGTCGCTTGAAGCCGACCGCATCCGTCTGGTCGAGGAGACGGTCGCCGCCTACGGGCCCGTCGACATCCTGGTCAACGACGCCGCCGTCACGTTCTTCATCCCCGTGGAGACCTTCCCCAAGAAGCGCTTCGACCTGATGTTCGAGGTCCAGGTCTGGGCGCCGCTCCACCTGACCCAGCTGGTCCTGCCGTCGATGCGCGAGCGCAAGCAGGGCTGGATCACCAACATCTCGTCCGGCGCCGCCATCCACCCGAAGCAGCCCTACAACCGCCGCGGCGGCGGCACGATCTACGGCATGTGCAAGGCCGCGCTGGAGCGCTTCTCCACCGGCCTGGCCTCCGAGGTCTACGACGACAACGTCGCGGTCAACGTCATCTCGCCCGGCCTCGTCGACACCCCCGGGGTCGCGGTCCATGGCCTGATCACCGAGGCCACCAAGGACCGGGTCACGCCGATCGAATACATCGCCGAGGCCGTCTACCAGCTCTCGGTCGGCGACCCGAAGACCATGACAGGCCGCATCGACCACGCGGCCCCGATGCTGCAAGAGTTGGGGATCAAGCCGTCCGAGCTGGTTTGAGCCCCCGTTGATCGAGCAGACCTCATGATCGAACAGACCGTCGACATCGCCACGCGCGATGGAAAGACCACGACCTTCATCGTCCATCCCGAGCGGAACGGGCCCCATCCCATCATCCTGTTCTTCATGGATGCGCCGGCGATCCGCGAGGAGCTGCGCGACATGGCCCGGCGGATCGCCACCGCGGGCTACTACGTGATGCTGCCCAACCTCTATTACCGGAAGGGCGTGCTGGAACTCGCCGACCTGCCGCCGCTGCCCGAGGCCGAGGCGCGGGCGCGGATGTTCGAGCTGATGGGTTCGATCAACATTCCGATGGTCATGGACGACGCCGACGCGCTCCTGGCGTTCGCCGATCGTGACCCGGCGGCCAGCCCCGGCAAGGCGGGGGCCATCGGCTATTGCATGAGCGGCCAGTACGCGATCAACGCGGCGGCCCGCCATCCCGAGCGCATCGCCTGCGCCGCCTCGCTCTACGGCGTCCAACTGGTCACCGACCGTCCCGACAGCCCGCACCTGGCGGCGCAGAAGGCCAAGGCCGAACTCTACTTCGCCTGCGCCGAGCACGACACCTACGCGCCCCTGGAGATGGTGGAGGCCCTCGACGCCTCGCTGAAGCAGGCCAAGGTCAACGCCGAGGTCGAGCTCTATCCCGGCGTCCACCACGGCTTCGCCTTCCCGCAGCGCGGCGCGGTCTACGACAAGCCCGCGGCCGAGCGGCACTGGGAGCGATTGTTCGCCCTCTTCCAGCGGAATCTGGGTTAGGCGTCACTCCTCCTTCGTGCGGTAGTCGCCGAAGGTTGAATCCCGGGTGTTCAGCGCCTGCTTCACGCCCTGCCGCATCTGGGCCATGAATTCGCGGCTGGCCTTGGTGTGCCAACCCAGAGCGTGCAGGTCGGTGCCGGCCCGCAGCCCCGCGCGAAGGCCCATCGCCTCCATCTGACGGTGGACCAGACGCTTGTTGAGCTGGGCAAGCTCCGGGTCGACCTTGGCGATACGTTCGGCCATGGCGGTGACCGCGGGCTCCAGCTCGTCGAGCGGATAGGCGCGGTTCGCGAAGCCCAGCCGGGCCGCCTCGACGCCGGAGATCGAGTCGCCCGTCAGCATCAGCTCCATGCCGGCGCGCATCCCCATCAGCCAGGGATAGAATTGGTTGTCTGGCGAGCTCATCGTACGCACGGCCGGGTAGCCCACCTGTGCGTCCTCGGCGATGTAGACGAGGTCGCAGGCGAACGCGAGTTCGGAACCGCCGGCCAGGCACCAGCCGTGCACCTGGCCGATGATCGGCTTGGCCAGGTCCCACATCCGGAAGCAACCCTCGACCACGTGGCGGGCCCACTGGCCCTGCGCCCCGGCCGTGTGGAACGGCAGCTCGCCCAGGCCCGCGAGGTCGTAGCCCGACGAAAAGCACGTCCCGGCGCCGCGCAGGACTATCACCCGCACCTCGGGATCCTTGTCGGCGGCCTCCAGCGCCGCGAACAGTTCGCCGCGCAGCTGGTTCGAGAGCGCATTGCGCTTCTCCGGGCGGTTCAGCGTGAGCCGCCGCACGCCGGGGGCGGGGCTGTCGGTAAGCAGGATCGGTTGGTCTGCCATGAGGGTTCCTCCTGGCCCGCATGGCAGCGCCGGCGCCGCAGCGGCAGTAAAGCCTGACCGCGCGTCAGGCCGAGCGAGGGTCCTGCGCCACCACGGGGGCAAGCCAGTTCGGCTCCAGCGCCTTGCGCGGATGGACAGAGCTCACCATGCCCATGAACGGCGGATGGATGTCGTAGCCCAGCAGGGTCTGAAGCCGGGGAGACATCGCCCGCGCCCGCTCGGGAGGCACCCCCAGGAAGAAGTTCTCCTGTGTCCGCCCCCACGGCTCGCAATACTGATTGGTGAAGGCCAGCCGCGGTCGCTCGGTGCGGTTGGCGCCGCCGCGATGGACACAGGTTCCGGCCATGACCAGGCACGCCCCGGCCGGCATCTCCATCGGAACCAGCTGGGACTCCATGGTCTCGGCCCCCTTCGCCCGCACGCAGTCGCCCAGGTCGCCCCACAGGTGGCTGCCCGGGATGACTTCGGTGGCCCCGTTCTCGGCGGTGAAGGCGTCCACCGCGGCGATCACGGTCATGCTGATCGGCGGCCGCGGGCGGGGCTGGCGGTAGAAGCCGTCGTCGGTGTGGAGGTCCTGGGCCGCTTCGCCCGGCAGGATCTGGATCGACTGGCTGGCGGTCAGCAGATAGCCGGGCTGCAGGAACCGATCCAGGATCGCCAGGACGCGCGGCTCCTCCGTCAGGTCCTCGAACACCTTGCCGCGGGCCACCAGCGTGTAGATCCGCTCGGTGGAGAATCCCTCGAACGCATTGCGCCCGCG
>NZ_SCTC01000042.1 GCF_004299445.1 Phenylobacterium sp. | reverse complement strand
CCCGTGCATCACGGGCTCGATGGCCGCGAAGACGTCCTCCTGGGTCACGAAGCTCATCTCGACGTCGAGCTGGTAGAACTCCAGGCTGCGGTCGGCGCGCAGGTCCTCGTCGCGGAAGCAGGGCGCGATCTGGAAATAGCGATCGAAACCCGAAACCATCAGCAGCTGCTTGAACTGCTGCGGGGCCTGCGGCAGCGCGTAGAACTTCGTCGGGTGCAGCCGCGACGGCACCAGGAAGTCGCGCGCGCCTTCCGGCGAGCTGGCCGTCAGGATGGGCGTCTGAAACTCTAGGAAGCCCTGGTCCATCATCCGGTTGCGGATCGAATGGATCACCTTCGAACGCAGCACGATGTTCTTGTGCAGGGTCTCGCGGCGCAGATCGAGGTGGCGGTTCTTGAGACGGATTTCCTCGGGGTAGTCGGGCTCACCGAACACCGGCAGCGGCAGCTCCGAGGCTTCCGACAGCACGGTCACCGCCACGACCTTCACTTCGACCTCGCCCGTGGGCAGGTTCGGATTGATGGTCTCGGCCGTCCGCGCAACGACTTCGCCGTCGACGCGGATCACGCTCTCGGCGCGCAGGCGATCCACGGCGTCGAAGCCCGGCGTGCCGGGGCTCAGCACGAGCTGCGTCAGGCCATAGTGGTCGCGCAGGTCGATAAAGATCAGGCCGCCGTGATCGCGCTTGCGGTGAATCCAGCCCGAGACGCGAACGGTCTTGCCGGTATCGGCGGCGCGAAGCGCGCCGCAGGTGTGGGTGCGGTAGGCGTGCATTTTCTTCAGAAATCAGGGTGATTTACGAGGCGCGGAAGGGCGCATGGGGGATCGCGAAAGTCAAGGCGCGTGGCCGTCTGCGATGCCTTGACAGTCGACCCTTGCAGGTCTCGGATCGCAGCTTCCGATCGAGGGATCCAGTGAAGCACGTCCTCAAGGCGGCCCTCGTGGCCGCCGCCGCCGCGAGCCTTGCCGCTTGCGCCACGACCGCGCCCAAGCCTGCCGACAAGCCGAAGGGTGAGTCCCAGCCTGCCGCACCCCTGGCCAAGGGGCTGGATCCGGCGGCGAACAAGGACCCTTTCCCCTCCACATATCACGCCCTGCCCGGCCGCAACGTGGCGATCATCGGCGCGACGGTGCTGACCGGCACGGGCGCCCGGATCGAGAACGGCACGGTGCTGATCAAGGCTGGCCGCCTCGAGGCGGTGGGCGCCGGCGTCGCGGTTCCCGCGGGGTACGAGACGGTGGACGCCCGCGGCAAATGGGTGACGCCCGGCCTGATCGACACTCACAGCCACCTCGGCGTCTACCCCGCGCCTCAGGTTCAGGCGCACTCTGATGGCAACGAGGCCACCGATCCCAACACCGCCCAGGTGTGGGCCGAGCATTCGGTGTGGCCGCAGGACCCGACATTCAACCTGGCCCGCGCCGGCGGCGTGACGACGCTGCTGGTGCTGCCGGGCTCGGCCAACCTCTTCGGCGGTCGCGGCGTCACGCTGCGCAACATCCCCGCTCGCACCGTCCAGGACATGAAGTTCCCCGGCGCGCCCTACACGCTCAAGATGGCCTGCGGCGAGAATCCCAAGCGCGTCTACGGCGGCCGCAGCCGCAGCCCGTCGACCCGCATGGGCAACGTGGCGGGCTACCGCGCCGCCTGGATCAACGCCGCCGAGTACGCCCGCAAGTGGGACGACTACCGCGCCAAGGCCGCCCGGGGCGACAAGGCCGAGCCGCCCAAGCGCGACCTGCAGCTCGACACCCTGGCCGGCGTCCTGAAGGGCGAGATTCTGGTTCAGAACCACTGCTACCGGGCCGACGAGATGGTCCAGATGATCGATATCGCCAAGGAGTTCGGCTACCGCATCACAGCCTTCCACCACACGGTCGAAGCCTACAAGATCGGCGAAATCCTGGCCGCCAACGACATCTGCGCGGCCACCTGGACCAACTGGTGGGGCGGCAAGCTCGAGTTCTATGACGCGATCGAGGCCAATGTGCCGCTGGTCGAGGCCGCCGGGGCCTGCGCGATCATCAAATCGGACGATCCCGACCTGATCCAGCGCCTGAACCAGGAAGCCGCCGAGGCCATGGCCGCCGGGCGCGCCGCCGGGATCAACATCACCGAAGCCCAGGCGATCCGCTGGATCACCGCCAACCCGGCAAAGGCGCTGGGCATCCTCAAGGAGACGGGCACGCTGGAGGTTGGCAAGCGCGCCGACGTGACCCTCTGGGACGCGAACCCCTTCTCGATCTACGCCCGCGCCCAGCGGGTCTGGGTGGATGGCGGCCTCGCCTACGACCGCAATGATCCGCGCTTCCAGCCCAAGTCAGACTTCGAACTCGGCCTGGAGGGCCGCTGACCATGAAACGGCTCGCCCTCCTCCTCGCGACCACCGTGCTGGCGACGGCCTCGGCCGCCCAGGCCGCCACGGTGGCCATCATCAACGCCCGCATCCTCAGCCCGAACGCCGCCGAGATCGCCAACGGCACGGTCGTCGTGCGCGACGGAAAGATCGTCTCGGTCGGCGCGGGCGGGGCGACACCGGCGGGGGCCCAGGTGATCGACGCCAAGGGCGGCGTCGTCACTCCCGGCTTCGTGGCGGTGAACAGCAGCCTGGGCGCGGTCGAGATCTCGGCCGTGGGCGACGACGCGTCGGTCAACTCCAACGACCTCGGCGCGGCGTTCGACATCCAGTACGCGCTGAATCCGGACTCGGTTGTGATCCCCGTCGCCCGCCTAGGCGGCATCACCAGCGCCATCGTCACGCCCCGCGCAGAGGGCGGCCAGGGCGGCGCGGGCGAGCATGACGACAGCGGGGCCGAGGGGACCTCGGGCGCGGCCACGTCGGACCACGCCCACAGCCTGTTCGCCGGCCAGGCCGCCGTCATCCAGCTGGCCAAGGGCCAGGAGATGCTTGTGAAGCCCAGAGTGGCCATGGTCAGCCCCTTCGGCGAGGCCGGCGCCAAGGTGGCCGGCGGCGCACGCGGGGCCAACTTCGTGCTGCTGAAGGAAGCGCTGGGCGACGTGCGCGCCTACATGCGCAACCGCGCCGCCTTCGAGCGCGCCGGCTACCGCGACCTGTCGCTGTCCCGCGCTGACCTCGAAGCGCTGATCCCCGTCGTTGAGGGCCGCATGCCGCTGGTGGCGGTGGCCAATCGCGCGTCCGACATCCGCGCTGTCCTGAAGCTGGCCCGCGAAGAGAAGCTGAAGCTGATCCTGACGGGCGCCGCCGAGGCCTGGCGCGTCGCGCCCGAGATCGCCGCCGCCGGCGTGCCGGTGATCCTGAACCCCGTGCTCGACCGGCCGACCAGCCTGGAGACCCTGGGCTCGACACTGGAGAACGCCGCGCGCCTGGAGAAAGCCGGGGTGGTCGTCGCCATCGAGGGCAACTCGGGCGCTCATCGCGCCCACGAGATGCGCTACAATGCCGGCATCGCCTCGGCCAACGGCATGACCCGCCAGGGCGCGCTCGCCGCCATCACCCTCAACCCGGCCCGCATCTTCGGCGTCGCCGACCGCGTGGGCTCACTGGAGCCGGGCAAGGACGCCGACCTGGTCATCTGGTCGGGCGACCCCTTCGAGCCGCTCTCGCGGCCGCAGCTGATCCTGGTCCGCGGCGAGGCCCAGCCCCTGCGCTCCCGCCAGCTCGAGCTGCGCGACCGCTACCTCGACCTCAAGCGCCCGATGCCGCCGGGATATACGTACTAGGGTCGTTCCGGCGGGCCTGAGCGGCGAGCAGCCCGGCGCCCAGCCACAGGCCGATGATCGGGCTCATGCTCATGCCGACCAGCGGGACCGGGAACCAGCCGACGAGCGGCATGAGCGCGGCCAGCATGGCGTAGGCGGCCAACGCCAATGCGGCGGGCGTTCGCGACATGCCCAACGACAGGCAGGCGCCGATGAGCGCCGTCCACGCAGCGACCGCCGCAAGCGGCGAGACCGCCCACGCAAGGCGCATGATCTCTTCGACCTCGGCGACCGGCGCCAGCGGGTCGGGGCGTCGCCAGGCGAGAATGACAGCGAGCCCAATCGACCCGAAGCCCCCGGCCTTCGCCCAAGTCCGTCCTCGGCTCATTGCGATCAACACCGCCAGCCCGCCGCCCCAAGCCATTGCTTGCGAAGCGTCGGGCTGCACCGCGAGCAACGCGATCGTCGCAACTGCGACCGCCCATCTCCACGCCTCGGCCCGGGCCGCGATCGCAGCGACCGCCGGGGGCAGCAGCACCTGGGCCACATTCAGGTGCAGCGGACCCAGGTCCACCCACCGGTGCACGCCCTGGAGATCGGCGCTCAGGAAACTCGCTGCGAGGCCGATCGGCGCGAGCCCCAAGAAGACAAGCTCGGTCCGTTCCCCCGCCCGAAGGGCAAGACCGACGGCGAACGCTGCGCCCACGATCCAGGCGACCGGGTTGCGTAGCCAGACGCCGACCGCAACGCCGCTGATCGCCGCGACAGTGCAGCCAACACCCACCGCCGCCAGCGACAGCCCGGCGAAAAGGAGGAGCGGTCCGTACCGCCTATTTCTCAGGATGCACCAGCGCCTGGTAGGTCAGCGTCCGGGACATCTGGCCGAGATCGTCGCCGCCCGTGCCGCCCAGGCGCTGGATCATGCCCACGAAGACCACGTCGTTTGTCGGATCCACCCAGAACCAGGTGCCCGCCGCGCCGCCCCAGCTCATGGAGCCCTTGCCTTCCAGCGTGCCCGCGACCCGCGGTTCGTTGACCACCATGAAGTCGAGGCCGAAGCCGACCGCTTCGTTGAAGCGCAGACCGCTGGTGCCGTTCGAGTTCACCAGCACGTTCCGGGGGATCATGTTGGTGCCCATCAGCTCCACCGAGGCCGGCGACAGGATCCGCACGCCGTCCAGTTCGCCCTTGTTCGCGATCATCTGGGCGAAGCGGGCGTAGTCCATGGTGGTGCCGACCAAGCCGCCGCCGCCCGACGGCGCGGTGGGCGGGATCAGATAGGTCGGCAGCGGGTTGCCGAAGATGACGTCGGCTTCCTCGATCTTTCGCGTCTCGCGGTTGAGCGCATAGACGGCCGAGAAGCGGTCCTTCTTCGCGGCCGGCACATAGAAGGCCGTGTCCGTCATCTTCAGCGGCTTGAAGATGCGCTCGTCCATGAACTGCGCCAGCGGCTTGCCTGAGAGCTTCTCGACCAGGTAGCCCTGGATGTCGACGCTGATGGAATAGCGCCAGGACTCGCCCGGCTGATAGACCAGCGGGATCTTCGCCGTGGCGTTGATCATGTCCTGCAGAGTTCCCGCGCCCAGCGCGCGGTTCTCGCGGAACAGCTTGTCGACCGGATGCTTGTCCTGCAGGCCATATCCGAAGCCGGCCGTGTGGCTCATGATCTCGCGCATGGTGGGCGGGCGCTTCATGGGCACGAGCACCGGGGTCCCGTTGCCCTCCTCGTCCACGCCGGTCATCACCTGCAGGTTCTTGAACTCGGGGATATAGCGGGTGACCGGATCGTCCAGCCGCCACTTGCCCTCTTCGAACAGGATCATCATCGCCACGCCGGTGATCGGCTTGGTCATGGAATAGACGCGGAAGATCGTGTCCTCGGTCATCGGCGTGCCGGCGGCGAGGCTCTTCTTCCCATAGGTCTTGAAGCTGACGACCTTGCCGTGGCGGGCCAACAGAGTCGTCATGCCGGCGACCCGGCCCTCGGCCACGACGCCCTGCATGTAAGTGTCGAGCTTGGCCAGGCGCGCGCTGTCGAAGCCTACGGCCTCGGGACTCGCGGCCCGTGAAAGCGCCGGCGTCGAGGCGTGGGCCGCAGGCTTCCGAGCCGTCTGAGCCGAGACCTGGACCGGCGCGAGCGCCAACGAAATGGCGGTCAGCGCAGCCGTAAGCCGCGCCCCTTGACGAAGCAGCATCCCAGTCCCCTCCCAACACCTGTTGGGTTCGAGATTAGGGTACGTTCGACGCCACGCAAGCACAGGTGAGTTTCATCTCGGCAATCCACCGCGAAAGTCGCTAGCCTCGGCGGCATGAAGCGGCTCCTGATCGTCTGGCATTCGCGCACGGGCGCGGCTCGCGCCATGGCCGACGCCTCCGCCCGCGGCGCGTCCGCGGAAACTGGGGTCGAGACGGTGATGCTGTCAGCCGACGCAGCTGGGGCGGCCGACCTGCTCGCCGCAGACGGCTACCTCTTCGCATGCCCCGAGAATCTCGCGGCGATGTCTGGCGCCATGAAGGAGTTCTTCGACCGGAACTACTATCCCGTCCTGGAGCGCCTGAGCGGCCGCCCCTACGCCATGCTGATCGCCGCCGGCAGTGACGGAACCGGCGCCGTGCGTCAGATGGCGCGTATCACCCTGGGCTGGCGGCTGAAGCCGATCGCCGAACCCATCATTGTCTGCACCCACGCCCAGGCGCCCGAGGCGATCGAGGCGCCGAAAGCCGTGGCCGAGGCCGATCTCACCCGCTGCCAGGAGCTGGGCTCCGCCCTGGCCGCTGGGCTTTCGATGGGTGTCTTCTGAGGGGGAGTCGCCCTCGTGGATGTCGCCGCCCTTCCCTTTGAAGTCGAACCCCGGCCAGCGGTCGGCGCGCGGGTCGCCGGCGTGTGGCTGGCCACCATCGACGAGCTCCAATCGGTGAAGTCGGGACCCAGCCGTGCTACAGGCGCAGGCGTAATGGCGAAGCGCCGCCCCTGCGGCGCCTGGGGCAGGTTGCGGATATGCTGCGCATCGAACTCTCGGCGCTGAGCGCCCAGGAGCTGAAGCGGCTCCTCGACATGGCGCGCGCCCGAAATCAGACCGCCCTCATCCACCAACTGAACGCCGAGCTGGAAAGCCGCCCGACCCGAGTCGAGGACTGGTCACCCCTGCCGATGAATTACGCCAGGCCGGACCACGCCGCGCCCGAAGTCGCGCTGGCGCCGCCGCGCCGCAACGGGATGATGGCGGCCACGGCGGCGCTGGCCGCCTTCGTGTCCGCCGCCGTGACGTGGGGCCTCAGCGTGCCGCCGCCTCAGCCCGAGGCCGTCGAGACGCCCCGCGCCGCCGTCGTCCTGGCGTCATTGGCGCCGGTCGGCCCACCTGCCGGTTTCAGCCAGACGCCGCGGGAAGCGTCATCGGCCGGATCTGAGTCGGCGCCCGGACAGCTCGTGCGCGCCGAACCGATCGCACGCAGTCGCAACAGCAATCGCTGCTACGACCTCCCGACAGCCGCTGATCGCCTGGTCTGTGGCTATCCCAGCCTGGCCAATCAGGACCGCCAGTTGCGCAGCGCCTACGACCGCGCCCTGGCCGCCGGGGCTGATCGCCGCGACCTCGACCGCGCGCAGGCGCTCTGGCGCGCGGCCAGCGAAAACGTGTCGGATCGTGCGGCGCTTTCCGAACGCTATGCCCGCCGAATCCGCGAGTTGGAGGCCGCAGCGTCGCCGCCACCGCCACCGCCTGCCGACGAGCCGCCGTTCTAGTCTAGCGACCGCGCAGGATCGGAAGCGGCGCGCCCGCTGCGGGATCGAACGCTTTCCAGTCTAGTCCCAGCGCCGACAGCGCCGTCGCCGCCACCTGGCCCAGCTTTCCGCACTCTGCCGGCTTGGCCGCGGGAAGCACATCCGGCCCCATCGCCGCCAGCCAGGTTTCATCCGACCGCGCGAAGGCGCCCTTGCCGTGATGGCGCCAGGACTCCCGGTTCCCCATTCCTCGGCCATGGTCGGTGGTCACGATCAGCGTCGTCCTTCCGGCATAGGCCGGGTCCGCCTGCAGGGTCTTCCACAGCTCGGCCACGAAGGCGTCGGTGCGGCGGATGGCCCACAGCATCTGATCGTAGCGGCCCTCATGCGCGAACTCGTCGGTGTCGCCGTATGCGATGTAGAGGACCCTCGGCTTTGCCCGGCTCCTCAGCGCGTCGAGCGCCAGGAGGTGCGTGAAGGCGTCGAAGCGCTCCACCGGCCATAGCCGCGGCGTCTCGGCCTGCAGCCGCGCCAGCCGAGCGTCGCCCCCGTTGTCCCAGCCGGCGTTGACGGGAAGCCCACTGCGGGCGGGGTTCAGGATGTCGCGGAAGGCCTCCCAAGAGCCATAGGCCTGTACCCGGCCCTTGAAACCCGGCTGGCGGTTCAGCCATTCCAGCACCGTCACGTTTGCGTTCGGGCCGTGGGCGTTCGAGCGGATCGCGGGATCCGGTTTGCCGGTCAGCAGTTCGTTGTAGCCGGGGTACGAGAACCACTGGTCATTGCCGACGGCCATGCAGCTGCCGTTTTCGCGATCGCCCAGCAGGACGCCTTGTTTCGCCATCACGCCATTGAGGAACGGAGCCAGCGCCATGGCGCGGTCCGGCGAGTCGAGGAAATCCTTCTTGACCAGCCCGATCTCGGTCACGAACGCCCGGTCGCCGGCGCGGCCTGGATCGGCGCCCTTGAACACTTCGGTCCATGGCACGCCGTCCAGCGTCACCAGCACCAGCCGGGCGTCGCGGGGGGCGGCCTGCGCCGAGGCCTGCGAGAGCATGATGGCGAGCGCCGCCGCGAGGATCATTCTGAACATCGGCAGACCGTAGGTCGCACCGCCCGCGCCAGCCAAGGTTTTCGTGTTGGCGGATGATCCCCGGGCCGTAGTGTGGCGCCATGCAGACGACGCGACGAGCCCTGGGGCTCTCTTCCCTCGCCCTGGCGGCCTTGGGCGCCAACGCCGCGGCGCAGTCCAAGGTCGAATCCATGCGACTCCTGATTCTCGGCGGCACCGGGTTCATCGGCCCGCATCAGGTGCGATACGCGCTGGGCCGCGGTCACAAGGTGACCGTCTTCAATCGCGGCCGCCGACCCGATGACTTTCCGCCCGAGGTGGAACAGCTGGTCGGCGACCGCAACACCGGCGATCTGAAGTCGCTGGAGGGCAGGATCTGGGACGCCTGCATCGACAATCCCACGACCCTGCCTTTCTGGGTTCGCGACGCCGCCAAGGTGCTGAAGGGCAACGTAGGGCACTACCTCTTCGTCTCCACGCTATCGGCCTATGCCCGCAACGACACCCCCGGTGAGGACGAGGCAGCCCCCACGGCGCCGTACGCCGGAACCGATGTCATGGCCGAGCGCCAGCCGGTGAAGCCCGAGCTCTACGGGCCACTGAAGGCCGCCAGCGAGGTCGAGGCGCGGAGGCAGTTCGGGGCCGGCAAAGTCGCCGTCGTACGGCCGGGCCTGATCGTGGGCCCCGGCGACGAGACCGACCGCTTCACCTACTGGCCGGTGCGCATGGCGCGCGGCGGGGAGGTGCTGGCGCCCGGGGATGGGACCGACCCGCTGCAGTACATCGACGCCCGCGACCTGGCCGAGTGGACTGTGCGCCTCGCCGAACAGAAGGCGGCGGGAACATTCAACGCTATCGGACCGGCCGGCGTGCTCGAGACCCGGGCCATGATCAACGCCGTCGGAAAGGGCGTGGGAGCCCGACAGGCGCGCGTCTACTGGGTTCCGGCGACATGGCTGGCGCAAAAGCAGGTCAGCGGCTGGAGCGACCTGCCGCTATGGCTCCCGGGTCAGGGACCCACGGCGGGCTTCCATCGGCGCAGTCACGCAGCCGCCATCAGGGCGGGGCTCACGTTCCGGCCGCTGGAGGAGACGGCGCGCGACACCCTGGCCTGGTGGAACACTTTGCCGCCGGAGCGTCGAGCCAGACCGAAGACAGGCCTGACGCCCGAGCGCGAGGCGGCCCTGCTGGCCGAATGGAAAGCCGAAAAGGCGAAGGCATGACGATCCGCGAGACACGGTTCCGGTACGAGGGCGAGGATGGCGTGGGCCTCGCTGGCTTCAGGTGGACGGCGGGACAGCCCAGGGCGGTCCTGCAGCTGGCGCACGGCGCCGGCGAGCATGCCGGGCGCTACCTCGGGCCCATGGCGCCCATTGTCGAGGCCGGCTTTGCGATCTACGCGGCCGATCATCGGGGTCATGGCATGACCTCGGGCATGAGCCACCTTGGCGACTTCGGGCCCGGCGGCGCGCCGGCGGTAGTGTCCGACATGGCGGTCCTGACGCGATTGGCCCGCGCCGAGAACCCCGGCCTGCCGCTGGTGCTCATGGGCCATTCGATGGGCGCCATGCTCTCGCAGGCGTACATCCTCGAGCATGCGCACCTGATCGACGCCTTGGTCCTGTCGGGCACCACGGGACCGGGCGCCCGGATCGCCGCGGGCAAGCTGAACGAGGGCTTCGAGGGCCGGACGGCCTACGACTGGCTGTCGCGCGACCCGGCTGAGGTCGACGCCTACATGGCCGACCCGTTCTGCGGCATCCAGTTCAACGAGGCGTCGAGGGACTCGTTCACGGCGCTGCGGGAAGCCCGGCCGACGGCCGAGGCGCTGGCCCGGATCCGGCCGGGCCTGCCGGTGTACGTCTTCGTCGGCGACCAGGACCCGATCAACCGCAAGCTCGAGGGCCTCACGCCGCTGATCGAGGCGTACCGGGCCGCCGGGCTGGCCGTCACGCTCAAGGTCTACCCGGGCGGGCGGCACGAGATGCTAAATGAAATCAACCGACAAGAGGTGGTTTCTGATCTCCTGACGTGGCTGCAGCAGGCGGTCGCCTAGAAGCCGAAGATGCTGTTGGGCAGCAGGCTCGACATCGAGACGCCGACCAGGATCACCTGCCCGCCCGTGAGCGAGATGACGGTGTCGGCGCCGACCTGGCTGACCGAGAACGTCGTGCCCGGGTCGAGCTGGACCCGGTCGCCCTGGGCGACGCTGAAGTCCAGCACCCGGTCGATCCCGGCCTCGTTGGACGAGTGGAAATTGTCCGCCCCGGCCCCGCCGATCATGGTGTCGTCGCCGCGATCGCCCGAGACGAAGTCGGCGCCATCGCCGCCACTCAGCGTGTCGTTGCCCTGCCCGCCGCGGATGATGTCGTCGCCGGCGCCGCCGTTGCAGGTGTCGTTCCCGAGGTTGCCGTAGACGAAGTCCGCCCCGTCCTCGCCGAACAGCAGGTCGTTGTCGCGGCCGCCGACGCAGAAGTCGTTCCCGGCGCCGGTCGAGACGGTGTCGTTCCCCATGTTGCCGTTGATGTCGTCGAAGTCGCCGCCGCCGATCAGCACGTCGTCGCCGTCGTCGCCGCGCAGGTAGTTGCCGGCCGCACCACCGGCCCCGCCCACGACGGTGTCGGCCCCTGCCCCGGCCGAGATCGAGTCGGCGCCCGCGCCGCCCGAGAGGCTGTTGGACGCGGCGTTGCCGATGATCGTGTCCGCGCCTGCGCCGCCGACCACGTTCTCGATGGTCGTCTCCTGCGAGATCGCGACGTTGTTGCGCCAGGTGTAGGTGTCGGGCTTGTCCAGGAAGCTCGCGATGAAGCTGCTGAATCCCGGAAAGCGCGCCGTCCAGAAGGCGATCTGGTCCTGGACGGAGAAGATGGCGATCGACGAGAAGGCGCCCGGCGTCAGGTCCACGCTGGAGGCCCGCGCGTGGGTCGACAGGTCCAGCGTGTCGACGCCGCCGGTGTCGAACAGCGTCATCAGGATCGGGCGGGCTTCGTCGAAGGTGTAAGTGTCCGCCCCGGTCGCCGCGCCCCGCGAGGCGCCATAGATGCCCTGGATGGCGATGATGTCGAGCAGCATCGGCGTGGACGGGTTCACCGTCACGCCGTTGGCGAACAGCGTCGAGCCCTGCTGGTTGAAGGTCCGCAGCGTGCCGTCCGGCGCGTCGGTGTAGGACATCACCGTGTAGCGCAGGTTGTCGAACTCGGTGGGCAGCGTCGTGCCCTCGAACGAGTGCTTCAGGCCCAGCGCGTGGCCGATCTCGTGCAGGAAGGTCGCGTAGAGGAAGCTGCCCAGGCTGGCGTCGGCGGTCTTGTGCGAGTCGTCGACCCAGATGTCGCCGTTCTTCGCCCCGACGCCGAAGCCGGGCGCCGGCGGGGTGTAGGCATAGGCGGCGGCGTCGGCCGAGCCCTGGGTCGCCAGGTCGGTGAAGGCCACGCGGATCTGGCCCGACATGCCGGCGTTGTCCGGCGTCTCCATGAACATGATGCCGGTCACCCGCGACCAGGCCGTGAGCGCAGCGGTGAACTGGCTGCGCTGGGCGGCGTCCAGGACCCCGTAGGCCGGATCGAGGGGCTCGGAGCCCTGGCCATAGGCCGAGGGCGACCAGACCGAGCCCGCCGTCGGCAGGCTGTAGGTGATGACCGGGTCGGCCCAGCGCGCGCCGTCGGCGTAGCGCAAGCCGGCATAGATCTGTGCGAGCGTTATCGACACGACAGCTCTCCTGCGAACGGGGTGGAGACGGCGTAGCTTCTCCGATCATTACGTACCCAATGGGCCGATGTCTTCGCCGCAGGTGCGTGCGTATTTCCGCCAAACAACTAGAGTGCGATGCGGAAGACGGCGCGCAGCGCCAGTAGGAGGCGCTTGAGGCCGTGACGGACTTCCTGGTGCGGCGGATCGCGCGGCAGCCGCGCGGGGCGATGGCGCGGATCGCGTTGGGCCTGGCGCTGGCCGTCCTGGCGCTGGGGATCCGGCTGTCGCTGGCGCCGCTGATCGGCATGGGCGCGCCCTTCACGGCCTTCCTCCTGGCGGTGCTGGTGGCGGCGGTGTTCGGCGGGGTGATGTCGGCCATCACCTGCACCGCGGTCCTGGCCGCCGGCGGGGTCGCCATGCTGGCGCCCTTCGAGCAGCCGGTGATGCTGCGTCGCGGGTTGCTGAGCGTGACGTTCTTCGTGGCCTCCTGCGGCTTCGTCACCTGGATGGTGGCGCTGCTGCGCGCGGCGCTGGCGCGCGAGGTGGCGGCGCGCGAGGCCGAGCGACTGCTGAAGCTGGAGCTGCACCACCGGGTGAAGAACACCCTGGCCGTCGTCCAGTCGCTGGCCCACCAGACGTTCCGCGACACCGGCGACGTCACCACGGCCCGCGACCACTTCGACGCGCGGCTGTCGGCGCTGGCGGGCGCGCACGACCTGCTGGTCGACAGCGCCTGGCGGCCGGTGACGCTGGACGACCTGGCGACCCAGGTGCTGGCGCCGTTCCGCCCGGCCGACCCGGCGCGCCTGGTCCTCGACGGGCCGCCCACGAACATCCCGTCCGAGGTGGCCGTGGCGCTGGTGCTGTGCCTGCACGAGCTGGCCACCAACGCCACCAAGTACGGGGCGCTCTGCGGCGAGCAGGGCCGCGTGCGGCTGGCGTGGGCGCTGGACGACAGCGGGCCGCGGTCGCGGCTGGAGCTGGAGTGGCGCGAGACGGGCGGCCCGCCGCCGAAGCCAAGCCTGCGCGAGGGATTCGGGACGCGCCTGCTGAGCCGGGCGCTGTCTTCGCAGGCCGGCGCCGTCTCGGTGCTGGAGATGACCGCCGACGGCGCGCGCTGGCGGGCGGGCTTCGAGGTCTGATATCCGCGCGATCCGTGGTTTGATGATCGGCGTCTCCGTCGCCGCGGAGACCGGACAAGAGGACACGGGATGCGGGTGACACGGTTGGGTTGGGGCGTGAAGCAGAGCTTCCGGGCCTATGTGGAGGGCTCGGGCGGGTCGGTGGCCACCGACGGCGGGGCGGCGCGGGCCGACGACGGGACGTTCGTGTTCCAGGCCACGCCCGACAGCGACCTGACGCTGGACGGCGGCGCCCTGTCGGGGACCGGGCGGTTCGCGGGCAAGATCGCGTTCCAGGCGCACGGCGGCCTCCTGTCGGTGACGCTGACCGATCCGTGGGTGGAGCCGGCCGGCGACGGCTGGGTGCTCTCCATCGCCGAGACGGCCACGCGGCGCACGGCCATCGCCAAGCTGGGCGCGCTCGAAGGCGGCGCGCTGCCCGCGGTGACCACCCTCGACGGCATGATGATCCTGGGCGACCACTATCCGCCCGGCACGCAACTGGATCCGGTGTCCCTGTCATGACCATCCTCATCACGGGCGGGACCAAGGGGATCGGGCTGGCCATCGCCCGGCATCTGGCGCCGCGGGGCGAGCCGCTGGTGTTGGGCTGGCAGGGCGACGAGGCCGCGGCCCAGGCCGCCGTGGCCGAGCTGGCCCCCCTCGCCCGCGCCGTCCGCGCCGACGTGGGCGACGCCGCCGCCTGCGCGCGGCTGGTCCGCGAGGCCGGCGAGCTGGATGGGGGCCCGCTGCACATCGTTCACAGCGCCGCCTCGATCTATCCGACCCCGCTGCTCGAGGCCGACCTGACCGCCTTCGAGGGCGCCATCCGCACCAACGGGCTGTCGCTGCTCTACCTGGTCCAGGCCGCCCTGCCCTGGCTGGCCCCGGGCTCCAGCATCGTCTTCATCTCCAGCGCCGGCGCCCGGCAGGTCCTGGCCAACTACGCCGCCCTGGGCTGCGCCAAGGCGCTGGCCGAGAGCCTGATCCGCTACCTGGTGCCCGAGCTGGCGCCGCGCGGCGTGCGGATCAACGCCGTGGCGCCGGGCCTGGTGGCCACCACGTCGGTGGCGAAGATGGCGGGCGGCGAACAGGCCGCCGAACGCGTGCTGGACCGCGGCGCGCGGGCCAATCCCTCGGGGCGGCTGGCCGAGGGCGCCGACTATGCCGCAGTGGTCGACTTCCTGCTGGGCGACGGCGCCCGGTTCGTCCAGGGCCAGGTGATCCACGCCAACGGCGGGGCGTACGTGCCGTGAGATGACGCTCGTCCGGCCTGCAGGCCGTGCGCGCCGCAGGCGATGGATGACTTGACCACGAACCACACGAACCCCACGAACACGCGGCGGCGCGCGCGGAGGTAGGCCCCCCGGCGTTCGTGTGGTTCGTGTGGTTCGTGGTTGAGAAAAGCGACGCTTCGCGGTCGCCCGTCAGGACGTGTCGGCGTCGGGCGGAAAACGGCGCGCGGCCGCGACGTCCGCGCCGGAGGCGCCGCGGTAGCGGGCCATCAGGTCGCGGGCCACAGCGTTGGCGGCGGCGACCTCCTCGGGCGTCGCGGGCGCCGGCTCGGGCGTGAAGTCGGGTTCGGGCAGCTCGCGCCAGCGGGCGGCCAGCGCGCCGGGCAGCTCCAGCGCCGCGCAGGCGCGCGACACCACCACGTCGAGGTCGTCCTCCAGCCAGTCGGGCCTCTCCGACCAGTCGTCGGCCTCGCGGTCGAAGCGGTGCGCCCATTCGGTGTGGCGCTGGCGGTCGCCCTGGGCGGCCGCCGAGATCACCCGGTCGACCGCGTCCTGCACCTCGCGGGTGCGCGCCTCGACGGCGAGGCCGTGCAGGTCGTCCTCCGAGGGCCGGCGCCGCGCCATCCAGACCTCGTGCTGGTCGGCCGCGCGCTGCGCCCGGGCCCGCTCGGCCTTCTGGCGCTGCAGGCAGGCCAGGTTCTGGCGCATGCAGCGCGAGTGCCGCGCATAGGCGTGCGACAGCGTCGAGATGACGGCGGGATCGGTGCTCTCGATCAGCTGGCCATGGATGTGCCGCATCGCCGCGAACTCCATCTTGGCCGCAGCGGCCAGGAGCTGGTCTTCCTCAACGATGTCGGGCGTGGGGTCGGACATGGGCGGGAGGGAAACACGCGCCTACGTCAGATTCGGTCATAGGTGGGGGTGTGGGGGGTGGATTTCTTCGCGGGGCCGTGGGCCGGAACTCGCGCACCGCGCGGCACGCGGCCCCAACCTCCCCGCCAAAGGCGTTCGCGCCTTGCACCTTGAGCCGCAGGGCCGGTCGGTACGACCGCGCCATGCGCTGGCAGCCGCGCGCAAGGGCGACCTCAGGATCCTCCGCCGCCTGCGCCCGCGCCGCAAAGTCGCGCGTCATGGCCACGTCGTGCATCGCCAGCGCACCGATCCCGGCGATCTCGGCTTCGGTGATGTCGAGGGCGTCCAACATGTCCCGGCAGCGGAACAAGGGGTACGTCAGATTCGGTCGTGGGGCGGAGTGCCGATTCTGAAAGGAGTAAACATTACCTCATAGCCCGCTTAAGTTTTGAAAACGTCGCATCAATATCCGCAAGCCCAGCAACAATAGTCTTCACTATATTGAAATCATCCTGCGGATTAATTGTGTAGGTAACCGAAGCGCCGTGAGCAGCAGCTCCTCGCGCCGCGCCGAAGCCATCAACTGTCGCAAGCCACGCACCATCAATATCAGACTCTAGAAATCCCACAGGAAACAACAGATTGCATATGTTTGCGGTCTTGATCCCATGGTTATCTCTAACCGCGTGCTCGTACTGACCACGGCATTTTTGAACTACTGTGTTCACATCTGCCCCTGTAGCCATCTTATTCGGCAGTCCCTTGGCCTCGCCCACCTGATTCGCGAGGAGATGAATGAGGACTCGTGACTGTTTTCTGCTCTTCGACCATCTATTGAAGGCACTTCTAGCTAGGTCTAGCGCCCTCGATTCAAGATAAGATTCGATCTCCGCGTGTACCAGCAGGCGGTAAGCACGCGCATTATCCAACTGAGCCGAAGAATAGGTGCCCGTTCCCGAAAACGACGCGGGTAGGAACTGTGCTCTCAGGGCTGCCAGCCGCAGTTCGAGCGCCTTCAATTGCGCCGAAGGCAACTACGCCACCAGAGCGATTCTGTTGTTCTGGAGGGTAGGCTTTGGCACGGGCCGTTCGATAGCAACCTCCAGCGCATTCGACCACAGCAACAGGCGTCCGTAGATCGACTGCAATGATTTCGTAGTACCCTCAACCGACGCTCGAAATTCGTCACTGTTGGCACAAAGATCACGAAACGCAGCTTCGACAGCCTGCTTCCTCTGCCTGGCCGCGGCCGCGATGTTTGCATCGACAAAAAATAGTATCATAACGTCGAAGACCGCACGGTTCAGAGCCGCTTCATATCTTTCACCATTCCACTTCCTAAATGCGCACCTCATACCGAATATATCCACGACGGTGTCGATGGCCGACTCGAATTCGCGAACCTGTATATCTACATTAGCCTTCTCTGCATTCCACTCATCGTTATACTTCTTGCTCGCTAGATCAAGTATATCTTTCATACTCCCAGCGTATTCCCGCAGAAGATTGCGGAATGCAATATATCTTATAACCAGCTCCGCATCTCTCATGCGCCCATCCGCGCCAGATATTCCCATCACATCATGTAGCTTCTTGCAGTCTCCAGAGTATTTATCGACAAACTCAACAAATGGACCCGGATGAAGAGCTTGCCTAAGCTCTTGAGGTGAAAGAGGAACGCTACCGGTATTCAATCTAAGAAATACCGTGTATAAGAAGTTTTCGTCCTTCCAATTTCGAATTACTGCCGTTCTAATCGTCGCATTGTCTAGCGCGTCACGATCATCTGCAAGAATCAGATCTTGCTCAAAATCATTGTACCCGCGACCATTCAAATCCCCCCTTTCAGTCAAGCCTTCCAACTTGAATGAATCGTATAGTTTGTCATCTTCCCGCGCCGCAAACTGGCGAAGAGACAATAATCTCTGCTTTCCATCAATAACTACAAAAGCGCCCTTCTTGTCGCGCCTCTCCGCGAGTACGATCTGGGGCACGGGAATACCCATAACAAGTGACTCTATATACTTACTCTTTCGGGGAAGCCTCCACGCCTCGCGTCTCTGAAACCCGGGATTGAGCTCGATATTCCCCTTCGTAATCTGCTGGAGTATCGTCTCGACTGTCCAATCGGCCGTATTGACGACGGCTTGATAGTTCCTTGGGGCACCCACGACATCGTCGAGGTCTTCTTGCTGGTCGTCCGGAGGCGTGATGATGTCGGCCATAGCCTTCTGCGTCGCTGGTTAGGAGTCGTGCGGAAGTTGCGCCCACTTCGCGCCTTCGCGCAATCGCTCCGCGCGTCCCCTCCCCTGCAGAGAATCTCCTGCGGTGCGCCCCAGTGCATCCCCGTGCGGCGACATGCATCGCGCGGCGTTGGGCAAAACCCATCGGAACACCTGAACCCCTCTAGGGGTTGCCCGTTCGGACCCGGGCTGGCCGGGGATGGAGGGTGCTGTGAGCTGGAAGACGTTCGGGTGTGCGCTGCTGGGCGGCGCAGCGGTGGTGCTGGGGGCCGGCGAGGCGCGGGCCGAGGTGTTCGGCGGGGTGGAGTTTCCGCAGGGGGCGATCTCGTTCGCCGATGTGGTGGTAAGCTATCTGCCCGGGCTGGAGGGGGCCGATCCGACGGCGCCGCACCAGGGGGCCGGAAATGCGCTGGGGGCCCCGAACTATAACGGCGTCAACAGCTGCGCCAGCCAGGCGGCCTGCAGCTTCGTCTCGCTGGGCGTGGGCGGGGCGCTGGTGCTGCGGTTCACCGATAACCTCCTGACCGGCTCGGACAGCGACGCCGACGACCTGTGGATCTTCGAGGTGGGCCCCGACGTGGAGGACACAACGGTGGACGTGAGCGTCGACGGGATCACCTGGCTGTCGGTGGGGCTGGTGACCGGAAACACCCGCGGCATCGACATCGACGCGTTCGGGTTCGGCTCGAGCTCGGCGTTCTCGTTCGTGCGGCTGATCGACGTGGCGAACGAGGGCGGCCAGAGCGGCGGCACCGTGGGCGCCGACATCGACGCGGTGGGGGCCATCTCGACCCGGCCGCAGACGGCGGTGCCCGAGCCGGCGACCTGGGCGATGATGATCGCGGGCTTCGGCCTGGCGGGCGGGGCGTTGCGGCGGCGGCGGGTGGCTCTGCGGGCGGCGTAGGGGCGGCCCGGCCGTCGTCGGATTGAACCGCGGAGTTCGCGGAGATGCGCGGAGAGGTCGGCGACTGCGCCGGCGCTCTGCGTCTCTCTGCGGGCTCTGCGGTTTGATTTGGAGCCTGCGGCGGCCTGGCGGGCGCGCTGGGGTTTCGGATCGGCGCCGGGCGCGCTCGCGCAGGGCGCGAAGTCGGTTGCTGGATCGGCCGGAGTCACATCAACTCTCGCGATAGTTCGTGCGGGGGATGCGATGAAGGTTGTGTTGGCGTTGGCGACGGGTCTGCTGGCCCTCGCGGGGGGATCGGCCGCCCTGGCGGCGGACGGGGTGTTGGACCAGGCGAACCTGGGCATGGACGTCGGGCTGAACGGCGTCGGCTATCAGTGGCAGCAGCAGATCACCGCGGGGCTGGGCGGGCGGCTGACCGGCATCAGCCTGTGGGGCGGCTACGCCGCGCGGGTGCGGATCGCCAAGGGCGACGCCTTCAGCACCGGCCCCTTCGTGTTCTCGCAGATGGTGGATTTCGGCCCACCGGGCACAGAAAAGCTGTTCATCGACACTCGGGCGGCCAACATCGTCCTGTCGGCAGGCGACACGTTCGTCATCGACCTGTCGGACGCGGTCGGCGGCTATGGGGCGTCGAGCGTCCCCTATGCCGGCGGCGACCTTTGGATCACGGATCCGGTCTTCTATACGACGCCGTTCAACTACACCGCCGCGCACGGCACATCACTGCGGTTCGAGACCTACATGGACGCCGTGCCCGAGCCGGCGACCTGGGCGATGATGATCGCGGGCTTCGGTCTGGCGGGCGGAGCGTTGCGGCGGCGACGGGCGGCTGTGGCCTAGGCTGAAGGGCGGCGACGCCGCTGAAATCGGCGCGGCGCGCCCGTAGGCCCCCGCCCGGTGAGGGACGGGGGCCGCCGTTCGGCCGTCAGCGGCGGTAGTCGTAGTAGCTGCCGGGACGGTCGTAGCGGTCGTGGCGGTTGTTGTCGTTGAGGGCGCCGCCGATCACCAGGCCGATGAGGCCCGAGGCGATGGCCGCCATCACCACGTCGCCGTTGTCCGAGCGGTAGTAGCGGTAGCCCGGACGGGGCGGCGCCAGATCGTAGCGGCGGTAGTCGTCGATCACGTAGCCGCGCTGGCGGTAGTAGGGATAGACCTGCCCCTGGCGCCAGCGGCCGTCCCCACGATAGCGGTCGCGGCCATAGGCGTGACCGTGGCCGCGGCGGTTGTCGTAGCGGTCGTACTGGTCGGGGCGGCCGTCGCGGTCACGGTCACGGCCCCACTCCTGGTAGTCGGGCCGGCCGTCGCGGTCGGAGTCGCGATAGCGCTGGTCGTAGACGCCGCGGTCGTAGCCGCGGTCCCCGTAGTAGGGTTGTTCGCGATAGTAGGATTGGGCGCCGTAGTAGGGCTGGGCCATGGCGGCGCTGCTGGCCAGGGTCATGGCGGCGGCGGCGGCGCCCAGGATAATCTTCTTCATGTCAGGCCCTCCTTGGCCAATGACCCGCAATCTACGGGAGGCCGTCTGAACGGCCCGGGGCGGCGGCGTTCAGCGGGGGTTCACCGGCTGAGGCCCCGGGCAGCGCCCCCGGCGGCGGGACAGCCAAACGGCGCGCCACCCGGTGGGATGACGCGCCGCCTTGGGTGCGTGTCGTGCTAGTCCTTTGGCCGCCGCATCCGAGGGACGGGAGAGTTACGACGGCCGCCGGTGTTCGCAGGTTGGCGGCCCGCGGCTGAACCCACGATGAACTGTGGCAGAGCCTGGCGTAGCGGCATCTGGTCGGCGCGCCCGGGGCGGTGCACACAGGTTTCAGTGTCGCGAGTCGGGGCGTTTCGCGTGTTGAGGGGATCGGGAGACGTGGAGGCGTTCTCAGACCAGGCGTTCGCCGCGATCCGCGCGCATCCCGATTTCCGAGCCGCCATCGAGGCGCTGGCGCGCGAGAACCTGGCCAACTACGCCGGCTGGGACGTCGCGCAGCGCTGGCTGCTCAGCGACCTGGGGCGCGCCTCGCTGAGCGGCGCGGCGATGATGCTGGACGCCCTGTTCGACGGGTTCGCCGCGGCGCACCTGATCCAGTCGGCGATCGCCAACCGCACCTGCAGCGAGGGCCGCGCGCGGCACTATCTGCGCCGCGCCCTGGCCAACGGCTTCCTGACCCGCGACGAGACGGGGACGCTGCGGCTGTCACCGCGGATGCACGAGGTGATGGGGGCCGGCGTCGCGGCCATGATGCACGCCGTCGCCCGGCTGGACCCGGGGCTGGCGCACCTGCGCGACATGACGCGCGACGCCCAGTTCACGCGTCGGCTGGCGATGCAGATGGGCCTGAACACGGTCGCGCGGCGCGACCTGTTCGTGGGGCCGGACAGGCCGGTGCTGCTGTTCCTGGCCCGCGACGGCGGCTCGCGGATGATGGAGCAGCTGATCGCGGCGCAGCCCGCCGGACGGTCACGGCTGCTGGAACGGGCGCCGGTCTCCCAGCGGGCCCTGGCGCAGGGGGCGTTCGTCTCGCGCACGCACGTCTCGCGCCTGCTGGCCGACGGCGAGGCGCGCGGGCTGTTCCAGTCCCAGGCGTGCGGGATGGTCGTGGCGCCCGACCTCAGCGAGGACGTCGAGCGCCACTATGCCCTGGTGCTGGAGATGGGCCGCGTGTCGGCGCACGCGGCGCTGGCTCAAGCGTCCTAGCTCCTACTTGGGCTCGCGCACGCAGGCGAACTTGTCGACCGCCAGGTCGGACGAGTCGCGATAGGCCTTCACATAGGCGTCCCAGGCCGCGTCGCGCTTGTCGCGCGGCACGCCGGGCGAATCCATGTGGATCGAGACGTACTCGGTCTCAGACGCCGTGAAGCCCTTGGACATGTCGCCGCTGATGACGGGCCCCACGACCAGGCGGTTCGAGGAGATGCCGTGGCCGCGATACCAGGCCAGGTGATCGCGGGCGGCGGCCTCGAAGGCGGCCTTGGCGCCCGGCTTGACCGTGCTGACCCGCACCACGACCAGCTGGCCGCCCTTGCACAGGTCGGCCGGAGAGGCGGCGGGCGCGGCCTGGGCGCCGGCGGCGGCGAGCAGCAGGCCGCAGGCCAGCGCGGCGGTGAGACGAATGGACATGATGGACCCCCGAATTGATCAACGCCTCAGGCTTCGACCATCCGGCCCGACGCGGAAGTGCACAAATTTGCAGGTGAGCCGGGCCCGCTCTCCGACCGCAAATATGTGCAGTTCTCTCGCGACGGGCGGCGGCGAACAGTCGGGCCGGCCGCCGGGGAGCGGCGACAGGGAGAGAACGATCATGCTCAAGACGATCACGCGCACGATGGCGGCGACGGTGGCGGCCGGGCTGCTGGCGGGGGCGGCGCACGCGCAGACCGCGCCCAGGGTCTATGAGAACGGCACGGTCTGGCAGATCAGCCACATCGAAACCAAGCCGGGGATGTTCGACGAGTACATGGCCTATCTCAACGGCCAGTGGCGGGCGTCCAACGAGGCAGGCATCAAGGCCGGCGACATCATCAGCTACAAGATCCTGCAGGTGAACGCCGCGCGCGACAAAGAGCCCGACCTGATCCTGATGATCGAGTTCAAGAACATGGCGGTGTTCGACGCCAGCCAGGCCGATCAGGACAAGCGCACGGCGGCGCTGTGGGGCAGCAACCAGAAGGCCGCCCAGGCCCAGATCAGCCGCGAGGCCATGCGCGTGCAGCGTGGCGGCGTCCTGGTGCGCGAGCTGAAGTTCCAGAAGTAAGGGGCGACCGCACGCCGTCGGTCCGCGCATCGCCGCGGGCCGGCGGCTTGGCCCCGGCGCCGCGGGGGATTAGCGTCCAATCAACGCGACGGGGGCAGGTATGTGGCGGGCGATGATCTTGGGCGCGGCGCTGGGGCTGACGGCGACCGGCGCCGTGGCCGCGGGACCGCCGCCGCAAGCCGACCTCACCGGGACCTGGAGCAACGCCTGGTACACCCAGCTGCAGCGGCCGAAGGAGTTCAAGGCGCTGATCGCCACGCCCGAGGAGGCCGAGGCCTATGAGGCGCCGCGGCGGGCGCTGAACGGCATGATCGTGGCCAAGGACGACGTGCTGGGCCAGGAGGAGGCCGAGTTCAACGACATGGGTCCCGGGCTGGCCCGCATCCGCGGCGAGATCCGCTCGTCCTGGATCACCGAGCCGGCGGACGGCCGCATCCCCTGGCGCGAGGACGTGAAGACGGCGCTGAGGATCGGCCAGCCGCGGGTGGAGGCGTACGACCACGTCGAACAGCGGCCGAGCGATGAGCGCTGCCTGACCGCGCGCGGGGCCGGCGCGCCGATCCTCAACTCGCCCGACACCAACTTCATCCAGGTGGTGCAGACCGCCGACCACGTGGTCATCGTATCGGAAAAGAACCACGACGCGCGGATCGTGCGGCTGGGCGCGGCGATCGGGCCGGTGGCCCCGGGCGGCTGGATGGGCGCCTCGGTCGGGCGCTGGGAAGGCGCGACGCTGGTGGTGACCACCCAGGGCTTCCGGCCCGGGCTGACGCGGACCAACGGCTACACCGTCTCGGACAAGACCCGGGTGACCGAGCGGTTCACCCGCACCGGGCCACGCGAGATCACCTACCTGTTCGAGGTGGAGGACCCCACGCTCTACACGCAGGTCTGGCGGGGCGAGATGGTGTTCCGCAAGGAAGAGGCGGCGATGTACGAGTACGCCTGCCACGAGGGGAACTACGCCCTGCCCTCGATCCTGGCGGGCGCGCGGCAGGCCGAACAGGCCGCGGCGACCGCGGCGGCGGGGACAGCCACGGCGAAGTGACGGCGCGCGCGCCTACGCCTTCGGCCGGAACCGCTTCGTCGCGGGAAACCCTTTCGGCGCCAGCTTCCCCGCCCCCGCCCGGCGGCCCAGCCACTCGCGCCATTCGGGCCAGGCCCGGGTGCGGCCGCTGGCGTCGACGGTGGTCATGCCGTCCTCGGTCTTGAAGGCCGCGACGTCGCGCAGGCCGCCCTCGCGATAGGTCTGGAGCTTCACGCCCTTGCCGCGCGGCATCTCGGGCAGTTCGGCGGCGGGGAAGATCAGGAGCTTGCCGTTGTCGCCGATGACGGCGAGCTGGTCGGATTCCCCCAGCGCGACGCACGACAGCGCCGTGCCGTTCAGGACCTGCTTGCCCGCGCGCCGGAAGGCGATGGCCTCCTCCTCCGGCAGGATGAAGCCGTAGCCCTCCTTGGAGGCCAGCACCCGCTTCGTGCCCGGCTTGTGCGGGAAGACGTCGATCAGGCCCACCTTGTCGTCGAGGTCGATCATCAGGCGCAGCGGCTCGCCGTGGCCGCGGGCGCCCGGGAGCTTGTCGCAGCCGAGGGTGAAGAAGCGGCCGTCGCTGGCGAAGATCAGCAGCTTGTCGGTGGTCTCGGCGGGGACCAGGAACTGGAGCTTGTCGCCCTCCTTGAACTTGAGTTCCGAGGGGTCTTCTACCCGGCCCTTAGCGGCGCGGATCCAGCCGCGTTCGCTGAGGATGATGGTGATCGGCTCGCGCACGATCATGGCTTCCAGGGCGGCCTCGGTGTCGATCTGCGGCGCGTCGGCGAAGGTGGAGCGGCGGACGTTGAGGTCGGCCAGCTGGGCCTTGGTGTCTTTCAGCCCCTGCCCCACCAGCTTCCACTGGGCCTTGTCGGAGGCCAGCATGCCGACGATGCCGTCGCGCTCTTCGCTGAGTTCGGCGTGCTCGCGGCGGATCTCCATCTCCTCCAGCCGGGCCAGCTGGCGCAGGCGGGTGTTGAGGATGGCGTCGGCCTGCAACTCGCTGAGCGCGAAGGTCTCGATCAGCTTTTCCTTGGGCTTGTCCTCGTAGCGGACGATCCGGATCACCTCGTCCAGATTGAGGTAGGCGATCATCAGGCCGTCGAGGATGTGCAGCCGGGCCTCGATCTTGGCCAGGCGATGGCGGGCGCGTCGGACCAGGACCTCGCGCCGGTGGTCGAGGAAGGCGACCAGGGCCTGCTTGAGGTTCATGACGCCGGGCGTGCCGCGGGCGTCCAGGACGTTGAGGTTGACGCTGAAGCGGGTCTCGAGGTCGGAGAGCTTGAACAGGCTCTCCATCAGGACCTCGGGCTCGACGTTGCGGCTCTTGGGCTCGAGCACCAGGCGGACGTCCTCGGCGGATTCATCGCGGACGTCGCCCAGCAGCGGGGCCTTCTTGCCCTCGATCAGCTCGGCCAGCTGTTCGACCAGATCGGCCTTCTTCACCTGATACGGAATCTCGGTGATGACGATCTGGTACATCCCCTTGCCCAGGTCCTCCTTGGTCCAGGTGGCGCGGACGCGCACGCCGCCGCGGCCGGTCTCGTAGACGCTGAGCAGGCTGGACCGCGGCTCGACGATGACGCCGCCGGTGGGGAAGTCGGGGCCCTGGACGTGGGTCATCAGGGCTTCGACGCTGCTGTCGGGATCGTCCAGCAGCATCAGGCAGGCGTCGATCAGCTCTCCGGCGTTGTGCGGCGGGATCGAGGTGGCCATGCCGACCGCGATGCCGGTCGAGCCGTTGGCGAGCAGGTTGGGGAAGCCGGCCGGCAGAACCACGGGCTCGTCGTCCGAGCCGTCGTAGGTGGGCTTGAAGTCGACCGCGTCCTCTTCGATGCCGTCGAGCAGCAGCGTGGCGGCCACCGTCAGCTTGGCCTCGGTGTAGCGCATGGCCGCGGCGTTATCGCCGTCGATGTTGCCGAAGTTGCCCTGGCCGTCGACCTGCGGATAGCGCTGGGCGAAGTGCTGGGCCATGCGGACCAGGGTGTCGTAGATCGACTGGTCGCCGTGCGGGTGGTAGCCGCCCATCACCTCGCCGACCACCTTGGCGCACTTGCGGGCGGCCGCGTCGGGGTTCAGCCGCATCTCGCGCATGGCGTAGAGCACACGCCGCTGCACCGGCTTCAGGCCGTCGCGGACGTCGGGCAGCGCGCGGTCGGTGATGACCGAAAGGGCGTAGGCGAGATAGCGGCGCGACAGGGCTTCCGACAGCGGCTCGTCGATGATGCGGTCGCCGTCGCCGTCGCCGGGCGGGGTGGTGTGGACAGTCATGGGCCCTCTCTAGCGCGCGCGGGGATTCGCGTCGCCGGGCAGAGCGCCGCGATCCACAGGGCGGCGCCATGACGGGCGGCCCGTCCGGAGAATCGGCCCGTGTTTAAGCGGGGATTAAGGGGCGGCGCCCGAGGGTGATTGCGACCTCTTGAAGCAGGGACCCTTCAGAAGAAGGGACTGTCCGATCACCAGCCACCCCCCCAGCGCCAGTTTCCGTGACGCCCAACCGGTGGCGCCGCCGACCCGCGTGCGCTGGCGGCCCGGCGCGGCGTTCCTGCTGGCCACGGCGCCGCCGAAGGTGAACGTGGGCGCCTGGTTCGCCCTGGCCGTGATGGTGCCGCTGCTGCTGCTGGCCCTGGCGGCCGGGATGACCCAGGTGGGCGCGCCCCGCGCGGCGGCCTTCGAAGTGACGCTGCTGCTGGCGCCGGCCCTGGTGCTGGCGGTTCGCGCCCTGGAAGTGGGCCGTCACGCGCCCGCCCCCGACGAGGCGCGAGAGCAGGACCTGACCCGCGCCTTCTGCCTGACCACCGGCCAGGCCGTAGGCTTCCTGTTCGTGGTGATCCTGGGCGCGCCGTTCAGTCACGAGTCGGTGGCGGTAGGACTGGCCATGGCCGGCGCGCCACTGGCGCTGGCTGTGGTGCGAGACGTGTGGACGCGGGTGTTCCGGCCGGTGGAGGAACGCGTCTCGCCGCCGATGAAGGCGATGGCCAACCGCAACTGGACCCTGGAATGGGCCGAGAGCCAGAAGCAGACCCCCGAGACCGAAGGCCACATCATCACCGCCTTGATCGCCCAGGTGGTCCAGCCGATCGCCCGGCCGGACGCCCCCGTGACGCTGAAAGTGTCGCCGGTCGCGCCGGATGAGGCGTGGATGCGGGCCAGCGCGCGCCGCCCGGTCCCGGTCCGTCAGAACGGCAATGGCTGGATGTCAGGCTCGACCCAGCCGCGCCGCGCGACCGGGTCGAAGAGCCTGGCGCGGGTCCAGTAGGCGAACAGCCAGTCCGAGCGCCCGCAGGGGCCGGCCAGCAGCACATCCAGGTGATCCGACAGCGGGGCGTCCGGGCGCGTCGCGAGCTGTGCAGCCGCGGCCCGCAGCGAGGCCTGGGTGATGGTCTCGTGGTAGCCCTCGGTGTCGGTGTTCGCGACGCCGGTGGCTTCATTGTAGGCGCGGATCAGATCCGGCATCTCGCGGTACGCGTCCATGCCGGGGCGTGACAGCAACCACACGGCCGCGGCGAAGTGGGCGGCGTGGGTCCACTCGGGCTTGGGCAGCGTGTGGTCGATGACGCCGCGGGCGATGCGCTCGATGTCCCCATCTGTCAGAGGGGCGCCGGTGAGAAAGGGTGGCATGTCAGAGCTCCTGTAGGAGGCTCGGCGGGGCCCAATTGCGAAAAACCCCGCCGGAGCGGGGTTTGCTTCGCTGGGACCGGACCTCAGGCCGACCGACAGGCGCACGCAAACACCGCCCGGGAGGGGCGTTGCTGGGTGTTGGCCTGGTTGATCTTGCCGAAGGTCATGGCGGCGCTTCTAGGGGCTTGGCGGGCGGACGGCAAGGCGGTTGACGGTTACGTTTACTCATGTAATCGATAGGTGGCGTACGGGCGTAATCTCGGAGTGACCCCATGGCCGCCGACCTGCTGGACACCCTCGTTCGGGCCAACCTCGCGGCGGCCGCGGCGATCCTGATGGTGCTGCTGTTGAGGCGCCCGGTGCGGCGAATGTTCGACGCGCGAGCGGCCTATGCGCTGTGGCTCACCGTGCCCCTGGCGATGGCGGCCAGCCTGTCGCCCCGGCCCGAAGCCGTCGCCATGCTGGAGCCTCTGACCCTCACCGCCGACGCCGTCGCCAAGGCGGCGCCCCTCCCGCCGGTTCCGGGCCTGATCGGCTCCGTCCTGGTGGCGGCCTGGCTGGGCGGGGCGCTGTTCGCCGGTGGGATGCTGGTGCGGCGGCAGGCGCGGTTCATGGCGGCGCTGGGGCGCCTGACCCCTGTCGGCGGCGGCGTCCTGCGGGCGGAGAATCCGGCGGTCGGCCCGGCGGTCATCGGCGCGCTGCGGCCCTGGATCGTGACCCCGGCCGACTTCGAGACCCGCTTCAACGCCGACGAGCGCGCGCTGATCCTGAGCCATGAAGCCGTGCACCTGGCGCGCGGCGACGGATTGGCGAACGCGCTGGCGGCGGCCGCACAGTGCGTCTGCTGGTTCAACCCGCTGGTCCATCTGGCCGCGCGTCGGCTGCGGATCGACCAGGAGCTGGCCTGCGACGCCGCCGTTCTGGCGCGACATCCGCAGCAGCGGCGGCGTTACGCCGGCGCGCTGCTGAAGGCGCAACTGGATGCGCCGATGCTGCCGGTGGGCTGCCACTGGCCGGCCTCCGGAGACCACCCGCTGAAGGAGAGGATCGCCATGCTCAAGACCCCCCTGCCCGCCCCCTCGCGCCGGATCGCCGGCCTGGCCGCCGCCGTCCTCGCCAGCCTGACAGCGGCCGGCGCGGCCTGGGCCATCCAGCCCTCGCCGGCGCCCGCACGGGTGACCGCCGCGCCGGTCTGGATTTCCAGGCCGGATGGGGCGAACATCGCCAGCGTCTATCCGGCTGCCGCCGCCGCTCAGAAGCTGACCGGCAAAGTCCTCATGGCCTGCCATGTCGAGGGCGACGGGCGCCTGTCGGGGTGCAAGGTGCTGCGCGAGACCCCGATCGAGGCGGGCTTCGGCGAGGCTGTCCTGAAGGTCGCGCACCGCTTCCAGATGGCCGCCACCGACCGCGACGGGCAGCCCACGGCCGGGACCGACGTACGCATTCCCATCCGCTTCGTGGTCCCCGAGTGATCGCGGCCGAACCGCCGCCTTCGCCGCCCACGGCCGAGGCCGTCGTGATCAGCCGGCGCGAGAGCAGCGAGGTGGTGGCCTCGCTCGACACCCCGTTGGTGCTGAGCAAGGCCGGCCAGCGCGAGCAGGCCTTCGTGAGGCAGGCCGTGTTCGTTACGACGTCGTTGAGTCTGGTGCGGCCGGCGAGCGGGACCCCCACTCCGGACGGCTGGCGCTGGGCGCATCAGGCGTTCCTGCAGCGCCAGATTTGCTTCAGCTCGATCACCGGACTGTTCGCCTGCGCGGAGGCGTCGGTTCAGCCGCTCATCCACGCCGAGAACGGCGAGGCGCCGGTCTCGCCGGTCGATCCCGAGGCGGCGCCGGAAAGCGAGGCGGCCCGCAAGCGGCTGGCCGACGGGCTGAAGCCCAAGGCGGCCGCCCTGTTCGAAGCCGACCGCCGACAGCACGTCGACCCGATGCTCAAGGCCGCCGGCGTGGTCGCCGCCCGCCGCTAAAGCGCAGACCGCCGAAGATGCCCGGACGGGCTAAAGGGCGATTTTGCCGCACGTGGTGAAGCCACGTTACCAATTCCCTTTCACCGCGGCTTAAACGGGCCGGTCAAGCTTGGCCGAATGTTGATCGCGCCCCCCCGGCTGAACGTGGGGGCCTGGCTCACGCTCGCCGTGGCCGGGCCCACGCTGATGCTTGCGGCCGCGCTGGGCGCCACGTCCGGCGGGCTCGCGCGATCGGCAGGCATGTGGGAGGCCGTGCTGCTGGCGCCTGCGATCGCGCTGGCGCTGCGGTCGCTGGAGCGCCGACGGGCGATCGCTGCGCAGGGCGCCGAACGATTCCTGGTCGCCGCGTTCGGGCTGAGCGTGGCCGAGGCCTCGGGCGTCCTGATGGCCGTGCTGATGGGCGCGCCGTTGCCAGGACAGGCGGTGGCCTGCGGGCTGACGGTGGCCGCGGCGCCGCTGGCGCTGGCCGTGGCCGGTGATCTCCTCCGCAGGGCTTTCCCCGATTTCTCGCTACAGCCGACCGGCCTCGCGCAATCGCTCCATCAGCCAGACGCGGGCCGGCGGCAGGGGCCGGTTGAGTGGTCCGAAAATGTTCTGCTCGAGGAAATGGCCCGTGAGCTCGAAGCCCGCGCCGATGTCGCCGGGGCCGAGCCCCGACTGCGACGAGAGCAGGAAGGCCGGCAGCGCGAGCAGCCGGTCCTTGTAGGGTTCGCCGGCGTCCCGGCAGACGGCGCGGCCGGTGCGGGGACTGACGTAGATCAGGTCGTCGAGACTGCCGGTGGCGGCGCACTTGCTGAGGTCGAGGCCGAAGCCCAGGTCCTGGAGCAGGCCCGCCTCGAAGCGGATGAACACCGCGGGCCAGATCTCGGGCACGAGGAACGCGCCGCTGAGCGCCTCGAAGGCGAGGAAGGCCCCCGGATGTGGCTCCCGCTCCGGAAGCGCGCCAGCAGCCACGGCCGCCGCGGCGGCCATCCCCGCGAGCGCCAGTGGATCATCGAAGAGCGCTGCCGGCCCCTCACCCTGGGGCTCAAGGGTCGCCGAGCCCAGCTGTTCGCTGACCCGGGCCCGATAGCGGACGAGGCCGCGCGCGCCGGCCTGGAGGTAGGGCCGCATGCGCTTGGACGCGCCGCCGGCGACATGGGCGGCATAGCGGCCATGCTCGCGGGTGAGCAGCTCCACGATCGCTCCGGACTCTCCGAAGGCGCGGGCCGAGAGCACGAAGGCGTCGTCGGAGAATTCCATCGCATCAAGCTGTGGGCGCCCGCCGAGGAAATCCAGTCCCCGATCTCGGATGCGTCCGTCGCGATGGACGCGGCGCTGGCGGAACTTCGCAGCCTGCTGGCCGCGTACAGGTCGAAGGTCGTCGTCGGGGACGCGGCGGAGGCGGCCTGACGCAAGCCGTTCGGCGGCGATGGCGCGCCAGCGGCGCTATTGGACCACGAACCACACGAACCACACGAACAGGGTCCATGGCTCGCGGCTCGCTGTCGGTATTCGAGCCCGGTTCGTGTGGTTTGTGGTCAGGAATGACAGCGCCTGCGGCGCGCGCGGCGGCGAAGGCTGCTGACAGATTCTGGCGTGGGCGCGCGGCATAGTCGGGGTTGCAGCAGCGAGGGAGCGGCGGGGATGTATGTTTGCGGGCTGGTGATCCCGGTGCCGGAGGACGCGATGGAGGCCTATCGCGCCTGGGCCGAAAACGGGGCGGCGTTCTTCCGGGAATACGGCTGCGTCGAGATCGTGGAGTGCTGGGAGGACTTCGTGCCCGAGGGCAAGGAGACCGATTTCCGCAAGGCGGTGGCCGCGAAGGCGGGTGAGAAGATCGTGTTCACGTGGCAGGTCTGGCCCGACCGTGAGTTCTTCCAGGCGGCGGAGGCGAAGATGCACGACGATCCGCGCATGGATTCGGCCGGGACGCCGCCGTTCGACGCCAAGCGGCTGATCCTGGGATGCTTCTCGCCGCTGGTGACGGTGGGCCGGGCCTAACCCCCTACTCCGGCGGTTCGCGGCGACGTTCGCGGTACCAGGCGAGCTGTTCGCTGGTGGCCAGCAGCTTGCCGTCGCGGCTCCAGTAGCTGGAGCGCTCGTCCGAGGCGCCGCCGGCGCCGACGCGGCCTTCGCACTCGATCAGGATGTAGTCGTCGCCGATGGCCGCGAGTTCGTCGGTGGTCGCGTGCAGATAGACCGTCAGCGACAGCGTGGTCGTGCTGACCGACATGCCCAGGGCGTAGAAGGCCCGCGGGGCCGAGTTGTCGGTGACCATGCCCAGCAGCGCCTTGTCCCACGGTCCGCGGCGCGAGCGAACCCAGGCCAGCGAGCGGGAATCCGGACCGGGCTGGGGCGGGAAGCCCTCGGCCGTGCGGCGCTCGAAGGCCTGGGCGCCGAAGTGCTCCGAGGCGCCCGGCATCATGTCGGGACTGGGCAGGCTCGCGGGATCCGGCGCGGCCGGCATGGACGCGAAGGCGAAGGCCGGCGTGTCGGGCCGGCGCGCCATGGTGACGATGGCGTGGACGCCGACCTCGCCCGTGGCGGCGATGCACAGCTCCACTTCCCAGACGCCGATCGAGCCGCCCTGTCGCAGGCGGCGGGTGCGGACCAGCAGGTCGCCCGAAGGCAGAGCCGCCGCATAAGTGAGCGTGATCGACAGCGGCTCGCCCACGGCCTCAGGCTCGGCCTCCATGACGCGGACGGCGAGACCGATGGCGTAGCCGCCCCACAGGCCGCCGCCGGGATTGCGCCACTCGGGGCCGGCGTGCGTGTTCCAGCGCCCCGGGCCGGCGGCGGTCAGGACCATCGAATGGGAGGTGTGGGTCGAACTCATGGGGCCGCTACTAGCCGCAGGACGCTAGGTCACCAAATCCCCTTTCCCTCAACCCGGGGGCGTGGCCGCGGCGCGTTCGATGACGGGACGCCACGAGGGTTCGACAGCGAGGCCGAAGACGTCGCGCAGGATCGTCTCAATGCCGTCGGCGTCGAGGATCTCCTTGGTCGGCTTGCCGCCGATGGGCCGCGTGGTGAAGCGGTTGAAGAGCAGGCCGTAGCGCGCCTGCGGCGTCGTGCGACCGGCCAGCAGATTCGACCGGAAATGCGATGTGGGGTGGGTCGAGGTGAACCAGTTGGCCATCTCGTAGTCACGGGGCACGCAGGGGGTCAGCGACACATCATAGGCTGGGACCCAGCCGGGCTCGCGCAACACCTCAAGCGTGTAGCCCCCGGGGATCGGCGCCAACCGATAGAGATCGTGGTCAGTGGGCTGCTCAAGGTCCGGCTGCAGCCGGAGCGGCGCTGTCAGGACACACCCGCCGAAGCCGACATCGACCAGCCAGTCCTCGCCCTCCGCGATCACCTTCAGGACGTGGTGGGTGCGCGGCTGGGCCGGCGCGTCGGGCGGCGCGTTCCAGCGGACGCGGGCCGCCAGCCCCTCAACCTCGAAGCCCAGAGCGGTGAGCACGCGCGCGAACAGGCTGTTCTGCTCGAAGCAGTAGCCCCCTCGCCCCCCGTGAATGAGCTTCGCATCAACCGCAGCCGGCGAGATGTCGATGCCGCGATCCAGCAGACAGTCGATCGCTTCGAAGGCGATGGCTGCGGGATGCAGCGCGTGAAGCGCGCGCAAGGTCGAGAGGCTTGCCTGGCGGGGCCCAACAAAGCCGATGCGAGAGAAATAGGCGTCAAGGTCAACCATGGAGCGCATATGGGGTTCCGGCCTCGCCACGCTACAGCTCAGGGCCGGCGCGTCGCGCAACAGCACCGATCTCCAATTTTTTCGCGCGACCGTGGCCCCGTTTCCGGACCGTCCACGCATCTCCCTCTGACAGCCGGATCCTGTGGTGGGGGATGGCGGGTGCAAGTGGAGATTTCCATGACCGGTTTCGAGTTCTCAAGACTGAAGGGCGCCGCAGCGGCGCTGGCGCTGGGGGCGGTGTTCGCGGCGAGCGGCGCGCAGGCGGCGACCCACGTGCTGAACCTGACGGGCAGCGCGAACAACGTGACGACCAACTCGTTCATGTTCGGCAACACGCTCTACGAGACGGGCGCGCTGGAGCTGACCGGCTTTACGCCGTTCCAGTTGGCCGACGGCGACGACGTGGAGGTGACGGTCACGATCACCGACGGCGCCTTCACGCTGCCGGTCCGCCAGTTCATGTATTTCGGCCTCAACTTCTCGGACATCTCGGGGGGCGTGCAGCCCATCACGTCGTCGTCGAATGGCCTGTTCTCGTTCGATGGCGGGCCGCAGGTGGGCGCCGGTTGCGGCAACTGCACCAGCCTCATCACCTACGTCGAGAACCAGCAGCTCTCGTTCACGAGCCTGTTCGCGACAGGGTCGTTCTCGATGAGCGAGCCGCATCAGATCAACAGCATCACGGTGAGCTACCAGGTGAACGACCCCGCGGTCACCGCGGTGCCGGAGCCCGGCACGTGGGCGCTGATGATCGCCGGCTTCGGGGGCGCGGGGATGATGATCCGCCGCCGTCGCCGTAGCGGAGACATGGTCGCGGCCTAAGACCCGACCGACCGAACGACCTCGACGGCAGACCGTGCACTCCCGTCGGGGTCCGACGCCACCCGTTGCTAGCGGCGGGTGGCGTCCGCGTTTCTGGCGCCGCACCAGCGGGCCTGAGCTTCGCGCAAGAGCTTGAGCGAGCCCGAGTCGTCGAGGGCCGCGTAACGGCCGGTCCGCTGGAGATCGGCGAACACCGCGCCGGCCGCGTCGTAGTTGCGGCAGGCGTCGGCCACGCGACCGGCGGGCGCCTGGACATCGCCCAGGGCGGCCAGCGCGACGGCGTAGTCGCGGGCGTACATGACCACCTCCGGGCGGGCTTCCATGCGCCGCCGTCTGGCCTCGGCGGCCCCGGCCAGGATCGGAACGGCTTCCCCCACCCGCCCGGTCGCGGAGAGCGCCTGGGCATAGGCGCTCTGGGTCATGTCGAGGGCGCGGGCGGAATCGACGTCGGCCGGCTCGAAGGCGACGACCGCGCGGGCCTCGGCGACGCCCCGCTGCAGGATGCGGGCGGCTTCCTCCGCCTGACCCGCATCGATCAGGGTGGTGCCGAGCGCCCAGCGCGCCCGCGGCAACAGGCGCCGCACGGTGGGATCGTCGGGCCAGCGGCGGGCCGCCTCTTCCAGCAGCGCCATCTCGACGCGGTACGGCGCCACGGCGGGTTTCGCGCCCTCGGCGTAGTAGGTGCTCTCGGCGATCAGGTCCTGCAGCGCCGTCTCGATGATGACCGCCGTGCGGGCGTCGCGCGGCGGCGGGGCGCTCAGTCCGGCGCGGGCCGTGGCCATGGCTTCCGCGTAGCGGCCCTGCCAGACCCGGAGCGCGCCCATCTCGGCATGCCAGTCGCGCTGCAGCTCGACGATGGGCCGGGCAGGATCGAAGATGAGGGCCCTGGCCTCGGCGAGGTAGCGCTCGGTCGCCGGAAAGTCGTTGTCGATCATCACCGTGATGTGGGCCTGATCGAGCCTGGCCCGGGCGCGCAGGCGGCGGCCCGTCTCGCCGGGTATCGCGGCGGCCAGCGCATAGGCGGTTGCGAGGTTCTTCTTGGCCTGGTCGGTCTGGCCCAGGTTGGGGCGGCCGGGGCGACCCTGGACTTCGGCCAGCCGCAACAGGCCGCGGACGGACTCGGCCTTCACCTCCAGCGGCGCGTCGGGGCTGCGGGCCAGGCGGTCGAGGTAGGCCTGGGACACGCGGGCCGCCTCGATGCGCAGCTTCAGCGAACGGGGCTGGCGTTCCAGCCGGTCGCCCAGATCGAACAGCAGGTAGCGGGCCGCGCCGCGGGCCTGTTCAAAGCGGGCGCGGGCCTCGGCGCGGGCCTGCTCGGCGCGGATGTAGCTGACGGTGGAGATCGTCGTGGCCGCCGAGAGCGCCAGGATCGTCGCCGTGACCAGGCCAACGCCCCAGCGGTGGCGACCCACGAACCGCCGGGCGCGGTAGAGCGCGCCGTCGCCGGCCCTGGCCTGGACTCCGAAGCCGTCACGCCAGCGGATCAGGTCGGCGATCAGGTCGGCCACGCTGCCATAGCGGTCGACGGCCTCGTGGGCGCGGGCCTTGGCGACGATGGCCAAGAGATCGGCGTCGGCCGACTTCCCCGCCAGTCCTTCCAGCACCAGCCCCAGCGCGAAGACGTCGTCGGCCACCACGGGCGCCGCGCCGGCGATCCGCTCAGGGCTGGCGAAGTCGGGGGTCATGGGCGACAGGCCCTCGACCTCCTCGCCCAGCAGGCGGGCGATGCCGAAGTCGAGCAGCCGCACGCGGCCGTCGGCGCCGACCAGGATGTTCGACGGCTTGAGGTCGGCGTGGACGATCAGCTGGGCGTGCGCGAACTGCACCGCCTCGGCCGCCTGCACGAACACGGCGACCGCCTCGCGCAGGGGCCGGCCGGCGCAGGCCTCGTCGATCGGGCGGCCGGCGACGTGCTCCATGGCCAGCCATGGCGTGCCGTCGGGCAGCACGCCGCCGTCGATCAGCCGGGCGATGTTGGGATGCTCGAGGCGCGCCAGGATGCGCCGCTCCTCGGCGAAGCGGCGGGCCGCCAGCGGCGCCAGGTGGCTCCACAGCAGCTTCACCGCGACGGTCTGATCGAACAGCCCGTCGCTGCGCTCGCCGCGCCAGACCTGGCCCATGCCGCCCTCGCCGATCTGCTCCACGAGACGGAACGGGCCGACCTGTTCGGGAGGCGGCCCCAGAGGCTTGCGTACGGCGGGGAACTCGGTGGGCATGGCCCGGCCGGCGCCGGCGGCGCTGCGCTCCAGGGCCTCGACGCGCTGCACCACCGCGGGCTCGATGCGGGCCAGGAGGCGCTTGCGATATCGGGCGTCGTCGGGCCGGTCGCTCAACCGCTCGAAGAGCGCCAGCGCCTGACGCTCCTGTTCCGGGTGCGCCTGTTCAGGCCTGGGCGGGGGCAAGGTAGTCGATGAGCCAGGCCCGCGCCGCCTGCCAGCGGCGCTTCACGGTGCGCTCGGGCAGGCCCGTGGCCCGGGCGGTCTCCTCGACGGTAAGGCCCAGGGTGAAGCGCAGCTCGACCACGCGGGCGTGTTCCGCGGAAAAGGCCTCGAGGGCGGCCAGCGCGCGGTCCAGATCCTCGACGTCGACCACGTCGTCCTGCTGTCCGCCCGGGAACTGGGTGAGGATGGCCGGCGCCACACGCTTGGCGGCGCGGAAGCGGCGGGCCTCGTCGATCAGCACGCGGCGCATGGTCCGGCCGGCGACGGCCAGCATGTGACCCTCGTCGGCGATCTTGCCGGGCATCGACTGGATCAGGCGCAGCGAGGCCTCGTTGACCAGGTCGGTGGGCTGGAGCTTCAGGCGCATGCCGTCGCCGACCATGATGGCGCGGGCCATGCGGCGCATGTCCTCATAGCAGGCCGCCAGCAGCCGCTCGTACGAGACGGGCTCTGCATTGGCGATCTCAGCCTCGGGATTCGTGGCGCGCCCCATGGGCCGCCATTGTTCATCGAACCGGCGCTTCGACAAGGAAAGGCTCGCGGAGCGCGAGAGGAACTCGCCCGGTGCGCGGTATCAGGCGTCGAAGTCGAGGCCGAGGTCGCCGTAGAAGGCGCGTTTGTCGGCCCACTTCTCGTCGACCTGGACGTGCAGGAACAGGTGGACCGGGCGGTCGAGCAGCTGGATCAGCTCTTCGCGCGACTTCTGGCCGATCCACTTCAGCGTCTGACCGCCCTTGCCCAGGACGATGGGCCGCTGGCTCTCGCGCTCGACGTAGATGGTCTGCTCGATGCGCACGCCGCCATCCTTGCGCTCCTGGAAGGCGGTGGTCTCGACGGCGGCCGCGTACGGCAGTTCCTCGTGGACGCGCAGATACAGCTTCTCGCGGGTGATCTCGGCGGCCAGCAGCCGGGCCGGCAGGTCGGCGGTCTGGTCCTCGGGATAGAGCCACGGGCCCTGCGGCATGAGGGCGGCGAGGCGCGCCTTCAGGTCGTCGACGCCCGAACCCGTCGTCGCCGAGATCATGAAGACTTCGTCGTAGACACCTGTTTCGAAGAGCTTTTGCGAGATCGCCAGCAGTTCGTCGCGCTTGACCGCGTCGACCTTGTTGAGCGCCAGGATCACCTTCTTGCCGGCCTTCTTCAGCCCTTCGACAATGCTCTCGACGTCGATCTGCGCGCGGTGGTCAGCAGGCTTGTCGCCGAGCTGGGCGGGCGCGTCGACCAGGTGGACGATGGCGTCGGCGTCCTCGGCCCCGCCCCAGGCGGCGCGGACCATGGCGCGGTCCAGGCGGCGGCGTGGCGCGAAGATCCCGGGGGTGTCGACCAGCACGATCTGAGCGTCGCCCGCCAGCGCCACGCCCCGCACCGGGAAGCGCGTGGTCTGGACCTTCTGCGTCACGATGGAGACCTTGGCGCCCACGAGGCGGTTGGTCAGGGTGGACTTGCCCGCGTTGGGGGCGCCGATGATGGCGGCAAAGCCGGCGTGTTGGTCGGTCATAGCTTTCGGCTCGCCTCGGATTCCACGCCTTCGCGCTTCAATAGCATGGTCTGGGCGGCCAGCTTCTCGGCGGCCTGGCGCGAACCGCCCTCGCCCCGTTCGGCCTCGAAGCCTTTGACACGGACCTCGACGGTGAAGATGGGGGCGTGAGCGGGCCCGGTGCGGCCCACCACCTCGTAGGCCGGCAACGGCAGGCCGAGGCCCTGCGCCCACTCCTGCAGCTGGGTCTTGGGATCCTTGGAGCGCGGGGCGTCGACGTTGGCGAATTCCTCGGCCCAGAACTTCTCGAAGAAGGCCTTGGCCGTCTCCAGCCCACCGTCGATGTAGAGGGCCGCGATCAGCGCCTCGCAGGCGTCGCCCAGCACCGCATCCGACTTGCGCGCGCCCACCTTGGTGGCGCTGGCCGACAGCCGCAGCGCGGCGGGCAGGCCGGCCCGCTCGGCGGCGCGGGCGCAGGCGTGGTAGTTCACGAGGGTGGCGAGACGTTGCGACATCTCCCCTTCCCGCGCGTCGGGGTCCAGCGCCATCAGACGCTCGGCGGCGCAGAGGTTGAGGACGCGGTCGCCCAGGAACTCCAGCCGCTCGTTGTGGCGCACGTCACGCGCGCCGTCGCCGACGCTGGCGTGCGTCAGCGACCGCTCGAGGAGGTCGCGGTCGGCGAAGATGTGACCGATGCGGCGCTCGAGCTCCTCGACCGCCGCGACCCGCGCATTCATTTCAGCACTTTGAAGAACCGGCTGGGCCGCGCGTCCAGCACCCACGTCCAGGGCTTGAAGATCGAGGCTTCCGGCTTCCAGGAGAGCAGGATGATCTGCGCCTTGCCCACCAGATGGTCGGCCGGGACCATGCCCACGCCCATGGCGGCGGGCGGCACGCGGCTGTCCGACGAGTTGTCGCGGTTGTCGCCCATCATGAAGTAGTGGCCGTCGGGCACGACGAAGACGTCGGTGTTGTCGAGGTCGCCGTCGGGACCCATGTCCTGGGTGGCGAAGGTGCGGCCGGTGTCCAGGCGCTCCTGGTAGCGGGCGATGTCGCGCTCGAAGCCCATGACGATCGTCTTGGACGGCGACAGCGGCTCGCGGGCCACCAGCTTGTCGTTCACGTACAGCAGGCCGGCGCGCATCTGCACCCGGTCGCCCGGCAGGCCGATGACGCGCTTGATGTAGTCGGTGCGCCCATCGCTGGGCAGCTTGAAGACCACGATGTCGCCGCGCTCGGGATGGCGCTCGAAGATGCGGCCTTCGAACAGCGGCGGGCTGAACGGGATCGAGTGCTTGGAGTAGCCGTAGCTGTACTTCGACACGATCACGTAGTCGCCCTCGTACAGATTGGGCTCCATCGAGGCCGAGGGGATCGTGAACGGCTGGAAGAAGATGACGCGCAGGACAAGCGCGATCAGCAGCGCGTAGACGATGGTCTTGACGATCTCGATCGTCTCATGGAGCGCACCGGACTTTTCAGGCTGCGCGCTCTGCACGTTGTCACTCATAGGTCATCCCTGGGAACTTCGGCGTCCCGAAGCGGGTGTCTGGGTAGCCGCTCCCTAACCGATGAGCAAGTTCGGCGCCCGTGAACATTGCGACATGGGACGAACGGTCACCGCGCTTGAGGAGCGATCGCCGCCTCTCTCGCGCACCGTTCGTGTGGTTCGTGTGGTTCGTGGTTCGACCTACTGGCGCCGACGCGCCATCGCGGCGGAAAGGTTCATGCGACCCATCATCCGACCTGCGGCGCAGGCCACCGTCTCCCGAATGGCATGGCCCCTTCGCGGCAACTGGACCGGTGACAGTCCGGCGACGCGGCCTACATAGGCCCATGCCCCGTGAGTCCCTGCCCCCGCTGCACCTGCTGCTCGCCCTTGTGGTGGTGGCCGTGTGGGGGACGAACTTCGTGGTCATCAAGTGGGGGCTGGCCGACTTTCCGCCGCTGACGTTCGCGGCGTTGCGGTTCACGTTCGCGGTGCTGCCCGCGGCGTTCTTCCTGAAGCGGCCGGCCGCGCCATGGCGGAATCTGGCGGCCTATGGCGTGCTGATCGGCGTCGGCCAGTTCGGCATGCTCTACATCGCCATGACCCACTGGATCTCGCCGGGCCTGGCCAGCCTGGTCGTGCAGACCCAGGTCTTCTTCACCATCGGATTCGCCATGCTGATCGCGGGCGAGCGGGTGAAGGGCTTCCAGATCGTGGCGCTCTTGCTGGCCGCCTCGGGCCTGGGGTGGCTGATGATCCACACCAATGCGGAGGTGACGCCGCTGGGGCTGGGCCTGGTGCTGATCGCGGCGCTGTCGTGGGCCAGCGGCAACACGGTGGCGCGCGCCGCCGGCTCGGTGAACATGCTGAGCTATGTGGTCTGGGCCAGCATCTTCTCGGCCCCGCCGCTGTTCGCCCTGGCGCTGATGTTCGAGGGCTGGCCGGCATTCTCGCAATCGATCGTCCACGCCGACGCCAGCGCCTGGGCCGCAGTGCTCTGGCAGTCGGTGGGCAACACGATCTTCGGCTACACGGCCTGGGCCTGGCTGCTGGCGCGCCACCCGGCGGCGACCATCGCGCCGTTGTCCCTGCTGGTGCCGGTGTTCGGAATGGGGGCGTCGGCCGTGATGCTGGGCGAGCCCCTGACGGGCTGGAAGCTGACGGCGGCGGCGCTGGTGCTGGGCGGCCTGGCGCTGAACACCCTGTGGCCGATCCTGCGCCGCCCGGCGGTCAACGCCGCCTGAGGCCATCGATAAGCGACCTGAGCGCCGACTGGGCGGCTGGGTCTCACCAGCTGGACGACGGACCAGACTACAGACAGACGAACGGCGGAGATGAGAATGCCGACACGCGAAACAGTCGAAGCGTTTGTGGCGCAGGTGCTCAGCGGCGAGCATGTCGAGGCGATCCGCGACTGGTACGCCGACGAGGCGTCGATGCAGGAGAACCAGGCGCCGCCGCGCGTCGGTCGCGAGCTGTTGGTGGAGCACGAACGCCAGGCCCTGGCCCGCTCGGCCGGCGTGGTCACGGAACTGGTCTCGCCTGTGATCGTCGAGGGCGACCGCGTCGCGATCCACTGGCGCTTCACCTTCACGTCGAAGTCGGGCCGCGAGACCAGCTTCGAGGAGATCGCCTGGCAGGAATGGCGCGGCGACAAGGTCTGGCGCGAGCAGTTCTTCTATGATCCGGCGCAGATGCAGCGGGCGACGGCTACCGTCTAAGCGCCCTAACCGTCTGCGGAGGGCGCACGGCATCAACGCTGCGGATCGCCGGCCAACGGCGGCGCTTCTGGGTGGCCGGGACAAGCCCGGCCATGACGTTCACAGGTAGTGGAAATGTAGGAACTAAGCGGCTTCGGCGCCCCGCTTGATCGCGGCGAGGCCGGCCCGCATCCACGTCCCATAGGGGCCGTTGAGGAAGGCGAGCTTCAGTAGGAAGCCGCCCAGGCCGACGCCGAGGAACCCCGGAAACGCATCCGGCTTCAGTTCGAAGGAATAGGTCCAGACCAGCCGGGTCTTGTCGCCCTGGGCGCTGTAATGGAAATCGCCCAGGCCGTAGCGCAGCGGCTTGGCGGCCGGGGTCGTATAGCCCCAGACCACATAGCGGAAGCGCCAGTCGGCGTCGGTGCGGCTGTTCACCAGCACCTGCTCGGTCACGGTGGTGTCGTCGGTGAGGAAGACCAGGTGGCGGCCGCCCACCGGGCCGAAGCCGTCCGGCGTCAGCGGCAGCGTATCGGCCACGCCGGGCAGGCCTGCCGCCGCGGGGTGCCGGGCGCTGAGCGGCATGGCTTCGACCGCCTGGACCACGTGGGCGAAAGGGCGGTCGATGACCACCTCCTCCACGCGACTGACCAGCTTTGCCGGCCCGGCCACCGGCGGGTGCGGCGTCTCGACGAAGTCCGCCGGCGGACGGCGGGTGGCGACGGTCTCGGACAAAAGCCCCTCCCCTTGGACTGGCGGCGGCTACTTGATCTTGATGGTCGCCGCGCCCTGCGGCCCGACGACCTCGAAGCTGTCGCCCGACTTCTTGTCCTTGGGATACTCCACGCACTGTTCGTTCGGATCAAAGTTCGACTTGGTGCAGAGCTTTTCGCCGTCGATGCGCCACTCGCCCGTGACCTGGCCGTCCATGGCGGTGAACTTTCCGTCCGGCGTGTACGTCACGTCGATGTCCATGCCCTGGACGGACAGGACGATGCCCTTGGTCGTCACCTCCTGAAGGGTGCCGGCGACAGCGGGTGTGGCCAGCGCCAGGACGGCGGCGGCGAGCAGAACTTTGCGCATGGAATCCTCCCCGGGAGCAAAGGCGCCGGAGCTTACACCCAATCCCCGGAACGCGAAGAGCCCGCCCCGGCGGACCGGAGCGGGCTCACGAGCGCCATCCGAAGATGGGTCGGATCAGGCGTAGGCGACCTGGCGACGACGGAGCATCGCGCCGGCCGCGCCGAAGCCCAGGATCATCATCGCCCAGGTGGCCGGCTCGGGCACGACCCCCGTGGACAGCTGGACGTCATCCAGGATGTTGCCGACGAAGTTCGTCGGGCCGAGCTGGCGGAAAGCCAGCTGGCCGCCGGTGGTGTTGAACGAGAAGCTGTAGTTCGTCAGCGGGTCGTTCGCGGCAAGGGTGATGTCGACCGAGAAGTCGCCCAGGGTGACCCGGGTGGTCCGGGCCGGGCCGCCGCGCGCGTTGCCTCCCAACTGGAAGTCGAGCGTGTAGTTCCCGGCGCCGAAGCTGGCGAAAGAGGTGATCTCCCCGGCCGGATCGTTGCCGCCGGTGGAGCCGTCGAGGTCGAGATAGCGCCCGTTGCCGGGGTAGAGGTCGAACCCGCCGCCGGCGCCGATCAGGTCGACCGAGCCGGTGCTGACGAAGAAGACGGCGTCACCGTCCCAGTTGAGATCGTCGGCGGCCTCGCCGTCAAAGTTGTCGGAGAGCACGACGGCGGCATGGGCCGCCGGCGCGAGCGCCAGGGTCGCGGCAAGCGCCGCCGCGGACAGGTAGAGTCGTTTCATGGGTAGCCTCCAAGCGTGTTGACACACATGGACGCGGTGACGACGGCGCGCGGTGAAGCCGAAGGCCCCCACGCCAGACCACCTACGCACCCGTCCCGTCCACGGGTCACCAGAATCGAGCCCTCTACAGTAGAGATTTACCCAACCCCGGAACATCGACCAACGTTCCGAAGAACGTTGAGCATCCAAATGGCGTATACGCGGCTCTTTGACGCACCACAACATCACCCACGCAAAAATGTTTTTACGTCGAAGTGGAACAAAAGCTCGGATTCAGCCAAGCGTTACTGTTCCGGGATCGCCTCGATGATGACGAAAGCTTGAGCGTAAGGATGATCGTCGGTCAGGCTGAGGTGGATCACCGCCTTCATGCCGGGGGGTGTCATCTCCTGCAGGCGGGCCAGCGCGCCGCCGGTCAGCTGCATCGTGGGCTGGCCCGAACGCATGTTGACCACGCCCATGTCGCGCCAGAAGACGCCGCGCCGCATGCCGGTGCCGAGCGCCTTGGCGCAGGCCTCCTTGGCGGCGAAACGCTTGGCGTAGCTGGCGGCGGCGTCGGCCTTGCGGTCGGAGCGGGTGCGTTCCAGCTCGGTGAAGACGCGTTCCTTGAAGCGGTCGCCGAAGCGCTCGAGCGAATTCTGGATGCGCCGGATATCGGAGAGGTCGGAGCCCAGGCCCAGGATCACGCGGCCACCTGGGCTCTGGCTTCGTCCATCAGGGCGCGCATGCGCTGGATGGCGGGGCCCAGACCGATGAAGATGGCCTCGCCGATCAGGAAGTGGCCGATGTTGAGCTCCATGATCTCGGGGATCGCCGCGACGGGCTTCACCGTCTCGTAATCGATGCCGTGGCCGGCATGGACTTCCAGCCCCAGTTCGTGGGCCTTGGCGGCGGCCACCTTCAGATTGCGCAGCAGCGCCTCGGCCTGCGGCAGCCGCTCGCGCACGGCCTGGCAGTAGGCGCCCGTATGCAGCTCGACCACCTGGGCCCCGACGGCCTTGGCGGCGGCGACCTGGGCCTCGTCGGCGTCGATGAACAGCGAAACGCGGATGCCGGCGGCGGCCAGCCGCTGCACCACCGGCTTGATGGTGTTCTGGCCGCGGACCACGTCCAGGCCGCCTTCGGTGGTGACCTCCTCCCGGCGCTCGGGCACCAAGCAGGCGGCGTGGGGGCGATGGGCCAGCGCGATGGACTCCATCTCGGGGGTGACCGCGCACTCGAAATTGAGCGGCCGTCCCCGGCGGCGGCAGATGACGGCCAGGGCGTCGATGTCGCTGTCCGAGATGTGGCGACGATCCTCGCGCAGGTGGGCGGTGATGCCGTCGGCGCCGGCGGCCAATGCCATCTCGGCGGCGCGCATGGGGTCGGGATAACCCTCGCCGCGCGCATTCCGCACGGTGGCGACGTGATCGATGTTCACGCCCAATCTCAGTCGCGACACGTTGCTATCCCCTCGCGTTCGTCCGTCGAACGCCTGCCACGGCAGACATGCGGCTTCCAGGACCGCATCGCCAGCCCCGAGGCGACCAATTTATCCCCGCAGCCGCTTCGAGCCCGGCTCCTCGGCCGGGAGGGCGGCGAGTTCAGGGGGGATCTCGTCGGGTGCGTAGGACGGCACGTCGACCGTCGCCAGAGCCACCAGGGGCCAGCCCACATCGGCCTTGCCGCCCGAGCGATCGACGATGCAGGCGCAGCACAGCACCTGGCCGCCCGCCGCCTCGATGGGCTCGACCGCCTCACGGAACGACCCGCCGGTGGTGATCACATCCTCGACCACGACCACCTTGGCGCCGGGCGCGATCTTGAACGCGCGGCGTAGCCTGAACTTGCCGTCCTCACGCTCGACGTAGATCGACGGCACGCCCATGGCTCGGGCGACTTCGTAACCGGGAATGATGGCGCCCACGGCCGGCGCCACGATGACGTCGGGTTTACCAAACTGGGCCTCGATCTTCGCGGCCAACGCACGGCACAGCCGCTCGGTGCGGTCGGCGTACTGAAAGACCAGATTCTTCTGCAGGAACATCGGCGAATGCCGACCCGAGGCGAGGATGAAGTGGCCTTCGCGCAGGGCGCCGGCGCCGCGGAATTCTTCGAGGACGTCGTCTGTGTTCATGGCTCCCCATTAACCGGCCCCGGCCGATTTGTCGCGAGTTGGTAACCCACTTTCGCAACCGGCCTTTAGCCCGCAAGGCCTAGTCTGGCGGCTGCAACTGACGGGGAACCAGTGGCCTTACCGCGCGTCGACCGTGCGCCCGATCCTTTGGAGCGGAGCGCCTTTCCGGAGGACTTCCCGGAAGGCCTGAAACCGCGACTGCGCCTGTTCCTGTCGGTCGATCTGGTGGGCGCCACCCGCTACAAGCAGTCGCGCAACCTCTGGCGCCCGGAAATCCTTAGCTTCTACAGAGACTTCGACTTCATTCTTCAGAGTGAGTACCGGACCTTCGTGCAGAGCTACGGCGCTCCCCTGGATCCGCCGCAGTTCTGGAAGAGCAACGGCGACGAGCTCCTGTACGTCTGCGAGCTGACCAGCCTCAGCCACGCCCAGGCGCTGATGCACGTCTGGCTGTGGGCCCTGCACAGCTACCAGCTGAAGCGCGATCCGTCGGTCGAGCACCTGGAGGTGAAGTCCACGGCGTGGATCGGCCTGTTCCCGGTGCCGAACTCCGAGGTCTTCTTCCGGCGCGGCGGCGCCAGCTTCGACGACGACCTGGCCCGCGACGCCAGCGTGGTGCAGTCGGAACTGCGCGACGAGTGGTACGCCAACCCGACGACGCACTCGATCACCCGCGAGTTCGTCGGGCCGTCGATCGACACCGGCTTCCGCCTCACCGCCTGGGCGACGCCGAACCGGCTGATCCTGTCGGTGGACCTCGCATTCCTGTTGACCAGTTCGGACCCTGCCGGCGTGAGCCCGCTTTCACTGCGCCTCAGCGGCCAGGAGAAGCTGAAGGGCGTTATCGACGAACAGCCCTACCCCACCATATGGATCCCCGTGGGCGGCCAGGGCTGGGGCGGCGCCGATGGCGGCCCGGTGGTGACCGACCGCGCCACGATCCGCTCGTACTGCGAGGCGGTGATCGAGCAGAACTACAGCTCCATCACCCCCCTGTTCCTGGGCGAGAGCGAGGCGGCCTACGAGTGGGTGCCGCAGTACATCCTGACGCGCATCCTGAAACACTGGGAAGAAGAGATCCGCCACCGCGACGAGGTGACGAAGGTGGTGCGGCTGGACGGGCTCTAACCCTTCGTCCGCTCGACCTCTTCCACGCTCGGGTTGGCCCGAAGCGCGGCGGCGATGTGGGTCAGGTGGCGGGCGTCGTTGACGTCGACGTCGATGTCCACGTCGAAGAAGTCGCTCTGGCGATGGTGCATGCGCAGCTGCACGATGTTGCCGCCGGCCTCGCCGATGATCGTGCAGACCTGACCCAGGACGCCGGGGGCGTTGCGGATGGTGGCGGTGAGACGCGCGCGCGCGGTCGCATTGCGCTCGGCCTCGGGCGTCCACTGCATGTCGCGCCAGAGTTCCTCGCGGTCCTCGTACTCGGCGAGCTTCTCGCAGGCGATGGTGTGGACCGTCAGGCCGCGGCCGTCGCCTTCAAGGATGCCGACGATGCGATCGCCGGGCACGGGCGAGCAGCACGCGCCGAAGTGGATGGTCACCCCCGGCGTCAGGCCGCTGCCGCGGACGTAGAGGCGGGCCTGCTTGCCCTCGGTGATGTGGCGCCGCGCGGTGGCGGCCTCCCGCTCGGCGGCCTTGAGGCCTGGGAACACGGTCTCCAGCACCTGGGCGGGCGTCGCGCGGCCGCGGCCCACAGCGTCGAACAGGTCTTCCTCGGTCGCGGCGGCGAAACGCTCCAGAGCCGGCCGCAGCGAGACGTCCTTCCGCGACTTCCCCGCGGCGTCGAAGGCCTGGTCCACGGTGGCGCGGCCCAGGCGGACGAACTCCTCGCGCTCGGTCTGGCGGATGTGGCGGCGGATGGCGCTGCGGGCGCGGCCGGTGACGGTGAGACTGCGCCAGTCGGGCGGCACGACGGGCTTGCCGCCGCGGATGACCTCGACCACGTCGCCGTTCGACAGCGTGGTGCGCAGCGGCTTCAGCTCGCCGTTGATCTTGCAGCCGATGCAGGTGTCGCCGATGTCGGTGTGCAGGGCGTAGGCGAAGTCCAGCGGCATGGCCCCGCGCGGCAGGCTGACCAGCTGGCCCTTCGGCGTGAAGACGAACACCTGGTCGAGGTACATCTCGAGCTTGGCGTGCTCGACCAGCTCCTCGGCGTCGCCGCCGTGCTCCAGCACCTGGACCAGGTGGCGCAGATTGACCAGAGGATCGCGGCCGCCGGCCTCCTTCTGGGCCTCGGGATCGAAGCCGTACGACTTGTTCTTGTAGCGCCAGTGCGCGGCCACGCCCTCTTCCGCCACCAGGTCCATCGCCTCGGTGCGGATCTGCATCTCGATGCGCATGCCGCGGTAGCCGACCACCGTGGTGTGGAGGGAGCGGTAGTTGTTGCGCTTGGGCGTCGAGATGAAGTCCTTGAACCGCTCGGGCACGGACGGCCAGGCGCGATGGATGACGCCGAGCGCCCGGTAGCAGTCGTCCTCGGTGTCGACGATCACCCGGAAGGCGTAGATGTCGGAGAGCTGGGAGAAGCCGATCGATTTCCGCTGCAGCTTCCGCCAGATCGAGAAGGCGTGCTTCTCGCGGCCGAACACCCGGCTGGGGATGCCGGCGGCCTCCAGCCGGTTGGTCATTTCCTGGCTGACGGCGGCCACCGCCCCGCCCTGCTCGGTGCGCAGGACTTCCAGGCGGCGCATGATGGCGTTGCGGCCCACCGGGTTGAGGTGGGCAAAGGCCAGCTCCTCCAGCTCCTCGCAGATGCGGTGCACGCCGATCGAGCGGGCCAGCGGGCCGTAGATATCAAGCGTCTCGCGCGCGATCCGCTCGCGCTTGGCGGCCTGCTTGATGAAGTGCAGCGTCCGCATGTTGTGCAGGCGGTCGGCCAGCTTCACCAGGAGGACGCGAACGTCCTTCGAGATGGCCAGGATGAACTTCCGCAGGTTCTCGGCCTGACGCAGATGCTCCTGGGAGAGTTCGAGCTTGCTGAGCTTTGTGACGCCCTCGACCAGCTCGGCGATCTCGTCCCCGAACAGCTCGGCGATCTTCTCGCGGGTGGCGTCAGTGTCCTCGATGACGTCATGCAGCAGCGCCGTGACGATGGTCTCGGTGTCGAGGCGGTAGTCGGTGAGGATCCCCGCCACCTCGATGGGATGGGCGAAATAGGGGTCGCCCGAGGCCCGCTTCTGCGAGCCGTGCTGGCGCATGGCGTAGACGTAGGCGCGGTTCAGCAGCGCCTCGTCGGCCGAAGGGTCGTAGCTGCGGACCTTCTCGATCAGTTCGAACTGGCGGAGCATCCGCGGGCGCGAGCCGGCGCCGGGCGGCGCCTGGGGCGCAGTCTCGCGCTTGGGCGCGGGCTCCGGCTTGGGGGCCGTCGCCTCGGAATTCGGAACGTCTTCGGGGGTCGCGGCGCGGGGCGCCGCTTCAGTGGTAAGAGGGTCTGCGCCTTCGGGGCTCAGTACCGCTCCTCCTGGCCGCCGTCCCGGTCGCTCTGCAGGGCGCGAACCAGTTCCAGCTCGCTCATCTGCATGTGAGTCGGATCGGCCAGCAGGGCGAGAGTTTCCGCCTCTTCCTCGGCTTCCGAACGCTCATCGACGCGCTGCAGCGTGCCGATCAGGGTTTCCCGCAGCTCTTCGGCGTCGACGACGTCATCGGCGATTTCGCGAAGGGCCACGACCGGGTTCTTGTCGTTGTCGCGGTCGACCATGATCTGCGAACCGGCCGAGATGGCGCGGGCGCGATGGGCCGACAGCAGAACCAGCGAAAAGCGGTTCGGGACCTTTTCGATGCAGTCTTCGACGGTGACGCGAGCCATGGAGTCTCTCAGGGAGGGGAGATAGAACCCGCTAAACTAGTCGGTCGGGCGTCATTGTGCAACGCCGCAAAGGTCGCGGCCCCCGTCGCCTGGGCCCAGCGGCGTCGCCCCAATGAACCTGGCCCTCTCCTGTGGAAGGTATTCTAGGGCCTGACGGGCCGCGCATCTGCCCCGACCTGCGCCCCGACGGCGAGGTCGGCGGCTGTGCGCGCGAGAGTCGGGTGACGCCAGTCCGGCGCGATCTCGGCCAGGGGCCCCATCACGAACAGGCGCTCGTGGGCGCGCGGGTGCGGCAGCGTCAGGCCGGTTGTCTCCCGCACCTCGCGGCCGTGGGCGATAAGGTCGAGATCGAGGGTGCGGGGCGCGTTCTTCGCTGCGCGTTCGCGGCCCATCTGCGCTTCCAGCTTCAGCAATGACGCCAGCACGACCTCGGGTGGGCCGTCCGCCTCGACAAGCGCGACGCCATTGCGATACTCAGGACCATTCGGATCGGGCCAGGCGGCCGAGCGCCACCAGCCCGACCTTTTGAGGATTTTCAAACCCACCGTCGGGAAGCGCGCCAGAGCCTCCTCCAGCAACGCTTCGGACGAGCCGTGTCCGCCCGCCAGGTTGCTCCCGAGCGCAATGACGACCGCCCGGTCAGGGTTCAGGATTTTGGTTGCGATGACCTTCTACCCCACGGACCGGCTGGCGTTGTTCATAGACGGGGCCAACCTCTACTCCGCCGCCAAGAACCTCGGCTTCGACATCGACTACCGGAAGCTGCTCGAGGAGTTCAAGAAGCGCTCGGTGCTGGTGCGCGCCTACTACTACACCGCGCTGGTGGAGAACGAGGAGTACTCGCCGATCCGGCCGCTGGTCGACTGGCTGGACTACAACGGCTACCGCCTGGTGACGAAGGCGGCGCGCGAGTACGTGGACGGCGCCGGCCGCAAGCGGTTCCGCGGCGACATGGACGTCGAGATCGCCGTCGACATGCTGGAGATGGCCGAGCACGCCGATCACATGGTGCTGTTTTCTGGCGACGGCGACTTCCGCAAACTGGTCGAGGCGGTGCAGCGGCGCGGCAGCCGAGTGACCGTCGTCTCCACGGTGAAGAGCCAGCCGCCCATGGTCAGCGACGAGCTGCGCCGGCAGGCCGACAACTTCGTGGATCTGGCCGACCTGGCCGACATGATCGGGCGGCCGGCGCGACTGCCCAAGTTCATCTCCGAGAACCGGGCCGGCCACCATGTGGAACGCGACGATGCCGAGCCTTGAGGCCTCGGCCGAGGCGCCGGCCGACTGTCCGCTCTGTCCCAGGCTGGTCGCCTATCGTGAGGCCAACAAGATCAGCGTCCCGGGCGGCTTCAACGGCGCGGTGGCCTCGTTCGGCGATCCGAACGCGCGGCTGGTGGTCGTGGGCCTGGCGCCGGGGCGGATGGGGGCCAACCGGACGGGGCGCCCCTTCACCGGCGATGGCGCGGGCTGGATGCTGTACGACACCCTGCTGAAGACCGGGTTCGCGACGGGAACCTACGAGGCGCGTCCCGACGACGGGATCGAGCTGGTCGACTGCATGATCACCAACGCCGTGCGCTGCGCCCCGCCCGGCAACAAGCCCGAGACGGCGGAAGAAGCCGCCTGCCGACCGTTCCTGACCGCGCGGCTGGCGGCCCTGCCCCGGCTGAAGGTGATCGTGACCCTGGGCGACGTCTCGCGGCGCAACGTGCTGCGGGCCCTGGGGCTGAAAGCGTCGGCGGGCATCGCAGGCCACGGGACCGAGTTCCCGGCCGGGCCCTACACCGTGCTGAACAGCTACCACTGCTCGCGGCTCAACACGAACACGGGCCGGCTGACAGGCGAGATGTTCGAGGCGGTCTTCCGGCGGGCGCGGACGATCATAGACACCCCCTCCTGATCGTCATGGCCGGGCTCGTCCCGGCCACCCGGATACGAGGCGCTGAGAGCTGCGCACTGCGAACAGAGCTCCGGGGTCCCTGGACAAGCCCGGGGATGACGATCGGATGGGGAAATGATGGAGTGGCCGCCTGGGGAGGCGCACATGATCTTCGAACAGGTCGCGACCGGGGGATGCCAGTCGTATCTCGTAGGGTGCGAGGCGACGCAGGCGGCGGTGCTGATCGATCCGGAGCTCAGCCGGATCGACCACTATCGCGGGCTGCTGACGCGCCACGGGCTGACGCTCAAGTACGTGATCGACACCCACACCCACGCCGATCACTTCTCGGCCAGCAAGGCGCTGGGCAAGGCGTTCGGCGTGCCGGTGGTGATGCACCGGCTTTCCCCGGCGCCGCACGCCGACCTGCGGCTGGACGACGGCGACACGCTGATCGCGGGCGAGCTGAAGCTGAAGGCGCTGCACACGCCGGGGCACACGCGGGACTCCATGAGCCTCCTGATGGGCGACCGGGTGTTCACGGGTGATACGCTGCTGATCGGGGGCACCGGACGCAGCGACCTGCCCACCGGCGATCCGCACCAGCTGTACGAGAGCCTGTTCGACGTGCTGCTGCGGCTGCCGGCCGAGACGCTGGTGTTCCCGGCGCACGACTACAAGGGCCGCAGCCACTCCACGATCGGCGCCGAGAAGGCCGACAATCCGCGGCTGCAGAAGACCGACCGGGCCGACTTCGTCGCGATGATGGAGGCGCTGGACCTGCAGGCGCCGACCCACCTGACCGAGGCGCTGCGCACCAACATGAGCGGCGGCAAGACGGTGGCCCAGCTGCTCAGCGAGGCGGCGGCCAGGACGCCCTTCATGGCGCTGGAGGAGCTGAAGGACCGCATCGGCGGCAACTCCCGCGACCTGATCGTACTGGACATCCGCGAGAAGGACGCCTTCGACGGGGGCCGCGTGCCGGGGGCCAAGCATCTGCCGCGCGGCCAACTGGAGCTGCGGGTGAACACCGAGCTGCCCGACCCCACCGCGCGGATCGTCACCTGCTGCGAGTTCGGCAAGATCTCGACCCTGGCGGCCGCCACGCTGCGCGAGCTGGGCTACACCCGCGCCGTCGCCCTGGACGGCGGCATGAAGGCCTGGCGCGAGGCGGGATACCCACTGGAGAATTGACGCGGCGCCCCTGGCGGATAACGGTCGCGGCCTTCGCCAGAAACGGATTCCCAGTTTGCGCACCTCGACGCTCGCGTTCGGCCTCGCCGCCGCCCTCTTCGCCACTTCCGCACTCGCTGCGCCGCCGAAAGTCGATCCGGGCCTGCGCGAGCAGGCGCTGGACATCCTGACGACCGGGATCGGCTATCGCACTGTGACGGGCAGCGACCAGTTCGTGCCCTACGCCGAGTACCTGAAGGGCAAGCTGGTGGCGGGCGGCTACAAGCCCGAAGAGGTCACTGTCGAGCCGTTCGGCGGCGCGGCCATGCTGATCGCCCGCTATCCGGGGACCGATCCGAAGAAGCCGCCGATCGTGATCTCGGGCCACATGGATGTCGTGGAGGCCAAGCCCGAGGACTGGACGCGCGATCCCTTCAAGGCTGTGGTCGAGAACGGCTACGTCTACGGGCGCGGCGCCTCGGACAACAAGTTCGACGTCTCGACCATGGTGGCGCTGCTGGCCAAGCTGCGCCGCGACGGCTGGAAGCCGGGCCGGGACGTGGTGCTGGCGCTGTCGGGCGACGAGGAGACCAAGATGGTCACCACCGCCGAGCTGGCGCGGCGGCTGAAGGGCGCCGAGATGGTGCTGAACATCGACGGCGGCGGCGGCGGGCTGAAGGACGGCAAGCCGATCTCGTACGGGATCCAGGGGGCCGAGAAGACCTATGCGGACTTCACGATCGAAGTGACCGACCCTGGCGGCCACTCCAGCCGCCCGACGCCGACCAATCCGATCTACCGGCTCTCGCGGGCGCTCGACCGGCTGGCGGCCTACGAGTTTCCGGTGATGTGGAACGAGATCACCCTGGCCTCGGCCGCCGCACGCGCCGAGAACACCCCGGGCGAGCTGGGGCAGGCCCTGAAGCGCTTCGCGGCGAACCCGAAGGACGCCGAGGCGGTGAAGGTTATGGCCGCCGACCTCAGCACCAATCCCAGCCTGCGAACCACCTGCGTGGCCACGATGATCAACGGCGGCCACGCCACCAACGCCCTGCCCCAGCGGGTCACGGCCAATGTGAACTGCCGGATCTTCCCGGGCACGCCGTCCGAAAGCATCCGTCAGGAGATCGCCCGCGTGCTGGCCGAGCCGACCGCCACGGTGACGCGGGTCGCCGACGACGGATCGGTGGACAGCCCGGCTTCGCCCCTGCGGCCTGACGTCCTGGCGGCGGTGAAGAAGGCGGTGCATGCGCGCTATCCCGGCATTCCGGTCGTGCCGTCGCAGGCCTCGGGCGCCACCGACAGCATGCACTTCCGCGCGGTCGGCATCCCCAGCTACGGCGTCTCGGGCATGTTCGGCGAGGCGGGTGAGTCCTTCGCGCACGGCCTGAACGAGAAGGCCCCGCTGGCGACGCTGGACGGCAACCTCTTCCACTACGAGTCGATCCTGAAGGACCTCGCGAGGTAGCCGCTACGGCTGGTGGGGCTCGGTGTCGAGCCCCGCCTCGGTGGCGTCCTTGAAGCCGCCGAGGTTGTGGACGCGCTCGTAGCCCATCTCTTGCAGGGTCTTGCAGGCCAACGCCGAACGACCCCCTGAAGCGCAGTAGAGGACCAAGGCCCGGTCCCTACGAATGTCGGGATCATGGTAGGGCGTGGCCGGATCGGCGCGGAACTCGAGCATGCCGCGCGATATGTTCTTTGCGCCCTTGATCTTGCCGGTAGCCGCCACCTCGTGGGGATCGCGAACATCCAGCAGCAGGGCGTCCTCCTGCGCCATCAGGGCGAGCATCTCCTGCGGCGTGATCCGCGGCACCGCTTCGTTCGCCGCGGCCATCATGTCCTTGACGGTCTTGCCCATGCAGTACTCCCTGATCTCAGCCTGTCGAGTATGGCGGTTCGAGGAACCGGGCGGAAGATCGGACGACCCGAACCGGCTCCGCGGCACAGCCCCTGAAAGCCCTTCACTTCCGCCACGGCACGATGGGATTCTCCGGGCTCACAGAACATGTGATCCGGGAGGATACCGATGCACGACCTGATCATCCGTGGCGGAACGATCGTGGACGGAACCGGCGGCGAGCGCTTCGTGGGCGACGTCGCGATCGACGGCGACCGGATCGTGGCCGTGGGCAAGGTCGAGGGCGCGGCGAAGCGCGAGATCGACGCCTCGGGCCTGATCGTCACCCCCGGCTGGGTCGACATCCACACCCACTACGACGGCCAGGCCACCTGGGACCCGGTGATGGCGCCCTCGTCCTGGCACGGGGTGACCACGGCGATCATGGGCAACTGCGGCGTCGGTTTCGCGCCTGTGCGGCCCGGCGCCGAGAACTTCCTGATCGAGCTGATGGAAGGCGTGGAGGACATCCCGGGCTCGGCCCTGGCCGAGGGGATCGACTGGAAGTGGGAAAGCTTCCCCGAGTACCTCGACGCGCTGGAGGCCAAGCCGCGGGCGATCGACGTGGGCACGCACGTGCCGCACGCGTCGGTCCGGGCCTATGTGCTGGGCGACCGCTGCAACACCGACTACGAGCCCAACGCCGAGGAAATCGCCGAGATGGCGGCCATCGTGCGCGAAGGCGTCGAGGCCGGCGCCCTGGGCTTCTCGACCAGCCGCACGCTGCTGCACAAGGACCTCAAGGGCGTGCACATGCCGGGCACCTTCGCGGGCTCGGACGAGATGCTGGCCCTGGGCATGTCCATGAAGGGTCTGCGCCACGGCGTGTTCGAGATGGTCTCGGACCACCTGGGAGACGATGACGAGTGGATGTGGGTCAAGGGCTTCGCCCAGGAGACCCGCCTGCCCGTCACCCTCGTGGCCACCTCGGCCGGCGCCTACGAAGGCGACAAAATGTACAACATCGCCGAGGAGAGCCGCCGCCACGGGATGGACATCCGCCCGCAGATCGCCGGGCGCCCAACGGGCATCCTGCATGGCCTGACGTCCAGCTTCCATGTGTTCATGGCCTCGCCGACCTGGAAGGCCAAGCTGGCCGACGCGTCGCTCGAAGAGCGCCTGGCGCTGATGAAGACGCCGGAGATCCGCGCGGCCCTGCTGTCGGAAGACAGCCCGCTGATCCGCGCGGCCATCGGCGAAGGCCAGGCGGGCGACCTGGCGGTGGCGTTCGGCGGCAGCCTGCTGTGGCGCATCTTCCCGCTGGGCGAGCGGCCGAACTACGAGCCCGACCGCGAGGGCAGCGTGGCGGGTCTGGCCGAGGCGGCCGGCGTGCCGCCGCTGTCGATGATGTACGACCTGCTGCTGCGGGACGAGGGTCGCGAGCTGTTCTACCAGCCGCTGGGCGGGTACGTGACGTACAACTTCGACTTCTTCCGCAAGAACATGCAGCACCCGAACGTGCTGTTCGGCCTGTCGGACGGCGGCGCGCACTGCGGCGTGATCGCCGACGCGGGGATGCCGACGTTCATCCTGAGCTACTGGGCGCGCGATCGGGTGAAGGGCGACCGCTTCCCGCTGGAGTTCCTGGTGCGCAAGCTGACCAGCGACACGGCCAAGGCCTACGGCCTGAACGACCGTGGCCAGCTGAAGCCGGGCCTGCTGGCCGACCTGAACATCATCGACTTCGAGAAGCTGAACCTCGACCGGCCCGTGGCCATCCACGACCTGCCGGCCGGCGGACGCAGGCTGGTGCAGAAGGCCGAGGGCTATCGCTACACCGTGAAGTCAGGCCAGGTGACCTTCGAGGACGGCCAGCACACGGGCGCCCTGCCCGGCGGCCTGGTCCGCGGCGGCCGCGAGGCGGTGATCCTGCCCCTCGCCGCCGAGTAGGGGGCGGCGGAGTCGCGGCTCCCCTCCCCGCTGGGGGGGGGTGGCGAGCGAAGCGAGACGGGTGGGGAACCCACGATCCTCCCCACCCTCAGAGTTCCGGCCCACACTTCCCCACCCTGGCCGCTTGCGCGGCCTGTCCCTCCCCGGAGGGGAGGGAAACTAGCGCCAGTACCGATACCGCCAGGCCTCGCTGAAGCCGGCGCGGCGGTAGAGGTTCTGGGCGGGGTTGCTCTCCTCCACCTGCAGGTAGACGCGGTCGACCTGGCGTGCCAGGGCGGCGGCGCCGAAGAGGGCCAGCAGGCGGCTGGCGAAGCCTGCGCCGCGGCGGTCGATGGACGTGCGCATCCCGTGGATGCCGGCCCAGCCGTAGCCGAACGTCACCACGCCCACCGCCACCGTGCGGCCGCCCTCGCGGACGGCGCCGTAGAGCGCGTCGGGCGACTCGGTCAGGCGCTTCACCCGATGGGCGCCGTCGACGGGATCGAAGCCTTCGCCCAGGAACACCTGCCCCCAGGCCGCGTCCGGATGGTCCAGCAGGTCGGCGAACGGCGCGGCGAGCTCGGCCACGCTGAGGGCCGGCGCCGTCATCACGACCGTGGTCTGTGCGCTGTGGTAGCCGCGGCGCAGGATCTCGGCGGTCAGCGGCTTCAGGCCCTGCGCCTCGGCGATCCGGAAGGAGGGCCGCAGGTTGCGCTCGCTGTAGGCCGCCTCCACCGCCGACAGGGCCGAGGCGCCGAGGTCATGGCGTAGCGGCGCGGCGCTCTTCGCGCGGGCGATCGAGCCGTGGTCCAGCGCCACGAGCCAGCCGTCGATCTCCAGGACTTCAGGCGGGGCCACCGACGCGACGGTGGCGCGCTCCAGGCTCTCGATGTCGGCCGGATCCAAACTCAGCCCTTCTCCCGCATGAGCCGGGCCTTGTCGCGCTGCCAGTCGCGCTCGGCGACGGTCTCGCGCTTGTCACGGGTGTTCTTGCCCTTGGCGAGCGCGATCTCGAGCTTCGCCAGGCCCTTGTCCGACCAGTAGAGCTTGGTCGGGATCAGCGTGCGTCCTTCCCGCTGCACCGCGCCGATCAGCTTCTCGATCTCGCGGCGCTTCAGCAGCAGCTTCCGGTGACGGCGCGGCTCGTGGTTGAAGTGCGGGCCGGCCTGGGCGTAGGGCGGGATGTCGGCGTTGACGAGGACGATCTCGTTGTTCTCCACCGCCGCATAGCTCTCGGCGATGTTGGCCTTGCCGTTGCGCAGGCTCTTCACCTCGGATCCGGTCAGCGCGATGCCGCACTCGAAACTCTGCTCGAGGAAGTAGTCGAACTTGGCCCGCCGGTTCTCGGCGATCAGCTTGCCGGCGGCCATCAGACCAGCCCTGCTTCCCGCATCCCGACCAGCACCTCTTCACGGGCGGCCTCCGAACACGGGGTGATCGGCAGGCGGCATTCGTCGGTGCAAAGGCCGAGCTGGGCCAGTGCGAACTTGGTCGGCGCCGGCGAGGCGTCGGCGAACAGCGCCTTGTGCAGCCGGATCAGGCGGTCCTGGCCGTAGAGGGCGTCCTGGTAACGGCCGGCCATGGCGTCGTTGTAGAATTGCGAGACCAGTTCAGGCGCGACGTTGCAGGTGACCGAGATGCAGCCGTGGCCGCCGTGGGCCATGTAGCCCAGACCGCCGTCGTCGTTGCCCGAGAGCATCACCCAGTCCTCGCCGCATTCCAGGCGCTGGAGGCTGGCGCGCGGCAGGTCGCCGGTGGCGTCCTTGATGCCTACGATGTTCGGCAGCTTCGAGAGGCGCGCCAGGGTGGCGTTGGAGATGTCGACGCTGGTGCGGGCCGGCACGTTGTAGACCAGCACCGGCAGCTGCACCGCCGCGTTGATTGCGGCGTAGTGGGCGTAGAGCCCCTCCTGGCTGGGCCGATTGTAGTACGGCGTCACCACCAGCGCCGCGTCGGCGCCCACCGCCTTGGCGTGCTGCACCAATTCGATGGCCTCGGCCGTAGAATTGGAGCCGGCGCCGGCGATCACGGGCACCCGCCCCTTCGCCGTCGCCACGCAAAGCTCCACCACGCGGCGGTGCTCCTCATGGCTGAGGGTCGCGGTCTCGCCGGTGGTGCCAACAGGGACGAGCCCGTGGACGCCGCCCGCGATCTGGCGCTCGACGAGGGCCACAAAGGCGTCTTCGTCGACGGCTCCGTTGCGGAACGGAGTCACCAGCGCCGGGAGGACGCCGCGGAAGAGGGGTTCGGACATGTTGTGGGTTTCGAAGCAAAAGGCCGTGAAAATGTCGCCTAGTGAGGCGACGTTCAGATTTGGCCGGACAATATGTGAGCGTGGGCTACGCCCGCAATGTCGATTCGGTGCATCTGCTCAGAGGTCCCCATGTCAGGGGGAACAAGGTTGAACCCGAAGATCCGTAACGCCCTCCTCGCCGGCTGCGCCATTCTGGTGGCGACGACCGTCGCGCGCGCCCAGCCGGCGGACCCGATCGGCGACCTACTGAGCGGCGCCCGCCTCCCCGATTCGCCGCAACCCTATGTGCGGGCCAGCCAGACCGTGGCCCAGCCCCTCAGCAGCTCGGACCAGGCGCTCTTGAGCCAGGGTTTCGCGGCCGCCAAACGGGGGGACATCGGCGGCGCGAAGTCAGCGATTTCAAGTCTTTCCGACCCCGTGGCGCGCAAGCTGGTCACCTGGGCCATGGTCGACGTGAGCGCCGAACGGCTCAGCTTCTGGGATGTCGACGCCGCCCGCCGCGACCTGGCCGGCTTCCCTCGCGGGGCGCGCCGGCAGATGGCCGCCGAGCGCCTGCTGGAGACCTCGGGCAAGTCGCCCGCCGAGATCGTCGCCTGGTTCGGGCCTGAGGGCCCGCAGAGCGCCCAGGGCGCCATGGCGCTGGCCTCGGCCTATCGCAGCCTGGGCCGCCAGGCCGAGGCCACCCAGCTGATTCGCACCTGGTGGACGACCAGGAGTTTCGAGAGCGACGTCCAGCGCACCATGCTGGCGCGGTTCGCCGACGCTCTGACCGCCGACGACCACATCCGCCGCGCCGACGTGCTGCTCTATGGCGCGCAGGGGCCTGCGTCTCGCGACATGATCACCCTGCTGCCCGCCAGCGAGCAGGCCGCAGCCCTGGTCCGCATCTCGCTGCGCGGCGATTCCGAAGCGGGGTACGCGTCCCTGACGCCGGCCGAGCAGGCGAGCCCTGGCGTGGCCTTCGAGCGCGGCGGCTACCTGCGCCGCAAGGGCCGCAACGCGGAGGCCATCGCCGAGTTCGCCAAGGCCTCGGCGCCGGCGCTGACGGCCGAGCACGCCGATCGCGCCTGGAGCGAGCGCTATCGCCTGACGCTCGCCGCCATCAAGGACGGCGACTGGCGCGCGGCCTACCAGGCGTCCGCCAATACCGGCCTGAACCAGGGTTCGGACGCTACCGAGGCCGAGTTCTACGCCGGCTGGATCGCGCTGAGCCGCCTGGGCGATCCGGTGGCCGCGGGCCGCCACTTCGCCGCCATCGACCGCATGGGCTCATCCCCCATCACCAAGGCCCGCGCGCTGTACTGGCAGGGCCGCGCTGCCGAGGCTCGACGCGAAACCACGGCCGCCGAGAACTTCTATTCCCGCGCCGCCGAACACGGGACGACCTTCTACGGCCAGTTGGCCGCCGAGAAGCTGGGCCTGCCGTTGGTGCTGCCCAAGGACCCCGTTCCCACCGAAGCCGAGCGCGCGAGCTTCGAGAGCCGCGACGCGGTGCAGGCCATGCGGATGCTGGCCGACCAGGGTCAGAAGGATCTGTTCCGGGTATTCGCGCTGCACCTGGACGACGTGCTGCCCGAGCGGTTCGAGCAGGCGCTGCTGATCGACGCCATCCGCGGTTACGGCGACCAGGACACGTCGATGAAGGCGGCGCGCGGCGCGGCCCAGAGAGGGTTCATCCTCACCGACCGCGCCTATCCCTACCGCACCCCGCCCAGCGTGGCGGGCGCGCCCGAGCCGGCGCTGGTGCTGGGCATCACGCGCCAGGAAAGCGGATTCGACCCCGCAGTCCGATCGGGGGCCGATGCGCGGGGCATGATGCAGCTGCTGCCCTCGACGGCGGCGATCGTGGCCCGGCGGATGGGCGTTGGCTACTCTGCCTCGCGGCTCTACGAGGCCGAGTACAACATGCAGCTGGGCTCGAGTTTCCTGGGCCAGCTGGTGAACCAATTCTCCGGTTCGTACGTGATGGCCGCCGCCGGGTACAACGCCGGCCCCGGTCGTCCGGCGGCCTGGGTGAACATGTGCGGGGATCCGCGCGCGGGCTCGGTGGATCCGCTGGATTTCATCGAATGCATCCCGTTTTCCGAGACCCGGAACTATGTGATGCGCGTCCTGGAAAACATGACCGTCTATCGCGCCAAGCTGAATGGGGGCTCGGCGCCCATCACCCTCTCGCAGGATCTCAAGCGCGGCGGCTACGGGTACCCCACCAGCGCCCAGGCGGTGGCCAGCAACTCGAACTAGGCCGGCCTTGTCCGCAGCCAGGCGGTGAAGAACAGGCCGCAGAGCGCCAGGTCGATCGTGGCGAAAACCGTCACGACGCCGGGCGTACGACCCGCAAGGTAGAGCGGCCAGACGGCCCCCGCGAACGCCAGCTTCTCGAGACAGCAGAGGGGCATCAGCGGCCGGTAACGCTCAGGATCACGGCTGATCGCGAGGAAGATCAGTTGGAAGACCAGGGTCACGCCCACGAAGCCATAGTGGCTTTCAGGATGGGTGAGCGCGGGCTGCCCGGCCTGGGCGTAGGCGAACTCCGCCAGATACATCGGCGGCATGACGATCAGGCCATAGACCCCGGCCAGCAGGAACACCCACTTCGCGAACCGCAACGCGCCCTCCCCCGGCCGACGAAGGCATTCTGGCCGCGGCCCTTGCCGGCGGCCCTCAGCAAAATTCTGCGAACGGCCATGCGTCGGCGTATGGCCCGGGACGCACGGGCCTCGCGATCAGTCGATAACGAGACCGTTCAGGAGGCCGTCGAGCGTCACCTGGAGCAGCTCTTCACGGTCGGCCCACTCGAAGTTGGGCCGGTTGATCAGCAGGGCCACGACGCCGTGGCACGACATCCAGAGCGCCTGGGCGGCGCTGTCGCCGGTGCCGGTGCGAAGGCGGCCACTGGCGGCGATCTCACGGACCACACCCGAGAAGGCCTCGTAGCACTGCTTGCTGAGGTCGGTGGTGCGCTCGGGCGACAGATCGGCCGTCCTATCGTTCTGGGCGCAATAGACCAGCTGGTAGGCGTTGGGATGCTCGAGGCCCCAGTGCATGTAGGCGTCCAGCATCATGCGGGTGCGGACGACCGGATCCAGCGGCCGGGCCGCGATCTCGGTATTGCGGTCGAGCAGCTGGCTGAGCACGCCCTCGACGATCTCATGCAGGATGCAGGCCTTGTCGGCGAAGTGCATGTAGAGCGCCGTCGACGACACCCCCACTTCATCCGCGATCTTACGGATCGTGGCGCCCTCATAGCCCTCGGCCACGAAGATGCGCTCGGCAGCCTCCAGGATCTCCGCACGGCGAAGATGCCCGTCTCCCTTGGCCTTGCGCGCGGTTTTCCGCGTCGCACCGGCGACTGCAACCACTGGATTCTCCCCACATCCTATAGCGGCCTTACCCGACCCCAATTCCGTAACTGTGACAAGTCCTTGTCAGCGGGCTGGACGCTGCGGCGTGTCACCGCGTATGGGGCGGCCATGAGCCCGCCCAAGATCGCGCCGGAATCCGCAGTGATGCGCACCGTCGGCTGGCGCGACTATGCGCTGCTGGACTCCGGGAACGGTCGCAAGCTGGAGCGGTATGGGCCCTACACAGTGGTTCGGCCCGAGCCGCAGTGCCTCTGGACGCCACGGCTGCCCGCGTCGGCCTGGGACGGCGCCGACGCGGTCTTCGACCCCACCGACGAGGAGGACGCCGGCCGCTGGCGCTTCAAGGGCCCGCATAAGGAGACCTGGCCGCTGGGCTGGGGCGACGTGCGCTTCCATGGACGGTTCACGGCGTTCCGACACCTGGCCTTCTTCCCCGAGCAGGCGGCCAACTGGGGGTTCCTCGGTGAGGCGGTGCGCACCGCCCGCGCGGCGGGTGGGGCCGAACCGCCGCGCGTGCTGAACCTGTTCGGCTACACCGGGGTCGCCAGCCTGGTCATGGCGGCGGCGGGCGCGGCGGTGACCCACGTCGACGCCTCGAAGAAGGCGGTGGCCTGGGCCCGCGAGAACGCCGAACTGTCGGGGCTCGCTGACCGCCCGATCCGCTGGATCGTCGAGGACGCCAAGAAGTATGTGGCCCGCGAGGCGCGCCGGGGCTCGAAGTACGACGGCATCATCCTGGACCCGCCGAAGTACGGCCGCGGCCCGGACGGCCAGGTGTGGCGGCTGTTCGAGGATCTGCCTGAGCTTGCGGCCCTATGCTGCGAACTTCTTTCGGAAAACGCCAAGTTTCTGGTGCTCAACGCCTATGCCGAGCGGATCTCGGGCGCGGCGCTGGCGGGGTTGCTGGCCGAGAAGCTGAGCGACCGCGGCGGCCACATCGGATGGGGCGAACTGGCGCTGATGGAAGAGCGGGGCGACCGGGCCATCGGCATGAGCTTCTACGCGCGATGGACGCCGTGACGAGCCGTGTCATCACCTCCCTGAGCAACGACACCGTGAAGCGCGTGCGCGCCTTGCACATGCGCAAGGAACGCGACGAGACCGGCCTGTTCGTGGCCGAGGGGCTGAAGAACGTCATCGAGGGGATCGACACCGGCCACGCGCCGAAGATCCTGATGCACGGGCCGGACGCGGTCAGCCATCCCATGATGCAGAAGGCCGTGCAGGCCACGCTGGCGGCGCGCGGCGAGGTGATCGAAGTCACGCACGACATCCTGGCCAAGGTCTCGCGGCGGGAAAACCCGCAGGCGGTGGTGGGCGTGTTCCCCCAGGCGTTCGTGGCGCTGGACGAGGTCCAGCCGGGCCCGGCCCAATGCGTGGTGGCGCTGCACCGGGTGCGCGACCCGGGCAACCTGGGGACGATCGTCCGGACGGCCGACAGCGCCGGGTGCGGCGCGGTGATCCTGGTGGGCGAGTGCTGCGATCCCTACTCGGTGGAGGCCGTGCGGGCGACCATGGGCTCGATTTTCGCCGTGCCGCTGGCGAGGGCCACCGAGGACGAATTCGCCGCCTGGCGGGCCGGCTGGACCGGCTCGGTCGTGGGCACCCTGCTCTCGGCCACGGTGACCCACAGCGACGCCAGCTACGCGAAGCCGGCGATCGTGCTGATGGGCAACGAGCAGCAGGGCCTGACGCCGGATATGGCGGCGCTCTGCGACGTGAACGTGAAGATCCCCATGCGCGGCCGGGCCGACAGCCTGAACCTCTCGGTGGCGACCGGGATCATGATCTACGCAGCGACGGCGTAAGGCATGCGCGGCCGGGTCGTCGTGCTGAACGGCGTCAGCAGCGTGGGCAAGAGCTCCACGGCCAGGGAAATCCAGCGGCTCGCGAGCGCGCCGTTCCTGCACATGGCGATGGACACGTTCCTCGAGATGCTGCCGCCGCGCGTCCTGAACCATCCCGACGGGTGGTCGTTCGAGGCGCTGATCGAGGACGGTCACCCCGCGGTCGCCATCCACTCGGGCATCCTTGTGACGCGCATGCTGGCGGGCATGCGACGCGCCGTGGCGGCCATGGCTTCGCAAGGCAACAACGTGATCGTCGACGACGTGATGTTCGAGCCCGGCGAAGACGAGGACTACCGCACGGTGCTGCAGGAGCACGACCTGCGCATCGTCGGCCTGAGAGCGCCGCTGGAGATCGTCGAGGCGCGGGAGCGGGCCCGCGGCGACCGCGAGGTCGGCCTCGCGCGTTGGCAGTTCGAGCGGGTCCACCGGGGTCGAACGTACGACCTGGAGCTCGACACCTCGGTCGAGACCGCCGAGGCCTGCGCGGCGCGCATCGTGCGGGCGTTCGACCTGTAGGCGCCGACCCGGCGCAGGCGCGCGCCAGGCCTCATGTCCCTCGCGGTTTGGCCCGGGCGGTCGGTTGGGCCGTTGCCGGGTCCTCGGGCCAGAGATGCTTCGGGTAGCGCCCACGCATGTCGGCCCGCACGTCCCGCCAGGACCCTTTCCAGAACCCCGGCAGGTCCTGGGTGGTCTGGATGGGCCGGTGGGCCGGGGACAGCAGCGACAGGGTGAGCGGGACGCCGCCGACGCCGGGATGGACGGCCAGGCCGTAGACCTCCTGCACACGAACCTCGACGCGCGGACCGCCCTCAGCGGCATAGTCGATGGCGAAGCTGTTGCCGGTAGGGGCGGTCCAGCGGGCGGGTGTCTCGGTGTCGAGGCGGCGCTGCTGAGCCCAGGGGATCAGCGTGCGAAGCGCGCCGTCGAGGACGTCTGGCTTCAGGCCGCTGAGGCCGCGCAGGCCGTGGAGGACGGGCAGCAACCAGGCGTCAAGCCTGTTCAGAAGCGCCTCGTCCGACAGATCGGGCCAGGACGCGTCTCGGGCATGCAGGAACCGGACTCGCTCGCGCAGGCTCCGGGCGGCGTCGCCCCAGGGCAGGACCTTCAGGCCGTCGCGCCGGACACGGTCGGCCAGGGCGCGCGCGATCAGGTCGGGATCGGGGCTCTCGTCGACCTCCTCGCGGATCGCCAGCCGGCCCAGGCGGGTGATGCGCTTGGCGCGCAAACGGCCGCCAGCGGTCTCCTCAAGGCGTTCCTCGACCTCGAACTGGTCCTTGAAGGCGGCGAGTTCGGCGGGCTCCAGCGGCGCGGCCAGGGTGATGCGGTCGCGGGTCTGGCCGCCGCCCAGTTCGGCCACGGCCAGCCAGGGCTCGCGGGCGAGCTGATCGGTCGGCTCCACGAAAGCGCCACGGCCTGTGACCAGCTGAAACTCCCCCTGCCCGCCGCGCGCCTTGGCGATGCGTTCGGGATAGGCGTAGGCCAGCAACAGGCCGTCCGAGATCGGCTCGCCCTGTCCCGGCTTTCCGGCCATCCCGGCCCAGCGCTCGGCCAGGGCCCTGGCGTCGCGGGCGCGGGGACTGCGGTCTCGCTCCAGACCCTCCAGGCGGTGGCGCAGATCGGCGTCGCGTCCACCGAGCGTGCGCTCGGTGATCAGCGCCGCTATGCGGGCGGCGCGCCCAGCCTGACCGGTCTCGGCGGCCTTCAGGATCATGTGGGCCAAACGTGGCGCCAGCGGCATGTCGGCAAGCGCGCGGCCGTGGGCGGTGAGGACGCCGTCGTGGTCCAGCGCTTCCAGGCGTTCCAGCAGGGCGCGCGCCTCCTTGAACGCCGCCGCGGGCGGCGGGTCGAGGAAGTCGAGCTCGGCGGCGTCCTTCGTACCCCAGCGCGCGAGGTCGAGGGCCAGACCCGACAGGTCGGCGTCAAGGATCTCGGGGTCGGCGAAGGCGGGCAGCGCGCGGGTCTCGGCTTCGTCCCAGAGGCGGTAGCAGGCGCCGGGCTCGGTGCGGCCGGCGCGGCCGCGGCGTTGGTCGGCGGCGGCCCGGGAGACGCGGATGGTGGCCAGGCGCGTGAGGCCGCTGGCGGGGTCGTAGCGGGGCACGCGGGCGACGCCGGAGTCGATCACCACGCGGACGCCCTGGATGGTCAGGCTGGTCTCGGCGATCGAGGTGGCCAGCACGACCTTGCGCTTGCCTTCGGGAGCCGGCTGGATCGCCTGGTCCTGCGCCCGGGGGTCGAGCGCGCCGTAGAGCGGCGCGATCTCGACGTCCGGGCGGCGGACGCGCTCGGCCAACCGCTCGGCGACCCGCAGGATCTCGCCCTGCCCCGGCAGGAAGACCAGCAGGCTGCCGAGCTGTTCGGACACCCCGCGCTCGATGGCGCGAACCACCTGATCCTCGAGGCGGGCGGCCGGATCGCGGCCCAGGTAGTGGGTCTCGACCGGGAACATCCGGCCCAGGCTCTCGACCACCGGCGCGTCGTCCAGCAGCCGGGCCACGGCCGCGCCGTCCAGGGTGGCCGACATGACCAGGATCCGCAGGTCCTCGCGCAACAGCCTTTGGGCGTCGCGGGCCAACGCCAGGCCCAGGTCGGCGTCCAGGCTGCGCTCGTGGAACTCGTCGAAGATCACGCAGGCGACGCCGGGCAGTTCGGGGTCCGCCAGCAGCATGCGGGTGAAGACGCCCTCGGTGACGACCTCGATGCGGGTGCGGGCCGAGACCCTGGACTGCATCCGCACGCGGAAGCCCACGGTATCCCCGACGCGCTCTCCGAGCGTGGCCGCCATGCGTTCGGCGGCTGCCCTGGCGGCGAGCCGGCGAGGCTCCAACACCACCACCTTGCCCCCCGCCATCCACGGCTCGGCCAGAAGTTCGAGAGGAACCACCGTGGTCTTGCCGGCGCCCGGGGGCGCAACCAGCACAGCGGCATTGCGCGCGGCCAGCGTCGCCTTCAGTTCGGGCAGGGCCTCGTGGACGGGAAGCATTGACCCGGCTCTAGCGCGCCCTCAGGCGAAGTGGAAACCGGTTCGCCGCCCGGAGGGCGCGCCAGAGCCAAGGCAAAGAACGCGCAGTCAATCGGCAAGGTTGACTGCGCGGGGCCTGCACCTGGGGCATATGGGAACCGGTTCCGGCCTTCCCGCTTGACCACAGGGCCACACGCAGGCCACGGTCGCGCCAAATTTTACCCGGCGGCCGGGGGGCCGCCATTCGGAGGACCTCCATAAATGTGGCGCGTTAAGCCGCTCGACGCGATCCTGGCGACCGCGGAGAAGAAATCCCTGCACCGCTCGCTGGGCCCCTTCCAACTCACCATGCTCGGGATCGGCGCCATCATCGGCACCGGCATCTTCGTCCTGACCGCCGAGGCGGCCCAGAAGGCGGGCCCGGGCATGATCCTGGCCTTCGTCATCGCGGGCTTCGTCTGCGCTGTGGCCGCGCTCTGCTACGCCGAGATGGCGGCGATGGTCCCGGTCTCGGGGTCGGCCTACACCTATAGCTACGCCGTGATGGGCGAGATGCTGGCCTGGATGGTCGGCTGGGCGCTGATCCTGGAATACGCTGTCGCGGCCGGCGCGGTCTCGGTGGGCTGGTCCGGCTATGTGGTCGGCCTCATCGAGAACGCCTTCAGCATCGACATCCCAGACCTTCTGGTCCGCGGTCCGTTCGACGGCGGCATGGTCAACCTGCCGGCCATGGGCATCGCCCTGGTGGTGACCGCCCTTCTGGTGGTCGGCACGCGGGAGTCGGCGACGGTCAACGCCTTCCTCGTCGCCATCAAGGTGGCGGCGCTGGGCCTGTTCATCGTGCTGGCGGTGCCGGTCATGAACATGGAGAACTTCACCCCGTTCATGCCGTTGGGCTTTGCAGGGGTGTCTGCCGCCGCGGCCTCCATCTTCTTCGCCTATGTCGGTTTCGACGCCGTTTCAACGGCGGCTGAGGAGACGAAGAATCCACAGCGGAACATGCCCATCGGCCTGATCGGCTCGCTGGGCATCTGCACCATCTTCTACATCCTGGTGGCGTCGGGCGTGATCGGCGGTGTCGGCGCCCAGCCCATTCTCGACGCATCCGGCGCGGGCATGCGCCCCGGCAGCCCGGAACTCAGCGCCGCGTGCGCCGCCCTCGGCGACACCAAGGTGGTGTGTTCGAAGGAAGCACTGGCCTGGACGCTGCGCGAAATCGGCTGGCCCCAGATCGGCAACCTGATCGGCCTCGCGGCCGGCCTGGCCCTGCCCTCGGTCATCCTGATGATGATGTTCGGTCAGACCCGCATCTTCTTCGTGATGAGCCGCGACGGCCTGCTGCCGCCCGTCCTGTCCAAGGTGCACCCGAAGTTCCACACGCCGCACGTGATCACCATCATCACGGGCATCTTCGTGGCCCTGTTCGCCGCGTTCTTCCCGGTGGGCATCCTCGCGGACATCTCGAACTCGGGCACGCTGTTCGCCTTCGCCATGGTGGCCATCGCGGTGCTGGTGCTGCGACGCACAGACCCGGACCGCAAGCGTCCCTTCCGGACACCCGCCGTGATGCTGGTGGCTCCGCTGGCGGCGATCGGCTGCGTCTACCTGTTCATCAGCCTGCCGCACGAGACGCAGCTGATGTTCGTCGGCTGGGCGATCATCGGACTGATCGTCTACTTCTCGTACGGCTACCGGAAGAGCCACGTGGCTCACGGGTCGCCCGAGACCCACGAACTGGACGCGGACGCACCCCCGCCGCCGGTTCCGCCGATCTCCTAGGCGACGCTTACGAACAAGGAAGGCCCGGGATCACTCCCGGGCCTTTTCTTATGGGCCGCGACCCCCGATCATAGGGGCGTCATGAACGCGCCCACGCCTCCGCCCGCCCTTCCGATCCGCGCCCTGATCGCGCCCGTCACGCCGCTCCAGCAGAACTGCACCATTGTGTGGTGCGTGAAGACCATGAAGGCGGCGATCATCGATCCCGGCGGCGAGGTCCCGCGGCTGATGGCGACCCTGAAGGAACACGGGCTGACGCTGGAGAAGATCTGGATCACCCACGGCCACCTGGACCACGCGGGCGGAACCGCGGCGATCAAGGAACTCACCGGCTGCCTGATCGAGGGGCCGCACCCGGACGACCAGTTCTGGATCGACGATATCGGGACCTCGGGGGCCAAGTGGGGCATGCCCGACGCCAAGACGTTCGTCCCCGATCGCTGGCTGCACGACGGCGACGTGGTCACGCTGGGCGAGACCCAGTTCGAGGTGATTCACTGCCCCGGCCACACGCCCGGCCACGTGATCTTCTTCCATCGAGAGGCCCGCTTCGCCCAGGTGGGCGACGTCCTGTTTCAGGGCTCGATCGGGCGCACGGACTTCCCGCGGGGGAACTACAAGGACCTGATCGACGCCATCACCGGCAAGCTGTGGCCGCTGGGCGAGGACGTCCGGTTCGTGCCGGGCCACGGGCCGATGTCGACCTTCGGCCAGGAGCGCAGGACGAACCCCTTCGTCGCCGACGACGTGCTGTCGGACGAATGACCACAGTCTCTCCGGCGTTTCAGGTGAGACATTTGTACGTTACGGCCGGCGACCAAGCTGGCCACCATGGAGACAGCGACTGACATGGCCGGCGCCGGCGCCCGAATCCTGATGGTCGACGACGACCCGGGCATCCGCGATGTGGTGTCCGACTTCCTGGGCCGTCACGGCTACAAGGTGGAGACCGCCGGCGACGCGATCGAGATGGATCGCGTCCTTGAGCGCGGCCCCGTCGACCTGATCGTGCTGGACATCATGATGCCGGGCGAGGACGGGCTGGCCGTCTGCCGGCGCCTGACCACCAGCGAGAGCGCCCCGCCGATCATCATGCTGTCGGCGATGGGCGAGGACACCGACCGCATCGTGGGCCTGGAACTGGGCGCCGACGACTACCTGGCCAAGCCGTGCAATCCGCGTGAGCTGCTGGCCCGCGTGCGCGCCGTGCTGCGGCGTTCGGACCAGCGGACCACAACCGGGGCCCTGGGCGCGGGCTGCGAGTTCGCGGGCTGGCGACTGGATCTGGTGCGGCGCGAGCTGCGTTCGCCGGCCGGGGTGGTCGTGAACCTCAGCTCGGGCGAATTCTCGCTGTTGCGGGCTTTCGTCGAGCGGCCGCAGCGGGTGCTGACCCGCGACCAGCTGCTGGAGTTCGCCCGCGGCCCCGACAGCGACGCCTTCGACCGGGCGATCGACGTGCAGATCAGCCGCCTGCGCCGCAAGCTGGACGACGGCGGCGGCGGCCACGACCTGATCCGCACCATCCGCAATGAGGGCTACATGTTCACCGCCAAGGTGAAGCGGACATGAAAGCGCCATTGCGGCCCACCGCGTCGCTCCTCGTCCAGTTGCTGACCCTGACGAGCCTGACGCTGGTGACCGCATGGGCGATGAGCACGGCGCTGCTGTTCCTGCTGCCCCCGCCGGCGCCCGACTTCTACCGGACCAGCGAGATCGAGCGAACCTACCGGGGATCGCCGCCCACGTTTACCGAGCGGCAGCCCCTGATGCGGACCGTCCAGGACAAGCCGCCCTCGCCCCTCCTGGAAGGGCCGACAATCCCGAACATCCGCGCGAAAATCGCCGAGGACCTGGGCGTGCCGGTCAGCGACATCGTGCTCGCCGGCGAGCGCGGCCCGCTTTCGGATCGCCGCGTCGGCCGGATCATCCGCGACCGCGCGGCGCGGGCCGGCATGAGCAGCGAGGAACACTTCCTCATCAACCCGTTCCAGGTCGGCGTCCGGCAGCCGGACGGCCGGTGGGCCGTGGTTCGCACCGAGCCCGAGTTCGGGCTCAATGACTGGCAGCAGCGGGTCGCCCTGTGGTTCGCCCTGTCCGCCCTGCTGATGACGCCGGTGGCCTGGATCTTCGCCCGACGTCTGTCGCAGCCGATTCAGGTGTTCGCACAGGCCGCGGAGCGACTGGGCCGCGACCCCAAGGCCCCGCCCCTGGAACTGCGCGGCCCGTCCGAGATCAGCATGGCCGCCCGCGCCTTCAACGAGATGCAGCAGCGCCTGCAGCGCTATGTCGAGGACCGGACCGCGATGGTGGGCGCGATCGCGCACGACCTGCGCACGCCGCTGACCCGCCTGCGCTTCCGCATCGAGGGTCTGCCGGAAGAGCAGCGCGCCAAGTACGCCTCCGACCTCGACCAGATGGAGGAGATGATCGCCGCCACCCTGGCTTTCGTCCGCGACGCCACCAAGACCGGCGAGCGCACGCCCCTGGAGCTGTCGTCGCTGGTGGAGAGCCTGTGCGACGAGATGGCCGAGACGGGCGCGAAGACCGAGGTGGAACAGGGCGAGAAGGTGGTGCTGGAAGGCGACCCGATGGCGCTGCGGCGACTGGTGGCCAATCTGCTGGAGAATGCGGTGAAGTTCGGGGGCCAGGCGCGGGCGCGCGTGTTCCAGGACGCCGACCATGCCGTGGTCGAGATCGACGACGACGGCCCCGGGATACCGCCCGCCGACACAGAGCGGGTGTTCGAGCCATTCTACCGCCGGGAGCCGTCGCGAAATCGCCAGACCGGCGGCATCGGGCTGGGGCTGGCGGTTGTGCGCACCATCGCCCGCGGCCACGGGGGTGATGTCAGCCTGACCAATCGCGCCGGGGGCGGCCTGCGGGCGCGCGTTGAGCTTCCGCTGTAGTGGCCGCCGGTTGGCGGATGACACCGTCTCGACCCACGCCGTAATGGAAATGAAATCGGACGGCAAAGCCCGTCAGGCGTAGTCACGACGGGTTCATCGCGGCCCGACGATAGCTGGGGACACATGAGCGCAAATCCGACTGCCCGCCGGCGCAGGTTCCGCATTCCCAGGGCGGCCTGGATCACCCTGGCCATCGTCGCGCTTGGCATCGCCGCGGCGGTGGCCTGCCAGATGCGGCCGAAGCCCGAGAAGGACCCCTACCGGCTGGCCGCGGTCGAGCGCGGCGACGTCACGCGCGCCGTCTCTGCCTCGGGGACGCTGCAGGCGCTCATCACGGTGGACGTCGGCTCGCAGATCTCAGGCCAGGTGACGAAGGTGCTGGTCGACTTCAACGATCAGGTGCGCGCCGGCCAGACTCTGGCGATCCTCGATCCCTCCACGTTCCAGTCGCGCGTCGCGCAAAGCCAGGCGGACATCGCCGCGGGCGAGGCCGCCGTGCGGCAGGCGCAGGCCACGCTGGCCAACGCCCAGGCCGACTACAATCGCAAAAAGACCCTGGTCGACGGGGGCTGGACCTCACCGGCCGCCCTCGACGCGGCCACCGCGGCCATGCGCACGGCCCAGGCCAATGTGGCGGCGGCGCGGGCCCGGGTGAACCAGAGCCAGGCTGCGCTCCGCATCCAGCGCACGGATCTGGGGCGCACCACCATTTCGGCGCCCATCGACGGCATCGTTGTGGACCGCAAGGTAGAGCCCGGCCAGACCGTGGCCGCCAGCCTGCAGGCGCCGGTGCTCTTCACGATCGCCCAGGACCTGTCGAAGGTGGAAGTGAAGATCAGTGTCGACGAGGCCGACGTCGGCCAGGTGATGGAGGGCCAGATGGTCCGCTTCACCGTCGATGCATTCCCGGACGACACCTTCGAAGGCATCGTCACGCAGGTGCGCAAGCAGCCGACGACCGAACAGAACGTGGTCGCCTACACCGTGATCGCCGAGGCTGATAATCCCCAGCGCAAGCTGCTGCCCGGCATGACCGCCAACGCCGACATCGTCATCGAGACCAAGCGCAACGTCATGAAGGTCCCGGCCGCGGCGCTGCGCTGGACCCCGCCATCGGAGAGCGGCAGCTCAGGCGGCGGCGGCGTGATGATGGGTCCGCCCGGGATGAGTGGGCCGCCGGGCGGCGGCAATCGCCAGGCCGGCGGCCAGCGTGGACAACGCGGCGGCATGGGCGCGCGGATCGTCGAGCAGCTCGACCTGGACGCGAAGCAGAAGAAGGCCTGGGAAGCCATCCAGGCCGAGATGGCGCCCAAGCGCCAGGCGGCGTTCGCCTCGGCCGGCGGCGACCGGCGGGCGGCCATGGAGGCCATGCGAAAGGTCTCGGAAGAGAGCTTCGCCAAGCTGAGCCCCCTGCTCCGCCCGGACCAGAAGACCAAGCTGGCCGCGCTGCGCGAGACGATGGCCCAGGGTCGCGGCCGGTTGGCCGGCATGCGCGGCGGAACGGTCTACATCCTGGACAAGGACGGCAAGCCCCAGCCGGTCGCCGTTCGGGTGGGCGCCTCGGACGGCTCCAACACCGAGATCGTCAGCCGCGACCTGAAGGCCGGCGCGCAGGTGATCATCGGCGGAGGTCCCAAGCCCAAGCCCCGGCCCGGCGGCTCGATGGGCGGCGGCCCACCCGGCGGCGGCGTCCGGGTGAAGATGTGATCGAGTTCCGCGACCTCACCAAGGTGTACGTGATGGGCGAGGAGCAGGTGCCGGCCCTCGCCGGCGTCTCGCTCACCATCGAGCGGGGCGAGTACGTGGCGGTGATCGGCCCATCGGGTTCGGGCAAGTCGACGCTGATGAACATCCTGGGCGGCCTGGATCGGCCCACCTCGGGCAGCTACCGCTTCGAGGGCGAAGAGGTGGGCGAGTTCGGCGACGACGCTCTGGCCGACTTCCGCCGCCGGCGCATCGGGTTCGTCTTCCAGTCGTTCCAGCTGCTGCCGCGCCTGACCGCGCTGCAAAATGTCGAGCTGCCGATGATCTACGCCGGCATGGCCCCCGCCGAGCGCAAGGCGCGGGCCCGCGAGCTTCTGGATCGCGTCGGCCTGGGCTCGCGCATGGGCCACAGACCCACGCAGCTGTCGGGCGGGCAGCAGCAGCGGGTGGCGATCGCCCGCTCGTTGGCGAACCGCCCTGACCTGCTCCTGGCCGACGAGCCCACCGGGGCGCTGGACACCCACACAGGGGAAGAGGTGCTGAAGCTGTTCCAAGAGCTGAACGGCGACGGCCTGACCCTGGCGATCGTCACCCACGATCCGGACGTCGCCAACGAGGCGCACCGGCGTGTGGCGTTCCGCGACGGCCTGATCGTCTCGGACGAGCGCTCGGGGGTCGCCGCATGAGGTTCTACGAGCTGATCCGCTTCGCGGTGGGCGCCATCGTCGCGCACCCGATGCGCAGCGCGCTGACCTCGCTGGGCGTGGTGATCGGCGTCGCCGCCGTGGTGATGATGACCGCCATCGGCCTGGGCGCCCAGCAGCGGATCACAGGCGCCATTTCGGGCCTGGGCTCGAACCTGATCATCGTGATGCCGAACTTCCAGCGCGGCCCGGTCAGCCAGGGCGCCGGCGCGGGCCAGTCGCTGCGCGACGCCGACGCCGAGGCGATCTCTCGCCAGGTCGAGGACGTGGCCGCCGTAGCCCCCAGCGTCACCAGCCGCGCCCAGTTGGCCGCCGACGGCGCCAACTGGAACACCCGCATCGAGGGCGTGACGCCAGAGTATCTGATCGCCCGCGACCTGGTGATCTCCAACGGCCGGATGTTCGACGAGCGTGAGGCGCGGCAGGGCCGCAAGGTCCTGGTGCTGGGCGCCACGGTGGCGCGCGAGCTGTGGGGCGACGCCGACCCGGTCGGCCGACGCGTCCGGGTGCGCACGGTGCCGTTCGAGGTCATCGGCGTGCTGGAGAGCAAGGGCCAGGCGGGCCTGGGCCAGGACCAGGACGACGTGGTGCTGGCGCCGCTGCAAGCGGTTCGGTCGCGGCTGGTGGGCCGGCGGTTCCGCGGTGACGCGATCCAGACGATCTATGTGAAGTCGAACGAGGCCGAAACGCTGGACCGCGTCCAGGAGGACGTCGTCAACCTGCTGCGCGACCAGCACAAGATCCGCCAAGGCGAGGAGGACGACTTCCAGACCCAGAACATGGCCTCGATCCTGGCAACGATGCAGGCCGCCGTGGCGACCTTCACGATCTTCCTCGCCGCGGTGGCGGCAGTGTCGCTGGTGGTGGGCGGCGTCGGCATCATGAACATCATGCTGGTGTCGGTGACCGAGCGGACGCGCGAGATCGGGCTGCGGATGGCCTTGGGCGCCAAGCGCTCCCACGTGCTGATCCAGTTCGCCCTGGAGTCCATCGCGCTCTCGATGGCGGGCGGTCTGCTGGGGCTTCTGATCGGCATCGGCGGAGCGCTGACGGTGGCCAAGCTGGCGGGCTGGCCGGCGGCCATTCCGCCCTGGGCCGCGCCCTTGGCCCTGGGGTTCTCGATGGCCGTGGGCCTGGTCTTCGGCGCCTACCCGTCGTGGCGCGCGGCCCGGCTGGACCCCATCGAGGCGCTTCGCCGCGAATAAGCCTCACGCGTTAACGCAACCTTGGCTGGACCTCGGGGGTTAGCCCTTCGCAAGCCCCAGAGGAGAGCCCCTCGATGCCCACTGCCGATACCGGCAAGCCCCGCGCCCGTCGCGGATTCGCCGCCATGAACCCCGAACGACGCCGTGAGATCGCCCGCAAAGGGGGCGCGAGCGTACCCGGCGAGAAGCGGTCATTCGCCAAGGACCGCGACCTGGCCGCCTCGGCCGGCCGCAAAGGCGGAGAAGCTTCTCGCGGCGGCGGCCGCACGCGCGGCCGCGAGAGCTAGACACCCGACCGATGTCTTCCCTTCGCGGGGGAGACATCGGCGCGGGACCTGCGAACCGCCCGCCCCATCCCTGGGGCGGGCTTTCGCATGTCGGAACCTGGGTCTCAGGCGCCGAGCAGGACGATGCCAAACGCCGGGTCGGGGCTGATCCACTGGGACGCGACCCGCCATCCGGCTGACCCGGCCAGATCCGCGAACCGCGCCAGCGTGAACTTGTACGAATTCTCGGTGTGGATCGTCTCTCCGGCCGCGAAACGGTAGGCGCGGCCGGCCACATGCGCCACCTGGTCCTTGCAGCTCACCAGATGCATCTCCATCCGGCTCTCGGCGGCGTTCCAGATCGCCTGATGCTCGAACGTCGACAGGTCGAAGTCGGCGCCCAGCTCGCGATTGATGCGGGTCAGCAGATTCTTGTTGAAGGCCGCCGTGACACCGCGCGCATCGTCATAGGCCGCCACAAGGGTCGCCGGGTCCTTGGCGATGTCGATGCCGACGATGAACGACGCCCCCTGCCCCAGCAACCGCCGCGCCGCGCCCAGAAAGGCGCGAGCCTGAACCGGGGTGAAATTGCCGATGGTCGAGCCCGGGAAGAAGCCGACGATGGGCCGGCCCTCGGTCTCGGGCGGCAGCCGCAGCGCATTGGTGAAGTCGTCGCGCAGCGGAGCCACGGTGAGGTCAGGATAGTCGGCCCGGATCGCCCGGGCTGCGCCCTCCAGCGCGGACGCGCTGATGTCGATGGGCGCGTAGACGCCCACCTGCGGCGCCGCATCCAGGACAATGCGGGTCTTGGTGCTGGCGCCGGACCCGAACTCCACCAACGCCGACCCGTCCGGGATCGCCGCGGCGATCTCGGGGGCGATGCGGGTCAGCAACGCCACCTCGGTGCGGGTGGGATAGTACTCGGGCAGCTCGGTGATTTCCTCGAATAGCTCCGAGCCACGGGCGTCGTAGAAGTGCTTCGGCGGGATCGACTTTTCCGACCGCGAGAGACCGGCCACGACGTCAGTCTCCAGGTCCGAAGGGCGAACGCCCTCGCCCGCCCCGTCCTTCGCCAGGCGCAGGCCTGAGAACATCCAGCGCTGATGCGGATAGAAGAAGTTGCGGTAGGTCGCCCGGATATGCCCCGGCGGGGTCACGCACGCGCCGCCTCGCAACACGAACTGGCCCGACATGAACTTGCCGTTGTACTCGCCGACCGCGCCCTCGGCGGGCCTGTAGCCGGGGTACGGCAGATAGGCGCTGCGGGTCCATTCCCAGAGGTCGCCGAACATCTGCTGCAGGCCCTCATTTCCTGACGGCGCCTGGGCCGCCAGGGCGCCGGAGTCGCGGAAATTGCCCTGCGGGGCCACCGATCCGGCGGCATGTTCCCACTCGGCTTCGGTGGGCAGGCGGGCGCCGGCCCAAGCGGCGTAGGCGTCGGCCTCATAGTAGCTGATGTGGCTGACCGGCTGGGCCGGATCCAGCGGGCGCAGCCCGTGCAGGCCCATGGCGCGCCAGCCGTCCGCCGTCTCGCGCCAGTAGATCGGCGCCCGCCAGTCCTCAGACCGGGCCAGCGCCCAGCCCTCGGACAGCCAGAATTCGGGCTTGGCGTAGCCGCCCGCCGCCATGAAGGCCAGCCACTCGGCGTTGGTCACCAGACGGTCGGCCAGGCGAAACGGCTCCAGCCACACGCGATGCCGCGGTCCCTCATTGTCGAACGCGAACCCTCGGCCGTCATGGCCGATCTCAACAAGCCCGCCGGCAAAGCCGGTCCAGGTCAGAGGCGCGGGTTGGCCGGAAGCCGGCGCGCGGGGCGGCGCAAAGGCGGGGGCCAGCGGCGACTGGGCGAAGAGGTGGAGGATATCCATCAACATCAGTTCCTGATGCTGTTCCTCGTGCGCCAGACCCAGGTCGATCAGCTCGGCATGCGCCTGCGCCCCGGCCGCCAGCAGCTTCTCCATGCCGGCGTCCACATGGGCGCGATAGGCCAGGATGTCGGCGACCGACGGACGCGTGATCAGGCCGCGCGCGGGCCGCGGCTGCCGGGGGCCGACGGCCTCGTAGTACGAATTGAAGAGATATCCGAACCGCCCATCGAAGACCCGATAGCCGGGCAGATAGGGCGTCAGCACGAAGGTCTCGAAGAACCACGTGGTGTGCGCCAGATGCCATTTGGTCGGGCTGGCGTCCGGCATCGACTGGGCGCCCATGTCCTCGGGGGTCAGCGAGCGGATCAGCGCCTCGGTGGCGCGTCGCAACGCACGGTAGCGAGGCAGCGCGGGCGCACCGTCGGCTTTGGAGGCGACCCGGGGCGGAGCCTCGGGTCGATCGGTACTGCGCATGGAAGCTCCCCTTGGACCAGGGCGTGTCATACTGACGCACCCTGCACAGGATAATGTGGGCACGAAACCGGAACAAACAACCGGTTCCCCTATGCAAATGCGCGATAACGAGGATAGCGAACGCCGATTGGACGGATGAGTTCCGAATTTCGCGCAGGCCGCCGCGGAACGCTCGCCCCACGCCAACGTTCAACCGCAACTGGTAGCGACAAAACCCACGGTCGGGGTCATGATGTTGTGCGAGGGGGACACGATGAGTTCCACGACGAGTTGGCGCGATGAAGTCGTGGGCCTGATCCCCGCCCTCCGGGCGTTCGCCTGGTCGCTCAGCCACAATGGATCAGACGCCGACGACCTCGTGCAGGACACCCTGATCAAGGCGTGGTCCAACCGCGACAAATTCGAGCCGGGCACCAACCTGCGGGCCTGGCTCTTCACGATCCTGCGAAACACCTACTACACCAGCGTGCTTCGCCGCCGGCGCGAGGTCCGCGACGAGGAAGGCGAGTACGCCAGCACGCTCAAGACCCCGCCCACCCAGGACTGGAGCGTGGCGATGCGGGCGCTGCAGACGGCGCTGGGCCAGCTTCCCGCCGAACATCGAGAAGCGCTCATCCTGGTGGGCGCCGCCGGCCTCTCCTACGAGGAGGCGGCCGAGATCTGCGGCTGTGCGCTGGGCACCATCAAGAGCCGTGTGAACCGCGCCCGCGCCCGCCTGCTGAAGATCATGGACGCCGAGGACGCGAGCGACGTCATGGCTCTGGAAACGATGTCGGCGATGGGGACGGCCTGACCTCGTCATCCGTCGCGGCGAGGCGCGCCGCGATCCGCGCATCCTCGGCCAAGGCCGCCGCATCCAGTTGATCCACGACGTTCTGCAGATGCTCGGGAACCCCGCGCGCCTGTAGCTTGTCGAACATCCCCGTCAGCGCCGCATCGAGTGCGTCGCGCTTCATTCCATTGCCCGTCAACGGTCCGTCCCCCGTTGGACCCACCTTACGCCCAAGCCGCATCCGGCGACAGTCTGCCAGCCGACTTTGCGTGAGCGCGCCGTCCGCTCGCCGGGATAGGCCCATGGCACACCCCTCCAGGGGGTCTTCGCGTCCGTCTGCCGGCATGTCGGCACGGCGGTTCGCCCGGGGGCTTCCGCACCGAAATGCAGGCGGTGGTCCCACGTCGCGTTTGGCGTACGCGTACGCTTCGGCTAGCTAGTCGGCTGAGACAGGTCATCAGAGCCTGTCCTGGGAGTGAAGCCTGCGAATGTCCGCCGATCCGATCAAGCTGCTGACCGATATCGCCACCGTCCACGGCCGCGAGCGCGGCGACAAGGTGGCCGTCCACTTCGAGGGCCGGGACCTCACCTACGCCGAACTCGACCGCCGCTCGGACCGCGTGGCGGGCCTGCTGCAGCAGGCGGGCGTGAAGCCGGGCGACCGGGTGGCCTGGCTGGGGCGGCCTTCAGAGGCCTGGTACGAAATTTTCTTCGGCGTCGCCAAGGCGCGGGCGTGTTTCGCGCCGATCAACTCGCGCCTGGCCGTGCCCGAGATCGCGTTCATCCTCAAGGACTCGGCGGCCAACGTCTTCTTCGTCACGCCCGAGTTCTTCGACGCCGCGGTGACCGTGGCCGAGCACGCCGGACGGCCGATCCAGGTCATCGCCGTGGGCGGCGACCATCCCACGTTCGCGGGCTACGCCGCCCTGCGCGACGCCGCGCCGCCGCCGAAGCTGGAGCCTCCCAAGGCCGAGGACGACGTGCTGCAGCTCTACACCTCGGGCACCACCGGGCTGCCCAAGGGCGTTCGGCTGTCAAATGCCAACTACTCGGCCTTCCTGGCCCTGCGGCATCTGATCGAGGGTTTCAGCTACGACGCCGACGACACCGTCCTGATCCTGATGCCGATGTTCCACGTCGCCGGGACGAACATCAGCTTCTCGGGCATGGCGGCGGGCGGACGCATCGTGCTGCAGGCCGAGTTCTCGCCGCCCGCGGTTCTGAAGGCCTTCGGGGACGAGCGGGTAAACCACGTGTTCCTGGCGCCGGTGATGATCAACGCGCTGCTACAGACGCCCGGGGTAGAGCAGGCTGATTTCTCCAGCCTGAAGACCGTCTCGTACGGGGCTTCGCCGATCTCGGAGGCGGTTCTGGCCAAGGCGACCGAAGTGTTCGGCTGCGGCTTCATACAGTTCTACGGCATGACCGAGACCACCGGCGCGGGGACGACGCTCGCGCCCGGAGAGCATCGGGGCGAGCTGCTGCGGTCGTGCGGCCGACCCTGGGCCACACTTGAGACCCGCATCGCCGACGAAGACGGCAACACTCTGGGCGCGGGCGAAATCGGCGAGATCGAGATCCGCGGGCCGATCGTCATGGCGGGCTACTGGAACCGGCCCGAGGCGACGGCCGAGACCATCCGGCCGGACGGCTGGCTGCGCACGGGCGACGCCGGGTTCATGGACGAGAACGGCTTCTTCTTCGTCCACGACCGGGTGAAGGACATGATCGTGTCGGGGGGCGAGAACGTCTATCCGGCCGAGGTGGAGAACGCGATCCTGGGCTGTCCCGGCGTGGCCGACGCCGCGGTGATCGGCGTGCCCGACGACAAATGGGGCGAGGCGGTGAAGGCCATCGTCGTGAAGGCGGCGGGTCAGGACCCCGACCCGGCCGCCATCATCGCCTGGGCCCGCGAGCGCATCGCCGGATACAAGGCTCCCAAGAGCGTCGACTTCATCGACGCCCTGCCGAGGAACCCGTCGGGTAAGGTGCTGCGCCGGGAGCTGCGCAAGCCCTACTGGGAAGGCCGCGACCGGAAGGTCGGGTAGGCCTTCCCCCCGGTCGGGAGGGTGGCGACCCCGGACTTGATCCGGGGGAGACGGGTGGGGAGGTCGCGATCCTTACTGACGTCAGCACTCCGGCCCGCACTTCCCCACCCTGCTCGCGTTTGGCGAGCTGTCCCCTCGGAGGAGAGGGAAAGTCCCAGTCTGGCTAGGCGCTCGCCGCCGCGCTGGGCCGCGCCTTCACGCGTTCGAACCAGTCGACGATCCGCTTGTTCTTCGGATCCAGCGGCTGACCCACGATCGCCCCGAAGTCGAGGAAGGCGAACAGCAGGATGTCGGCCAGGGTGAAGCGGGCGCCGCCGATCCAGGGCCCCTGCATGTTTTCGTCGATCCACGCGACCCCGTCCTGGGCGATGGCCTTGAGGCCCGCAGAGGCCTCGGGCAGGCAGCGCAGGCGGCTTTCGAACATCGCCAGGCCCTCGCCAAAGCGGAAGCCGTTGGCCAGCGGCTCGCAAACCTTCAGGTCGACGCGGCGGGTCCACATCCGCGTGTGGGCGCGTTCCTCGGACGTGGTGCCGATCAGCGGCGGGTTCGGCGTGTGCTCCTCGAGGTACTCGCAGATGGCCGTGATCTCGGTGATGTGGCTGCCGTCGTCCAGCTCCAGGGCCGGGGTCTGGCCCGCCGGATTGACCGACAGATAGGGCGCCTTGCGGTTCTCGCCCGAGCGCAGGTCGACCTCGATGCGATCCAGGTCGACGCCCTTCTCGGCCATGAACATCTTCACGACCCGCGGGTTGGGTCCGATCGACGTATAGAGCTTCATCTTGGTTCCTCCGTGTTCTCGAATTTGTGAGCCCTGACCTTCCCGCCTAGCACACCTCCCCGGTTCCGCATGGGTAGAATCACTCGCCCGACAGGCGTATAACGCCGCCCCATGCAAGAGCGCAGCTTCCGCCAGGATCTGACGGGCTCGGACGAGAGCCTCGACGATCTCCTGTCGCGCCTGAAGGCTCAGCTTTCGCGGCCCAAGACGCGCCCCGGCCGGTATCCTCCGCCGGACTCCGGACATTTCGTAACCTCCCGCCGGCCTCTGGGCGGCGCAGGCGGCGCCGAGGCCCCGGTGCCCGTCGAACGCAGCATTCCGGACTGCTTCGCACCGAACTGAGCGCCTACCCAGGCAGGGTGAAGTTCGAGTCCATGACGCAGCGCGCCTCGCCGCGGGGAACAGCGACGGTCGCCGGCTTCCCCGGTCCCGGCGCGAAGAACCAGCGGCCCTTGTCCGTCGTGACCGTCAAGGTGCTGGGGCTGGTGAACTGGCAGACCGGATAGGTCTCGGTCCCCCACCCTGCCCCGTATCGCAGGGCGCGACAGTCCATGTGGCCGAACTGGCGGCCGAACACGACGTTCTCGTAGTTGGTGGCCTTGGGCGCCTTCAGCTTGCGGGCGGTGAACTCGTTCTCGGTCAGTTGCGGGCACGGCGGTCCCTCGACCTTCGCCTCGGCCGCCCGACCGAACGCCAGGTCGCGCTGGCGCAGATAGTCGCCGCCATACAGCCAGCCCGCGAAGCCGAGGAAGATCAGCAGCCCGCCGGCCATGGCCAGCTTCTGGCCGTTGGTGAGCTTGCGTCGGCGCGGCTTCATCCCAGTCCCCTCGACCTTGCCGGCGACCCGGCCATCACGCAGCTGGCCCCGCCGCCGGGCGAAACCGTCACCACCACCGGCCGGCCGGGGCCCGGGCGGAATTGCCAGGCGCCGTCCACCGTCCGCACCTGGACGTCCCCCGGCCGCGAGAATCGGCAGACCGGATGGAATGTGTCGCCTCGGCCGCCGTTCTCATAGATCGGGGCGCACTCCACCTCGCCGCGCCGACGGACGAAGGTGGCCGCCCCGTACTCGAAGCTGCGCAGGCCGGCGCCCAGCTCCTGCATCATCTCGGCCTCGGTGACCTCGGGGCACGGCGGCCCCGCGACCGTCCAGGCCTTGGCGTCGGCGATGCGCGTGGCGCGGATGGTCAGATAGCGCGCCGTCAACCCGCCGAGGAGCAGTGTCACGGCCAAGGCGCCCATGGCGGGCCACAACCAGCCCGGCGCGGACTTTCGGTGCGTGCGCAATCGAAGCACTCCAGGTTACAGACGTAACTCGGAGCAAGATTACGAACGTAAGTCAACCGTCAGGCGGCGAGCTTTTCCGGCGCCTTCACGGCCTGACCAACGCGATTGCCGAAGCGCAGGACGCCGTCCTCGAGCTTGGCGTAACGCAGGCTCATCAGATCCATCGCGTAGTTCTGGTTCAGTTTCCACGGGACCCTGTCGCCCTGCTTGGGGAACTTGGCCATGGCGCGCTGAACGTAGCCCGACGAGAAATCGAGCCAGGGCTCGAAGGTCACCGACGGGTCGGTATTCACGGGCGTCGCCTGGCGCTGGCCGGTGGCCTTGAGGTGGTTCAGCACGCGACAGACATACTCGCACGTCAGGTCGCACTTCAGCGTCCAGGAGGCGTTGGTGTAGCCGAAGGCCGAGGCCAGGTTCGGCACGCCCTCGTACATCATGCCCTTGTAAGCGAGCGTCCTGGACGCATCGATCCGCGCGCCATCGACGCTGACCTCGATGCCGTTCCAGACTTCCAGCACCAGGCCGGTCGCCGAGACCACGACATCGGCCTGCAGCTCCTGACCCGACTTCAGACGGATGCCGGTCTCGGTGAACGTCTCGATGTGGTCCGTGACGACCGAGGCGCGGCCGGACTTGATCTCGTTGAACATGTCCGCATCGGGCACCAGGCAGAGCCGCTGGTCCCAGGGGTTGTAGCTGGGCGTAAAGTGCCGATCGACGTCGTAGTCCGGACCAAGCTGGTCGCGCACCATCTTGATGATATTGGCTTTTACGGCCTCGGGCTTCTTTCGCGCCAGGTTGAAGAAGTACATGCCGAACAACACGTTGCGCCAGCGCACGATGTCGTAGGCCAGCTTGCCCGGCAGCTTGGAGCGCAGCCAGTTGGCCATCTTGTCCTCGGCGGGACGGCTGACGACGTAGGTGGGCGAGCGCTGCAGCATGGTCACGTGGCCGGCGGTCTTGGCCATCTCGGGCACCAGGGTCACGGCCGTGGCCCCCGAACCGATCACCACGACCTTCTTGCCGGCATAGTCGAGGTCCTCGGGCCACTTCTGCGGGTGGACCAGCGCGCCCTTGAAGGTTTCGACGCCCGGGTACTCCGGCGTGTAGCCGCCCTCGTACGAATAGTAGCCGCCGCAGAGGAACACGAAGTGGGCGGTGAACTGCTGGATCTTGCCCGCGACCTCGGCCTCGATGGTCCACCGGGCGTCCGCGGTCGACCACGACGCCCGCTTGACCCTGTGATTGTAGCGGATGTGCCGGTCGATGCCGTTCTCGGACGCCGTTTCTCGCACGTACTTCAGGATCGACGGCCCGTCGGCGATGGCCTTGGCCTCGGTCCACGGCTTGAAGGCATAGCCCAGGGTGTACATGTCGCTGTCCGAGCGGATGCCGGGATAGCGGAACAGGTCCCAGGTGCCGCCGATGGCGTCGCGGCCCTCAAGGATGACGTAGCTGCGGTCCGGACACGCCGTCTTGAGGTGATACCCGGCGCCGACGCCTGAAAGGCCCGCGCCCACGATCAAGACGTCGAAGTGCTCGACAGCAGCCATGCCAGATCCCATCCCTGAGGTGTTGACCCTAGGATAACTGATCAGCGTTCACATACCAGACGCAAAAAAGCGCGACGAGGCTTCAGGCGGCGCCGATCGGCTCTCTCAGGTGGCCCCGGTCGTTGAGGCAGACCACGTTCCGCTGGCCGGTCCGGGCGCACATGTAGCGGTGGACGGATGTGTAGTCGGGCTCGAAGAACAGGCGCGGCGTCATCCCCAGGACATGGGCGGTCCAGACGTTGATCACGCCCCCGTGGCAGAACACGACCACCCGGCGCCCCGAATTGGCCTCGACGATCCCCTCCAGCGTCTCGACGACGGTCTCGTGGAACGTCCCGATGTCATGGCCGTGATCGCCGGTCGCCATGGCCAGCCAGGCCTCGTAGTTGTCGCGCTTGAGCTCTTCCATCGGGACGTAGCTCCCGGAGGCGCGGTCGAACTCGCAGATGCCGTCGTGGCAGTCGACGTCATGCCCCCGCAACGCTGCGTAGGGCTCGGCCGTCTGACGCGCGCGCAGCATGGTCGAGGAGAAGACCGCATCGATCTTTTCGTGCGCAAGCCAGGCGGCCACGCGCCTCGCCTGCTCGTGACCCACGGACGAAAGCGGCGGATCGGAGGTGTCGTGGCGGCGTTCGGGTAGGCCGTGGCGGACCAGGATCAGTTCCAAGGGGCAGTCCTCTAAGCAAGCGCCGACAGCGCGTTGTGGTCCAGGATGTGGTCGGCGGCGCTGCCCAGCATCTGCATGAACATGTCGTCCCCGCGCGGCGTCTGGATCACCACCATCGAGGCGAAAAACGCCGTCAGGAACAGCTGGAAGGCGCCGACGCCATAGTCGCGCCGGAGGTCGTCCATAGAATAGCCGGTGACGCCCAGACGGGTGAGCTCCGCGTGGTACAGCGCCAGCAGCTCGGCCTCGTGCGCCCGCCGGACGTCCGCAGGCAAGGCGCCCGCCAGGAAGTAGGCCACGTCGGTGGCGCCGACCGCATAGGTGAAGGACTGCCAGTCCAGCACGGTGACCGGATGGCCGCCCGCGGCCGTGCCGAACATCATGTTGTCCGGGCGGAAATCGTGGTGAGCCAGGGTGCGTGGCCCCGTCTCGCGCCCGCCGAACTGGCTCCAGCGGCTGGTCAGCGCCTCGCCCACTTCGATCCAGTGCGGCTGCAGACGCTCGGCATAGCGGGCGCGGAAGCCCTGCCACAGGTTGCCGACAAGGTCGGGCGTGACCGCGCTGGCCGGCGCCGCCTTCGAGCCCTGGACCCACGGCAGATCGTCCAGGCTCTCGTCCCCCCAGAAGGAGCCGTGAAGTCGGGCCGCCTGTTCCACCACCAGCTTCGCCTGATCCAGCGTCACGCCCTTGAGCTGGTCGCCCTGCTCGGCCGGGGCGAGGTCCTCCATCATCAGCACGAACTCGCCGCCCGTGGCGTCCGTGTCGGTGAACCAGCAGCGCGGCGTCTGCACCTGGGCCCGGGGGGCGAGCTGCTGGTAGAAGCGCACCTCGCGCAGGTAGTTGCCCAGCATGATGCCGGTGCCGCGGCTGGTCTCGTCGGGCGACGGGAACTTGCCCACCAGCGACCGCGGGGCGTCCTCCGCGTCGCGTTCGTACGTCAGCTTGAAGCGCACGCTCTCGCCGATCTGGCCGGTGCCGACGTTCTTGGCCTCGAACGACTTCACCACTGCATCGACGCCGGCCTGCTGCAGCACGGCGGTGAGCCAGGCGGCGTCGATGGCGGCCGGCCGGCGGATGTCGGGGGTCGTCATGCGGGCAGCTGGTGGACGTAGACTTCGTTCAGCGCGATCCGGTCGCCGTCGAGGATGACGAGGTCGAAGCCGCGCATCCGGCCCTTCACGCCCTCGTGCTCGAACTCGGCATACCAGCGGCCGCAGAACCCCCCGGGGATCGGCCAGGTCTCGTCGGGCGTATAGGTGATGGCCGGCGTCGCGGCGAAGAGGCCGGTGAGGTACGCACGAAGGGCCTCCTGCCCCTTGAGGCCGGCCGGCGTCTGGGGATCCTTGTAGTCGCAGTCCTCGGCGTAGAAGCCGCAGAGGCGGTCCACGTCCTTGTCGGTCCAGGCCTGCAGCCAGCGGGCGTTGTAGTCGGCGATGTCCATTACGCGGTTCCCAGCACGCGGGCGCGGTGCTCTTCGGTGAAGGCCTCGGGCGGAAGGGTCTCGGGCCCCGCCATGACGGCGAACGAGTGCATCCGAAGCGACGGGTCGGCGGCGGCGCGCTCATGATAGCTGTGGCGGCGCGCCCTGGCCGCCTCGCCGAATTCCATGTCGAGGGCCGACTGGATCTGACCGGCGAAGCGAAGCCGCCGCATCCGCTCGGCGCGCTCCTCGGCATACGGCGCGAAGGCGGCCACGGACCAATCGTCTGACGCCTTCAGGATGTCGCTGACGATCCGGACGTCGCGGTAGGTGATCGACAGGCCCAGCCCGATGATGGGATCGTTCCAGCCGGCCGCATCGCCGACCAGAACCACGCCGGGCGCGAAGGGCTGGTCCGTCCAGGCGTCGGCATTGATGTAGCTGAACAGCGGCCCGGCGGGCGTGCCGTCCACGATATGGCGGTTCTCAGGGCTGCAGTTCAGCCGGAAGGCGTCCAGGAAGCGGCGCGGGCCATCCTCGCCCTTGAAGCGCCGGGCCTCGTCCAACGCATAGCCGCCGTAGAGGCGGATCCTGCCGCCGCCCTGGGGGAACGCCAGGAAGCCGAAGTCGCCCTCGGTGCCGATGGCCTGGAGATCGTCGCGCCAGCCCGGCGCGCCCTCGACCAGGAGGCCCGCGAACCAGTGGTGCGGCTTGTCCTGATGCAGCGTGATGGCGGCCGTCTCGCGCACGTGCGACGTGCGGCCGTCGGCGCCGACGACCAGACGGGCCGAGGCCTCGCGGGTCTCGCCCCCGACCTCGAAGGTCACGCGGGGCGACGCGCCGACCTCCACGCTGGCGACGCGCACTCCACGATGCGCCTGCGCGCCGGCCGCCTTCGCGGCATCGAACAGCGTCTGGCAGTGCTTCGGGTGGCCCAGGCAAAGCGGGCCCGGCACGCCTTCGCGGAAGAGGCTCAGCGGAAGGGCTTCGGCCTCGGCCGCAGCCGGGTCCCTGCCCTCGTCGAAGGTGACATGATGGGTGATGTGGTGGCCGCCGGCGTTCATGAGCAGGTCGTACAGCCCCAGGCGCTTCACCTCGTCGACGCCCCACGGCGCGATCCACTCGCCGCGGACCCGGTCCTGGTAGACCTCGGACTGTTCCAGCAGCAGGACCGACTTGCCGGCCTGCGCCATCACCTGCGCCAGGGCCGAGCCGCCGATGCCGCCGCCCACGATAATCAGGTCGTATCGCTGCACGTCCGCTTCCCTCGCCGGCTGACTCCCGCAGCCGTGCGAACATCCCTCCACGGCGCCGTGGGGTCATTCAAGTGCCGGTGGCGTAGCGTTGACACCAAAGGGCGCAGAAGCCCCCAATGCACTTTGGGGGTGAGCATGCCAGGAATTCCACTTTTAGTACTGGCGCTTACAATCGCGGCGCTGAGTTTGACGGGCCAAGCCCGAGCGGAAACCGTTGAGTACGGTTACATTATCCCGCCGGACGCTGACGACAACGGATTCGGAGTGCTGGTCGTATCACCCGGCACCGCGTTCGCCCCAAACACCGACTATTCCCTCACGCTTGAGAGCGGCGACCTGACATTTGGCGCTTGGTATCTGAGGGCGTACGCGACGTACGAGGAGCCCTATGAGGATGGCTCTTCAGGGTTCGAATTCACGAATATGGTAGTCAGAGTGAATGAACAAGCGGTCTTTTATTCGGGCGCTAACCGATACGAACCAGGTATACAATTATCGCGAGCTTGAAAGACAATATAGCTCACTTCCGATATTCAATCTTCACCCCACCAGCGTGTACATCGACGATCGAGATTTTGATCCACGGTCGTGTAACTATCACGTTCAGACGCCGCTCTATGCACCGGATTTCACCTATTGGCATGCCCACAACACCGTGGGCGGCCCTGGATACCTCACGAGCGGATCCCCCACCCCTGAACCTACCATCTGGACATGCCTCCTCCATGGGTTCGGCATCACATGCGCCGCACTAAGGCGACGATCTTCGCTTAGAACCTGAACGAGTATCGGGCCTCTCAAGAGGAGGCGTCGCTAGCGTTGAGTTTCACGCGGTCCTTAGCGTGCCAGCCTGGCAGCCCAGCAAGGTCGACTGGTCCTGCCGAAGCTCGATACTTCCTCTCGAACTCGAAGGGGGTGGCGGTGACGGAGGGATTCGAACCCTCGATACGCTTTCACGTATGACGATTTAGCAAACCGTTGCCTTCAGCCACTCGGCCACGTCACCAGCGCGCGGACGGCGTGCGCCCGCGGGAGGGCGGTTCTAGCGGACCAAAGGCGATCTGCCTAGCCGCTCGGGCGCGTCGAATTCACTCCCTGAACGCACGACGCCCCGAGCATGCGGCCGGGGCGTCGTTCACGTTGAGCCCGCAGCGATCAGGCGTGAGCCAGGCCGCGCGCCGTGTTGCGCCGACGGAGCATGGCGCCCGCGCCGCCGAAGCCGGCGATCATCAGAGCCCAGCTGGCGGGTTCGGGAACCGCCGCCCTGGCACGTTCGAAGGTCGCCGTCGCGCCGTAGACCGCGTCGGGACCCGCCGTGCCGGAGATGATGAGCTGCTGGGATGCGCCGAAGCTCACCGGGAAGGCGCCGCTGGAGGCGGTCACCGTCACGCCGCCGCTGGCGTTGTTGGTGAGGGTGAGCGGGATGTTGTTCCCGTTGAAGCTCATCGAGATCGCCTGGATCGAGCTGTTGGCGGCGAAGCCGATCGAGCTGAGCGTGAAGCCGACGATACCGTTCGGAAGGAAGAAATCGAAGGTGTCGGTGAAGGCGTCCGTTGCGCCGTTGTAGATGCTGGTGCTGACCGTCTCGCCGGGGATGCTTTCGGCGCCAGCGACGTCGAAGCCGTTGTTACCGAAAACGACGGAGATGTTGCCCGTGGCCGATACGGTCCACGGATCGACGTAGGTGGCCGCCACGGCGGATGACCCGCCGAACATGAGGATCGTGGCCGATGTGGCGAGAGCAAGCTTGTTCACTGAGAAGCCTCCAGAGAGTGTCCCTGGGCGCTCAAACAAATTTTGGTCACATTTGTTCCAGGGAAACCCTGACCGGGGCCGTTTTACAATCATCAGGGGAATATACCCCCGCCCGACGACAGAAACCGATCAACGTAAGCTCTGCCTCAATGAGCGGCTTGGCTACGAGATATTGAGGCAAGCTAATGGCAGTGCTTGCAGCCGCACAGCTAAGCTTACGGACAACTGTCGGGTAGCCGACAGTCAGTCACTTGCCTTCGAACAGGTCCCGGACCCAACGCCGGGACCTTGTCCGTCAGATCAGCCCCGAGCCAGCCACTGGCGGGCCTGGCGCTGGGCCTCGGCCACTTCGTCCGTCGCCATCTCGTCGGCGATTTCCTTGCGGTAGACCTTGGCCTCGACCGAGCCACGCATGGCCGCCAGATTGAACAGCATATGGGCCGAGACATAGTCGAGCGGCGCGCCGCCCTGACCCGTGGAATAGAGCAGCCCCAGTCGGAACAGCTCGTCGCCCGTCGCCTCCGGAGTCGGCAGCGGCAGGCCATCAGACTTCGTGTCGATGCTCGCCAGCATGGTCGTTATCCCTAACTGACCGGCAAGCTCGATTCTTCGAGCCCTTCACCGGTCTACGGGAGAAGAAAACCAAGGTCGCGCTGAACACATGGTTAAGAGCGCCGTTGTCGAATCGACAGGAATGACCCCTGAGACACCCTGCCGCACTCGCGTAGCCTGTTATCCGGGCTGCCAGGGACGGCCGATAGGCTTCCAACTGAAGCCTGAAAGCCACACTTTGTGGAGAACGTCGCTGTCGCCGCGTTCAGGGAGAGTTCAGCCTCGCCTCGCCATGATCGCGCCAAGATGAAGCGCCTGCTCCTCCTTATGGCCGCCGTGGCCTGCGTCACCGCCGCGACTCCGCCGGCGGCGCTCGCCTCGCCGCGGGATGACCAGGAGCGCGGCCGAACCGAGCGCCAGGACCGTGACCGCACGCGCGAGTCCGGAGAGCGTGAACGCGGCGAACGCCGCGACGATCGCGCCGCCGGACGCGACCCAGACGCCAACCGCGGCCGCGCGCCGGTGCTGGGTTACGGCGACGAGCGCTCGCGCTATGCCCCCCGCCCCCGCTATGAGCCTCGCCCGCAGGACGACGAGCGCCCGCGCTATGGCGGCGGTCCGCGGCCCCAGGGCTTTGCGTCGCCGCCGCCGGCCGCCCGGCGCGGGGGCTACCTGCCGCGGAACTTCAACGGCGACGTCGTCGACGACTACCGCCGCTACCGCCTGCGCACCCCGCCCGCGGGCTTCGCCTGGGTGCGCGTCGGCGGCGGCTTTGCGCTGGTGTCGATCTCCGACGGTCAGATCTTCGACATGGTGCAGTAGGCCTAAAGCCCCAGCTTGCTCTTCAGCAGCTGGTTGATGACGCCCGGGTTCGCCTTGCCGCCGGTTTCCTTCATCACCTGACCCACGAACCAGCCGATGGCCTGAGGCTTCTCCTTCACCGCGGCCGCCTGGCCGGGGTTGGCGGCGATCAAGGCGTCGATGATGCTCTCCAGGGCTCCGGTGTCGGACACCTGCTTCAGCCCCTGCTTCTCGACGATCTCGGAGGCGGCGCCTTCGCCGTTCCACATGCGCTCGAAGACGTCCTTGGCGATCTTGGAGGAGATGACGCCCTCCTCGATCAGTTGCACGAGTTCGGCGATCGCCGCCGGCGGGATCGGGCTGTCCTGGATATCGATGCCGCCCGCGGTGAGGCGCGCGGCGAGGTCGTTGGTCACCCAGTTCGCCACCAGCTTGGCGTCTCGGCCCTTGGCGGCGGCCTCGTAGAAGTCGGCGCGGGCTTGCTCGATGATGAGCACGCCGGCGTCGTAGGCGGTCAGCCCATACTGCGACTGCAGGCGCGCCTTCTTGGCGTCGGGCAGTTCGGGCAGCTCGGCCTCGATGCGCTTGATCCAGGCCGGGTCCAGAGTCAGGGGCAGAAGATCGGGCTCGGGGAAGTAGCGATAGTCCATCGCGTCTTCCTTGGAACGCATGGACCGCGTCTCGCCCTTGTTGGGATCGAACAGGCGCGTCTCCTGATCGATCTTGCCGCCGTCCTCCAGGATCTCGATCTGCCGGCGCGCCTCGAACTCGATCGCCTGCTGGATGAAGCGGAACGAGTTGACGTTCTTGATCTCGCAGCGCGTGCCCAGGTGGCTGAAGTCACCCGTGGCGCGGAACTTCTCGTAGTCGCCGGGGCGGCAGACCGACACATTCACGTCGGCGCGAAGGTTGCCCTTCTCCATGTCGCCGTCGCACGTGCCGAGATAGATCAGGATGGTCCGCAGCTTCTTGACGTAGGCGGCCGCCTCTTCCGGCGAGCGCATGTCGGGTCGCGACACGATCTCCATCAGGGCCGTGCCCGAGCGGTTCAGGTCGACGAAGGTGGCGTTCGGGTCCTGATCGTGCAGCAGCTTGCCGGCGTCCTGCTCGAGGTGCAGCCGTTCGATGCGCACGGTGAAGATGGAGCCATCGTCGCGCTCGACGATGACCTCGCCCTCACCGACGATCGGGTCCTTGAACTGGCTGATCTGATAGCCCTGGGGCAGGTCGGGATAGAAGTAGTTCTTCCGGTCGAAACGCGACCACTCGTTGATCTGCGCCTTCAGGCCCAGACCGGTCTTGATCGCCTGCTCGACGCAGTGGCGGTTGATGACAGGCAGCATGCCGGGCATGGCCGCGTCCACCAGGCTGACCTGGGCGTTCGGCGCAGCCCCGGCGCCCACGGCGGCGCCCGAGAACAGCTTGGCGTTCGAGGCGACCTGTGCGTGCACTTCCAGGCCCAGGACCATCTCCCACGGGCCGGTGCGGCCCTGGATCACTTTGGTTTGCGTCTCACTCATGGCCGGGTGTTACCCAACCGCCGCGGAATCTGCCAGCGCGCGCACATCCCCTCTTGCACTTTTGCCTCGAATTGGACTCAACCTTCTGCGCGTCTAAACGACGCTTAGACCGGGGAAAAGGAACACCCAATGAAGACTCTCGCCTTCGCCGCCGCGCTCGCCGTGGCCGCGATTTCCGCGCCCGCCGTGGCGCAGGAACACCAGGATCACGCCCCGGCCGCTGCGCCTGCCTCGGGCAAGCTGTCGGTGGAAACCACGCCGATCGGCGACATCATCAAGAACGAGAAGGCCAAGGCGATCCTCGAAACCGCCCTGCCGCCGATCAGCCAGTTCTACGACCAGATCGCCACGATGACGCTCAGCCAGGTCGCCCCGATGAGCCAAGGCGCTCTCGACGACGCGAAGCTGAAGGAAATCCAGGCCGCGTTCGACAAGCTCTAAGAGCCGCCGACAGGTCAGAAACGGGAGCACCCGCCGGTCAGTCCGGCGGGCGCTTTCGTTTTCGGGCTACCACCACTTCTGGGGCTTGGCGCGGAAATCGGCGGCCTTCTCGATCGCCGAGCCCAGCGAGAACAGCGTGCCCTCGTCCAGGTTGCGGCCGATCAGCTGCAGGCCCAGCGGCAGGCCGCCCGCGTCCACGCCGGCCGGCACGCTCATGCCCGGCAGGCCCGCCAGGTTCACCGTCACCGTGAAGATGTCGTTCAGGTACATCGCCACCGGATCGTCCGACTTCTCGCCCAGGGCGAAGGCGGCCGACGGCGCGGTGGGCGTCAGCAGCGCGTCACAGGTCTTCCAGGCCTGGTCGAAGTCGTCGGCGATGCGTCGGCGCACCTTCAGCGCCTTCAGGTAATAGGCGTCGTAATAGCCGGCCGAGAGCACATAGGTGCCGATCAGGATCCGGCGCTTCACCTCGGCGCCGAAGCCTTGGGCGCGGGTCTGCTCGTAGGTCTCGGTCAGGTTCGCGCCATCGACGCGCAGGCCGTAGCGCATGCCGTCATAGCGGGCCAGGTTCGACGAGGCCTCGGCGGGGGCGATGATGTAGTAGGCGGGCAGCGCGTACTTGGTGTGCGGCAGGCTCACCTCGACGATCTCGCAGCCGGCGTCCTTCAGCCAGGCGATCCCCTGCTCCCAAAGCTTCTCGATCTCCGGGGGCATGCCGTCGACCCGGTATTCCTTGGGGATGCCGATCCGCAGGCCTTTCACGGACTTGCCGCAGAAGCTCGCAAAATCCGGCACTTCGATCGGCAAGCTCGTCGAGTCCTTCGGATCGTGGCCCGACATCGACGTGAGCAGGAGCGCCGTGTCCTCGACGGTCCGCGCCATCGGCCCGGCCTGGTCCAGCGACGAGGCGAAGGCCACGATGCCCCAGCGCGAGCAGCGGCCGTAGGTGGGCTTGATCCCGACCGTGCCGGTGAAGGCGGCGGGCTGGCGGATCGAGCCGCCGGTGTCGGTGGCCGTGGCCCCCAGGCAGAGATCGGCGGCGACCGCGGCGGCCGAGCCGCCTGACGAGCCGCCGGGCGTGAGGTTGGCGTTGGAGCCCCTCGCCCGCCAAGGGTTGGCCACCGGCCCCCAGGCCGAGGTCTCGTTGGACGAGCCCATGGCGAACTCGTCCATGTTGAGCTTGCCCAGCATGACGCCGCCGTCGCGCCACAGCTGCGAGGTGACGGTCGACTCGTAGGCGGGCTCGAACCCGCGAAGGATCATCGACCCGGCGGTCGACTGGACGCCCTTAGTACAGAACAGGTCCTTGATGCCCAGCGGAGCGCCTTCCAGCGGGCCGGCCTCGCCGCGGGCGCGACGCGCATCCGAGGCCTGGGCCATCTGGATGGCCTTTTCCGGGGTCTCGACAACGTAGGCGTTCAGGGGCCGCGAGGCCTCGATGGCCGCCAGATGCGCCTTGGTGATCTCTTCCGACGAGAAGTCGCCTTTCGCCATCCCCTCGAGGGCGGCCTTCAGCGTGAGCCCGGTGAGTTCGGACATGGCTATTCCACCACCTTGGGCACGACGAAGAAGTTGTTGGCGGACTTGGGCGCGTTGCCCAGGACGCGGGCCGGGTCGCCGCCGTCGGTGACGACGTCGTCGCGCATCGGAAGCGTGGTGTGAACGGCCGTGGTCATCGGCTCGACGCCGTCCGTGTCCACCTCGTTCAACTGCTCGATCCAGTTGAGGATGCCGGAGAGCTCCGTGGCGAGCTGGTCCAGCTTCTCTTCGGGCTCAGCGATCCGCGCCAGCCTCGCGACCTTGCGTACGGTCGCGGCGTCGATGGCCATGACCATCCCTCCCAAAGCCCATCCATCGGAAGGGCGCATTTCAAGCAAGTGTCGGGCGCGCCGACAGCTCGCCCGGTTCAGAGGGCGTGGGTTAGCCGCGGGAGGCCCTCCATTGCAAGTCGCGTGACGGGGCGACAGACCCTACAGCCCCCCGTGAGCCAGCCACCGGGCGCAATCGGGCCCCAGTTCGGCCAACGCGCGCGCCTCGTAGGCGGCGATCTCGTCGGGCGAGAGCACATCGCGCCAGCGGCCGTTGACGCCCTTGTTGATGAAGGACTTCGCCCCGCCGTCGAAGATCGCCCCGCCCAAGGGCGCGACGTTCTCGGCGTTGGCCTTCATGTACTCGAACGAGCAGTGCTCGAGGATTGTCGGCCACTGATCCTCGGCGATATCGCAGTCCAGGAAGTCGGCGATCGCCCGCATCTGGCCTTCCAGGTCGGCCTTCAGGTCGGCGAAGTGGACGAGCTTGACGTTGGGCAGGCGCCGGGCGTCCCACCATGTCCTGATGTTGTCCCAGTAGCCCCAGAACGGCCAGCCGTCCTCAGCCAGCCAGGTCCGGAAGTAGCTGCGGATGTCGGGATCCGGCTCCGGCATCGGCGGGCCCACGAGGCCGGGCGTCTCGTTCAGCAGCTGGTACCAGAACGCGTTGCCGCTGCAGTGATGGTTGTAGAGGCTCCAGACCACGTCGCGGCCGTCGCGGGCGACGTAGAGGTACTTGGCCTTCGGCGAGAACGTCAGCGCGTCAAGCGGCAGGTGGGTCTTGACGATCCGCCGATGCGTCTGGGCCTCCAGGCGCTCCAGCGTGTCGGGCGGCATCACGCGCAGGTCCAGCCACGGCGAGATGTCGTGAATCGGCACGTCGGGGCGCCCGGCGAACACCAGCTGGCCGACGATCTGCTGGGTCCAGGTCGTGCCCGACTTGGCGTAGGTCGCCACGATCACATCGTCATCGCGAAACGCGAAGCGGTCCCAGATCGTGGAGTCCATGTGGTGGTTGAGCAGCTCGCGGGTCTTGACGGGCCAGGCGACGGTCTTGTCGGTCATTCGAAGTCCAGATCGGTTGTTCGGTCCGGCAGATACGGTGGATCGGCCCGACAGGACTAGGCGCAAGATCGCCGAACACCTCTGCGGAAACAGGTGCTAAGACGCCGCGATGGCCGTCGTCGATCTCCTGGAACTGCCCGCCCTCCTGCCCCGCCACGCCGCCGTGGTGGGCCTGGACCTGGGCGAGAAGACCATCGGCGTAGCGGTGTCGGACGCCGGCCGCTCGATCGCCAGCCCGCTGGGCCTGATCCGCAAGACCAAGTTCACCGACGACCTGGCCGCGCTCACGAAGATGATGGAAAGCCGCGAGGCCCAGGCCATCGTCATCGGCCTGCCGGTCAACATGGACGGAACCGAGGGCGCCCGCGCCCAGTCCTGCCGCGCCTTCGCCCGCAACGTCCTGCGTATCCGCGACCTGCCGATCGCCTTCTGGGACGAGCGGATGAGCTCGATGGCGGTCAACCGAATGCTGATCGACGAGGCCGACACGTCCCGCGCCCGCCGCGCCGAAGTGGTCGACAAGGCCGCCGCCGCCTGGATCCTGCAGGGCGCGCTGGACCGGCTGCGGAACGCCTAGAGGCGCTCCGCTCACCCGTTCCGATTACAGCCCGCCGGCGAACATGTCTGGTTTGCCCAGCGGGACGCCCCGGGCGCGCAGGATCGCGTAGGCTATCGACAGGTGGAAATAGACGTTCGTGGTCGAGAACCCCGTCAGCCAGGTCTGGCCCGGCAGTGTCGGCTCCATCATGCCCAGGTTGAAGGTCACCGGGACGTCCTCGCGGCCCGCCAGCTTTTCGGCCGTGAGGCCGGCGAGCCAGTCCTTCGCCTTGGCGATCTCGGCCTTGTAGCCGGCCAGGTCGAGGGTCTCGTCGATGCTCTCGGGGACCTCCAGGCCCGCCACGCGCGCCGGCCACTGCTTGGAGAAGTTGATCACGACCATGGCCTGGAAGCTCAACGGGTTCATGTCGCGACCAGCCGCCAGTTCAGCATGTCGGCCTCGGACACGCCCTTGGACGCCGCGAACGCCGCCCCCTTGGTCAGGATGTTGTCCAGGGTGGTGAGGGCCTTGGAATACAGATCGACGAATGTGTGCAGGCTGACGGTCACGGAATCCCCCAGGCGTTTGTGGTTCCCGCCGATGTAGGCCTCCCGGCAAGCCGTACAATGCCGCCCGCGAAGGAAACTGGGGATCATCCGTCGCGTCGGCTTCCCTTGCCGGTCGGGCCCCACTAAGAGGGCGCTTTAATGAGCGGCGCCCCTCCTGGTCTGAACGAGGTCCTTCAACGGACCTTCTCCTTCCCCAAGCGCCATTTCCTGTCGGCGACGGACTTGAACGAGGTGGAGGTCGCCAACCTCCTGGATCTCGCCGACGGATTCGTCAGCCTCAACCGCCAGACCTCGAAGAAGCTCGACCTGCTCAAGGGTCGGACGCTGATGAACCTGTTCTTCGAGAACTCGACCCGCACCCAGGCCAGCTTCGAGCTGGCCGGTAAGCGGCTGGGGGCCGACGTGGTCAACATGAGCCCGCGGTCGTCGTCGATCTCGAAGGGCGAGACGTTGATCGACACGGCGGTGACGCTGAACGCCATGCAGCCCGACCTGCTGGTGGTGCGGCACGCCTCGTCCGGCGCGGCCAGCCTGCTGTCGCAGAAAGTCGGCTGCTCGGTGATCAACGCGGGGGACGGGCAGCATGAGCATCCGACCCAGGCGCTGCTCGACGCGCTGTCGATCCGGCGCGCGTTTGGTGAGATCGCCGGGCTGAAGGTGGCGATCTGCGGCGACGTCATGCACAGCCGCGTGGCGCGCTCGAACATCGCCATGCTGCAGATGCTGGGGGCCAACGTGCGGCTGGTGGGGCCGCCCACGCTCATCCCGTCGGCCGCTGACCGCTGGAACGTCGAGGTCTTCCACGACCTGCGCAAGGGCATCGCCGGCTGCGACGTGGTCATGATGCTGCGCCTGCAGCTCGAGCGGATGGATGGCGTGATGGCGCCGTCGCAGCGCGAGTATTTCCGCTTCTTCGGACTGGACCGCGAAAAGCTGGCCCTCGCCGCGCCACATGTGCGGGTGATGCACCCTGGCCCGATGAACCGCGGGGTCGAGATCGACTCGGACGTCGCCGACGACCTTTCGGTGAGCCTGATCCAGGACCAGGTGGAGATGGGCGTGGCCGCCCGCATGGCCGTCCTGACCTCGCTGGCGGCCCGGCTGGAGAACGAGCGTTGAGCCGGCCTGTCGCGATCACCAACGCCCGCATCGTCGATCCGGCGTCGGGCTACGACGGCCCGGGTGGCGTCATTGTCACCGAGGGCGTCATCGCCGACGTCGCGAAGGGTAGCGGCCTGGGCGCCCTGTCCAGCGACGTCGAGGTCATCGACGCCGGCGGCGCGCTGCTGATCCCCGGCCTGATCGACATCCGGGTCAAGACCGGCGAGCCCGGCTTCGAGCCCAAGGAGACGCTGAAGTCCGCCGCCCAGGCCGCGGCGGCGGGCGGCGTCACAACCATGGTGCTCCAGCCGGACACCCACCCGGCCATGGACGAGCCCGCGGTGGTCGACTTCGTCCTGCGCCGCGCCCGCGACATCGAGCTCGTGAACGTCTATCCCGCCGGCGCCGCGACAAAGGGCTGCCTGGGCGAGCGGATGGCCGAGATCGGCCTGATGCACGAGGCGGGCTGCCTCTACATCACCGACGCCGACCGGCCGATCGTCGACTCCAAGGTCCTGCGCCGGGTGATGAGCTATGCCAAGGCGTTCGGCGTGGCCGTGGCGCACCGTCCGGCCGACCCCTGGCTGTCCGCCGGCGCGGCGGCCAGCGAGGGCGAGTTCGCCGCGCGCATGGGTCTGCCGTCGGCGCCCGCGGTGGCCGAACGGATCATGCTGGAGCGCGACCTGGCGCTGGTGGAACTGACCGGGGCGCCGTTCATCGTCGACCAGGTGACCACCGCCGGCGCCCTTGAGAGCCTGCGGCGTGGGCTGGATCGCGGCCTGCCGGTGACGGCGACGACGTCGATCAACCACCTGTCCTTCAACGAGATCGACATCGGCGACTATCGCACCTTCTGCAAGCTGGACCCGCCGCTGCGCAGCGAGGACGACCGCCAGGCGGTGATCGAGGCCGTGGCCTCGGGCCTGATCCAGGTGATCGTGTCGGCCCATGCGCCGGCCCCGGCCGAGGACAAGCGCCTGCCCTACGACGAGGCCGCCCCGGGCGCCGTGGGTCTGCAGACCCTGCTGCCGGCCCTGCTCGCGTTCCACCACGAGGGCCGCATTCCGCTGATGGACCTGATCCGCGCGGTGACGATCGCGCCGGCCAGGCTGCTGGGTCTGACCTCGGGACGGATCGCCAAGGGCGCGCCCGCCGACCTGGTGTTTTGCGACCTCAATGCGCCGGTGGTGATCGACGCCGACAAGCTGCTGTCGAAATCGAAGAACTCGCCGTTCGATGGCCGTCGTCTGCAAGGCAAGGTGCTGCGCACTATCGTCGACGGCAGGACGGTCTACTCGGGCTGACGGGCGGCCAGGAAGTCGCGAAAAGCGTCGCTCGCCTGCAACAGGTCGTGTGCTTCCAACTGGTGCGGCCCCTCATATCGAAGCGACCGCTCGTCACGAACCACCAGGTCCCCGCCGGCCTCCAGGCCGTTGCGATAGGCGCGG
>NZ_SCTC01000041.1 GCF_004299445.1 Phenylobacterium sp. | reverse complement strand
CGGAACGATTGGCCGTGTTTGGCTCAGCAGGTGGGGCCCGCCCCCTCCACCAACCGCTCTTCAGCCGGCGGCGCCGGCTTCGGCGGCCGGTCCCCCTCCCGCCGCTTCGCGGGGGAGGTAGGGTCCGCAATCCACCCCTGGCTGACCTTCGGAAGGTCGGCAGTTGGGCACCGGCCCCAATGTCCGCTTCCCGGTGCGGGGCCAAAGACCGCGTTCGACCCTTAGGCGACGTTCGACGGGTTTGCTTGCGGGCTGACCTACGCCGAGCGAAGCTCAACCATGGACCTCTCAACGCTGCGCGCTCTTCTTTTGTCGGAAGGCTTCCGCGCCGACGCGTACGACCTGGGTGAGGCCGGGAGGCAACCCTCCGAGACCTACGCTCTACGGGAGCGGAATGACGAGTGGGTGACTTTCTATGCTGAGCGCGGGCGGGAGAACTCTCTGAGAGTCTTTCCCAGCTTTGCGGATGCCGCTCACGACCTCGTTGCTCGGCTGCGAGGAGATCCGACTACGCGGCGGTAGTCGGAAGGTCGGCTATCCACCCCTCGCAGACCTTCAGAAGGTCCGCTTGTCAGCGACCACCTAAGCCTCACCCACCGCTGCCCCCACCTCCCGCACCATCACCGCCGCAAAGAACCCGTCCGTCTCATGCCGCGCGGGCGTCAGCGACAGATACTCCCCATGCGCAGAGTCCGTGATCTCCGGCGCCACGTCCCCCACCGGAACCACCCGGAACTCCGGATGCCCCGCCAGGAACACCTCCACCTGCGCCTCGTTCTCCTCGCGCAGCAGCGAGCACGTCGCGTAGACCAGCCGCCCGCCCGGCTTCACCAGCCGGGATGCGCTGTCGAGGATGGACGCCTGGAGCGGCAGCAGGGTCTCGAACCCCGCGTCTTCGGTCCGCCAGCGCGCATCCGGGTTCCGCCGCCAAGTGCCGGTCCCGCTGCACGGCGCGTCGATCAGCACGCGGTCGAAGCCGCCCTTGTGGCGCTTCACCCACTTGTCGCGCTCGCTGGTCAGCAGCCGGGTCTGGATGTTGTGGAGGCCCGCGCCGCGGAAGCGCTGCACGGCCCGCTTCAGCCGGGGCTCCGAGACGTCGCAGGCGATGACCACGCCCTTGTTCGCCATCTGTGAGGCGATCGCCAGGGTCTTGCCGCCGGCGCCGGCGCAGAAATCCACCACCCGGTCGCCCGCCTCGGCCCCCACCAGCAGGGCGACCAGTTGCGACCCCTCGTCCTGGATCTCGACCTCGCCGGTCTTCAGCATCGGCAGGCGGGCCAGCGACAGCTTCCGGGGCAGGCGGACGCCATAAGGCGCCCTGCGGCACGCCTGGGCCTCGAAGCCGATGCGGCGCAGGGCCTCCAGCACCGCCTCGCGCGTCGCCTTGTGCGGATTGACCCGCAGGTCGAGTGACGGCGCGCGCAGCATCGCCGCCATCTCGCGGGCGAAGGCGTCGCCGAAGCGGCTCTGCAGCGGCCCCCACGCCCACTCGGGGCACTCGCCCAGCACCGCCTCGGACATCTCGGGATGGTCCAGGGTCCCGCCCTGCAGCCGCGTCAGCAGGGTGGCCTCGCCCTCGGTGAGGGCCGCCGCCGCGAACCGGCCGCCGTTGAACAGCCGCTCGACCTGCTCGCGCGTCTTGCCCTCGCTGAGCGCCAGCCAGGCCAGCAGGCGGTTGCGGGCCGTGGGCTCGCGGCGCTGCTTGGCCAGATGCCAGGTCAGCCGGGCCTGGCTGCGCAGCACCGCGTACAGCACCTCGGACAGCTCGCCGAAATCCTGATCGTTCAGGTCGCGCCGGCTCTTGAACCAGGCCGAGACCACCGCGTCGGCCGGGCGCGCGTCGGCCTCGACCTCTTCGATCAGTTCGAGCGCGGCTTGCAATCGGGCGGCGGGATTCACGACAGGACGTCCAGGCGACAGGGACGCGGGCTAATGCTCCCCATTCCGCCCGACATCAACAGGCGTGCGCTGTTCGGCCCCATTGCGCGCCGCAGGCGGCCGAAAGGCGGGCGGAGTCAGCTGCGGCCGGTGGAGCCGAAGCCGCCGGCGCCGCGGGCGGTTTCGTCCAGGCTCTCCACCTCGGCCCATTGCGCCTGCACCACGGGGGCGATCACAAGCTGGCCGATGCGGTCGCCTCTGCGGATCGTGAAGGCCTCGGCGCCGTGGTTGATCAGGATCACCTTCACCTCGCCGCGATAGTCCGCGTCGATGGTGCCGGGCGAGTTCAGGCACGTGATCCCGTTCTTGAACGCCAGCCCCGAGCGCGGCCGCACCTGGCCCTCGAAGCCCGGCGGCAGCGCGAAGGCCAGCCCGGTCGGCACCGCGAACCGGTCGCCCGGATGCAGCACCAGGGGCTCGTCGTCCGGCACGGCGGCCCGCAGGTCCATGCCCGCCGCCTGGGCGGTCTCATAGGCCGGCAGCGGAATGTCGTGGCCGTGCGGCAGGCGGGTGATCGGGACGGTGGGCGACACTCAGAATTCCTCGGCGATGCGGGCGGCCAGCCGGCGGGCGACTTCGCCCTTGGCCATGCGGTCCCATCGCTCGATTCCACCCTTGGAGACTATGGCGACGGCGTTCTGGTCGCCGCCCATCGTGCCTTCGATGCTGACGTCGTTGGCGACGATCCAGTCGCAGCCCTTGCGGGCCAGCTTGTCGCTGGCGTGCGCCTCCACGCTGTCGGTCTCGGCCGCGAAGCCCACCACCAGCTTCGGCCGCTGCCTGTGCTTGGACAGCGTCGCCAGGATGTCGGGGTTCTCCACCAGGCTGATGGCGGGCGGGCCGCCGGGGCCCTTCTTGATCTTGCTGGTCCCCTGCAGTTCAGGGCGCCAGTCGGCCACCGCGGCCACGCAGACGGCGATGTCGGCCGGCAGCGCCGCCTCGCAGGCCGCCAGCATGTCGCGCGCCGTCTCCACGTCGAGCCGCGTGACGCCGGCCGGGGCCGGCAGCGCGGTGGGTCCGCTGACCAGGGTCACCTCGGCGCCCAGGGCCGCCAGCGCGCTGGCGATCGCATAGCCCTGCTTGCCCGACGAGCGGTTGGTGAGCAGGCGCACCGGGTCGATCGGCTCGGCCGTGGGTCCCGCCGTGATCACCGCCCGCCTGCCCGCCAGCGGCCGCGCGCCGGGTCCGGCCAGGGCGGCCATGATCGCCTCGAAGATCGCCGGCGGCTCGGCCATCCGGCCCGGCCCGAACTCGCCGCAGGCCATGGCGCCCTCGTCGGGCCCCACGAACAGGACACCATCGGCCTTCAGCTGCTTCAGGTTCCGCTGGGTGGCGGCGTGCTCCCACATCCGCACGTTCATGGCCGGCGCCATCAGCACCGGCTTGTCGGTGGCCAGCAGCGCGGTCGAGGCCAGGTCGCCCGCCAGGCCGTTCGCCGCCTTGGCCATCAGGTCGGCCGTGGCCGGCGCCACCACCACCAGGTCAGCCGAGCGGCTGAGCTCGATGTGGCCCATCTCAGCCTCGTCGGTGAGGCTGAAGAGCTCGGTGTAGACCTTGTCCTCGCTGAGCGCTGACAGGCTCAGCGGCGTGACGAACTCGGCGCCCGCCTTGGTCAGGATCGGCCGCACGCCGACGCCGGCCTTGCGCAGCAGGCGGGTGAGCTCGAGGCTCTTGTAGGCCGCGATGCCGCCACCGACGATCAGGAGAACACGCTTCTCGGCCAAGGCTGGGCATCCCTTCGAACAGGGCTCCGATTTAGGTCATTGGCGGGGACTCGACAAACCCGAGAACCTGTGTTCATTCTTTGTTCCAACTCGACCATGAGATGGGGCAAGAGATGATAAAATCCAAGATTGCGTTGCTGCTGGCCGGCGCCGCCCTGGCGCTGAGCGCCTGCGACAACGGCCCCTCCGCCGTCGCGCCCAAACAGGCCGCCGGAACCCAGATGGCCGAAGACACCACCCCCGGGACGCAAACTTCAACTTCGGACGCGTCCTATGGCGACCGCGCCCCTCGCGAGGACCACCGCGACGATCCGGTGAAGCTGGTCGAAGGCAAGCCGATGTGGTCGGCCAGCCGCCGCTACTCCGCCGAGGAGAACGCCCAGCGCGCCTTCTCCCGCAACGGCCGGGCGTTCGGCGCGGATAACGTCGATGAGTTCGTCGAGAAGGCGCACGACTTCGTCCAGAGCCCGCCGCGCGGCACGCTGACGCTGACCCGCGCCAACGGCGACGTCCTCCTCTACGACCCCAGGGCCAACGTCTTCGCCGTCCGCAGCAAGGCCGGCGCGCCCCGCACCATGTTCAAGCCGGACGAGGGCATGGCCTACTGGGAAGAACAGAAGGCCCGCGAAGCCCGCCGCTCGGCCTCTCGCCGCAACCGCGACGACGACGCTTAGAGCAGTCGACCCACCAGGAACGCCGCGCCCGACGTCACAGCGCCAATGGCGAACCACAGGAGCGCATTGGTCCGTCCTGCAGGCTCGGCGACGACCACCGGCTGGGGCTGGGTCATGCGGGCGATGTTGCGGAGGGCGGTCTCGGCCTCCCCGGCCAGCTGCTTCACCCGGGTGAGGGGCGACAGCTCCCGGGCGATCCAGCGGCGGACGACCGGCTCGGCGGCGGCCCAGATGTTGTGCTCGGGGTCGATGCGGCGAGCGACGCCTTCGACGGTGACCATGGTCTTCTGCAGCAGCACCAGTTCGGGCCGCAGGTGCATGTCGTAGAGTGCGGTGATCTCGAACAGCTGGGTCAGGACCCGGCTCATGTAGACCGCATCCGCCTGCCGGCCGAACACCGGCTCGCCCACCGCCCGCAGCGCCTGGGCGAACGCCTGAACACTGTGGTGGGCCGGCACATAGCCGGCGTCGAAATGCACCTGGGCCACCCGGGCGTAGTCGCGGTTCAGGAAGCCCCAGAGAATCTCGGCCAGGTAGCGTCGCTCGGGCGCGCCCAGCCGGCCGATGATGCCGAAGTCCACCGCGTGGATCCTCGCCGGCGCCGAGCAGAACAGGTTCCCCTCGTGCAGGTCGGCGTGGAACACCCCATGGTCAAGAGCCTGGGCCAGGAAGGCGCGGGTGAGGTTGTCGGCCAGCGTCTTGCGGTCCAGCCCCGGCTGTTCCAGCGCCGCATCGTTCGAGAGCGGCAGACCCGCGACCCATTCCATGGTCAGCACGCGCTTGCCGACGCCCGGCCAGACGACCTTGGGGGCGTCCATGTAGCCGTCCTTCGCCATCACCTCGGCCAGCTCGTCGGCGCCCGCGGCCTCCAGGCGTAGATCCAGCTCCAGTTCGGTGGCCCGGATCACAGTGTTGGCGAAGGCGACGGGTTCCAGCCGCCGCACCGGGATCGCCCAGCGCTCCAGCAGGCGCGCGGCCAGCGTCAGCACCGCGGAGTCGGCGGCGACGCGCAGCTCGATCCCCGGCCGCAGCACCTTCACCGCGACGCGACGACCGTCGTGCAGCCGGGCGTCATGCGCCTGGGCCAGGGACGCCGCCCCGACCGGCTCGCCGAACTCGGCGAACAGCACGTCCAGCGGCCGGCCAAGGCCATCCGCCACCAGGGCGCGGGCCTGGGCGGTCGGGAACGGCGGCAGGCGGTCCTTCAGCCGGCCCATGTCCTCGGCAAAGACGCGTCCAAAGATGTCGGAGCGGGTGGAGAGAAACTGACCGAGCTTGATGGCGACCGGGCCCAGACCTTCCAGCGACCGCGCCAGCCGCTCGCCCGGGCGGCCGTCCTTGCGGTTGGCGAAGGCGCGCAGGGCATTGGCGAGGCCGCGCACAGCTGGCGAATAGTAGCCGTCCAGCTCGCGCGGCAGCAGGGCGTCGTTGCGGACCAGCGTCCACCCGGCCCCGACCAGCCGCATGAAGGCGCCCAGCGAGGCCATCCGCGTCCTAGATCGCCCGCCCGGTGTGCAGCGCCGCGACGCCGCCGGAATAGTTGGTGAAGCCCACCTGGCTGAAGCCCGCGTCGGTGATCATCGCGGCGAACGTCTTCTGGTCGGGGAACCGGCGGATGCTCTCCACAAGATACTGGTAGCTCTCGCGATCGTTGGCGACGCGCGCCCCGATTTCGGGGATCACCTTGAACGAATAGGCGTCGTATGCGGCCCGCAGCGCCTCGGTCGTGGGGCGCGAGAATTCCAGGCAAAGGAACCTCCCGCCCGGCTTCAGCACGCGCCGCGCCTCGCGCAGCGCCGCCGAGATGTCGGTCACATTGCGGATACCGAAGCTGATCGAATAGGCGTCGGCGCTGGCGTCGGGCAGCGGCAACCGCTGTGCATCGCCCACCGCCCAGACCAGCTCGGGCATCACCCCCCGCTCGATACCGGCGGCGATCATCTCGGCATTGTAGTCGACGACGAAGATCGTGGCGTCGGCCCCGCCGCGGCGCTCCTGGGCGCGGCGGACCATCTTCACATAGCGGCGCGCCATGTCGCCGGTGCCGCCCGCGCAGTCGACGATCACCTCGCCAGGCTGCGGGTTCAGCCGTGCGGCGGCCGCGTCCTTCCAGAGGCGGTGCACGCCCGCGCTCATCAGGTCGTTCATCAGGTCGTAGCGCTTGGCCACGCGGTCGAAAACGCCGCGCACAAGTCCGGCCTTCTCGGAGGCATCGACATCGCGGAAGCCGAAGGTGGCGGAAGGTCCCGTCATGACCGCGTCTTTAGCTGGCCCAGCGCGCCGCGCCTAGCGCGCCCAGCACGTTGGAAGCGCAAAGAGGAACTTTGGCGGCCGCCCGGGGCGCGCTACTTGAGGACCCATGCCCGAGCTTCCCGAAGTCGAGACCGTCCGGGGCGGACTTGCCCCCGTGCTAGAAGGCCAGCGGCTGGTGAGGGTGGAGGCTCGCCGGCCCGACCTGCGCTTTCCACTGCCGCCAAACTTCGTCCAGTTCCTGACCGGCGCCACCATCGTGCGCCTGGAGCGCCGGGCGAAGTACCTGCTGGCCCGCCTCGACCGGGAGGACACCCTGGTGATGCACCTGGGGATGAGCGGGCGGTTCGAGATCGCGCGTCCGGAGGGCCAGACTCGGCCCGGCCAGTTCCATTATGCGCCCGATCCCGACCCTAAACATGCCCACATCGTGTTCGAAACCGAGGCTGGGACGCGGGTCACCTACTATGACCCCCGCAGGTTCGGTTACATGGCGCTCGTCAACACCGCGACGTTCGATCTGCATCCGTGGTTCGCAGGGCTGGGGCCTGAGCCACTGAGCGAGGCCTTCGACGCCGCAAGGCTCAAGGTCGCCTTCGCCGGCCGCAAGCAGGGCCCCAAGACACTGCTGTTGGATCAGCGGATCGTGGCGGGTCTGGGCAACATCTATGTCTGCGAGGCGCTGAACCGCGCCCGCATCTCGCCTTTCAAGCCGGCTGGCAAGATTTCCGGTCCGCGGCTCGCGAAGCTGGTCCCCGAGATCAAGGCCGTGCTGACCGAAGCCATCGAGGCCGGCGGCTCGACCCTGCGCGACTTCGCCCAGACGGACGGCGCCCTGGGCTATTTCCAGCATCGCTTCCGCACCTACGACCGCGAGGGCCAGCCCTGTCGCAATGACGGCTGCAAGGGCGTGATCGACCGCAAGGTCCAGGCCGGCCGCTCCACCTTCTACTGCCCGGTGTGCCAGGCGTGACCCTGCGCTTGCTGGCCTTCGTTGCGCTTGTCGCCGCGATCGCGGCGCCCGCCTGGGCCGAGCCGCCGGTGTGGGTGGTGAAAGACGCCGATTCCGAAATGGTGCTGTTCGGATCGGTACACATCCTGCCGCCCGGCCTGGACTGGAGGCCGACCCGCCTCGACGTCGCGTTGGCGAGGGCCGAGGACGTCTGGTTCGAACTGCCCGTCGGACCCGTCACCGACCAGGATGTCGGCCGCCTCGCCGCCGCCTCAGGGATCCTCCCGCCGGACCAGTCGCTGTTCAAACTGCTGCCGCCCGACGACAGCGAACGGTTGTTGCGGCTGGCGCGGGCCTATGGCGCCGATCCCGCCAATCTCGCGAGGCTTGAGCCCTGGCTGGCCGAGGTGGCGCTGGCGGGCGCAGTGTTCGCCAAGGCGGGCGCCGAGACCGGCCATGGCGTGGAAGCCGTGTTGAACGCTTCCGCCCCCTCCGGCGCGCGGCGTCGCGCACTCGAGACCCCGGCCGAGCAGATCGACCTCTTCGATCAGACCCCGATGGCCGACCAGATCGCCTCGCTCCACGCCTCGCTGGTCGATCTCGAAGCCGACCCCGACGGATACATCAACCTGGTCCGCGCCTGGATGGCGGGCGACCCGGCGGTCCTCGATCGCGAGGCGCTGGCGCCGTTGCGCGCGGCCTCGCCGACCCTGTTCCGCCGCCTGGTGACTGAGCGCAACGCCCGCTGGACCACCGATCTGGACGCGCGGCTGAAGGGCCGGGGTCGCACGGTCGTCGTGGTCGGCGTCGGACACCTGATCGGCCCGGACGGCGTCCCGGCACGCCTGCGGGCGCTTGGCTATTCGGTCACGGGCCCGTAAGTCCGCTCTGAGCGAAGAGCGGAGCGCCCATGTCCTACGAGACCCTGATCGTCGAAACGCCCAGCGCGGGCGTGACCCTGGTTCGCCTGAACCGGCCCGAGGCGCTGAATGCGCTGAACAGCCAGCTGCTGGGCGAGCTCGCGGCGGTGCTGGACGCCGCCGAGGCCGACGACAGCGTCCGCTGCCTGGTGCTGACGGGATCGGAGCGGGCGTTTGCGGCCGGCGCCGACATCAAGGAGATGTCGGACAAGAGCTACGCCCAGATGTTCGCCTCGGACTTCTTCGGCGGCGCGGCCCGGAGGATCGAGCAGTTCCGCAAGCCGATCATCGCGGCGGTCTCCGGCTTCGCGCTTGGCGGCGGCTGCGAGCTGGCCATGTTGTGCGACTTCATCATCGCGTCCGAGACGGCGAAGTTCGGCCAGCCCGAGATCAATCTGGGCGTCATGCCCGGCATCGGCGGCACCCAGCGCCTGCCGCGCGCGGTGGGCAAGGCCAAGGCCATGGACATGGTGCTGACGGCCCGGATGATGGACGCCGCCGAGGCCGAGCGCGCCGGCCTCGTCAGCCGCGTGGTCCCCGCCGACAAGCTGCTGGACGAGGCGCTGGCCGCCGCCGCCAAGATCGCGGGCCAGTCGCCCCTGGCCGTGGCCATGAACAAGGAGCTGGTGAACGCGGCCTTCGAGACCACGCTCTCGACCGGCGTCACCATGGAGCGGCGCCTGTTCCACTCGCTGTTCGCCTTCGACGACCAGAAGGAGGGCATGGCCGCCTTCGTCGAGAAGCGGAAGCCCGACTTCAAGGGAAGCTGACGCTCTCGCGGCGGGGCGGGAAAGCGGATTGACCACCGGCGCCCGTTTCAGTATATCCGCGCCTCCAATTTCGCCCGCCGGCCATCCGGCGGGTGCTGCCCGTTTGAAGAAGAGTCCCGAATGGCCAATACGCCCGGCGCCAAGAAAGCGGTCCGTAAGATCGCCCGCCGCACCGAAGTGAACACCGCTCGCCGCTCGCGCGTGCGCACCTTCCTCCGCAAGTTCGAGGAAGCCGTGGCTTCGGGCGACGCGACGGTCGCCAAGGACGCCTTCGTGAAGGCCCAATCGGAACTGATGCGCGCCGTCACCAAGGGCGTCGTGCACAAGAACACCGGCTCGCGGAAGGTCTCCCGCCTGGCCGCCCAACTGAAGAAGATGTCGGCGGCCTAAAGGGCCCGACTCCGGGGACCGAAGGTTCCCGATTTTTCGGTTGGATCGGGGGTGCGATCACCCCCTCTTCGCCTCTAGGAATTGCGATCAGCAGCGTCCTCGCGGACGCTGCTTTTTTGTGCGCGCGAAACGCCGTGCGACGGCAGCCCCTGCGACCAATTTGCTCAGTCTCAACACCCGCTTTTCGGGCTTTCCCTTGGACCTAAAAGGGTCCCTTGGGAGTCAATCCAAATATGTCTTGCGCCGAAAAAGAATCCCCGTTGACCCCCCTGCGGCCCCCATTAGTGTCAGCCCTCTTACAGGTTCTTACCCTTTGATCCCGGTTAAACCGGGGCAGCGGCGGAGCGTATCGCGTTCGCCGAATAAGGGTTTGTTTGCGTTGAGTTTCGTCACGTCGGGGGGTTCGGGACCTCGATGTGTTGGCCGTGGTTCGATGGGGTTTTCGAGGGATGACGAGCGGGGGGGTTGCGGGAGCTATGGCAGGCGCGCCGGCGATGGCCGTGTGGAGCAAGACTTGCCAGGTTCTCAAGCGTGAGCTGGGCGATGCGACTTTCGGGTCGTGGCTGGGCCAGGCGGCGCTGCGCGAGTCCGGTGACGAGGTTTGTGTGGTGGCCGCAACGGGCGTCGCCCGGGACTGGATTCGCCACAATGCGTGGCGCCGGATCGGCGAGCTATGGGCGCAGAACGACCCGCTGGGTCGCCGCCTGGACCTGAAGTCACGGATGGAAGTCGATGGCTATGCCGCCGCGCCGGTTCTGGCTGCGCCGGTGGCCGCGAATGGCGCCGTCGCGGCGGCTGCCCGCGCCAATACGGCGTCTCCGCCCGAGGTGTTCGAGGTTGAGGTCGAAGCCATGGCCCCCATCGCCGCCCGTCAGGGCCGCCTTCAGGGCCTTCAGGAGCGCTATTCGTTCGACAACTTCGTGTCGGGCCCCGCCAACGAGTTCGCGTTCGCCGTGGCGCGCCGCGTCGCGTCGTGGGCCGACGGCCACTTCAACCCGGTCGTCTTCCATGGCCCGTATGGCTTCGGGAAGACGCACCTGCTGAACGCCCTGGCCTGGGAGGCCATGCGGACTGGCCATGGCAAGAAGGTGGTCTATCTGTCAGCCGAGCGGTTCACCTCGACCTTCGTCAACGCGCTGCAGACGCGACAGACCGCCGCCTTCAAGGACGAGCTGCGCAACGCCGACCTGCTGCTGATCGACGACGTGCACTTCGTGGCCGGCAAGACCCAGACCCAGGAAGAGCTGTTCCACACGCTCATCGCCCTGGTCGAGGACGGCCGCCGCGTGGTGCTCACCGCCGACCGCTCGCCCACCGAACTGTCCGAACTGGAGCCGCGCCTGCGCAGCCACCTGCAGGCAGGCCTGGTCTGCGGCATCGAGCCGGCCGACCGCACGCTCCGCCTGGGCATCCTGGAGCGCAAGCTGCACACCCTGGCCGTCGCGGGCGCCTTTGTGCCGGCGGCGCGCGCCGAGGTGCTCCAGTTCCTGGCCGATCGCTTCACCGACAGCGTGCGCGAACTGGAAGGCGCCCTGAACACCCTGGTGGCCCGCGTGGGAGGCGACATCGCCCGCCTGACCCTGGACGAGGCCCAGGCCATCCTGCGCCCGCACCTGAGCGTCAACGAGCGCAAGGTGACCGTGGACATGATCCAGAAGACCGTTGCCGAGCACTACGCCCTGAAGCAGGCCGACCTGATCTCGGAACGCCGCGCCCGCGCGGTCGCCCGCCCGCGGCAGGTGGCCATGTGGCTGGCCAAGCAGATCACCACCCGCTCGTTGCCCGACATCGGCCGACGGTTCGGCGGACGCGACCACACCACCGTCCTGCACGCGGTGCGCCGCATCGAGGCGCTCAAGGCCGAGGATCCCGCCATCGCGCGGGACGTCGACGTTCTGCTGCGCAAGCTGCGGGGCTGAACCGCGACAAGGACTGGGGAGAGCGACGGAGGGCCCGCGGCGACGCGGGCCCTTTGTCCGTCGGGCGCTATTTCTTGGCGGCTTCCCGGCCACGCCGGTCCAGCAGCGGCACCAGGAAGGTCAGCACCAGGGCGATCGAGACCGAGCCGATCACCACGACGATGATGCGGCCACCCATCGGCAGCGGGTTGCTCTTGGCGAACAGCGAGCCCGCGGTGCCCACGGCGCCAACGGCGAGGAAGATGAAGAACCTGCGCCAGAAGCCGGCCTTTGGCCGGGGTGTTTCGTCGGGCGAGGTCATCGGCGTTGTGATCTTCCGGCAGTGAGTCTTGAATCGCGCCAGCCTGCCCGCAGGCGACAGCTAGTCAAGATGGCGTAGCAAACGGCGGGCCAGCGCACCCGCAGGGTGCATCAGCCCCGCAGGGCCTCTGCGGCCGCGCCCAGCAGGGCGTAGGTTTCCAGCTCCGCCGCGTCCTCCCACGATTTGCGCCAGGCGCTCCAAACCACCGCCACCACCTGCTCACGCGGGTTCACATAGATGAACTGGCCGAAGATGCCCTGCGCGGTGAAGGCGCCGTCGTGGACGCTGCCGGCCTGCCGGGGCAGAACCCACCACTGATAGCCGTAGCCCAGCGGATAGCCGGGCAAGAGGCGGCCGAAGCCGGTCGCTTCGCTGTCGGGCTGGCCGGCCAGGTCGCGCCAGCCGACCGGGAGTATCCGACGTCCGTCGCGGGCCACCCCGTCCTCTAGCACGAACTGCCCGAAGCGGCCGTAGTCGCGCAGACGGGCGCTGACGCCCAATCCCGCCAACTCCAGCCCGTTCTTGGTCTCCAACTGCCAGTACCCGTCCGCCTCCATGCCCGCCGGGCCCCAGATGCGGTCGGCGTAGTAGTCGGCCAGCGGCTTGCCCGTCGCTGCGCTGACGATCGCCCCCAGCAGGCAGGTCTCGCCTGTCGAATAGTTGAAGCGCGTCCCCTGCGGCACGGTACGCGACAGGCTACGCATCAACTCCAGCACGGCGCCTGGACGATCGGCGGCCATGGCCGCGGCGAGCCGGACGACCTCGGAGACGCCCTTCGGATCGTAGTCCTCCTTCCAGGCCACGCCCGAGCACATCCGCAGCACGTTGCGCACGGTGACGTCCTCGTAAACCGAGCCCTTGAACGTCGGCAGGTAGCGGCTGACGGGATCATCCAGGCTGCGGATGGCGCCGTCGTGCAGCGCGGCGCCCGCCAGCGTCGAGGTCATGGACTTGGCGGTTGAGAAGCTGGTCCAGCGGCTCTCGGGGCCGTTGCCCATCCCGTACCGCTCAAGCGCGATCTCGCCGCGCTTCAGGACCAGCACGCCGCCCGTGCGCCACCGGGTCATGTAATCGTCCAGGGTGCGGGTCGCGCCGCCCAGAGGGTAGCTGATCCCACTCAACGCCCGCGCATGCGACGGCAGCGGCCGGATGTTGGGACCACGACGGATCGGCCGCACGGGCCGGGTCTGGTCCTGGTTGCGGAAGGTGTAGGCCTGGTTCTCCGGCGTGGTGTCCAGGGGCGAGGGCGCGGCGACCTCGTCCTGGCTCCAGGCCGGCCCGGCCGCGGCAAGGCCGGCGGCGGCCAGCAACAGGGTCCGCCGATCAAGCGCCATTCCGTCCATATCGCCTCCCCTTGGCCCGCGCGTCTTGGCGCGCGTGGGCGGGCGCATGCTGCCCCCTACCTGGGCGCAAGAAAAGAGGCGGCTGGATTGCTCCAGCCGCCCCTTTGAATCAGTCTCGCTGAGTCCCGCCTTAAGCGTCGGCGGTCTCTTCCTTCTTCGACAGGTCCTCGCCGGTCTCCTGGTCGACGACCTTCATGGAGAGGCGGGTCTTGCCGCGGTCGTCGAAGCCCAGGAGCTTCACCTTGACCGACTGGCCTTCCGACAGGACGTCCGAGACCTTCTCGACGCGCTTGTCGGCGATCTGGCTCACGTGAACCAGGCCGTCCTTGGCGCCGAAGAAGTTCACGAACGCACCGAAGTCGACGATCTTGACCACTTTGCCGGTGTAGATCGCGCCGATTTCCGGCTCGGACGCGATCGATTTGATCCAGTCGCGGGCCGCGTCGATCTTGGCCTGGTCGGCGGCCGCGATCTTGATCGTGCCGTCTTCGCCGATGTCCACCTTGGCGCCGGTTTCGGCGGTGATCTCGCGGATCACCTTGCCGCCCGAGCCGATCACTTCGCGGATCTTGTCGACCGCGATCTTTATGGTCTCAATCTTCGGCGCGAACTCGCCCAGGTGCGCGCGGGGCGCCTCCATGGCCTTGTTCATCTCACCCAGGATATGATCACGGCCGCCCTTCGCCTGAGCGAGGGCCTGCTTCATGATCTCCTCGGTGATCCCGGCGATCTTGATGTCCATTTGCAGCGACGTGATGCCGTCGGCGGTGCCGGCGACCTTGAAGTCCATGTCGCCGAGGTGGTCTTCATCACCCAGGATGTCCGACAGAACGGCGAAGCCGTCCTTTTCCAGGATCAGGCCCATGGCGATGCCGGAGACCGGCTTCTTCAGGGGCACGCCCGCGTCCATCAGCGCCAGCGAGGAGCCGCACACCGAGGCCATCGAGGACGAGCCGTTGGACTCGAAGATCTCGGAGACCAGGCGGATCGTGTAGGGGAAGTCCTCATAAGCTGGCAGCATCGGGCGGATCGCCCGCCAGGCCAGCTTGCCGTGGCCGACTTCGCGGCGACCCGGCGCGCCCATGCGGCCCGTTTCCCCCACCGAGAAGGGGGGGAAATTGTAGTGCAGCATGAACTTCTCATAGTACTTGCCGTCGAGGGCATCGATCAGCTGCTCGTCGTCGCCGGTGCCCAGGGTGGCCACGACCAGGGCCTGGGTTTCACCGCGGGTGAACAGCGCCGAGCCGTGGGCCCGGGGCAGCACGCCCACTTCGCCGACGATCTGCCGGACCTGATCGACCTTGCGGCCGTCGATCCGGATGCCGGTGTCGAGGATGGAGCGACGGACGACGTCGGCTTCCAGTTCCTTGAACACGCCGCCCAGCTTGTCGGCCGCGATGCCGGCCGGGTTGGTGTCGGACTTGGCGAACTTGGCGACGGCCTTTTCCTTCGCCGCCGACAGCGCGGCGTGGCGCTCGGTCTTGGCGGTGATCTTGTAGGCGGCGGCCAGGTCCTTGCCGATGGCCTTCTTCACTTCGGCCTTGATGGCGTCGGTGTCGTCCGGCTGGAAGTCGAACGGTTCCTTGGCGGCGTGCTCGGCCAGCTCGATGATCGCGTCGATGACGGCCTGCATGGACTTGTGGGCGAAGGTGACGCCGCCCAGGACTTCCTCTTCCGAGAGCTCCTGGATTTCGGACTCCACCATCATCACGGCGTCCTGGGTGCCGGCGACCACCAGGTCCATCCGGCTTTCCTTCATCTCGTCGGTCGTCGGGTTCAGGACGTACTGGCCGTCGATGAAGCCGACGCGCGCGGCGCCGATGGGGCCCATGAAGGGGGCGCCCGAGATCACCAGGGCGGCCGAGGCGGCGACCATGGCGACGATGTCGGGATCGTTTTCGAGGTCATGGGCCAGCACCGTGGTGACGACCTGGACTTCGTTCTTGAAGCCCTTCACGAACAGCGGGCGGATCGGACGGTCGATCAGGCGGCTGGTGAGGGTTTCCTTCTGCGAAGGCGCGCCCTCGCGGCGGGGGAAGCTGCCGGGGATCTTGCCCGCGGCGTAGAACTTCTCCTGATAGTTCACAGTGAGCGGAAAGAAGTCCTGACCGGGCTTCGCGCTCTTTGCGTAGACGGCGGTAGCCAGCACCATGGTCTCGCCGTAGGTGGCCAGGACGGCGCCGTCGGCTTGACGGGCCATGCGGCCGGTTTCGAGCGTGAGCTGCTTGCCCCCCCACTCGATGGTCTTGCGTTTGATATCGAACATTTTGGCTTCTTTCTGGTCCCGCGGGCGTATTCCCGGCGGGGGCGGACAGGGGATCGTCTGAGGCGAATCCTCTCCAATGGCACAGGCGGTGAGGACCTCTTTGCGACCCTCGGCGTGTGTGGGGCGCACTGCCCCGGCGCCGCATAAGCCCCCCGGCCTGTGACGGAGGAGCGGCTCCCGAGGTCCTCTAGGACGACCTCAGGAAAACTTGGATGGAACGCGGTGAAGCCGCGCCCCGATACGAAACGGACCCGGTCCCCATCCCTTTTCGAGAGGTGCGGGAAACGGGTCCGGTCGGAAACCTAGCGGCGCAGGCCCAGCTTCTCGATGAGCGCCTGATAGCGAGCCGCATCGGACTTCTTCAGGTGGTCGAGGAGCGAACGGCGGGCGGAGACCAGCTTCAGCAGGCCCCGGCGCGAGTGGTTGTCCTTCTTGTGCGTCTTGAAGTGCTCGGTCAGGTTGGCGATCCGTTCGGACATGATCGCGACCTGGACTTCGGCGCTGCCCGTATCCGCTTCGCCGCGGGCGTGGGCCTTGATGACTTCGGCTTTACGTTCAACCGTGATCGACATCGGGTTTCTCCGCTCTTCAAAGATTGAAGACCCGCGAGGGCTCGAGCCGGCCCGCACGCATCTCGCAGAGCGCCACCATCGTCCCCCCCGCCATCGCCGAAACGGTGCGTGAGCCCGGCTTGAGCCCGGCTTTCACCGCTTCCACCTGTCGGGGAACGAGAACGATCGATCGTCCCTGCTTCAATCGAAAGGCGTCTTCGTCGGTCACGGCCAGCACCGGGATGTCGTCCAGTGCGGTCTCGACCGGAAGCAGGGCCTCCGATTGGCGGGCCTCATAGCCCAAATTTTCAAGAGTTTCCAGCGCCACGGCATTTTCTTGCCTGAAGCGGCCGACCCGCGTTCGGCGCAGGGCGCTCACATGCCCGCAAGCGCCCAGCGCATCGGCCAGATCGCGGACGATCGCGCGGACGTAGGTGCCCTTGCCGCAGTCCATGTCCAGCGTGATGTGATCGGCGTCGGGCGCCTCGACCACGCGGATGTCGAAGACGTCGACCTTGCGTGCAGCCAGTTCTACGGTCTCGCCCGCGCGGGCCAGGTCATAGGCGCGCTCGCCGTCAACCTTGATGGCCGAATAGGCGGGCGGGACCTGGTCGATCTCTCCGATGAAGGCGGGCAGCATGGCGGCCACCTGCTCGGGCGTGGGGCGCACGTCCGAACTCGCGATGGTCTCGCCTTCGCGGTCATAGGTCGCGGTCGTACGGCCCCAGGCGATCGTGAAGCGATAGCCCTTGTCGGCGTCCACCAGAAACGGGACGGTCTTGGTCGCCTCGCCCAGGGCGATCGGCAGGATGCCGGTGGCCAGCGGGTCCAGGGTGCCGGCGTGGCCGGCTTTCTGGGCGTCGAACAAGCGGCGGATGCGGCCGACCGCGAACGTCGAGGTCAGGTCGTAGGGCTTATCGAGGTTGATCCAGCCCGAGATCGCCTGGCCCTTCTTTCGGCGGGCCATGCCTAGTCCTCGTCCTTCCAGCTGTCGGACGGCGCGTCAGGCGTCAGGTCCTGACGGACCTTCGGGTCGTCAAACAGGCGCGCCATCCGCGCGGCTTCGTTGAAGCTCTCGTCGTGCCGGAAGTGCAGATCGGGCGTGAAGCGCATGTCGATCATCCGACCCAGATGGCCGCGGATGAACTTCGAGTGCCTGTTCAACGCCTTGACCACCGCGTCGGCGTTCTCGCCGCCCAGGGGCTCCACGAACACCTGCGCGTGGCGCAGGTCGGTCCCGACCCGCACCTCGGTCACGGTCACCGAGACGCCGGCCAGCACGGGATCGTTGATCTCTTCCTCGCGGAAGATCTCCACCAGCGCGTGACGCACCAGCTCGCCGGCGCGCAGCATCCGCTGCGACGGGCCCTTCGGGGCCGCGCGGCCGGGTGTGTGGGGTCGTTTCATGGGAAGAGGCCTCAGCAACCTGGCGGACGGATCGGACGCCCGTGCAGGAAAGCGGGGGCTTCTAGTTCATCTGCCCCGGCGTGTCACCTGCGGCGTGCTTATGCCCCCGTCCGCTCCTTGAAGAACCGGATCGTGCGCTGCTCGGCGGCCTTGGTGGGGCCATCCTCCTTCAGGTGCAGGGTCAGGACCGAGTGGGGCGGAATGATCGCCTCTGCGGCGTCTTCATCCTCCAGTTCGATCGCTTCGAAGCGATCGCCCAGTTCGCGGCGATAAGTCTCGAATCGCGCGTCTGGGACCAGCTTGTCGCTCTTGAAACGCAGGCCCAGAACCGAGAGGTCCTCGCCTTCCAGCCGGCCCTTCACGCAGGCCAGCTCTTCGCGCGACACACCGATCTCGGCCGCGCCCTTCTTGTTGATCGGCAGCGAGGGCTGCGACAGCACCGGCGCCACGACGGACGGATCAGTCATCATCGCCAGCGCGAAGCCGCCAGTGAAGCACATGCCGACCGCGCCCACGCCCTTGCCGCCGCATTCGCCGTGCGCCTGTCGCGCCAGCGCCTTCAGCCAGTCGACCACCGGGCTCGAACGGTCGCCGCGCCAGACGTAGAACTCGCGGCGGATGCACAGGACGCCCAGCGCGGTGGTCAAAGTGTATCCGCGGCTGACGGGCTTGCCTGGTTTGCCGAACAGGCTGGGGCAGAAGACCGTCATCCCCGCCGCCGCCACCCGGTCGGCGAACTGCACCACCAGCGGATGCAGTCCGGGCATCTCGTGCATCACGATCACCGCGGGCCCCGAGCCACGCCGGTAGACCGGGTAGGTCCGCCCGTCGTGTGTGAAGTCGAACTTCGTGTAGGCGCTAAGCGCCGCCTCATCACCCATGCCACCCTCTCGGACCAGACCGCGAACAGCCTAGCGTGGTCAGCGGTTGATCCGCAGCCGGGAAAGATCGCCGGCGAAGCCCGAGAGCCGCCAACGGCCGTCCGGGGCCTGGGCGAAGATCAGCTGGCAGGCCCCCCCGCTCTTCGTCACAGCACATACGCGGCCGTCATCCAGGGGCTTGAGCATGGTGGAGATGCCGATCGGACCCGGGATCGCCATGTCGCGGCGATAGCCGTACTCCTCGGCCACGGCGCGGAACACCTCGGGACGGATCAAGGCCTCGCCCGCGATCTCGGCCAGGCTGGGCGCCAGCACGGCGGCGAGCACCGAGGGCACCCGCGCGTCGCGGCGCGCCTCGGCCACCAGGCGTGACTGGATCTCCTGCTTCAGGGACCGCTCGTCCACGAGCGTGTTGAACGTCGCCCGATCGCCGTCGCGGATGGAAATCAGCAGCGCGTGGACGTCGGACGCGGCGTCCAGCTTCTGCACGGTGGCGCAGGCGCTGAGCGCCAGGGCCATCAGGACGATCACGAATCCGCGCATGGGCATTCCTCTCGGGTCAAGCTGCGCTAGAACGCTCCCACAGGGAGGCCCAACCGCAGATGAACGGATCCGGAGCCGGATCGGGTCAACCGATCCTCACGACGGCGCGGATGATTTTCCGGCCCTTCACGCGCGACGATCTCAGTCTGATCGCCGAGCTGCATCGCGACCCCGAGGTCGGACGCTATATGGGCGGGATCTGGAGCGATGACGAGATCGCCGCCGCGCTCGAGCGGTTCGTGACCGAGCACGCCACGCGCGGCCATTCGAAGTGGGCCGTGTTCACGACCGACGGGGCATTCGTCGGTCGGGCCGGCATCAGCCTGTGGCCGGCCACCGGTGAGCTGGAGCTGGGGTACGCCTTCCGGCCGGAATACTGGGGCCAGGGGCTGGCGACCGAGGCGGCGCGCGCCATCGCCGACTGGGCCTTCGCCCACACCGAGGTCGACCACATCATCGCCTTCACCGACCCGCAGAACTTCGGCTCCCAGCGTGTGCTGGAGCGCATCGGTATGACGCGCCTGGGCGATCGCGACATGGGGTTCGGCGGACCCAGCGCGTACTTCGAGATGAAGCGGCCCTAGAAGCGGAGGCCAAACGCAAACGGGTGGGGATGATCGACACATCCCCACCCGTCTCGTTTCACTCGACACCCTCCCCGGAAGGGAGGGAAGCGGCGCCTTAGAGGCTCCGCTTGACCTCTTCGAGGTTGAAGCACTCGATGACGTCGCCGGCCTTGATGTCCTGGAAGCCCTGGAACGCCATGCCGCATTCCTGACCGGACGGCACCTCGTTGACCTCGTCCTTGAAGCGCTTGAGCGTCTGGAGGACGCCCAGTTCCAGAACCACGATATCCTGGCGGATGATCCGGACGCGCGCGCCCTTGCGGACCACGCCGTCGGTGACCTTACAACCGGCGACCCGGCCGACCTTCGTGATGTCGAAGGCCTGCAGAACCTCGGCGTTGCCCAGGAAGGTTTCGCGCTGGATCGGCGCCAGCATGCCCGAGAGCACGCCTTTGATGTCGTCCAGCAGGTCGTAGATGATCGCGTAGTAGCGGATCTCGACGCCTTCGCGTTCGGCCAGCGCCTGCGCCTGCTTCGAGGCGCGGACGTTGAAGCCGAGGATCGCCGCACCGGCGCCCTTGGCCAGCATGACGTCGCTTTCGCTGATCGCGCCGGCGCCCGACAGGATGATCCGCGCGCGGACCTCGTCGGTGCCGATCTTGTCCAGCGAGCCCACGATGGCTTCGTTCGAACCCTGCACGTCGGCCTTGATGACCAGCGGCAGTTCCGAGACCTTCTTGTCCGTGATCTTGGCCATCATCTCGGCCAGGGACGCGCCCTGGACCGGGGCGCCGGCCTTCTCACGCTTCAGGCGGACACGGTACTCGGTCAGCTCACGGGCGCGGGCTTCGTTCTCGACCACGGCGAAGGGCTCGCCCGGATCGGGCGTGCCGTCGAGGCCGAGGATTTCCACCGGAACCGAGGGACCGGCTTCGTTGAGCTGTTCGCCCCGTTCGTTCAGCAGCGCGCGGACGCGGCCGAAGTTGGCGCCGGCCACGACGATGTCGCCGCGCTTCAGGGTGCCGCGCTTGACCAGCACGGTCGAGACGGCGCCCCGCCCGCGATCCAGCTTGGCCTCGATCACCATGCCGTCGGCGGTGCGGTCGGGGTTGGCCTTCAGGTCCAGCACTTCGGCCTGCAGCAGGATGTTCTCGATCAGGTCGTCGAGGCCCATCTTCTGCGTGGCCGAGACTTCGACCACCTGGGTGTCGCCGCCCAGGCTTTCCACGACGATCTCGTGCTGCAGCAGCTCGTTGATCACCCGGGTGGGATCGGCGTCGGGCTTATCGATCTTGTTGATGGCCACGATGATCGGGGCGCCGGCCGCCTTGGCGTGCTGGATGGCTTCGATCGTCTGAGGCATGACCCCGTCGTCGGCCGCCACCACCAGGATGACGATGTCGGTGACGTTGGCGCCGCGCATCCGCATGGCGGAGAAGGCGGCGTGGCCGGGCGTGTCCAGGAAGGTGACCTTCTGGCCGTTCTCCAGGCGAACCTGGTAGGCGCCGATGTGCTGGGTGATGCCGCCATGCTCGCCCGACACGACGTCGGTGGAGCGCAGGGCGTCGAGCAGCGAGGTCTTGCCGTGGTCGACGTGGCCCATCACGGTCACGACCGGCGGACGGCCTTCCAGATGATCGTCGAGATCCTCGGCGCCGATGAAGCCTTCTTCGACGTCGGCTTCGGACACGCGCTTCACAGTGTGGCCGAACTCGGTCGCCACCAGCTCGGCGGTGTCGTTGTCGATGACGTCGTTGATCTTGAGCATCACGCCCTGACGCATCAGGAACTTGATGATCTCGACGCCACGGATGGCCATCCGGTTGGCGAGTTCGCTCACCGTGATGACGTCGGGAATGACCACTTCGCGGGCCACGCGGGCCGGTTCGACCCCGCCGCCCTTGCGCTTTTCACGTTCACGTTCACGGGCGCGGCGGACCGACGCCAGCGAACGCATCCGCTCGGCGCCCTCGGCGTCGCCGGCGACGGCCTGGATCGTCAGTCGGCCTTCGCGGCGGTTCGGGGCGCCCTTGGCGCGGCTGATCGCGCCCTTGCCGGGCTCGCTGGCGCGGCGACGGTCGTCGTCGTCACGCCGGTCCATGACCGTGCCGCCGGGCCGCGGGGCCTGGCGGGTGGCGCGTTGCACTTCCGGCGTGGCCGGCGGGGCGTTGGGGGCCGGACGCGGACCACGGGCTCCGGGCGGGCCGCCGGGGCGGGCGCCGTCGCGCGGGGGCGCCGGGCGTGGAGCCAGGGCCGAGTAACGGACGGTGCCCGTGCCTTCCGGGCGCGGGCCCCGATCGCCCTGCTGCTGCGGGCGGTCGTCGCGGCGCGGCGGGCCACGGTCGTCCCGCGGCGGACGGGCGTCGGCGCGCGGCGCGCGCTGGCCGAAATTGGCGTTCTCGAACCGGCCGGTCGAGGCGGCCGGCGGGCGATAAGTCGTGGTCGTCGGGCGATCGTCCCGGCGATCGTGCGACGGCTGATAGGTGCGGGTCTGGCCCTGACCCGGCGCGGCGTGGCTGGGCGCGCTCGGACGCGGGGCGTGCTGCTGCGGCGGCGGCGCGGCAGCGACCGGAGGCGGGGCGGCCTGAACCGGCGGCGGCGCGGGCGCGGCGGGCGCCTGGGCGACCGGAGCGGGCGCAGGAGCCGGCGTTGGCGCGGGAGCGGCCGCTTGCACCGGCGGAGGCGCCGCAGGCGCAGCGGGTTGAACCGGCGGCGGAGCTGCAGCCTGCGCAGCGGCGGCCGCCTGAGCGGCGGCTGCGGCCTGGGCGGCGCGAGCGGCCTCCTCGCGGCTACGACGCTCGGCCTCGGCCTGCGCCTGCTGGGCGCGGGCCGCTTCGATCACACGCTGGCGGGCGGCGCGTTCCTCGGCCGACAGGCCGTCGTTCGGCGCGGCCGGGCGCGGACCGCCCTGCTGCGGCGACGCGGGACGCTGGGGCTCGAACACGCGGTTCTCGCGAGCGGACGGCGCGGCCAGATTGCCGCCGGCCGACGCATGCGGGCGCGCCCGCTTCGTCTCGACCACCACCGTCTTCGTCCGGCCATGGCTGAAGCTCTGCTTCACCGTACCCGAGCTGACCGCCCCGCCGGTGCGGGGCTTCAGGGTCAGGGGCTTACGGCCGTTGTTGTCGTTTTCGCTCATTCGCTCGCTTTACTCAGCCCCGGGCGGATCCCGGTCGTCATCATCTCAAACAAGGCCCATCTCAAAATGAAGACAGGCGGAAAGCCCTACGGCTTCCGCTTGGCCTCGACAGGCTCCTCGCGCCAATCCTCAGGAAGGAGCGGACTAAACCCCTCCAGGCGACGGACATCTTCGGCCCAACGCCCGGCGGCTCGCCCCGCAAGGAAGGCGGTGTGTATCACATTCTCCAGCCCTAAGGCCAAACCCAATTCCGCGGCGCCGAACACGCCCACCAGACCGGGCGGCGGGTTGGCCTTGCGGGCCAGGGCCAGGATCTTGCGGCGGCCATCGGCGGCGCCGTCGGACGCCTCGATCAGCCAGGCCGCCTTGCCCGAAGAGATCGCGGCCGAGACCTTTTCGAACCCGGAAGTAAGGTCGCCGCCGCGCTTCGCAAGCCCCAGGCTGGCCAAAACCCGCTGCCGCAGCAGCCGCTCGACCTGATCCGCCAGGTCTGGCGCGGCCTTAAGGGGCGCCTTCGCCGAGCGTGCGAACAGGTTCTTCTTTGCGGCGGCGGCCACCGCGTCTCGGTTCGCCGCCACCCAGATTCCCCGGCCCGGCAGCTTGCGCGCCAGATCGGGGACGACCTGGCCGTCGGGGCCCGCCACGAAACGGATCAGCCGCGCCTCGTCCATGACCTCGCCCGAGACGACGTCACGCCGTTCGCGCGACGCCTGGGCGAGTGTGGCATGGGGCCTAGCGGCGGATGTCTCCATGGCGGGTCACCTCACCCGGCCTTAGGCGTCTTGGCTTTCGCCGGCGGCTTCCGCCTCGGCGAAGGCTTCTTCGCTGGGTTGCTCGCCCTCGAACTCTTCCTCGGCGGCTTCCGGCTGTTCGGGGGCTTCGACCCAGCCCATGACGATGCGCGCGCGCATGATCAGCAGCTCGGCGTCGGCCGGTTCCAGGTTGAAGCTCTCGAGGATGCCCGGCTCGCGAACGCGCTCGCCGTTCTTGTTCTCGAACCAGCCGCGCAGGTCGTCCGGCACCAGCCCGGCGAGGTCTTCGACCGACTTCACGTCGCCCTGGCCCAGGGCGACCGCCATCGGGAGCGTGATGCCTTCGATTTCGAGCAGGCCGTCCTCGACGCCCAGTTCCTGGCGCTTGGCGTCGTACTCGGCGGCTTCCTTTTCGAGGTAGTCGGTGGCGCGGGCCTGGATCTCGGCGCCGGTGTCCTCGTCGAAGCCCTCGATCGAGGCGATCTCGGAGACGTCGACGTAAGCCACGTCCTCGACCGAGGCGAAGCCTTCGGTGACCAGCAGTTGGGCGATGACCTCGTCCACGTCCAGGGCTTCCTGGAACAGGGCCGTGCGCTCGGTGAACTCGCGCTGGCGGCGCTCGCTCTCCTGGCTCTCGGTCATGATGTCGATCTGCCAGCCGGTCAGCTGCGAGGCGAGGCGCACGTTCTGGCCGCGGCGGCCGATGGCCAGCGACAGCTGCTCGTCCGGGACGACCACTTCGACGCGTTCGTCTTCCTCGTCCATCACCACCTTGGAGACCTCGGCGGGGGCCAGCGCGTTCACGATGAACGTGGCCTCGTCCTGGCTCCACTGGATGATGTCGATCTTCTCGCCCTGCAGCTCGGCAACCACCGCCTGCACGCGCGAGCCGCGCATGCCGACGCAGGCGCCGACCGGGTCGATCGAGCCGTCGTTGGAGATGACCGCCATCTTGGCGCGGCTCCCCGGGTCGCGGGCGACGGCGCGGATCTCGATCACGCCGTCGTAAACTTCCGGCACTTCCTGGGCGAACAGCTTGGCCATGAAGCCGCCGTGGGCGCGCGACAGCAGGATCTGCGGACCCTTGGTCTCGCGGCGGACGTCGTAGATGTAGCAGCGGATCCGGTCGCCGATGTTGAAGTTCTCGCGCGGGATCGACTGATCGCGGCGCATGATGCCCTCACCGCGGCCCAGGTCGACGACGACGTTGCCGTACTCGACCCGCTTGACCGTGCCGTTGACGATCTCGCCCACGCGGTCCTTGTACTCCTCGTACTGGCGCTCGCGCTCGGCGTCGCGGACCTTCCCCATCACCACCTGGCGGGCCATCTGGGTCTGGACTCGGCCGAACTCGAAGGGCGGCAGCAGTTCTTCGTAGGTCTTGCCGACCTCGGCGTCCTTGTCGCGGCGCTTGGCTTCGGCCAGGCGCAGGATGCCCGGGGGCTCCTCGAAGGGCAGGTCCTCGCCGGTCTCGGGATCGGTCCCGCCGCCGAACACCGCGTCATCGGCCACCACGGTGACCACGCGCTTGATCGTGGTCTCGCCGGTCTTGGGATCGATGTGGACGCGGATGTCGTGCTCGGCGCCGTAGCGCGAACGGGCGCCCTTCTGGATCGCCTCCTCGATCGCCTCGATGACGATCTCCTTGTCGATCGACTTCTCGCGGGCGACCGCCTCGGCGATCTGCAGGAGTTCAAGCCGGTTGGCCGAAATGCCGGTCAGGCTCATGGGGTTTTCCCTCTACTCGGTCGTCTGTTGTTGTTCGGAAGCGAGGCGGGCCGCACGGCCCTCGGCGCCCCGCTTCATCAGTTCGTCGGTGAGCACGAGCTTGGCCTCCACGATCCAGGCGAGCGGGATCATGGCCGTCTCGGCCTCGCCCTCCAGGTCGATGCCGACCTGGTCGTCCTCGATCCCTTGCAGCACGCCGCGGAAGCGCTTGCGCCCCTCGGCCAGCCGGTCCAGCTCGATCTTCACCTCGAAGCCTTCCCAGGCCTCGAAATCCTTGGGCCGGGTCAACGGCCGGTCGATGCCGGGCGAGCTGACCTCCAGTGTGTATTCGCCGCTGATCGGATCGGCGGCGTCCATGACCTCGGAGATGGCGCGCGACAACCGCGCGCAGTCCTCGACCACCATGTCGCCGTCCGAGGCCCGCTCGGCCATGATCTGCAGACGCCGGTGCTCGGCGCCGCCCATCAGCCGCAGCCGGACGATCTCATAGCCCGCGGCCTCCGCGACCGGGTCGAGGAGCTCCAGCAGCTTCAGGTCTTCTGCGGTCTTCCCGCGCATACGAAAACTCAGGCCCAGATAAAGAAAAAAGCGGTCGGGCCGGAGCCCGCCGCTCGTAGGCGCCATACAGCGCTAACGGACGATGTTGACGACTTATATAGTGGATGGCGGGGCGGCTGTCACGGGGGACATGCGAACGTCCTGGCGGCGTTCCCGCTGGCAACCCGACTCGACGCGATGGTGCTCAGGGAGTTGGCGACGGCCCGGCGCTTTCGTCTCGGCCGACGACAGCCGTCAGCCTGGGACCCAGCGCCACGACCCGCAGGGGTCGATCGCCGGACACGTCGATACGCACCACCGCATCCTCCCCGGGGCACACCACCACGTCTCCACGCGCGCCACGAAGCAGGCGGCCTGCGAATGGCGCGAGTTTCGACCGGACCTCGCCCGCCGCGACAAATCCGAGAGCCGACAGATCCCGGCTGGCGGCCTCCGCGTCCGCAGCCGCGATCCACACCCGCGACAGCGGCGGACCCCCGCTTGGCGGCAGGTGGTAGAGGCCGCGGTTGAAGACCGGCCGGGCCAGCACCTGGTCCAGTCGGTAGTCGATGATGAACAGGTGGCTAAGCACGCCCTGGCCCCGGCGGAACGACAGGATGTCCCACGGCTCGTCCTGACCGGCGCCCACCCGCGCCCGCCACCCCTGCCGCTCGGCCAGCGCCTCGGCGTCGGCCAGGCGGCCGCCCAGGCCCAGCAGTACCGGGCCGTGCTCCGGCGCCTCGTGTACGTCGAGGAAGGGGCCGTTGGCGAAGCGCACGCCGCGCGCCTGCACCCCACCCTTGGGCGCGTAGCCGTCCAGGATCGGCAGGCCGGTCGCCGCCGACAGCGCCGCAAGCACGGCGTCCCGGTCGGGAGTCCACACGACAACATGATCAGCCTGGAACAATCGGCCCCCTCAGGCGGCGGTCGGCGCCCGCAGCCTAGCCCATTCGCGGCCGACGCGCGCCGGACGGCGGCGCAGCCTCTTCCGCTATCGCTCCGAATGGTCCATTGGAGCGCGCCTCTTGTTTTGTGTGTCTCTGAAAGACCTCCCCATGGACCTCTCCAAGATTCCCGTCGGCGAGAACCCGCCGTACGACGTCAACGCGCTCATCGAGATCCCGCAGGGCGGCGAGCCGGTGAAGTACGAGATCGACAAGGAAAGCGGCGCGATCTTCGTCGACCGGTTCCTGCACACCGCGATGTTCTATCCGGGCAACTACGGCTTCATCCCGCACACCCTGGCCGACGATGGCGACCCGATGGACATCATCGTGGTGGGTCCGACGCCGGTGGTGCCTGGCGCCATCATCCGGGCGCGGCCGGTGGGCGCGCTGATCATGCGCGACGAAGCCGGCGGCGACGAGAAGATCCTGGCCGTGCCGGTCGACAAGCTGCACCCGTTCTATGCGGGTGTGGACAGCTGGCGCTCGCTGCCGTCGATCCTGACCGAGCAGATCGCCCACTTCTTCAAGCACTATAAGGATCTGGAGAAGGGCAAGTCGGTCGACATCGTCCGCTGGGCCGATCCCGAGGAAGCCGGCGAACTGATCCGCCAGTCGATCGAAGCCTACAAGAAGGCCGGGTAGGCGCCCTGCCTTTACCACTGCGTGGGAAGGGCAGATCAGCCCCTCACGAAATCCAGGAACACCGGCGCGCAGTCGCCCAGGCGCTTCTCCTCGTAACGCGTGGTGATGTGGTCGGCGGGCGGGTTACGCCAGTCGGCGGCGCGCTGGGCGGGCCAGGCGAAGGCCGGGTTCGTGATGAAGCGCTCCAGCGCCTGATCCACGTAGCTCGCCACGTCGCTGGCGAACCGCAGGCGGCCGCCCGGGCGGAGGATGCGCGCCAGATCCGCCACCAGCTCGGGCTGCACCAGCCTGCGCTTCTGCTGGCGGGCTTTCGGCCAGGGGTCGGGAAACAGGATGAAGACCCGCGCCAGGCTGGCGTCGGGGATGCGGGCGATCAGCTCGCGCACGTCATTGTCATGTAGCCGCACGTTGCCCAGCGCCTGCTCGTCGATGTGACGCACCGCGCTAGCGACGCCGTTCACGAACGGCTCGGCCCCCAGGATCAGAACGTCGGGATGGCGCGCGGCCTGGGCGGCCATGTGCTCGCCGCCGCCGAAGCCGATCTCCAGCCACGTCTCGCGGGCGTCGGGCATGAGGGCCTGGGGCGAGAGGTGCCCGGCTGGAATGCGCAGGCCGGGAAGACGCGTCTCCATAAGCGCGGCCTGGCGGGGCTTGATCGGCCGTGACTTCAGGCGGCCGAACGATCGCAGCGGCGGGTGGTTCTCGGACATGGGTGTTGTCTAGCGCAGAAACGAAGACGCCGGCGAAACGGATCGCCGGCGCCTCCTGGACGTCGATGTGGATGGGGGGCTAGCCGACCGCCTTCAGCGCATCGACCAGGTCGGTCTTCTCCCACGAGAAGCCGCCCTCGTTGTCGGGCTGGCGGCCGAAGTGGCCGTAGGCCGCGGTGCGGGCGTAGATCGGACGGTTCAGCTGCAGGTGCTCGCGGATGGCCCGCGGCGTCGCGCCGCCGATCAGTTGCGGCAGCAGGGTCTCCAGCTTGGCCGGATCGACTTCACCTGTGTTGTGCAGGTCGACGTAGAAGCTCAGCGGCTGGGCCACGCCGATCGCATAGCTGATCTGGATCGTGCACTTCTTGGCCAGGCCCGCGGCGACGACGTTCTTGGCGAGGTAGCGGCAGGCGTAGGCGGCCGACCGGTCCACCTTCGTCGGGTCCTTGCCCGAGAACGCGCCGCCGCCATGCGGGGCCGCGCCGCCGTAGGTGTCGACGATGATCTTGCGGCCGGTGACGCCGGCGTCGCCGTCAGGGCCGCCGATCTCGAAGCGGCCGGTCGGGTTGATGTGCCACTTGGTCTTCTTGGTGATCAGGCCCGCGGGGATCACGCCCTCGACGTACGGCCGGATGACCGCCTCGAGGCGCTTCGGCGTCGCCA
>NZ_SCTC01000040.1 GCF_004299445.1 Phenylobacterium sp. | reverse complement strand
GGACCGGATGATCTGGACCGAGCTCGACCCCCACGACGCCGAGGTCGCCACGGGCGATCTGCACGAGCGCCTGGACGCCGAGGCCCTGGACGAGGGCTTCGCCGACGAGCCGGTCGAGGCCCAGATCGAGCGGATCGCGGGCCTGCTGGGCCTCTCGGGCGAGCCGATCCGGCGCTACGTCCCCGCCGCGCTGCGCCGCCGGTCGCGCTTCTTCCGCGAGGCGTGGGGCTGGAACGACGAGGACGACGACGACGACGAGGCGGACGGCGGCGAAGACGGGGCGGGGGACGAGCCGGACGACCCGGCCGCCGTGGCCGCGGGCTCGGCCGCCGCCGCGGCCATCGTCGCCGCCTTCAAGGCTCGCCACGGGCTGGGCCCCGGAGCGGGCGAAAGGGCGGCCTCGCCCGCGGCCCCGTCGCCGCCCGCCGGCGGCGGCCGACTGGCCCCGCCCATGGACCTGCCGTCGTGGGACTGCGACGACGACACCAGCTGAGGCGCTCGCGCCCCCGGGCCGGGGTTGGCCGCGGTGGGTCGCCCGGTCTATGGAGCCGCCCATGCGCGTTGCGGTCATCGGCACGTCAGGATCGGGGAAGACCACCTTCGCGGCCGCGCTCGCGAAGGCGCTCGGCGCGCGCCATATCGAGCTGGACGCCATCAACTGGCAGGCCGGGTGGAAGGACCTGAACGCCCACGATCCCGATGAATTCCGCCGCCGCGTGGCCGAGGCTGTGGCCGGCGAGGCGTGGGTCAGCTGCGGCAACTATTCGAAGGTGCGGCCCCTGGTGCTGGCGCGGGCGACGCATGGGGTGTGGCTGGACTATCCGAAGGCGCTCGTCATGGCCCGCGTGCTGCGCCGCTCGTTCGCCCGCGCGTGGACGGGCGACGAGCTTTGGCCCGGCACCGGCAACACCGAGACCTTCGCCCGCTGGCTGGACAAGGAGCACCCTATCCGCTGGGCCTGGGACACCTACGCCCGGCGCCGCCGCGACTATGGCGCGATGTTCGACGACCCGGCGCTGGCGCACCTGGCGAAGCACCGGGTGACCCGTCCGCGCGACGCCGAGGCGCTCATCGCGACGCTGGCGTCGTCGCAGGGCTAGGCCGGGACGAACACCGGCACGGGCGGGCCGCCCTCGGTCGGCTGGAACTTCACCTTGACCTTCATGCCGATCTTCAGCGCATCGGGGGCGACGTCGACGAAGTTGGTCATCATCGCCGGGCCCTCGTCGAGGGTGACATAGCCGATGGCGTAGGGGCCGGTGGGCGAGCGCCACATGACCGAATAGGTGTAGATCGTGGCCGTGCCCGGGCTCTCCTCCCAGACGGTGGCGTCCGAGTGGCAGTAGGGGCACATCGAGCGCGGGTACCAGTGGGCCTTGCCGCAGGCGGTGCAGCGCTTGATGAGGAAGCGGCCCTCGGCGGCGGCGTCGAAGAACGGCTTGGTCTCCAGCGTCACGGCGGGCGCGGGGATGGGGCGGGTCATCAGGTCGGTGGTCTCGGACACTTCTCAGGCCTCCCGTTCCATGATGACGGTCGCCGCTGCGTGGCGGACGCCCAGCGAGCCGCCCGTGCCGTGGGCCAGGGCGATGTCGCAGTTGGGCACCTGCACCTTGGGGTGGGCCTCGCCGCGCAGCTGGCGGACGGTCTCGATGATCTTGGTGATCCCGCCGCGGTTGGTGGGGTGGTTGTTGCAGAGGCCGCCGCCGTCGGTGTTGAACGGCAGCTTGCCGACGCCCGAGATCAGGTTGCCGTCGGCCACGAACCTGCCGCCCTCGCCCTTCTTGCAGAAGCCCAGGTCCTCCAGGGTCATCAGCACGGTGATGGTGAAGCTGTCGTAGATCGAGGCGTACTTGATGTCGGCGTGGGTGACCCCGGCCTCGGCGAACGTCGGCGGGCCGGTCCAGACGGCGCCGCAGTAGGTGAGATCGAGCTCCTGGCCGCCCAAGGGCATCTTGGGCGCCTCGGCCGCGCCCAGCACCTTCACCTTGGGGCGGTTCAGCGAGCGGGCCACCTCGGGCGAGGTGACGATCACCGCGCCGCCGCCGTCGGTGACGACGCAGCAGTCCAGCAGGTGCAGCGGGTCGGCGATCATGCGGCTGTTGACCACATCCTCGACCGTCACCACGTTCTTGAGGAAGGCGTGCTCGTTCCACTGGGCGTGGTGGCTGGCGGCCACCTTGATCCAGGCCAGCTGCTCCGACGTGGTGCCGTACTCGTACATGTGGCGCATGGCGCACATGCCGTAGGTGTTGTGGGTCGAGCCGCCGTAGATGTTCTCGAAGCCGGCCTCGGGTGCGCCGTCCGACAGCGCGCCAGGCTTGCCGCCGCCGCCGCCCGGCCCGCCGGGCCGCCCGCCGCCGTTGCGGGGCCGGCCGGCCAGGGTGATCAGCGCCACATTGACCTTGCCCGCCGCGATCGCCTGGCAGGCATGGTTCAGGTGGACGAGGTAGGACGACCCGCCGGTCTCGGTGGTGTCGGTGTGGCGGACGTTCCTCAGGCCCATGTAGTCGACCATCGACATGGCGCCGAAGCCCGGCGCGTCGCCCGCGCAGAAGTAGGCGTCGACGTCGTCGAAGCTGAGGCCCGCGTCCTCCAGCGCGCCCTTGGCGCTCTCGGCGTGCAGCTGGGCCGTGGTCTTGTCGGGGGCGTCACGCGTCGGGTGCTCGTAGGCCCCCATCACATAGGCCTTGCCCTTGATGCTCATGGCCTGCACGCCCTCCATCCCGTTCGTTCGAATGCGCCATCGATAGCAGGGGCGCCTCGGGTGAACCAAGGCCTCCTACGCCGTCGTCTTGGCCGCCGCGACGCGGGCGTCGCGCAGCGCAGTGCGGCGCACCTTGCCGGCGTCGTCGCGGACGGGCTCATCGACGAACTCGTACGAGCGCGGCTGCTTGTAGCTGACCAGGCGATCCTTCACGTGGGCCCTCAGGTCGTCGGCGCTGACCTGGCCCTTGGCGTTGACGATGGCGTGGATGCGGGCGCCGAGGTCGTCGTCGGGCAGGCCGATGACGGCGCAGGACTCCACCGCCGGATGCTCGTCCAGCGCCGCCTCGATCTCGGCGGGATAGACGTTGGAGCCGCCCACCAGGATCATGTCGGTGCGCCTGTCGGCCAGGTAGAGGTAGCCCTCGGCGTCGAAGTAGCCCAGGTCCCCCAGGCTCTCCCAGCCGTCGGCGCTCACCTTGGCCGTGGCGCCCACATACTTGTAGGTCTCGGGCGTGCCGGCGGCGCGGCGCATGTAGATCTCGCCCACCTCGCCGGGCGGCAGCTCGGCGCCGTCCTCGCCCAGCACCTTCATCTCGCCGATCGTCACCTTGCCCACCGAGCCCCGGTGGGTCAGCCATTCCGAGCCGGTGATGATGGTGACCGCCTGGGCCTCGGTGCCGGCGTAGAGCTCCATCACCTCGCCGGGTGCGATCCAGTGGATGAAGGCCTCCTTCAGCCAGGCGGGGCAGGGCGCCGCCATGTGCCAGAGCGTCTCCACCGTCGACAGGTCGTAGGCCGACCGCACCGACTCGGGCAGGTGCCAGATGCGGTTCATCATTGTGGGCACCAGGTAGACCCACGTGGCCTTGCGGCTCTGGATCTCCTTCAGCGTGCCCTCGGGATCGAAGCGCGGCGTCAGGATCACATGCGCGCCCAGGCTGGTGGCCGAGGTCAGCATGCCGAAGGGGGCGTTGTGGTAGAGCGGCGCCGGGATCAGCACGGTGTCGACCGGCCGGAGGCGGAAGCCGCCCACCTCGGGGGTCTCCTTGGCCGCCACACCCGGCTGTCCGGCCAGGATCAGCTTCGGCCGGCCGGTGGAGCCGCCGCTGGTGGGCGCCTTCAGGATCGGGGGGACGAGATCTGGCAGGTCGCTCTCGTCGTCGCTGAGCGCCAGGATGTCGGCGGCCTTCAGAACGGGGACGTCCAGCACGTGGTCGAAGTCGGCGATCACGACCGGCGACTTCGCCAGCTCGACGATCGCCGCCAGCTCGCCCCGGGGCAGGCGGAACGACACCGGCTGCGGCGTGGCGCCCAGCTTCCATACGGCATAGGCCGCGGTCGCGAAGTCGACGCTGTTGGGGAAGCCGATGGTGACGAGGTCGCCGAACCTGACGCCCTTGGCCGCCAGCCCGCGCGCCATCCGGTTCGAGCGCCCATGCAGCTGGGCGTAGGTCAGGGTCTCGGCCCCGCAACTGATCGCCGGCCTGTCGCCCTGGGTCCGCGCATGCTGGGCCAGCTTGGCGCCCAGCGAGATCATTTCGGGCAGCGCTTCGGACATACGGACCTCCACGGCGCGCACGTCGGCGCCGCCCGACAATCTGGGCCCTGCGCAGCCACAGGCAAGCGGCGGTTCAGTCCCTGGACTTGGTTGTCGCAGCGTCAGCTCCCCATGTCCCTCGCGACTGCCATGCGAAGGACCCGCCAGATGCTCGAAGGCAACCAGGCCGCCCTGTTCACCGCCCGCCAGGAAGGCACGCTGCCCGGAATCCTGGGCATCGCATGGGACGAGGTCGCCAACGGTCGCGCCCGCGGCCGCTTCACCGTCGAGAAGGCGCACATGGCCGCCAACGGCTTCATGCACGCCGCCGCGGTCGTGGCGCTGGTCGACAGCGCCTGCGGCTATGGCTGTGTGGCCTCGCTTCCCGAGGGCGCCAGCGGCTTCACAACCATCGAGATCAAGACCAACTACCTGGGCACGGCCAAGGTGGGGGAGACCGTCTCTTGCGAGGCCCGCCTTCTTCACGGCGGGCGCATGACCCAGGTTTGGGACGCCGAAGCCATCAACGAGACCACCGGCAAGACGGTCGCGGCTTTCCGCTGCACCCAGATGGTCCTCTACCCCCGCTGAAACGCGACGTCAGAACGCAGTTGCGCAGTCGGGGCGAGATGAGTAGAACGCGCCCTCGCTCAGCGGGCCCCTTAGCGGGCGGCCCGCGCCGGCTCTGGAGAGGTGGCTGAGTGGTTGAAAGTACCGCACTCGAAATGCGGCGTACTCGAAAGGGTATCGTGGGTTCGAATCCCACCCTCTCCGCCAGCCTTCTCTGACTCTATTGGAAATTCGGCCTCACGGCCGGATGGCCTATCACTGCCGATGATCCGCGGCTGTCTCTCTCGCGCGGGCCCCCAGGCGGGCGGCGCGTTCAATGGCCGCCGCATAGAGCCGCTGTTCGCCGTCAAGCGAACCACCCTCCAGGATCGGGACGAACGGTAGTTCGGCGATCCAATCGGCTGCGATGGGATGCGCAATCGCAGGCTCCCCTGCTAGATGAGTGGGATGGGACAAAGAACTGTGCTTCCGCCAAGTGAGCATTGGCGCGCCGGCATGGCCTTGCTTGCGAAGGGCGACTACGAGCTAGGCTTCCGCCTGTATGAAACCCGCCCTGTCCACATGGGCGGGAGGCCGGAAGGCCGCCCGACGCTCAGCTTTCCGGAATGGGACGGCTCACCGATCCGCTCTCTGCTCATCCTGCCAGAGCAGGGGCTGGGCGATCAGATCATGTTTGCGCGCTACGCCCCGTGGCTCGAGGCGCAAGGGATCACCGTGTTTCTGTTGTGCCATCCGAGCCTGGCCCGGCTGTTCGGCTCAGCGGGGCTGCAGGTTATCCCAGCCAGTGGACGCACGCCGCTGCCCCGGGCTGACGCTTGGGTGTTGGGGCCGTCCCTTCCGTATCGCTGTCGCACGACGCCGGAAACCATCCCGCCAGCGACCTACCTGAACGCCGCCGCGCAGCCCACGCAGCACCGGATCGGCTTGGCGCTTCGTGGGAACCCCGCAAATCTCAACGACAGGCTGCGCTCACTCTCGCCAGATCAGATCGCCCGGTTAGAGACCCTACCTGGAGCGCTGGACCTCTCACCGTCCAACACAGGCGCTCGCGACTTCCAGGACACCGCCGAAATCGTTGCAGGCCTGGATCTGGTCATCGCCGTGGACACGTCCGTCGCGCATCTGGCCGGCGCGATGGGGAAGCCCTGTTGGGTCCTCCTGCCCCGCGAAGGCCTGGACTGGCGCTGGGGCGATGGTGTGCGTTCGCCCTGGTATCCCGAGATGCGGCTCATCCGACAGGAGCGGGGTGGCGATTGGGATGCCGTGCTTGACGTGGTCAGCCGGGACCTCGGGCTCGGCGAGCAGCGCGACTAGCCGGCCATCAGCGCCCACGCCGGTGGCCGCGCTTGGTTTGCCCCGCTTGCTTCGCCCCGCTTGCTTCGCGTCGCGTCACCCCTGCTGGACTGTCTCCGACACACCGCAAGACAGGCGGCGTTTGGGCGTGACAGAATGGCCGCAAGGGCCGTCCCGAGGGCAAGGAAACGACAATGATCAAGACGCGCATCACCGAGATGTTCGGTGTGGAGACTCCGCTGATTATGGGCGGCATGACGGGCGTGGGCTATGCGCCGCTGGTGGCCGCGGTGGCCAACGCCGGCGCGCTGGGCTTCATCACCGCCCACCACAGCCAGTCGGCCGAGGAGCTGCACAAGGAAATCCAGCGCTGCAAGGACCTGACCGACAAGCCGTTCGGTGTGAACCTCACCCTGCTGCCGTCGCTGAACCCGATCCCCTATGACGAGTATCGCCGGGCGATCATCGAAAGCGGGATCAAGATCGTGGAGACCGCCGGCCGCGCGCCCGTCGACCACCTGCCCGACTTCAAGGCCAACGGCGTGAAGGTGATCCACAAGTGCACCAGCGTTCGCCACTCGGTCTCGGCGGTGAAGCACGGCGTGGACGTGATCTCGATCGACGGCTTCGAGTGCGCCGGCCACCCCGGCGAGGATGACATCGGCCTGATCGTGCTGCTGCCGGCGACGGTGGACGCGATCGGCGACGTGCCGGTGATCGCCTCGGGCGGCATGGCCGACGGTCGCAGCCTGGCCGCCGCGCTGATGCTGGGCGCCGACGGGGTCAACATGGGCACCCGCTTCATGGCCACCCAGGAGTGCGCCATCCATGAGAACGTGAAGCGCAAGATCGTCGAGAACACCGAGCGCGACACGCTACTGACCAACCGCACCCTGCGCAACACCAGCCGCGTGGCCCGCAACGCGGTGTCCGAGGAAGTGGTCAAGATCCAGCAGGACCCGACCAAGACGATCGAGGACGTGCGCCACCTGGTGGCCGGCGTCCGTGGCCGGACCAACGTGATGGGCCAGGGCGACACGGACGGCGGCATCTGGACCGTCGGCCAGAGCCAGGGCCTGATCCACGACATCCCGACCTGCAAGGACATGGTGGCCAACATCATGCGCCAGGCCGAGGACGTCCTACAGAAGAACGCCCGCCGCGTGGCGGTGAGCGCCTGACGACAGACGCTCGCGAGCCTTCTCCCCTTGCGGGAGAAGGTGTCAGCCGCAGGCTGACGGATGAGGGCCGCCCGGAGCCATCCGGCGGCCCTCTTGCGTCAGGCGATGCGCGGCTCGCGCTTCTGACGCGGCTTGCGGCGGAACCAGAAGGTCCAGACGGTGAGCGTGCCGAAGAGGCCCAGGGTCAGGCCCGAGACCGTCATCACGAGGCGATAGGGCAGGCCGCCCACCTTGGCGGCGTGCAGCGAGTAGATCGCGTTGAAGGCCTGGGCCCGGGCGGGCAGCTTCAGGGCGTCGCGCGCCTGGACCAGCCGGCCCGTGTCGGCGGCGAACCACAGGGTCGTGCGTCCGTTGGGCAACCACTCCTCTTGCTGACGCAGGCGCAGGCTGACCAGGCCAGAGCCTTCGCGCGGCAGCGACAGGATCCGCACCTCGGCGGTCGGGTAGAGGCGGCGGGCTTCGCGGATCATGCCGCCCCAGTCGAGGTCCGGCGCCAATTTCACCCCCTTGAGCGGCGGGGGCGGCTTCAGGCTCCGGGTGATCTCGGCCTCGGCGCCCGGACCCAGCACCAGGTTCGTCACGGGCCGGAAAATCATTATGGCGCCGGTGACCATCGACAGCGCCAGCACGGGCGCCAGCAGGACGCCCCAGTCGCGGTGGTGTCGCAGGATCGCGAAGCGCGAGAGATCCCTCGGGACCAGGCGGAACACGTAGGAATGGCGCAGCGGCCACCAGAGGATCAGGCCGGTGATCACGAAGCCCAGTCCGACCAGTCCTGCGACGCCCGCCACCATCTCGCCGGTGTCGCCGTAGAACAGATGGTGGTGCAGGTCGAAGAGCCAGACCTCGGGCCGCTCCCACTGGCTCTCCCAGCGGGTGACGATCTGGCCGGCTTGGTCGGCGTAGGCCCCCGCTTCGCCCTCGAAGCTCAGCCGATTCAGGCCGAAGCCATCGGTCGCGAAGACGATGCTGCGAGGCCGGGTCTCGGGATCGGCCATCAGCCGCTGCGCGGCCGCCGCGAGGGCCGCGGTCTCGGTCACATGTGGGTCGCCCGCGCCGGGCACTCCGGTCCAGACGTCCTTGTGCACGAGCAGGGCGCCCGAGACGCCGAGGACCGCCAGCAGCAGGCCGATCACGCCGCCCAGCCAGCGGTGCAGGAGATCGAGGAGCCGCATCATCAGAAGCGGTAGTCCCATGCCAGCGTGAAGGTGCGGCCGCGGCCGGAGAAGAACCGGGCGTTGTTGGTCGGCTGCTGCGTGTCGGTGTTGTAGTCGATGTAGTATTCGTCAAAGAGGTTGGCGACGGCCAGCGTCAGCCCGCCCCAGCGCTCGAACTCGTAGCGCACGGTGGCGTCCACCAGGGTGTAGCCCGCGAAGCTGTTGCGCGGATCGGCGCCCTGGAAGTCGCGGCTCAGGTACTTGCCCAGCTGCAGGCGGCCCGACCACGGGCCCTCGCGATAGTTGGCGGCCAGCACCACGCGGTCGGGCGAGATGTTGGCGCCGTCCAGGTCGATGTCGACGCGACCGTCGGCGTTGGAGTCCGCGCGACCCTTCAGGTCGGCGTAGCCCGCCTGGACCGTCAGGCCTTCGATGGGCGTGCGGGCGGTGACGTTGAACTCGAAGCCCTCGATCTCGACCCGCTGGCGCTGGACCTCGAACACCGTGCCCACCAGCACCAGCAGCTGGCCCTTGGTGCTGGTCGACCAGAAGTAGGTGGCGTTGGCGTCGAAGGGCCCGCGCTTCAGCTCGACGCCGACTTCGCGGTTGTTCGAGATGATCGGGCTGATGTCGAGATAGTCGTCGATATCGACGCCGTTGATGTTGATCGCGCGCGTGATGCGGCCAACGTCCGGAACCGTGTAGCCCTCCGCATAGCTGACGTAGCCGCGGATGCCCGGCGTGGGTTCGAAGATCACGCCGGCGTTTACCAGGGTATCCGAGAACTCGGGCGAGCCGCCCGCCACGGCGCGGGAGCCGTAGAACGCCAGGGTGGTGAAGTCGTCGACCTTGATCTGAACCTTCTCGTGGCGCAGGCCGCCGGCGAGGCGCAGCCGCTCGTCGAAGAGGGCCAGGTTGCCCTGCAAGAACGGCGCGACGCTGGTGTACCGGGTCGGCGGCACCCAGACGCGGTCTGTGCGGACCAGCGCCTGCTCGGTGCGGTCCTTCAAGAGGTCAAGGCCGACGGTGGCGGTCAGGCCATCCAGGCCGGGAACGGCGCGCTCATAGCTGAACTTGGCGCCCAGCTTGCGCGAGCGGTTCTCGGACTGGTCCAGCAGCGTGCCCAGCGGCGCGATGCGGATGTCCTGGAAGGTGGCGCCGGAGTCGCCGCCGAACAGGTCCTTCGTGCGGTTCCAGAAGGCCTGGGTCACCAGGTTGCCCCCGGCCAGGTCGGTGTCGGTGTACGAGATCGAGGCGCTCTCGGTGCGGCCACGCGCCGGCGTGCCGGGCTGGACGCCGCGGCGGGCGGTCGACGGGACGCCGGTGGTGCGGTTGCCGGCGACGTTCACGTAGTCGCCGTCCCCGGCCAGCTGGAAGCGGCTCAGGATCAGGTCGGCGCGGGCGGTGTCGCTGAGCGCGTAGCCGAAGCGGCCGAACAGCGACCAGCTGTCGGAATCCTGGGTCTCGCCCTGGGCGGCGTCGAAGCCGACGCGCCGACCCTTGCCGTCGTAATAGGCGCCGCGCTTCTCGTAGGCGGCGCCGGCGGTGGCGTCGAACGCGCCCTCTTTCCAGCTCAGCAGCCCGGCGGCCTTGTAGCCCGAGCCGTCGCCGTGGAAGCCGTTGTCGGAGAGGTTCTGCAGAAGGACGCGGCCGCTGACGCCCTCTTCCTTCGGCGCGCCCACAGTCACCTGGTTGACGATGCCGCCCGTGCCGCCGATGCCCTGAAGGGCGTTGGAGCCGAAGATCAGCTCGACGCGGTCGACGAAGAACGGGTCGATCGTGAAGCCGTCGCGCGAGCCGTCGCGCAGCGGGGTCGATTGCGGGATGCCGTTGATGGCGTACAGCGGCGAGCGGCCGCGCAGGGTCTCGCCGGCGCCCGACAGCTTCTGGCGGGTGGGCGAGAATGAGGGTGTCAGCGCTGCGACGGCGTCGACCACCGAGCCGCCGATGGTCACCTGCTGCTTCAGGTCTTCAGCGCCGATCACCTCGACGGTGAGCGGCAGGGCGTTGGCCGGCAGCACCGTGCGGGCCGCGGTGACGGTGACCTCCTCGACTTCGCGGCCGGCATCGGCGGTTTGGGCCGCTGCAGCGTGCGCCAGCAGGGCGGTGGCCAGGATCGTCGACGTCAGAAGCGCGGTCCGCATGGTCCCCTCGAAAGATTGAGAGGTGGCCTATAGGGCAAAGGTTAGTGCGAGTCATTCGCAATATCACATGCCTGCGTCGGGCCGTGATCGATCTTGCCGCCGGCTATCCCATCGCCGGGCCGAGGCGGTCGCGCGCAGCAGGCCGCAGCAGGGCGAACAGCACCAGCGCGCCCGCGATGTCGAATACGCCCAGGAGGGCGAAGAGGGGGCCGAAGCCGGTGCGATCGGCCAGTGCGCCCACAAGCAGCGAGAACAGCAGCCCACCGGTCCAGCCCATCATGCCGACGAGGCCGTTGGCGCGGGCCAGGGACTGGCGGGGGAAGACGTCGGTGGTCAGCGTGTTGATCAACACCGAGATCATCTGGTGCGCAAAGCCGCCGACGCAGAAGAGGGCGATCGCGGCCAGGGGCCCGTGCGCGAGACCCACGCAGGCCGGTGCGATCATCAGCGCGGCGCCCAGCCCGACGCCGACGGCCCGCGAGGTCAGCAGGCCCAGCTTCAGACGGCCCATCAGGAAAGGCGACAGGTAGCCGCCCAGGATCCCGCCCAGGTCTGCGGCCAGAAACGGCATCCACGCGAACATCGCGACGCCTTTGAGATCGAGCCCCCGCTCCCTGGCGAGGTAGAGCGGGATCCAGAAGCTGAAGGTCTGCCACGCCGGCTCGGCCAGGAACCGTGGGATCGCCAGCGCCCAGAAGGTGCGGTCGGCCAGCAGCGCGCGGAACGGCACGGCGACGCCGGTTTCGGGCTCGGCGGGCGCCTTCGCACGTTCGACGTCGGAGAGGGCCGGATGCCGCGCCGGGCGCTCGTACAGCCGCCACCACGCGAAGGCCCAGACCAGGCCCAGGCTGCCGGTCACCAGGAACGCCGTGCGCCAGTCCCAGGTCAGCGTCAGCCAGATCACCAGGGGCGGGGCGATCATCGCGCCCAGCGAGGTCCCGGCGTTGAAGAAACCCACCGCGACCGAACGGTCCTTCGGTCCGAACCACTCGCCGATCGCCTTGATGCCCGCCGGGATGGCCGCCGCTTCGCTGGCGCCCAGCGCGCCGCGCAGCGCCGCCAGCGACACCCAGCCGCCTGCGAAGGCATGGCCCATCCCGGCCAGCGACCACGCCACGGCGAAGAGCGCGAAGGCGGCCTTCAGACCGGCCCAGTCCAGGATCGCGCCGCACACCGGTTGCATCAGGGTGTAGGCCACCTGGAAGGCGGCCACGATCCAAGAATACTCCTGGGTCGAAAGGTCGAGCTCCTGCGTCAGGTGCGGCGCCAGAACGCCCAGGGCGTTGCGATCGATGTAGTTGATGATCGTGCCGACGCAGACGAGGCCGACGATCCACCATCGCAGGCGTGCGACGGTCGCCATGCTAGGCGGCGGGCCGGGCCGTACGGGCCAGAGCGAACACGATCGCCGCCGCCGCCAGCGCCACCGGCGTCATGGTCAGGAAAACCTCGCCGGGGCTGAAGCCGCCATTGCGCAACTCGCCCGCGATCAGCGGTCCGGCGATGGACCCCAGTCGGCCGATCGCCACGGCGGCGCCAGCGCCCGCGCCACGCAGCTGGGCCGGGTAGAGCATCGGCGCGACGGCGTAGAGCGAGAACTGCGCGCCCATCACGAGGAACCCGGCCGCCGCCGACAGCATCATGATCGACAGCGAGGCCCCTGCGGCGGCCAGACCCGCCATCGCGGCGCCCAGCGCCATGTAGGCGACCACCAGCGGCCAGCGCCAGCCTAGGCGGTCGGTCACCGCGCCGACCAGAAGCGAGCCTACGACGCCGGCGATGTTGAACGCCATCGAGGCTGCGAAGCCCTCCGACGCCGGCAGACCCTTGTCGACCACCAGGGTCGGCAGCCAGTTGAGCGCCAGGTAGAGCACGACCAGGGTCAGCATGAACGCCGCCCAGACGAGCAGCGTGGGCGCGGCTCTGCCCTCAGCAAACAGGGCCCGGATCAGGTTGCGGTCGGCCTTCGGGTCTGCGGCAGGCCGGGTCTCGGGCAGCAACAGGTAGATCACGGGCGCCAGCACCAGCGGCACGACGCCGCCCGCAATGAAGATCGCCCGCCAGTCCAGCCCCTCGCCCGCGAGCCGCGCGATGAGGGCCGCCGTCGCCCCGCCGACGGGCATGCCGCAGAACATCGCGGCCACCGTTGCGGCGCGGCGCTCGGGCTTGGCGATCTCGACCGCCACCGCGATCAGGTTGGGCATGGCGCCGCCGAAGCCGAGGCCCGTGGCGAACCGCGCCCACAGCAGGGCGTCGAACGAATGGGCCCCCGCCGTCACCAGAGAGAAGCCGCCGAACAGCAAGACCGAGCCGATCAGCACCGGCCGCCGGCCTGTGCGGTCGGCCAGCCACCCCCCGGCGAAGGCGCCGATGACCAGGCCGACCATGGCCACGCTGGCCGCCCAGCCGACCTGCGAGGGATTTAGACCCAGCTCCGGGGCCAACCGGGGCGCGGCCACGCCGAACGCCTGGATGTCGTAGCCCTCGACCGCCGCGATCAGGAAGCAGATGAAAACGACCAGGCCGCCCGCGACCGACTTCTTCTGCACCGCCGCCCCCGAAGCGAATCCGTGTTCGCGACAAGTCGTATCGGCGCCCTTGAGGAAACCCAAGTACGGCCTTGCGGGTTAAGGGCGTCGGGCGGGTCGGTGTTTCAGGTTCAGAGGAGCGTTGCTATGCGCAATCGATTGGTCGCCGCCCTGGTGTTCGCCCTGTCCGGGGGCGCCCTGGTCGCCGCTCCGGTCCCGGCCGAGGCCAAGCGGGTGCTGGTCTGCAAGGACGTGAAGAAGAAGGCCACGAACGGAACCGTCATCGGCGCGGTCGCTGGCGGCGTGCTGGGCAATGTGGTGGCGGGCGGCGGCGCCAAGACCGAGGGCACCCTGATCGGAGCCGGTGTCGGCGCCGTGGCGGGTCACGAGATCGCCAAGAACAAGGCCAAGAAGAAGCGCTGCCACTACGAATACCGTTAGGCGACTACTTCAGGCACATCCACCGTGTGCGGTGGAAGTTCGGCGCATTGTCCACCCAGCCCGTGATGCGCTTGCTGACCAGGTTACGATTCACCACGAAGTAGATCGGGATCGTGGCCTCGTCGTCGAGGATCAGATTCTCGGCCTGCGCCAGGATGTCTGCGCGCCTCGCGCGGTCCGGCTCCTGGTCGGCGGCGGCCAGCAGGGCGTCATAGGCGGGGTTCTTGTAGTCGCCGTAGTTCTGCGCGCCGGTATCGGACTTGAAGAGGCCGAGGAACGTCACGGGGTCGTTGAAGTCCCCGTACCAGCTCATCGAACCCACCTCGTAGTCGCGGTTGCGGTAGGCGCTGAAGGCGACGCCGGACTCGTACTGCGCCAGTTTGACCTCGACGCCAACGGCCCGCCAGTCGGCCTGGATCGCCTCCATCAGCAGCAGCGTGTCAGTGTTGTTGGGCGTGGTGATGGTGAGCCTCAACGGTCGTTTCGCCGTGAACCCCGCCGCGGCCAGCAGCCGCTTGGCCTCGACCTGTCGCTGGGCGAACGGCATGTCGGCCCAGGCGACGCGCGGACCGTTCTTCACATAGCCGGCGGTGATGGGGGGTACGAAGGCGTAAGCCGGTTGCTGGCCGGCGCGCAGCAGCTTCCTGGCGATAAAGTCGCGGTCCACCGTCATCGACAGCGCCCGGCGCACCCTGATGTCGCGGAAGGCGGCCACGTCGCGCGTGTTGAACGACATGTAGGCGGTGGCCAGCGAGACGCCGGTGCGCGGCACGCCCGGCATGGTCTTCTGCAGCCGCTCATAGCGGTTGGATTGGAAGCGCGTGTTGAGATCGAGTTCGCCACGAGCGATCCGCCGCTCGGCGGTGACGACGTCGGGGGTGGGGTAGTAGTTGACCCGGTCGATGCAGACGTTGCTGGCGTCCCAGTAGTAAGGGTTCTTCTCGACCGTGATCCGGTCGCCGAGCCGCCACGACGTGAGGCGAAAGGCGCCGTTCGAGACGAAGCGCCCCGGCTTTACCCAGCCGTCGCCGTACTTTTCGACCACGTGCTTGGGCACAGGGAAGAAGCTCTGATGCTTGAGGAGCTCGGGCAGGTAGGGCGCCGGGTGCTCCAGCGTGATCTGCACGGTGCGCGCATCCAGGGCCACGGCGCCCAGGGTCTCGGGCGTGGCCTTGCCTTCATTCAAGGCCTGCCCGCCTTTGATCACGTACAGCAGGTAGGCGTAGATCGACGCCGTCTTGGGATCGAGCGTGCGGCGCAGGCCATAGACGAAATCGTCCGCGGTCACGGGGCGGCCATCCGACCAGCGCGCCTCGCGCAAATGGAAGGTCCAGACCAGGCCGTCGGGGCTGGTCTCCCAGCGGGCCGCGGCGCCAGGCACAGGGGTCGCATCGGGCGCGTCGGTGGTCAGGCCCTCGATCAGGTCGCCGATGATCGAAGCTTCGTCGACCAGATTGGCCTTGCCGGGGTCCAGGGTCTGGGGCTCGGAGTTGTTGCCGTACTCCAGACAGACCTTCCCGGCCGGGCAGGCGGCGCGCTGGGGCGCGCCCTGGCAGGCGGCGAGCCAGGTTGCGGCGAGTAGGACGGCGGTGAGCGGCTTCAGCACCCCGACATCAGCCACGCGGATTCGGCTCCTGTCGAGCCGCAGCCTCAGTGCAGCCGAAACTCGGCTCCGACCGCCTTCAGTTCGGCCGGCTTGATCAGCTTGCAATGGCCAACGGTGACCTTGAACAGAGGGCCGTCGAGCTGGCGGGTCCAGAAGTCGAGGAACTTCCGCAGCGTCGGGAACTCGGGGAACAGGTCGTAGTCCTGCCAGAGATAGCTCTGCAGGAGACTCGGGTGGTCCGGCATGCGGTAGAGAATCTCGGCCGTGGTCAGGCCGTAGCCTTCCAGTTGCTTCCTGAACTCCGGCGACACCTTCATGGAACCTCGCAGACAGAATCATGCGCGGCGCGTGCGGCCACGCTGCTGGAGATGAAGCCTGATTCTTTCTGAAAACACCATTAATACAACATGTTAGCACTCGGCGGGGGAGGTTGCTGCTAGGCGAACAGCTCAGGCCGCCGAACCTTCAGCGCCAGGATCAGCGCCAGCGACTTCAGGTCTTCGATCTTGCGCTGCTCGACCCATGCCCAGAGCCGCGACAGCGGAACTTCTTGGACAGAGATATGCTCGTTCTCGCCCTCGACCCCGCCGCCGGGGCCGGTACGGTCGCCCTGGGAGTACTCCGCCAGGAACAGATCGATCCGCTCGCTCGACACGCCCGGCATCGAGAAGGGAGAGGCCACGGCGTCCAGTCGGCGCAAGGCGACGCCTGCCTCTTCCAGCGCTTCGCGGATGGCGGTGTCCTCGGGATCCTCGTTCTCGACCATACCCGCCGGGGCCTCGAGCAGCTCAGGCGGCCCTCCGGCCCAGATCACCGGCGCGCGCGGCAGGTTGATCATCAGCGCCACCTTGCGTGCGGGGTCATAGGGCAGGACGCAGGCGGCCCGCCCGTGGTGTTCGATCTCGCGACGGAACGTCTCGCCGTCGGGCCCGGTGCAGGTCGCGACCATCAGGGTCAAGAACCCTTGGTAGGCCGTTTCAACCCTGCGCAGCTCCACCACCATTTCTGCACACTCCCGCCGCGCATTCGCCCGGAACCCTGGCCAACCTTGGCTGGTTCTTGTTGAGGGCGCCATTCGGGATTAGCCGACTCATGCATGACATCCGGCCTTCGGGCCAGCCGACCACCGATCCGGTCCGCGATCACGACGCGGAACCGGTCGCGTCGGCCGAGCCGTCGCGCACGTTCGCGAGACCTCGAGCGACAGCGCCATCTCCCCGACACGGCCCGGCGGCGCACATGGCGCTGGCGGCGGAGCCCCTGCCCGACCTGGACGATCCCGCCTTTGGCCGCCTGTTCGACCGCTTCGGCGATGGCAGGGTCGTGCTGCTGGGCGAAGCCACCCACGGAACGTCCGAGTTCTATCGCGCGCGAGCGGCCATCACCCGCTGGCTGATCGAGACGCGCGGCTTCAACATCCTGGCGCTGGAGGCCGACTGGCCGGACGCCCGCGTGCTGGACGCCCAGGCGCGGGGGCGCAAGCGTCCGACACAGGCGGCTCCCCCGCGCGCTCCGAACTGGATGTGGCGCAACGCTGAGTTCGACGACTTCCTGACTTGGCTTACCGCCCACAACAGCGGCCGGGCGCCAGGCGCGCAGACAGCGATCCATGGCCTGGACCTCTACAACCTGGCCGGATCGATGCGCACGGCCGTGGAGCATCTCGCCAAGGTCGACCCCGAGGTCGCCGACCTCGCGCGCGACCGCTTCGGCTGTGTGGCGCCGTGGTCGCAGGACGACGCGCCGGGCCGGGTGGCGGGGTCAGGGCGCTATGCGTCCAACGAGGCTGCGGTGACGTCGCGCCTGGCTGACGCCCTGGCTCGCCAGCTGCAGGAGACCGCCGGCGGTGACGAGGCGCTTCTGAGCGCCGCCAACGCGGCGCGGCTGCTTCGCGAAGCTCCGGACTACTATCGGGCCATGTACTACGGCGGCGCCGAGGCGTGGAACCTGCGCGCCCGGCACATGTCCGAGACGCTGCAGGGGCTGATGGAAAGCAAGGGGCGGGACGCCAAGATCGTGGTCTGGGCGCACAACGCGCACGTCGGCGACGCGCGGGCGACCGAAATGGGCGTCGTTCGCGACGAGCTGAGCCTTGGCCAGCTCTGCCGCGAGACCTGGGGCGACGAGGTGCGCCTGATCGGCATGGGGTGCCATGCCGGCGAGGTGGCCTGCGTCCGAGCCTGGGACGGCCGCGTCGAGGTCAAGCCGATCCGGCCATCCCTTCCCGGGAGCCAGGAGCGCGACGCGCACGACACAGGGGTTGGCCGCTTCCTGCTGGACCTGCGCCCGCAGGTGCACAGCGCCCTGCGTCGCGCCCTGTCCGAGCCGCGGCTCGAGCGGTTCGTGGGCGCCGTCTACCGCCCGGAGACCGAGCGTGCGAGCCACTACGCCGGGTGCCGCCTGCCCGAGCAGTTCGACGCCTGGGTCTGGTTCGACGAGACTCGGGCGGTAAGCCCGCTGCCCGACGCCGCCTGACCGCGCCGCTAGCCGATAGAGACGCGCAGCATCCAGGCGTGCTTCTCGTGGGCCTCGACACGGGCGTCGATCAGGGACGCGGTGACGTCGTCGGCGCCGTCGCGGGCGGCCTTGGCGGTGGCGACCAGGGCGGCGTGGTCGGCGACCAGCTCCGTGAGCATGGCCTCGGCGTTCTGGGCAGGGTCGCCGTCCTTGATCTGCGACAGCTGCCCGAAGGCGCCGTAGCCCATGGGCGCCAGCTCGCCCAGGGCGCGGATGCGCTCGGCGATCAGGTCGATGGCGGCCCACATCTCGGTGTAGTGGGTCATGAACAGGGCGTGCAGCGAGCCGAAGTTCGGGCCGCGGACGTTCCAGTGGTAGCCGTGGGTCTTCAGGTAGACCGCGTAGGTGTCGGCCAGGAGCCTGGAGAGCCCAGCGGCGATCTCATTTTGTGATTTTTCGGCCATGTGTGTCTCTCCTGGGATCAGCGGGCGCGAACGCGGGCGGGTTTGAGGGCCCAGGCCCGCTCGTGGACGGCGAAGGCGATGGTCTGGAAGATGGGCTCGATCAGGCCCACGGCCAGGGCCGCCTGCCAGTTGCGGGTCAGCGCATAGGCCACGGCGATGGCGACGATCATGTGAACCAGCGACCAGCTGGCGGTCTTGGCGGCGAGGCGCATGGGCGGTCGTCCTTGTCTGTCGCTGCTAGATAGGCAGGGCCAGGACAAAGGTCCAATCGATCTTGTGACCAATTAGAATAGATTTCGACGATGGTGAGCTAGAGCCCGGCGAGGAAGGCGATCAGGTCTTCGCGGTCACGCGGTGTGGGCAGCCCGGAGAACGGCATCTTGGTGCCCCGGACCACCGCCTGCGGGTCGACGAGGAAGGCGTCGAGCGTTTCGGCGGTCCAGATCACGGCCGAGCGGCGCATTGGCGGGGAATAGACGTAGTCCTCGACCGCTCCAGCTTTGCGACCGACAATCCCCTTCAAGTGGGGGCCGAGCGCCTTGGGCGCCGCAGGATCGACGGTGTGGCAGGCTGCGCACTGGGCGTAGATCGTCTTGCCGCGCTTCGCATCGCCGCCGGCGGTCGCCGGGCCCGCGGCGATGAGCGCCAGGAGAAGGACGACCCACCTCATGACAGCAGTCCCGGACGCTTGAGGTAGCGTTCGCGGATGGCTTCGCCTGTTCGGTAGGCCAGAGCCGCCACCGGGCCGGTCGGATTATAGGCCGAGTTGTGCGGGAAGGCCGACGCGCCGACCACGAACACGTTGGTCACGTCCCAGCTCTGCAGCCAGGTGTTGACGGCGCTGGCCCCAGGCTCGGCGCCCATGATCGCCCCGCCGGTGTTGTGGGTCGACTGATAGGGAACCACCGACCACGTGCGCGGATAGAAGGCGGGGTTCGCGTGGGTCGGGTTCATGGCGCGCCCGATCTGCGCGCACAGCTCGGCGGCATGGCGGTTCTGCTTCAGGTCGTTGTCCTTGAAGTCGAAGGTCATGCGCAGGAGCGGCTGGCCGAAGCGGTTGCGATAGGTGGGGTCCAGGTCGAGGAAGTTCTGACGGTGGGGCATGACCCCGCCGAGCGCGCTGACGCTAAGGGCCGATTGGTACCACTTGGCGGTCGCCCGCTTCCATTCGGCGCCCCAGGCCGGCGTGCCTGCTGGCGTCGGCCGGTAACCGATGGGGCGACCATTGCTGCCGCTGACGCTGATCGTGGATCCGCCGATGTAGCCCTGCGGGCCGCGGTCGAAGTCCCAGTTGGCGTGATAGTCGTCGACGATGGCGCCCATCGACCCGGTCGCAATGAACGGATTGAAGTTCCTGCCCTCGAAGAACATCTGCTGCGACGCCGACCCCTGGTAGGCGTAGTGGCTGCCGACCACGCCCTGACCCGTAGCCGGGTCATAGGGCGCGCCGATCCCCGACAGCAGCATCAGGTGCACGTTCGAAAGGGCGTAGGCGCAGAGAATGACCAGGTCGGCCGGCTGTTCCAGTTCCTCTCCCGTCTGCACGTTCACATAGGCGACGCCCACGGCGCGTTTGCCGGTGGAGTCGAGCATGACCTTCTGCACCCACGACCAGGTCCGAAGTTCGACGTTGGGGTTCTTCAGGGCCACGGGAATCACCGTGGTGTGCGGGCTGCCCTTGGCGTTGGACTCGCAACCGAAGCGCTCGCAGAAGCCGCAATACTGGCACTGGCCCAGCTGCATGCCGTCGGGATTGACGTAGGGCTTGGAAGCATTGGCGGCCGGCCGGGCGAAGGGGTGCAGTCCCAGACCCTGGGTCGCCGTGCGGAAAAGCTTGCTTGCGTAGTTCTCGGTGAGCGGCGGGAGCGGGTAGTCGCGCTTGCGCGGGCCCTCGAACGGATTGCCGCCCGCCTGCTTGCGACCCTTGATGTTGCCCGCCTTGCCCGAGACGCCGGCGTCGTACTCGAACCGGTCGTAGTAGGGCTCAAGGTCGGCGTAGCTGACCCCCCAGTCCCGCAGCGGCATGTCCTTGGGGATGAAGCCCGCGCCGTAGCGCTGCTCGTACATCGATCGGATCTTCAGGTCGTTGTCGGCCCAGCGCCAGGTGGCGCCGTTCCAGTGTGCGCCCGCGCCTCCCACGCCCTCGCCGGGCAGGAAGGAGCCCAGCCGCCGCATGGGCAACGCGGTCTCCGCAGGCGTGTTGCGGATCGTCACGGTGTCCTTCGCCGTGTCCATCATCAGGTCGGTGCGTTGGGCGTAGCGAAGTTCGTCGCGGATCATCGGGACGCTGAAGTTCTCGCCGGTCGAGCGGGGTCCGCCCCGCTCCAGCACCACGATCTTCTGGCCTGTCGGGCCCAGCTCGCGGGCCATGATCCCGCCGGTCCAGCCCATGCCGACGATGACGATGTCGACCGGAGGCAGTGTACGGGCCACGGCCGTCCGCCTACGACATGTCGGCGATGCCCACGGGCTCTGCCGTGAACCGCCGTCCGTCGTTGTAGAGTGCGATGTTCTGGGCGTTGTTCGCCATCACGCCAGGGAAGCCAATCATCCGCCAGGCGGCCTTGTCGCGATTGCCGCCGTAGATCGGGTCGGCGAACATACCCTCCATCACCGTCTGGTAGAGCACATCGAAGAAAGGCCGTGCGGGCAGGCCGCCCGGCAGAGCCAGCCGGCCCTGGCTGAGGGCGACGAGGAACCCCTCCCGCTCCGCGGCAGGCAGCCGGTCGAAGGTCTTGCCGTAGGTCGCCTGGCAGTAGGCGTTGGATTGCGCAATGCCCACCCGATACAGCTCGGATGGCGTGAGCGGCAGCTGGTAGCCCTGGTTCGGCGACCCGGACCGCCACGGGCCTTGCATGTAGAGCCGGTCGCCCTTGCCCCATGAGCCGGCCAGCGCCCTGTCGATGAACACCGGGATGCCCAGCGCGACGCCATCCGGAGAGAGGTCGTCGGCAGGGACCATGTGCATCGCCAGCGCCTCGACGAAGAGGGCCTCGCTGGGCTGGAGGAAGATGTAGCCGGCGGGTGGCGTCTCTGCCGCAGGGGGCGTCGCCGCCGGGGCGGCTTCGGCCGCCGTTCCGGCCCCTGCGATGCCGCTCGCAAGCAGGAGAATCGCGCGACGATCGAGCGCTGGCTGTCGCATGGATCCCCCCCCCCCCCGGGACGTCGGCCTGAGCAGACTCCCTCGAACGTCGTTCGTCAAGCGGACCGGAATGACCGGCTTGGCGCCGCCCCGCGATAGGTTATCGTCGTTCAGCGACCCTCCATCAGAGATGGGCGCTGACGGAGGAACGACGCATGAAGTTCACCTGGTTCAACCTCATGCCGTGGCCCTATCTCCCGGACGACTTCCGGGAGACGAACCGCTCGGTGTGGGTCGACATCGACCAGAAGCTGTTCGATCCGGCCAGGAGCCATGAGGTCTACAACACCTACATGGATCTGCTGGAGTACGCCGACACCCTCGGCTTCGACGGCGTGGGGGTGAACGAGCACCACCAGAACGGCTATGGCATCATGCCCAGCCCCAACATCATCGCCGCGGGCCTCGCGCGCCGGACCAAGGATGCGGCGGTCGTGGTGCTGGGCAACTCGATCGCCCTCTACAATCCGCCAGTGCGGGTGGCCGAAGAGTTCGCGATGCTGGACTGCATCTCGGGCGGGCGGTTGGTGGCGGGGTTCCCGGTGGGGACCTCCATGGACACCAACTACTGCTACGGCCAGATTCCCAGCCTGACGCGCGAGAAATACCAGGAAGCCCACGACCTGATCATCAAGGCGTGGACCACCCGCGAGCCCTTCGCCTTCAACGGTCGCTACAACAAGCTGCGCCACGTGAACATCTGGCCGCGGCCGATCCAGCAGCCGCATCCGCCGGTGCATATCCCGGGCGGCGGCTCGGTCGAGACCTACGACTTCTGCATCGACAACACCTACAGCTACTCGTACCTCAGCTTCTCGGGCTACCTGCGCGCCCAGGCGCTGATGAACGGCTACTGGAAGCGGGTGGAGGAGCGGGGCGTCGACAAGAGCCCTTACCGCGCCGGCTTCGCCCAAACGATCCTGGTGGCCGACACCGACGAGGAGGCCGAGCGGCTCTACTCCGAGCACGTCAGCTACTTCTACAATCGCTGCCTGCACGTCTATCCGGGCTTCGCCGACGCGCCCGGCTACCGCACGATCAAGACCATCCAGACCGGCGCCCTGTCGCAGTACGCCCCGCCCACCGGCGGCTACACCCAGCTGACCTGGAAGGAGCTGACCGAGCAGGGGCACATCATCGCCGGCAGCCCCGAGACCGTGCGCCAGCGGATGGAGGACCTGATCAAGGGCCTGAACGTCGGCAACATCTTCTGCCTGATGCACGTGGGGAACATGCCGGCCGACAAGTGCATGTATTCCACCAAGCTGTTCGCCGAGAAGGTGATGCCCAAGCTGCGGAACATGTTCCCCGACTGGGATCACGACAACCGCTTCTGGACCCAGCCGCTGAAGGACCGGGTCACCTCGGGCGCCCTGCCCAAGCAGGCGCCCACCCGTGAAGAGCTGATGAAGACCTACGCGGTGGAGGCGTGACCATGGAGCTGCGCACCGTCCAGACCACCTATGCGCCGGTCCGCTATCTCGTCGGCGGCGCCGGGCCCGACCTGGTCTTCCTGCACGGGGCCGGCGGCGTCACCGCCGACGACCCGCTGCTGGCCGAGCTCGCGAAAAGCCATCGCGTCTACGCCCCGCTGATCCCCGGCTACGGCGACAGCGAGGAGGCGCCCGAGATCCGCGACATGCTGGATTTCACCCTGCACAGCTGGGATGTGGTGCAGGCGCTGGGGCTGAAGGACCCGATCCTGGTCGGCCACTCGATGGGCGGGATGATCGCGGCCGAGATGGCCGCCGTTCAGCCCAACGATGTCTCGCGGCTCTGCCTGATCGCCCCGGCCGGCCTGTGGGACGACGAGCACCCGATCGCCGATTTGTTCGCGACCCTGCCCTACGAGATGCCGGCGCTGCTGTTCCACGACGCCGAGGCGGGCGCGGCGATGCTGACGGCGGGCCGCAACGTCACCGACCCCAACTTCCTGCAGACCTACCTGGTGACCAACGCCCGCCAGCTGGGCATGGCCGGGCGGATCCTCTTCCCCATTCCCGAGCGGGGTCTGGCCGGCCGTATGCACCGCATCCGCGCCCGGACTGTGATCGTGTGGGGCGACGGCGACAAGCTGATCCCGCCGGTCTACGCGCACGGCTTCAAGAAGGGCATCCTGGGCGCCGAACTGGTCTCCATCCCCGAGGCCGGCCACATGGTCACGATGGAGCACCCGCGCGCGGTGGCCGAGGCCATCGGGCGGCTGGGGTAGGGGGCGCCCCCTTACGGGATCGGCACGCCCTTCTCCGGCACGCGCCAGAGGTAGATCTGGACGCCGGGGGCGACGTTGACGGTCTTTTCGGCGGTCCAGGCGCCCATGTCCCAGGTGTAGCTGACGATGCGCGTGCCTGGGGGCAGGGCGCGGAGCTTGGGCTTCAGGCGCTCGTTCAGCTCTGGCAGCAGGTAGAGCATCACCACGGTCGCCTCGCCGATGTCGGCGGCGAACAGGTCCTGGCGGCGGAAGCGTACCAGGCGCTCGACGCCGGCGGCCCTGGCGTTGGCGCGGGCCTCGGCCACGCGGACTTCGCTGAGCTCGATGCCGACGCCGCGGGCGCCGAAACGCCTGGCCGCCTCGATGGGAATGCGCCCGTCGCCCGAGCCCAGGTCGTAGACGACGTCGCCGGCCTTCACCTCGCCCAGGGCCAGCATGGCGTCGACGGTCTCATAGGGGGTCGGCACATAGATCACGTCGATGCCGCGGTCGGGCGGGACGGTCTGGCAGGCCGCGACAAGCAGGGTCGCGATCAGCGCGCAGAACAGCCTCATCCGCACCCTCCGCCACGGCTTTCGACCCTGCCAATGTGCGGCTGCGCCTATCCGGGCCGTGTTCACGCCTTCGTGAGCGGGGGCGCGGCCACGCTGAACCAAATCCGGCAAACGGAGTTTTGCCTCCCCATCGAGGGACGTCTGGAGCGGACAGGGCGCGATGCGCCGGCCCCCTCCATCGATGGACCCATGAGAGGAGAGACCGAAATGAAGACCATGATCGTGACCCTGGCCGCCGCCACCGCCCTGACCGCGGGCGCGGCCGCAGCCCAACCCTATGGCTACGGTCGCCACGACACCCGCTGGATGCCGCACGACGAGCGCCAGGAGCGGCTGGCGTTCCGCATCGACCAGGGCGTCCGCTCGGGCCAGCTGACCGGCCGAGAGGCGTATCGCCTGCGGACCGAATTCAACCGCATCGCCCGCCTGGAGGCGCGCTATCGGGTGAACGGCCTGTCGCGCTGGGAGAGCCGCGATCTGGACCGGCGGATGGACCTGCTGAGCAACGACGTCCGCCTGTCGCGTCGCGATGACGAGCGCCGCTACGGCTACAACGACTATCCCCGCTACTAGTCGCGGAGACCGGACCTGATTGTCGGCGGCGGGAAGGGCGATCCTTCCCGCCGCCTTCGTTTGCGGCCATGGAAACGCTGGTGAGCGCGTTGTTCGATCTTCCGCCTGTGGCGCCTGAGGGGTTCCGGTACCGGGACGACCTGGTGACGCCGGCCGAGGAGGCCGAGCTGGTGGACCGGCTGGCCGGGCTGGCGTTCGAGCCGTTCCAGTTCCGCGGCTACGAGGGCCGCCGCCGTGTGGTCAGCTTCGGGCTGCGCTACGACTTCACCGGACCGGGGCTGGTGGACGCCGAGGCGATGCCGGACTGGCTGCTGCCCGTCCGGAACCGCGCGGCGGCGTTCGCGGGCTTGCCGGGCGAGGCGTTCCGGCACGTGCTGATCAACGAGTACCGCGAAGGCGCGCCGATCGGCTGGCATCGCGACCGGCCGGTGTTCGAGAAGATCGTCGGCGTGTCGCTGGTGTCGCCGACCGTGATGCGGTTTCGCAGGCGGGTGGGTGAGCGGTTCGAGCGGATGAACGTGCCGGTCGCGCCGCGCTCGGCCTACCTGCTGGACGGGCCGGCGCGCCTGATCTGGGAGCACAGCCTGCCGGAGGCCAAGTCGCACCGCTATTCGATCACGTTCCGGAACTTGCGGGCGTAAAGCTGAGCTGGTTCTCCCCTCCCCCTTGCGGGGAGGGGTCGGGGGTGGGGGTGCGAACCTTCGGGCTCTGAGCCGACATCCCCACTCCCAACCCTCTCCCCGCAAGGGGGAGAGGGCTCTAGGCGAGGAAAGCTGCGCGCGGGCTGACATCACCGCTATGGTTGGGAAAACGGGGGGCGCGCATGACGGTCGTCGACATCCTGCTGCTGGGGGCGCTGGCGGCGTTCGTGGTCGTCTGGTGGCTGCGCGGGCTGCCCGGGCGGGCGGTGCTGCTGGCCGGGACGGCCGGGGCGGCGCTGCTGCTGGGCCTGTGGGGCGTGATCGACGACCGGTGGCAGGACGGGGTCGGGGCGGCCGTCGCGGCAGTGCTGCTGCTGGTGCTGCTGGTGAACCGGCTGCGCAGGGCGCCGGAGAAGACGGGCAAGCCGTGGGTCTCGGGCGTGGTGTTCGGCCTGCTGGCGCTGGTCCCGCTGGCGGCCATCGTGACCTTCCCGGTCTCGGCGCTGCCGAAGCCCAGCGGGCCGCATCCGGTGGGGGTGCGCAGCTTCGAGGTGGACGACGCCAGCCGGCCGGGCGTGCTCGCCGCCAAGCCGGGCGAGCCGCGCAAGCTGCTGGTCAGGGTCTGGTATCCGGCCGGCGACATCACCAGCCGGACGCCGGCGCCTTATTTCTCGGAGCAGGAGGCCGACACCACCGCCAAGGGCATGGGGTCGCTGGCGGGCTTCCCGCCGTTCTTCACCTACGTGAAGCACGTGACCACGAATTCGTATCCGAACGCGCCGGTTCTGGCGGGGCCGTCACGGTTGCCGGTGGTGTTCTACAGCCACGGCTACACCTCGTTCCTGGCGCAGAACACGGTGCTGATGGAGCACTTGGCCAGCCACGGGTACATCGTCTTCTCGGTGCAGCACACCTATGACTCCTCGGACACCGTGTTCCCGAGCGGCGGGGTGGCGCCGTCCGACCCGGCGTTGGCGCAGATGGCCAAGGCGCCGCAGACCGACGGCGACAAGGCCGCCCGCGCGGCGCAGCAGCAGGCGCTCTCGGGGGCGACCCTGGACGACCGGCTCGAAGGCTATCTGCGCATGCGCGAGCTGGCGCTGGGTGGAACCAGCGACAGGATGATGAAGAGCGGCGAGATCTGGGCTGCCGACCGCATCTTCGTGCACGATCAACTGCAGCGCGGCGCCGTGCCGCCCGAGATCCGCGCCATCGCCGCGGCGGGCGACCTGACGCGGGTGGGCGAGATGGGCATGTCGTTCGGCGGCGCGACCTCGGGGACCGTGTGCATGCGCGACCGGCGGTGCGCGGCGGGGATCAACCTGGATGGCGGCGACTTCCCGTTCCAGGCCTTCGCGGCCGAGGTTCCCGCGCCGTTCCTGATGTTCCACTCCGACCTGGACAACATCTACAAGTCGCTGAAGGTCGCGCCGCCCAAGGCGCTGCGCAGCTTCAACGAGTTTTCCTACGAGCGCCTGGCGACGATGGGGACACGGCCCGACATCTATCGCGTGTCGGTCAAGGGCGCGCAGCACATGGGGCTGTCGGACTTCACCCTGTTCATGCGCCGGCCGGCGCGCGATCCCCTGTTCGGCACGACGCCGACACGGGTGATGATCGGGGCGCAGAACGACTTCGTCTTGGGCTTCTTCGACCGCCACCTGCGCGGCATCGCCAGCGACTATCCGAAGGCCGAGCTCAAGCGCTACGCGCGCTGGGTGACGCCCGTGCCGGTGGATGAGGTGCGGACGTGGTGGGCGGCCAAGACCGAGGCTCAGCGCGCCGCGCTTACGGCGCGGATCGAGAGGGCGCGGGCGGCGCCCGTGGGAGCCTCAGCGCCGTAGGGATCGAAGCACGAGGCAGACTCCCTCCCCCTCTCGGGCTGCGCCGGGGGAGAGGAGGTTAGTCAGTCGGGCTTGCCGTTCGCGGTGTCGCGGCGGGCTTTTTCGAGGTCGGCGGCTTCGGGGCCGTCGAGGGCCTGTTCGGCTTCGCGGGCCTTCTCTTCGACGGGGCCGTTCTGCGCGAACTCGTGCTGCATCTCCTGGTACTTCTTGCCCGAGATGTAGTCGCCTTCGCCCTGAATCTTGTTGTCGGACATGAGCGTGCTCCTTGCTTCAGGAGCAGAACCCGCGCGGGCGCGGCGGGCTCCATAGAGCCTTTCGATGCTCAGCATAGAGAGAACCATGTTGATCGATGGGCCGGCGGGTCCATAGTCCCGCCGCACGGCGCGGCGCCCAAGGGAGGGATGTCGGCGCCCCAAGGGAGATGCGTATGTCGCTTGCCAGCAGCAAGACTATCGAGAACCTGAAGGCCGCGTTCGCCGGCGAGAGCCAGGCGAACCGCCGCTACCTCTACTTCGCCCAGAAGGCCGACGTGGAAGGCTACAACGACGTGGCCGCGGTGTTCCGCTCGACCGCGGAAGGCGAGACCGGCCACGCGCACGGCCACCTGGAATTCATGGAAGGCGTGGGCGACCCCGCCACGGGCCTGCCGATCGGCGGCACCGCCGACAACCTGAAGGCCGCGATCGCCGGTGAGACGCACGAGTACACCGACATGTACCCGGGCATGGCGCGCACGGCCCGCGAGGAAGGCTACGACGAGATCGCCGACTGGTTCGAGACGCTGGCCAAGGCCGAGAAGTCCCACGCCGGCCGCTTCCAGCGCGCCCTCGACTCGCTCGATCAGTAACGTCATCCCGGGCGGCCGCAGGCCGATCCGGGACCCAGAAGTGAGAGCCGCGGCCGCTGGGTCCCGGCTCTCCGCTTCGCTACGGCCGGGATGACGGTATGAGTGAAGACACGAAAGCTCCCCCGCGCGAAGGCAGCCTCGACGCGCCGTTCCGCCGCCCGATCCTGTGGCAGGACGAAGAGTACTACGATCTGGCGAAGGTTGAGGCCGAGCTGCAACGGCAGTTCGACGTCTGTCACACGTGCCGGCGCTGCTTCAATCTGTGCGACAGCTTCCCGCGGATGTTCGATGCCATCGACGAGGGCCCGACGGGCGAGATCGACGGCATCGGGCCCAAGGACCACGCCCACATCGCGGAAGCCTGCACGCTGTGCGACATGTGCTTCCTGACGAAGTGCCCGTACGTCCCGCCGCACCCCTTCGACATCGACATCCCGCACCTGATCCTGCGCTATCGCGCCGCCAAGCGCCGTGCGGGCGAGAAGGACTGGGTGCGCGAGCAGCTGGGCGAGATGGACCGCAACGGCAAGCTGGCCAAGCCCGTGGCGGGCCTGGCCAACTGGGCCACCGCGCGGAAGAACACGCCGCTGCGCAAGCTTCTGGAAGCGATCGCCGAGATCGACGCCGAGGCCGAGCTGCCGACGTTTGCGAGCAAGACCGCGACCGACCGGCTGAAGAGCCCGCTGGCGGCCAACCCGCAGGGCCCGGCGTTCGGCCAGCGCAAGGTCGCGCTCTATGCGACCTGCTACGTCGACTACAACAAGCCCGACACGGCGGTGGCCGCCGCCAAGGTGCTGGCGCTGCAGGGCGTCGAGGTGAAGCTGGTCTATCCGGAATGCTGCGGCATGCCGCAGCTGGAGGCCGGCGATATCAAGGACGTGGCGGGCAAGGCGCGGCGGGTCGCGGCGGCTTTCAAGCCCTACATCGAGCAGGGCTACGACGTGGTCGCCCTGACCGCCTCGTGCGGGCTGATGATGAAGTTCGAGTGGCCGCTGATGCTGCCGGACGACGCCTCGATCACGGCGCTGTCGGCCAGGACCAAGGACGTGGCCGAGTACGTGGTCGAGCTGTCGAAGACCTATGGCCTGGTCCCCGGCCTGGCGCCGGTGGCCGGCGGGGTCACCTTCCATCACGCCTGCCACGCGCGCGCCCAGAATATGGGGGCGAAGTCGATGGAGATGCTGAAGCTGATCCCCGACACCAAGGTCGATCTGGTCGAGCGCTGCTCGGGCCACGGCGGCACATTCGGGGTGATGAAGGCCACGCGGCCCGCGGCCAACAAGGTGGGCCGGCCCGCCGCCCGCCAGGTGACGACGAAGGGCAACGAGACCCTGTGCTCGGACTGCCCGCTGGCCTGCAAGCACCTGGGCCAGCTGATCGGGGACGAGGCCAAGGAGGGGGCTCCGCCAAGACCTGCCGAGGCGCACCCGATCGAGGTGTTCGCCCGCGCCTATGGAGTGATCTGAAGATGCCGCTCGCCGAACGACGCATCACCCCTGCGGACCTACTGCCCGACGCCGAGTTCGCCCAGCGCCGCAAGGCCTGGCGCGCCGAGCTGTTGCCGGTGAAGCGCCTGCGCCGGATCGCGCTGGGTCCCTACTGCACGTTCTACTTCGAGAACTACGACACCATGCTCTTCCAGGTGCAGGAGATGCTGCTCATCGAGAAGGGCGGCGCGGCGCAGGCGCCTGACGAGCTGGCGGCCTACAACCCGCTGATCCCGCAGGGCTCGGAGCTGGTCGCCACGGTCATGTTCGAGATCGACGATCCCGTGCGGCGCGCGGCGGTGCTGGCGCAGCTGGGCGGGGCCGAGGACCTGTTCTTCATCCAGGTGGGCGGCGAGCGGGTGATGGCGGTCCCGGAGGGCGACGTCGAGCGCACCCGCGAGGACGGCAAGACCAGTTCGGTCCACTTCCTGCGGTTCGCGCTGAAGCCTGAGCATGTGGCGAAGTTCCGCGATCCGGGCACAGAAATCCTGATCGGCTGCGCGCACGAGCGCTACAGCCACCTGGCGGGCCTGTCGCCGGCGTCGCGGGCCGAACTCAGCCGCGACTTCGCCTGAGCTAACGCTTCCTACTGCGCGTGCCGGGGTTCCTCGGCCACCGGCGGCGGAGCGGTCTTGGCCTGCCAGAGCAGGAAGGCGCGGATGTCCTCGGCGGCGGCCTCGTCGAAGAAGCGGCGGAAGGGGGCCATGCCGTTCGCCTTCAGCGCGCCGTCCAGGACGATGGCCTTGAAGCCCTCGGGATCGAGGATCGCGGGCGAGCGGGCAAGGTTGGGCAGGAAGACGCCGCGGCCGTGGCAGCCGCCGCAGAACTGGTCGTAGACCACCCCGCCCTTGTCGGCGTCGCCCTTTGACGCCGTGGCCAGGGTCAGGTCCAGCGGCGGGGGAACGGCGGGCTTCGGATAGGGCGGCGGCTTCACGGTCCCGCCCAGCTTGAACACCAGCAGGCGGCCGCGCTGGCGGGGCTGGTCGAAGTTGCCGGCGCCGCCGGCGCCCACCATCAGGGCCACGTACTGCTCGCCGTCGATGGCGTAGGTCGAGGCCGGCGCGATGGCGCGGGCGCCCAGGTCGTAGCTCCACAGCAGATGCCCGGTCTGGGCGTCGTAGGCGATGAGGCGGTTGAGCGCCGAATGGAAGACAAGTCCGCCGTCGGTGGCCAGGACGCCGCTGGTGGTCATGTGCGGGAACATGACGCTCCAGCGCTTGGTCTGGGTGACCGGATCCCAGGCGATCAGCTCGCCGCGGGCGGCGGCGCGGTTGTTGGGCCGGGTGATCGTGGGCTTGGCGTTGGGCCCCTCGGGGAGGCGCAGCATGCCGGTGTTCCAGGCGCCGGCGACGTACTTGAAGTCGGCGGGGTCGGCATAGAAGCCGCGGCCGTGCTGGGCCGGGATGTAGACCAGGCCGGTCTTGGGGCTGAACGCCATCGGGTGCCAGTTGTGGCCGCCCAGGGCGCCGACCATCTGGTTGGACGCCGTGCCTTTGGGATAGCGGGCGGCGGCGATCTCGACCGGGCGGCCGGTCTTGAGGTCGATGCGTTCGGCCCACTCGACGGGCACGAACTTCTCGGCCGAGATCAGCTGGCCGGTCTTCGCGTCGAGCACGTAGAAGAAGCCGTTCTTCGGGGCCTGCATGACCACGCGGCGGACCTTGCCGTCCACCTTCAGGTCGGCGGCCATGATGTGCTGGGTGGCGGTGTAGTCCCAGCTTTCGCCGGGGGTGGTCTGGTAGTGCCAGACGTACTCGCCCGTCTCGGGCTTGAGCGCCACGATCGACGAGAGGAACAGGTTGTCGCCCTTGCCGCCCGAGCGCAGCTTATGGTTCCAGGGCGTGCCGTTGCCGACGCCGATGTACACGAGGCCGGTCTGCGGATCGTAGGTGATGGCGTCCCAGACGGTGCCGCCGCCGCCGGTCTCCTTCCAGGCGCCGTCGCTCCAGGTGGCCGCGGCCTTCTCCTTGAACACCTTGTCCGAGGCGGCGCCGTCGGGCGCGCCGGTGGGGTTGGGCGTGGTGTAGAAGCGCCAGACCAGCTTGCCGGAAGCGGCGTCATAGGCGCTGACATAGCCCCGCACGCCGTACTCAGCGCCGCCGTTGCCGATCAGGACCTTGCCGTTGATCACCCGGGGCGCGCCGGTGATCGTGTAGGGCCGGGTCTTGTCGGTGGTCTGGATGTCCCAGGCGACCTTGCCTGTCTTGGCGTCGAGGGCGACCAGCCGGCCGTCGAGCGTCCCCAGGTAGAGGCGGCCCTTCCAGAGCGCGAGGCCCCGGTTCACCACATCGCAGCAGGCGTTGAAGCCGGCCTCGCCTGGCACCTTCGGGTCGTAGTCCCAGAGCCGCTTGCCGGTCTTGGCGTCGAAGGCGGCGACCTTGGACCAGGCGGTGGTGGTGTAGAGCACGCCGTCGGAGACCAGAGCGGTGGCTTCCTGGCCCCGGTCGGTGTCGAACTCGGCCCACCAGGCGACGCCCAGCTTCCCGACCGTGTCCTTGTTGACCTGGGTGAGGGGCGAGAAGCGCTGCTCGTCGTAGGTGCGGCCATAAGTGAGCCATTCCGATGCGTCGGGGGCCTCGATCCGCTTCTGATCCACGCCGCGATCGCACGCGGTTACCGCGGCGGCCATGCACAGCACCGCCGCCCAGCGCAGTATCCTGCCCATGACGTCCCCCCGAACTCTTTGGACCGACTGTCGCAGACGCCCGGCCGCATCGCGAGTCTTGATGAATTATTTCCATTTGGGCAGCAGTGCCGTGCCAGGGCCGCGATTGTCCCCAAAAGGGAAGGGCTCTAGCTAGAGGCGGCGCCCTGCTGGCGCATCAGAGAGGTACGTCCGTGCGCCAGATGCTGAAGACCGTCGCCTACGCCCTGACCGTGGCCCTCGTCGTGGCGCCGGTCGCCCTCGCCCAGTCGACGCAGGTTCCCGCCGAGGTCAAGGCGGGCGCCTATGTGCTCGACCCGAGCCACTCCAAGATCACCTGGTCGGTAAGCCACCTGGGCTTCTCGACCTACGTCGGACAGTTCACCGGCGTCGCCGGGACCCTGAAGCTGGACCCCAAGGCCGTGCAGGCCGCCGACCTCCAGGTGACGGTGGATACCGCCTCTGTCGGCACGCTGAACACCGCGCTCGACAACCACCTGAAGTCGCCCGACTTCCTGGACGTGGCCAAGTTCCCCACCGCGACGTTCAAGGCGACCTCCGTCAAGACGACCGGCGAGCGCACGGCCGATATCTCCGGCGACCTGACCCTGCACGGGGTGACCAAGCCGGTCGTCATCGAGGCGACCTTCAACCGCGCGGGCATCGCCCCCACCGACGGAAAGTACACCGTGGGCTTTTCCGGCAAGGCGGTGCTCAAGCGCTCGGATTTCGGGATCAAGACCTACCTGCCGGTCCTCGGCGACGAGGTGACCTTGCAGCTCGCGGCCGAGTTCAAGCCGGCCCCCTGATCCAGCTCTTCGGACAGGAGTCGACCGCCCAGCAAAAAGGGCCGCCCTCGCAGGCGGCCCTTGGTGTTTGCGGACTATCCGTGACCTAGAAGATTTCGAAGAGCCCGGCGGCCCCCATGCCGCCGCCGACGCACATGGTGACGACGCCGTACTTCGCGCCGCGGCGCTTGCCTTCGTACATCAGATGGGCCGTGCAGCGGGCGCCGGTCATGCCGTAGGGGTGGCCGATCGAGATCGAGCCGCCCGAGACGTTGTACTTGGCCGGGTCGATGCCGAGCTTGTCGCGGCAGTAGATGACCTGGCTGGCGAAGGCCTCATTCAGCTCCCAGATGTCGATGTCGTCGATGGTCAGGCCGTTGCGCTCGAGCAGCTTGGGGATCGCGAAGACCGGGCCGATGCCCATTTCCTCGGGGCCGCAGCCGGCCACGGCCATGCCGCGGTAGGCGCCCAGGGCCTCGATACCGCGGCGCTCGGCTTCCTTGCGCTCCATCAGCACCACGGCGGCGGCGCCGTCCGACAGTTGGCTGGCGTTGCCGGCGGTGACGAACTTGCCCTCGGGCACGTACTTGCCGCCCTTGAACACCGGGTTCAGCTTCTGGAGGTCGGCCAGGGTCGTCTGGGGACGATTGCCCTCGTCGGCCGAGATGGTGATCTCCTTGTCGGCCGTCTCGCCCGTCTCCTTGTTGACCAGCACCTTCATGATCGTGGTGACCGGGACGATCTCGTTGGCGAAGCGGCCTTCGGCCTGGGCCTGGCCCGTACGCTGCTGCGACTGCAGGGCGTATTCGTCCTGCGCTTCGCGGCTGATGCCGTAGCGCTCGGCCACGATCTCGGCGGTCTCGATCATCGAGGTGGCCAGTTCCGGCACGTGGTCGCGCAGCCAGGTGTCGGTGGCCATGAAGCGGTTGATCTTGTCGTTCTGCACCAGGCTGATCGACTCGATGCCGGCGCCGATGGCGACCTGGGCGCCGTCGTTGATGATGTACTTGGCGGCGGTGGCCACGCCCATCAGGCCCGACGAGCACTGGCGGTCGATGGTCATGCCCGAGACGGTGTTGGGCAGACCGGCGCGCAGCGCCGCCTGGCGGGCGATGTTGTTGCCCGTGGTGCCCTGCTGCAGGGCCGAGCCCATGGCGACATCGTCGATCTCGCCGGGGTCGACCCCGGCCTGGGCCACGGCGGCGCGGATCGCCTCGGCGCCCAGCGTGGCGCCGTAGGTGTTGTTGAAGGCGCCGCGATAGGCCTTGCCGATGGGCGTCCGCTTGGCGGCGACGATGACAGCTTCACGCATGAGAGAGTCCTTGAACTTTCCCTCCCCCTTGTGGGGAGGGACAGGCCGCGCAGCGGCCAGGGTGGGGAAGTGTGGGCCGGAGTGCTGACGTCGGGGAGGATCGTGACTTCCCCGCCCGTCTCCCCCGGACCAGGTCCGGGGTCGCGACCCTCCCCATGAAGGGGAGGGAAAAGCGCTGGATCGTCAGCCCTTCAGGTCGCCGAACTTCTTGCCTTCGGCGGCGAGCTTCTCGAGCAGGGCGGCGGGCTTGAAGTCGTCGCCCATCGTGCCCTGGAACTCCTTCATCTTCTCCAGGACCTTGGCGGGGCCGCCGATCAGGTCGCCGTAGAACATCGGGCCGCCGCGATAGACGGGCCAGCCGTAACCGTTGACCCAGACTACGTCGATGTCGGACGAGCGGATGGCCTTGCCCTCTTCGAGGATCTTCACGCCCTCGTTGATCATCGGGAAGATGCAGCGCTCGAGGATCTCTTCGTCCGAGATCTTCCGGGGGTTCTTGCCCGACTTCACGATGAAGTCGTTGATGGCCTTCTCGGTGAACTCGCTGGGCTTGGCATTGCGGTTCTCGTCGTAGTCATAGTAGCCGGCGCCCGTCTTCTGGCCGCGGCGGTCAGCTTCGCAGAGCACGTCGCGCAGGGTCTCGCCCTTCGAGTTTTCCTTCACCCAGCCGATATCCAGGCCGGCCAGGTCGCTCATCGCGAACGGGCCCATGGGGAAGCCGAAGTTGTAGAGGACGCGGTCGACGTCCCAGGGCATGGCCCCTTCCATGATCAGCTTCTGGGCTTCGCGCTGGCGCTGGCTCAGCATGCGGTTGCCGATGAAGCCCGGGCAGACGCCGGCCAGGGCCGCGATCTTGCCGATCTTCTTGGACAGCTTCATCGACGTGGCGATCACGTCCTTGGCGGTCTTCTCGCCGCGGATGACTTCCAGCAGCTTCATGACGTTGGCCGGCGAGAAGAAGTGCAGGCCGATGACGTCTTCCGGCCGCTTTGTCACCGAGGCGATCTCGTCGATGTTCAGGTAGCTGGTGTTCGAGGCCAGGATCGCGCGCGGCTTGCAGATCGCGTCCAGCTTGGTGAACACGTCCTTCTTGATGTCCATGCGCTCGAACACGGCCTCGATGACCAGGTCGCAGTCGGCGAAGTCGTTCATGTCGAGCGAGCCGGTCAGCATGCTCATGCGCTTCTCGGTCACCGCCGGGTCAGCGCCGCGCGAGCGCTCGTAATTCTTGCGGATGGTGGCCATGCCACGGTCCAGCGCGTCCTGCTTGATCTCGACCATCACCACCGGGATGCCGGCGTTCATGAAGTTCATCGAGATGCCGCCGCCCATGGTGCCGGCGCCGAGCACGCCCACCTTCTTGATCTCGCGGATCGGGGTGTCGTCGGGCACGTCGGGGATCTTGTTCGCCTGGCGTTCGGCGAAGAAGTAGTAGCGCTGGGCGGCCGACTGGGCGCCGGTCATGAGGCCCATGAACAGCTTGCGCTCTTCGGCGAGGCCCTCCTCGAAGGTGGCCGAGTTCACGGCCGCCTCGATGCACTTGATGTTGGCTTCCGGAGCGTCGAAGCCGCGGAACTTGCGCGCATTGGCCTTGCGGAAATCGGCGAAGATCTCGGGCTTGCCCTTGGCGGCTTCCAGCTTGGTGTTGTTCTCGCTGATCTTCACCAGCGGCTTGTTCTCAGCGACGCACTTGTTGGCGAAGGCGATGGCGGCGGCCTTGAGCTCGCCCTCGGGGGCCAGCTCGTCGACCAGGCCCAGCTTGGCCGCTTCCGGAGCCGGCACGTGGCGGCCCGAGGTCATCATCTCCAGCGCGGTCTCGACGCCGACCACGCGGGGCAGGCGCTGGGTGCCGCCGGCGCCCGGCAACAGGCCCAAGGCCACTTCCGGCAGGCCCAGGCGGGCCGACGGAACGGCGACGCGGTAGTGCGCGCACAGCGCCACTTCCAGGCCGCCGCCCAGGGCGGTGCCGTGGATCGCGGCGACGACGGGAACCGGCGAGTTCTCCATCATGTTCTGCACGTCCTGCAGAGAGGCAGACGGCTTGCCCGGCGCGCCGAACTCGCTGATGTCGGCGCCCGCGATGAATGTGCGGCCTTCGCAGATCAGGACGATCGCCTTGGCGTCCGATGCGCCGGCGGCCTTGAAGCCCTCGAAGAGACCGTCCCGGACGTTCGCCGACAGGGCGTTCACGGGCGGCGAATTCAACGTGATGACGGCCACGTCGCCATCGCGGGTGAGGGTGGTCACCGAATTGATCTCGGTCATCTGGCTTCCTCGAAAGTGGTTGGCGGACCGCCCATTCAAAGCAGGAAAAAGAACCGGCAATTATCTGGCGGCCGTGAAATTCAAACGCGTGTTATAGGCCTCGGCAGGCGAGGCCAAGTCAATTCCCGCAAGGGGAAAGCGCACGTTGGGGGCCTGCCGCAACGAAAGGGAAGGGGACCGTTCATGGCGTCCAATCTGTTCTCACTCGACGGCAAGGTGGCGCTGGTCACCGGCGGGTCGCGCGGCATCGGCAAGATGATCGCCAAGGGCTTCCTCGAGGCGGGCTGCCGCAAGGTCTACATCTCGGCGCGCAAGGCCGCGGCGTGCGATGCGACGGCCGAGGAACTGGGCCCGCAGTGCGTCTCGATCCCGGTCGACATCTCGACGGTCGAGGGCTGCAAGATGCTGACCGAGCGGTACCTCAGCCACGAGGACAAGCTGGACATCCTGCTCAACAACGCCGGCGCCGCCTGGGGCGCGCCGTTCGAGGAGTATCCCGAGAGCGGTTGGGACAAGGTGGTCGACCTGAACCTGAAGTCGCCGTTCTTCCTGACCCAGGCCCTGCACAAGACCCTGAAGGCCAGCGCCACCCACGAGCGGCCGGCCAAGGTGATCAACATCACCTCGATCGACGGCATCCGGCTGAACCCGCAGGAGACCTACGCCTATCACGCCTCGAAGGCGGGCCTGATCTACCTGACGCGCCGGATGGCCGCGCGGCTGATCGAGGACAACATCGTCATGAGCTCGATCGCCCCGGGGGCCTTCGCGTCCGACATGAACCGTGTGGCTCGCGACCAGGGCGACGAGGTTGCCAAGCGCATCCCCTCGCGCCGGATCGGGACGGACGAGGACATGCAGGGCGTGGCCATCTACCTGGCCAGCCGGGCCGGCGACTATGTGGTGGGCGAAACCATCGCTGTCGACGGCGGCGTGGCGCTGGGGCAGCTGGGGGTCTGAAGCGCCCCTCGACCTATGGGCCGAGGCGCATTCGAGATAACTGCGTCCAATGGCGCCGAACTTGCGTAGATGAGGTTGGAGGGGGACTGGCTGTCTCTCGCGGCTGGGAAGGCGCACGGTGCAGCGCCAGGAGCGCGCTCTCCCCCCCTCCACCAATCTCCTCCGCCCTTCCAAAATGGAACGGTCACGGTTCCTGCGCGATTCCGTCTATCTAGGGGACGAACGCCAGAACCATCGACCTTGACCGACGAACCTCAGACGCGCCCGCGCCGTACGCTGCTACGCCTCCTGGCGGTGGCGGGCGTCGTCGTGCTTGTGATCGTGGCGCTGACCTGGCTGAACCGCCGGACCCTGGCGCGCGAGGCGCTGACCGGCTGGCTGGAGAGCCGGGGCATCGCGACGCGGGCCGTGGTCGAGGAAATCGGGCCCTCGACCTTCACCGCCAGGCTCAGCCTCGGCGACCCCAGCAACCCCGACTTCGAGGCGCAGCAGGTGGACGTGCGCTATCGCGCGCGACTGTCCGGGCTGGAGGTGGTCTCGGTCACGCTGCGCAAGCCGGTGCTGCGGGCGCGGCTGACGCCCGCGGGGCTGAAGATGGGATCGCTGGACCCGCTGGTGACAGAATTCCTCAGCCGGCCGCCGCCACCGGGCGCCAAGATCCCGCGTATCAACATCGACGACGGCGTTCTGGTGCTCGGCACCGACTACGGGCCGGTGCGCGTGACCGCCGACGCGCTGGTGGACGACGGCCAGCTGAAGACCCTGACCGCCACGTCGGCGCCAACGCGGCTGAAGAGTCGCGACTTCGACGTGGCGTTGGGCGTGGGCGCTCTGACCGAGGTCACGCGGTCCGGGCGCGCGGATGTATCGTTCTCGGCGCCGGTGACCCGGGCGACGGCGGGCGGCGCGACGCTGTCCGACGCGCGCCTGACATTCACCGCCCAGCTGCCCTATCCCGATGCTCAGAAGCGCCGGGGCGAGGGCGCGGTCGTGGCCAACCTGACCGTGGTCGGCGCCCGCGCTGACGTCGTGGGCCAGACGCTGGAAAAGGCCGAGCTCAAGGTCGGGTTCACTGGCCAGTCGCGGGGCTGGATCAGCGATCTGGCGGTGCGGGGACAGATGGCGGGCAGCTTCAACGCGGGCTCGGGCCGGTTCGGCGAGGCGCGCGCAGAGGCGATTCGTGCGGCGATCACGTCGAAGGATCTGGCCTGGACCCGCGCGGGCGGCGATCGCTTGGCGGGCGTCGTCACCCTGAGCGGCGCGGCGCAGGAGATCCGGGCGGCCGATCTCCGGCTGACCGATTTCGTCGTCGCGGCCACGGGCCCGGTCTCGGTCGGGGCAAGCCGCGGCACGGCCGAGCTCACCGGCTCAGTGGTCGGCCATGGGGCGTGGAGCGGGATGGGCGCGCCCGTCGCGGGCGACGCGGGCAGCGTGCTGGCGCTGAAGCGGGCGGCGCGCGGCTTCCGGATTGCGGCCCCGAGACTCGGCCTGACCGCGAGCTACGATCGCCAGCAGCCGCCGAGCTGGAGCCTTGCGATGCGCGAGCCGGTGCGCCTGACATCCGACAGCGGCGCCCAGCTGGTGATGACCAGCGCGCAGCGGCTGTCTGCTTCGGGCGGCGGTCTGCCGAAGACGGACCTCACGATCAGCCGGCTGCAGCTGGGCGAGGCGCCTTCCGCGGACGTGGCGCTGGCGGTCTCGGGGCTGTCGGCCGGGCCGGCCGTGAACGCGCGGCTGGGGGCCGCCGGGCGGGTGGCCATGGCGGAAGGCGGGATCACCTTCACGGCCAGCCGTTGCGCCGATTTCGCTGTCCAGCGGCTGGAGTTCGGGGCCAACGACATCGAGGCGATCTCGGGACGGCTGTGCCCGGCGGGCGGGCCGCTGTTTGCGATGCGCAACGGCGCGTGGCGGGTGTCGGGCCGGGCCGAGCGGGTGGCGGCCGCGGCGCCGTTCGTGCAGGGCCGCGTGGCGGGCGGTGCGGGCCGGGTGCGGGCGTCGGGCTCGGGGCCGAACATGACGGCCACGATCCATGCGGACACCGCGCGCCTGGAAGACACCGCGCCCGAGACGCGGTTCAACCCGTTCCTGATGAGCGGCGACGTGACGCTGCGCGAGTTCATCTGGCGCGCGGACCTGGCGTTCACGCGGCCGGACGCCGGGCGGCTGGGCACGGCGCTGGTCACTCACGACGGGCGGCTTGGCTTCGGGGTCGCGGTGATCGAGACCGAGACCCTGACCTTCGCCGAAGGCGGCCTGCAGCCGCTGCAGATCTCACCGCTGGCCTCGTCCGTGGGCTCGCCCGCGGTGGGGCAGGCGAGGTTCACGGGTCGCTTCGACTGGGCGCCGGAAGGCTCGACCAGCTCGGGCAAGCTGATCGTTCCGGGCCTGGACTTCCAGAGCCCGGCCGGCCCGGTGCGCGGGCTGAAGGGCGAGATCGTCTTCGAGAGCCTCGCCCCGCTGAAGGCGGCGCCCGGCCAGGAGCTGACCGTCGCCGAGGTCCAGTCGATGGTGCTGCTCACCGGCCTGCGCGCGCGGTTCGAGCTGGCCGACAACCTGCTGAAGGTGGAAGGCGGCGAGGCCAGCGTCGGCGGCGGCCGCATTCGGGCCGAGACCCTGGAGGTGCCGCTGGCGCCCGGCGCGCCCACCCGCGGGGTGATCTACGTCGAGGGCGTGCAGCTGCACGACCTGGTCGAGGCCTCGCCGTTCGGCGACAAGGTGGACCTCGACGCCAAGGTGTCGGGCCGCATCCCGTTCGAGATGACCGGGAACAAGGTGCGTATCTCGGGCGGCCTCCTGAAGGCCGACCAGCCGGGCCGGCTTTCGATCAGCCGCGCGGCGCTGACGGGCGTCTCGGCCGACACCCCGACCACCCTGCCCTCGGAGGTGAACCCGAACGACACCTTCACCGACTTCGCCTACCAGGCCATGGAGAACCTGGCGTTCGACACGCTTGAGGTCACGGTGGCGAGCAAGGACGACGGGCGGCTGGGGATGCTGTTCCATATCGTCGGCCGCCATGATCCGCCGACGAAGCAGCGCATCCGGCTGACGTTGCTGGAGCTGATCCAGCGGAAGTTCCTGGGCCGGAAGCTGCCGCTGCCGTCAGGCACGGGGGTGAACCTGACGCTCGATACGACCCTGAACCTGGACGACCTGATGGCCGACTGGGGGGAATTCCAGCGCGCCCGGACGCCCCAGGCGCCGAAACCGTGATGCAACAAACAGTTCAGGTCCGGTTCAGCCGTGACACTGTCGAATAGGAGACATGATGAGGTCCCACCCATGAGAGCCGCCTTCGCCGCCGCCCCCCTGCTCGCAGGGGCGTTGCTGGGCCTCGGCGCGTGCACCCCGACCGTGAGGGTCGAGGTCGCGCCGATCACCATTTATGCAAAGCTGGACGCCAACGTCCGCTTGCAGCTGGACGAGGACGTCAAAGCCCTCATCCAGAAAAACCCGAACCTCTTCTGAGGCTTGAGAGAGATGCAAAAGACCGATTTCTTCAACGTGGGCGCCGCCGTGCTGCTGGCGCTGGCCGCGGCTCCGCCCGCCGCCGTCGCCCAGACGGCCGCGGAAAAGGCCACCGTGGACGCGGCGAAGGCCGCCGGCGTGGTCGGCGAGCAGGCCGACGGTTTCCTGGGCTTCGTGAAGCCGGGCGATGCGGCCCAGCAGGCCGCCGTGGCCTCGATCAACGCCGGTCGCGCCCAGCTCTACCGGGAGGCCGCCGCCGAGAACAAGGTATCGGCCGCCGCCGCGGGCGCCTCGGCCTTCACCAACGTCATCCAGGGCCGCGTGAAGCCGGGCGAGTACTACAAGCCCGCGAACGGCGGTTGGACACGGAAGTAGGCCAGACAGCCGCCCGTCGCGGCGCCGGTCGTCAAGAGGCGGCGACGGGGATGGCGACCTCGTTGCGGCGCAGGGGCAACGGCGTCCACGGCGGATCGTAGAACCAGTAGACGGCCGCGCCCTTGACCCGCCAGCCCTGGGCCTTGGCGGCGGCAATGAGCTCCGCTTCGCGCTCGGCCATCCGCGCGGCGCTTGTGGAGCCGCTGAACCGAATCACGGCGTATCGCTCCGCCGGCAGGGTTCGCAGCGTCACATCCGCGTTGTTGGGCCGCGGCAGCGTGTCCATCGCATATGCCGCCGGCATGAAGAATTGGATCCGCCACCCCCCGGCGGTTGGCTCCTGGGCCACCGGCGAGGTCATGGCGATCTTCTCCGACGTGGCGGCCGCCTGCGCCACCGGAGCCGTCATGGCGACCGACTTGCGGGTTTGATTGTCCCCGAAGATGTACCCGGCGATCTTGCGGAAGCCGCGATTGCGCGCCGTGGACTCATCGCCCTGGACCACTGTCTCCGCGGCGATGAGCGCCGGATACTCGCGCAATTCTACGCGTCCGGCCTTCGCGAGCACCTCGTAGCGGGGCTGCTCCACCGACGCGCGGGAAGCGCCGGGCGCAAAGACCAGCAGCGCCGTCGCGGCGGCGACCCCCAGAGCGATCTGCAGCATGGTTCGTCTCCTATCAGGACGCCGCGGGCCGGGCGGATCGCCAGCGGTCCAGAGCGCTCGGTATGTCCGTCAGATTCACCAGGGTGCGCACGCCGGGTTGCTGTGGACCCGTCAGCCCGGCGCCCGCACCGCCGACCCACAGGTCCATCCGCGCGGTCAGTCGCGCGCGCACCTCGGCGGTCATGGCCTGCGCGGTGGCGGCGGGGATCATCGCCGAGAATGACAAGGCCACGAC
>NZ_SCTC01000039.1:0-25000 GCF_004299445.1 Phenylobacterium sp. | reverse complement strand
GGGCTCAGCTCAGCGCCGGCGAACTGGCGACTCGGGCAGAAGCGCCCCGCAAGTTCCTCGAAGCGATTCTCCTCGAGCTGTCGCGCAACCAGATCGTCGTGAGTCGCCGCGGAAAGTTTGGAGGCTACACGCTCGCGCGCGACGCTGGCGCGATCAGCTTTGCGGAAGTCATCCGGATCATCGACGGGCCTCTGGCCCTCGCGCCCTGCGTTTCGCCGCGACTCGGCTTTCGCAAGTGCGCCGACTGCTCAGACCTCGACACCTGCACCCTTCGCGAAGCGCTGCTGCGCGCCCGTGACGCCACGGCCGATGTGCTGGAGCGCTATAGCCTGGCGGATGCGGCGAAGCCCGCCCCTGCCGCCATCATGGCCTCCTGAGCCCTTCGGCGGCATTCACGCTTCAGCGAAGGCCGCCTAACTCGCGGCGATGTACGCCTTGAGGCCGTCGGCTTCGGCTTCCACCTCGGAGATCTTCCACTTCACCAAGTCGCCGATCGAGACGATGCCCACGAGGCGGTCGTTCTTGCAGACCGGGAGATGTCGGATCCGCCTGTCGGTCATGCGCGAAAGCAGTGAGTCGATCGTCTCCCCCGGCTCGGCGAAGTGCACGTTGGCGGTCATGAAGTCGGATACCGGTCGGGAAAGCACCCCGGTGCCGTGTGCCGCGATCGCCCGGACGATGTCGCGTTCGGACACGATTCCCGCCACACGCTCGTTCTCGAGCACCACAAGGGCGCCAACGCCCCTGGAGTGGAGAAGACCCGCGACCGCCCCGACCGACTCGGACGGCCCGATCGTGAAGACCGAGTCTCCCTTGGTTCGTAGAATCTGCGAGACCAGCATGGGGCCTCCTGTTCCCGTTCCTTGAGTAACGAGGTTCGCGCAGTTTCGGTTTCGATACAATGCTCCTGCGCGTCACGCGCGCGTGACCAGGCTGAGGTCTAAGCTTCGCGTTGCCCGGCCAGCCAGCCGAACGGGCCGATCAGCAGCACGCCTGCTAGGAAGCCGGCCAAGTGCGCCTCCCACGCGACACCGGCCTCTCCGGCGCCGGGGATCAGCGCGCCGCCCGTGAAGGCCATGATCACATTGATCAGGATCCACGCTCCGCCCATGCCGGTCACGGCCTGCGACAACAGCTTGCCGGGACGTCCCTGCCCGCCGATCAGACGCGCCGCCGCGCCCATCAGGCCCGAAGCCGCGCCGGAAGCGCCGACCATGGCGGCGTCTTGCCCCCAGTGGAAGGCGGCGAAGCCCAGGCAGGCCAGCACCCCGCACGTCAGGTAGAAGAGAAAGAACGACGCCACCCCGCTGGCTCTTGGGCCCAGGTAGCGTCCGACCGGCGCGCCAAACGCCAGTACGAAGGCCGCGTTCATCAGCGCATGGCTCCAGCTGCCGTGCAGGAACTGTGAGCTGATCAGACCGACATAGTGGCCGTCGAGCAGGCGCACCGGCGAAAACGCCAGCACGTCGGTCGCAAATGGAAAGGCCTTCTGCGCCATGAAGAAGGCGACGATCGACACCGTGAGCGTCACAACCGGCCAGGGCGCGTTGACGATCGGCTCCGAGGGAGGCCGGTATCCCGGCTCGTCCGGCTGGGGTGATCGCGATCCGCCCGGCGCTGGGGCTTCGAAGTAAACGACGTTCATCGGAACGATATGTAAGGTGTCTCGCAGGCATAGGCGAGCGTGGCGCTTTCGCGCCTTGCCCATGCCGCAGTGCTTCGCGATGTTGCGCGGCTCGAGTTCTAGGAACCGCGTTCTCTTGATGACCCGTCTCTGGGGCCTGCGCCCCGCCCTCGCCGCCGCGATCGCCCTCTCCTTCGCCCAGCCCGCAACGGCCCAGGCGCCCGCCGCCGCGCCGGCGCAGGCCGCTGTAAGGCTAGCGCCCGGAGAATGGCCCCAGGCCCGCTCCGACCTGAAGGCCGACGCAGCCTATCGGTTCGGCGCCCTGCCCAACGGCATGCGCTATGCGATCCGCCGCCAGACGGTGCCCGCTGGCCAGGCCGCCCTCCGCCTGTGGTTCGCGACCGGCTCGCTGATGGAGACCGACGCCCAGCAGGGCCTGGCCCACTTCCTGGAGCACATGGCCTTCAATGGGTCGAAGGAGGTCAAGGAAGGCGAGATGGTGAAGATCCTCGAACGCCTGGGCCTGGCGTTCGGCGCCGACACCAACGCTTCGACCGGCTTCTCCGAGACCACATACAAGCTGGACCTGCCCCGCACCGACGCAGAGACGGTCGACACGTCGCTGAAGCTGCTGCGTGAAGCCGCATTCAATCTCACCATCGATCCCGCCGCCGTCGACCGCGAGCGCGGCATCGTGCTGTCCGAGGAGCGCGCGCGCGACACTCCCGGCTACCGGGTGCTGGTCGCGCGGATGAACTTCCAGATGAAGGGCCAGCGTCTGCCCATCCGCCTGCCCATCGGCAAGGTCGAGGTGCTGCGCACCGCACCGGCCAGCGAGATCGTCGACTACTATAATACTTGGTATCGACCCGAGCGGGCGGTGTTCGTGGCCGTGGGCGACTTCGACGTCGACGCCATGGAAGCCAAGATCAAGGCCGCGTTCGGGTCCTGGACCGCCAAGGCGCCCGCGAGGCCCGAACCTGACCAGGGCCCGGTGGCGCCGCGGGGCCCGGAAGCCAGGCTGATCGTCGACCCCGGCGTTACGCAAACCCTGCAAGTGGTGTGGCTGAGCCCGCCAGACCTGTCGCTGGACACCGAGGCGAAGCGCCGTCGTGACCTGATCGAGAACCTGGGACTGTCGGTGCTGAACCGACGCTACTCGGCCCTGTCGCGCGGCGCGAATCCACCCTTCCTGGGCGCCGGCGCCGGCAAGTTCGAACAGGACGACGCGGTCGAGGTGGTCTCCGTCGGCGTCAACGCCGAGGCCGGCCGCTGGCGCGAAGCCCTGGCCGCCGCGGAACAGGAACAGCGTCGCCTGACCCAGTACGGCGTCCAGCAGGGCGAGCTCGACCGCGAGATCGAGGAAATCCGCGCCAACCTGAAGGCCGCCGTGGCCGGCGCCGCCACCCGCCGACCCGCAGACCTCGCGGCCGAAGTGCTCGAATCCCTGTCCGACCACACCGTCGTCACCTCCCCGGCCGACGACCTGGCCATGTTCGAGCGCGCAGTCGCGGGCCTGAAGTCCGAGACCGTCAATGCGGTGATCAAGTCCACCTTCCGCGGCCAGGGCCCGCTGGTGTTCATGGCCTCGCCCACCCCCATCGAGGGCGGTGAGGCGGCCGTGCTCGCGGCGCTGACGGGGTCGCAGAAGGTGGCGGTTGCGCCGCCCGCCCGGCAACAGGCCCTGACGTGGCCCTACGAGAGCTTCGGTCCGCTCGGCAAGGTCGTCGAGCGTCGCGAGGTCGCCGACCTGGGACTCACCCTCGTACGCTTCGCCAACGGGGTTCGCCTCACCGTGAAACCCACCAGCTTCCGCGACGACGAGGTGGTTGTCCGGGCCAATGTCGGGGCCGGCATGCTCAATCTGCCCCGAGACCGTCAGAGCCCGTTCTGGGCCTCCAGCGCCCTGATCGAAGGCGGTCTGAAGAAGATCGACGTCGAGGAGATGGAGCGCGTGCTGGCCTCCAAGGTGTACGGCGGCCGTTTCAACTTCAACGACGATGCATTTGTACTTTCGGGCAGCACCCGCACCGGCGACCTGCCCACGCAGATGCAGGTGCTCGCGGCCTACATCTCCGAGCCGGCATGGCGCGACGCGGCCTTCGCGCGCATCCAGGCCGCCGGCAAGACCATCCACGACCAGTACGAGTCCACGAACAGCGGAGTCCTGTCGCGCGACCTGCCCGGCCTTATCCACTCCGGCGACCGACGCTGGACCTTCCCCTCACGCGAGCAGATCGCCGCCGGCAAGATCTCGGACGTCCAGGCGGCGGTGACGCCCGATCTGAGCAAGGGCCCCATTGAGGTGGTGATCGTGGGCGACGTCACCGTCGATCAGGCGATCGCGGCCACCGCCTCCACCTTCGCCGCCCTGCCCCCTCGCGCCGAGCCGCGGCCCGTACCGGCTGCGCAGCGCGCGGTGGCCTTCCCCAAGGGCGCGCCGGCGCCGGTGACGCTCACCCACAAGGGTCGCGCCGACCAGGCCATCGGCTACATCGCCTGGGCCACCACCGACTACTGGACCAACCCGCAACGGGCGCGTGATACCGCCGTACTGCGCGAGATCATGAAGCTCCGGATCACCGACGAACTCCGCGAGGCGCAGGGCGTCACCTACTCGCCCGACGTCAACTCGCAGCACAGCCTGGTGTGGACCGGCTGGGGCTATATCGCCGCGAACGTCGAGGCGCCGCCCGAGAAACTCGCAGGCTTCTTTGACGACGCCCTGAAGATCGCCGCTGACCTGCGGACCCGCGAGGTCGAGGCCGATGAGCTCGAGCGGGCCAAGAAGCCTCGGATCGAGTCACTGCTGCGCGCACGCGTGACCAATGGCTACTGGGTGAGCGAACTGTCCGGCGCCCAGTTCGACCCGCGCCGCCTGGACCTGATCCGCGAGATCATCCCGGGCACGGAAAGGGTCACGGCCGCGGACGTGAAACGCGCGGCCGAGCAATGGCTCAAGCCCGAGGCGGCGTACAAGGTCGTCGTGACACCGGCCGCGGGCGGTGCTGCCGCCCCCTAGAGGATACCCCTCCCCAAAAGGGAGGGGTTTGGTCACGCCGCCGCCCGACCATCCCCATAAACCGGCGCGTCATCCGCGGGGAGGAACGCCTTGCCCCGGATCGCGTCCGAGATCTTCTCTGCGATCATGATTGTGGGCGCGTTGGTGTTGCCGCCCACCAGAGTCGGCATGACCGACGCATCGACGACCCGCAGGCCGCTCAGGCCTTGCACGCGGCAGTCGGCGTCGACCACCGCCATCGCATCGCCCGCCGCGCCCATCCGGCAGGTGCCGACGGGGTGATAGATTGTCTCGGCTGAGCGACGGATCCACGCGTCGATATCGGCGTCCGACTGCACGCCGGACCCCGGCGAGTACTCGTCCTTGATATAGGGCTTGAGCGCGGCCTGGGCCGCCACTTCGCGCATCATCCGCACGCCCTCGCGCATGGCGCGACGGTCTTCTTCCGCCGAAAGGTAGTTGGCGAAGATCGCCGGATCGGCCAACGGGTCGGAACTGCGCAGACCCACCCTGCCGCGGGACTCCGGCCGCAGCTGGCAGACGTGGAAGGTGAAACCGTCCTTCTGGACCGCTACCTTGCCGTGGTCCTGCATGATTGCGAGCACGGTGTGGACCTGCAGGTCGGGCCGGTCGAGGTCGGGGCGCGAGCGTAGGAATGCGCCGGATTCCAGCATGTTCTGGGCGCCCAGGCCCTTGCGCTGGAACAGGTACTCCAGCCCGATCGCCAGCGTCTTGATGCCCTTGCGCATCGAATAGATCGTGATCGGCTTGGGGCATTCCCACGACATGCAGACGTCCAGGTGATCCTGGAGGTTCTCGCCCACGCCCGGCAGCTCGTGGACCGATTTGACGCCGTGCTTCGCAAGCTCTTCCCCGCGCCCGATGCCCGACAACTGCAGGATATGCGGCGACTGCACCGCGCCCGCCGACAGGATCACCTCGGCGTCGGCATAGACCGTCTGCGGCCCCGCCTCGGTGACGATCTCGACGCCCACCGCCTTGCCGCCCTCGACCACGATCCTGGTGGTCCGGGCGCCGGTCAGGCAGGTCAGATTGGAACGGTTCAGCGCGGGGTAGAGATAGGCCCGCGCCGCACTCCAACGCTCACCCTTATGGATGGTGAGCTGATAGGGGCCCCAGCCCTCCTGCTGATAACCGTTGAAATCCTTGGTCAGCGGGTGGCCCGCCTGGGCGCCCGCTTCGATGGCGGCGCGATAGATCGGATTGGGCGAGGCGGCCTTGGAGACGTGAAGCGGGCCGTCGCCGCCGTGCCAGGCGTCCCCCCCGCCCTGCAGGCTTTCCGAGCGCTTGAAGTAGGGCAACACGTCCGCATAGCCCCAGCCGCCCAGGCCCATCTGACGCCACTGATCGTAGTCGCGCGCGTGGCCGCGAATGTAGATCATGCCGTTGATCGAGGACGACCCGCCCCAGCCCTTGCCGCGGGGCCACCAGAGTTTGCGGTTGTCGAGGTTTGGCTCTTCCTCGGTCCAGAAGCCCCAGTTGAACGGCCCCTGCTTGCTGATCAGGCCGCCCACGCCCGCCGGCATCGTCACCATCAAGGACTTGTCCTTGCCGCCGGCCTCCAGCAGCAGGACCTTCGTGGTCCCGTCTTCGGTCAGGCGGTTGGCCAGCACGCAGCCCGCGGAACCCGCGCCGATGATGATGTAGTCGTAGCGATCGGCCACCCCGGCCTCCCTAAACGTCGTTCAGTTCCGCGCAACCTGACAAAGCCGGCCCACCGAAACAAGGCCGCCATCCAACAAAAATGACGCCCGCGTCACCTTCCGTCAGGTCAGTGGTCGTCAGGCCATACCCAGCCAGAGGATTGCGAGCAGGAAGAACGTGAGCGCGATGAACGAAAAGACCAGCAGGAACCAGGTGCGCCAAAGGGTCGAGAACCACCGCAGGCCGTAGGCGCCCTGCAGTTGGTAGTACATGTGCATGGGCACGATGATCGTCGCCGCCGCGAACGCCAGGCCGCCGATCGCGCCCCCGACCCGCCCCAGCGCCGCCACCACCATGATCAGCAGCGACATGAAGGTGAGCGAGTAGAGGACGAACACCCCGTGGTCGTAGAGCGTGAAGCCGCGCTTCCAGACGAAGAGCAGCGCCACGAAAGGAATCGATATAGGGATCAGCAGGAACGAGAATTTGTAGAAGGTCTGCTGCAGCTTGTAGATCGCCAGCTCGGGATTATCGAGCTTGTGCTTGATCTTCTCGTCCAGCTTCTTCGAGCCTGTCGAAAAGCCCAGGGCGCCAGACTCTTTCTTCAGGTCGGCCTTGATCTCGGTGCGGATCTCGTCGCCGATCTGGCTGACCGGCACGCCATTGTCCTTGCCGACACGCTTGCTCGCGACGGCGACGTTCTGTTCTGCAACCCTGACAGCGGCTTGGGCCGCGGCCTCGTTCTCCGGCGGTGCGTTTTCGAGCGCGACCTTGGCGTTGGCCAGCTCGCTATTGCGTCGCGCCAGGTCGACCGCGGCCGCCGCCTGCTCGCCAAGCTCCCCGCCCTCGGGCGCCGGCGCGTAGCTCAGCGCCATGAACATGACGAAGACAGTGAACAGGAACATCGCCAACGGTGAGACGTAGCGGGTTCGCTTGCCCAGGCACCAGTCGCGGGTCAGCTGCCCGGGCCGGAAAACCAGCCGGGGCAGCGTGCGCCAGGTGCGGCTGTCGAAGTGCATCACCCCGTGCAGCAGCTCCTCGCCCAGGTGCAGCAGGGTGCGGTGCACGTGGCTGGCGTTGCCGCAGTTGTGGCAGAAGCGGCCGATGGTCTCGGTCCCGCAGTCGGCGCAGGCATTGTGAGGCTCGCCGGCCTTGCCGGCCGGCTTCTCGAGCGTCGAGCCGATCAGCCCGCCCGTCGCGGCGCCGCCGACCGCCTCAAGATCCACCATGCAAAGCCCCCGTCACCCGCCGGCGGAATGTGACGGGATTGGCCGGGGGCAGCAATATTGGCGGCCGATAACAAGCCGCTCCGTCGGTCTGGCACCGTTGTCGCTAGCGCCCCTTCCATTGCGGCGCGCGCTTCTGGGCAAACGCCAGCGGGCCCTCCTTGAAGTCCTCCGAGGCGTAGAGCGCAGCGATCGCGGGATACTTGTTCTGCCCCCTGAGCGCGGCCTCCAGGCTGGGCTCGTCGAGGCCCTTGTAGACCGCTTCCTTCGAGGCGCGGATCGACATCGGACCCAGCTCGCAGATCGACTTGGCGAGAGCGCGGGCGGCATCCATCAGGTCCTGCGGCGCGGTCACGTCATGGACGAAGCCCAGTTCCTTGCCTTCGGCTGCCGAAACCCGGCGCGCGGTCAGGATCATGCCCATGGCCCGCTTGGTCCCGATGGCGCGGGGCAGCCGGTGCAGGCCGCCGGCCAGCGCCGCCAGGCCCACCCGCGGCTCGGGCAGCGCAAACACCGCATTCTCCGAAGCCAGGATGATGTCGCAGGCCAGCGCGATCTCGAACCCGCCGCCCATGGCCACGCCGTTCACCGCCGCGATCAGCGGCTTCGTCAGGTCGAACCGAGAGGTCAGGCCCGCGAACCCCGACGGGGGGCTCTTCATAACCCCGCCAGTGGCCTGGTGCTTGAGGTCGTTCCCGGCCGAGAACGCCCGGTCGCCCGCCCCCGTCACGATGCCCACCCACTGGTCAGGATCGGCCGCGAAGGCGTTCAGCGCGTCGTCCATCTCGAAGTGCGCCGGCGAGTGCATGGCGTTCATGACGTCCGGCCGGTTCAGCGTGATGACCGTGACCGGCCCTTCCCGGTCGACTTTGATGAATTCGTAGGCCATGGCGTCCTCCCGAGAAGATTTCCCGTCTTTAGGTCGAACCTCAGGGGGCGCCGCGACGTCCGTCAAGCGACCTGCGTGAGCTCGAGCCGATATCGCTTCCAGTTCTCGACATAGTGGGCTGAGCCCATCGCCATCCGCGCCGCCTGCTCCGGCGACAGCTCGCGCACCACCTTGCCGGGCGCGCCCATGACCAGCGAATTGTCCGGAATCTCCTTGCCCTCGGTGATCAGGCAGTTGGCGCCGATCAGGCAGTTCTTCCCGATCACCGCGCCGTTCAGGATCACCGAGCCGATGCCCACCAACGTATTGTCGCCGATCGTGCAGCCGTGGAGCATCACCATGTGGCCCACAGTCACGTTCGCGCCGATGGTCAGCGGCGAACCCGTGTCGGTGTGACAGACGCTGCCGTCCTGGATGTTGGACCCCTCTCCAACGATGATCGGGTCGTTGTCGCCGCGGAGCGTCGCGCCCCACCAAACCGACGCATTCTTCTTCAGAATCACTCGGCCCATAACCGCTGCGGTCGGCGCAATCCAGTATTCGTCATCGTTTGGTAGCTCAGGTGTCACATTGCCCAAGTTGTAGACAGCCAATTCCCTACCCCTCTTCTTTCAACGATCGGACCTTTAACGACTCGTAAAGGACGCTACCCTCATTCTAGTCGGGCGATTCGAGCAGGCGAAAGCCTCTCGAAGGCCGCCGCGGAGGTTTCGCCTCCGTGTTCTCGCGCTGGACGGAGTGGATGGCGCCGGGCCTGTTGTTCCATCGGGTTATTTCACCCGGATCTGCAGATGGCGAAGGACCGCCCAAGTCCTCTTTCTTGGGACGTCTCGCACGCCGCCGCCGCATCGTTCTCACCCAAGCATTCGAAGGGCGCTCCCACACGGGACGCCCTTTTTTCTTGCCCCCTGAGGAGGCCTTATGAGCAAGCGGGCTCTGAAGCGACAAGTGCGCGAAGGCGCGTTCGACGCCGGTCAATTTGCGGGGGACGATAAGATTCGCCGGTTGCCGGTCGACAGGGGTTGGTCACCGCTACAGCACCACAATGACGACCGTGAACAGGCCTACCTCAAGACGATCAAGGCCAAGTCGCCCGGCCAGCAGCAACTGATCGACGCCATCGACGCCAAGAACCTGGTCCTGGCGCTGGGCCCCGCCGGAACCGGCAAGACCTATCTGGCCATCGCCAAGGCCGTTGAGGCGCTGGAAGCGGGCCGCGTCGGCCGCATCGTGCTGTCGCGCCCCGCGGTCGAAGCTGGCGAGAGCATCGGCTTCCTGCCCGGCGACGCCGAAGACAAGCTCGCGCCCTACCTGCGCCCGCTCTACGACGCGCTTTCGGACCGCCTCTCGATGAAGCGGGTTCGGGCGCTGATGCAGGAAGGCGCCATCGAGATCGCGCCGGTCGGCTTCATGCGCGGCCGCACGCTGAACAACGCCTTCGTCGTGATCGACGAGGCCCAGAACTGCACCTACACCCAACTCAAGATGCTGCTCACCCGGCTGGGTTGGCACTCGACCATGGTCGTGACGGGCGACCCCGACCAGTCGGACCTGCTGCCCGAGTTTTCGGGCCTGGGCCCCGTAGCGGCCAAGCTGGAAGACGTCGGCAACATCGCCGTCGTGCGCTTGGCCGACCGCGACATCGTCCGCCACCCGCTGGTGGCCGAGATGCTGGGCGTCCTCTAGAGCCCCAGCGTCTGAACGTCATGGCCGGCCTTGTGCCGGCCACCCAGAAGCGCCGCCGGTTCCGCAGGGATCGCGGCGGCGCCGCTGCGGATCAGACCTCAACGCCTGCGTTTTGAGGTCCCCGGGACAAGCCCAGGGATGACGAGACAGCCCCGCCTCCTCCAGCGCCCAGCGCACCCGCAGGTCGCGAACCAGGCCACGGGCGAACTCCGGCACCCCGCAGGAGACGGCGATCATCGGGCCTGCTCCTTGAAATAGGCTTCTGCGGCTCGACGCACATCAACCCTATCTTGCGGACTCGGCTCTCGCTCAATAGATAGTTCGTCAACCTAACTAGTTTGGCGCCTATGCCCGACACGCCCGCCGACATCATCGCCCTGGCCGAAGCGCTGCGTCCCGCCGTGCTGCGTCTTTCGCGCCGCCTGCGTCAGGAGGCGCAGAAGGCCGGGCTGTCGGCGCAGGACGCCATGCTGCTGGGCCATATCCGCAAGCACCCCGGCATCGGTGTCAGCGGCCTCGCCGAGGCCGAGCGCACCTCGCGCCCCACCATGAGCGCACACGTGAAGCGTCTTGAGGCCGCCGGCCTCGTGGCCCGGAGCGACCACGCCGACGACGGGCGCCGCTCGGGCCTGGCGATCACGACGGCGGGGACCCGCAAGCTCGAGATCATCCGCCGCGAGCGCAACGACTGGCTGGCCGCCCGGCTGTCACGCCTCTCGGCCGCCGACCGCGAGACCCTGGAGGCCGCCGCCCCCGCCCTCCTCCGACTGATCGACGCATGAGTCCGTCCGACGAGACCATCGAGGCCGGCCCGCCCGAGGCCGCCGCCCCCAAGGACAATGGCGCGATCACCCGCGGCTGGGTCGTCCCGGCCATCATCGGCTCGGCCCTGCTGATGCAGACGCTGAACGCCACGGTGATCACCAATGCGCTGCCGGCCATGGCCAAGAGCTTCGGCGTCGAGCCGGTGCGGCTGTCGGTCGCCATCACAGTCTACATGCTGTCGGCGGCGATTTTCCTGCCGCTGTCGGGGTGGCTGGCCGACCGGTTCGGGGCCAAGCGAGTCTTCCTGGCCTCGATCGTGCTCTATGCCTCAGGCTCCCTCGCCTGCGCCTTCGCCGGCAGCCTGGAGGCGATGATCGCCGCGCGCTTTATCCAGGGCGCGGCCGGGGCCACGCTGATGCCGGTTGGCCGCCTGGTTCTGCTGCGCACGACGCCCAAGTCAGAACTGGTGGGCGCAATGTCGGTGGTCACCATGCCGGCGCTGCTCGGCCCGGTGATTGGCCCCGTTCTGGGGGGCGCCATCGTCACCTTCGCCGACTGGCCCTGGATCTTCCTGATCAACCTGCCCATTGCGGTGGCCGGCTTCTTCCTGGTCCGCGCCTTCGTGCCCGATGTGAAGGAACAGGCGGTCCCGCGCATCGACACACCCGGCATCCTGCTGACCGGGCTGGGCTTGGCGGCCCTGATCTTCGGCTTCGAGAACATCGGCCGCGACGCGCTGCCGCCCTGGGCCGTGGGCGGCCTGTTCGCGGTGGGGGCCCTGGCGCTGGCCGGCTACGGCTGGCACGCCAAGCGTACGCCGCATGCCGTCGTCGACCTCTCGATCTTCCGCAAGAAGACCTTCGCGGCGGCGACCATCGGCGGCGGCTTCATGCGCACGGCCATGGGCGCGAACCCCTTCCTGCTGGCGATGCTGTTGCAAGTGGCGTTCGGGATGAGCGCATTCGCAGCCGGCACGATGACGTTCGTTTCAGCGGTCGGCGCCCTGGCCATGAAGACCACCGCCCCGCCTATTCTGCGCCGGTTTGGATTCCGCACCGTGCTGCTGGTCAACGCCGTGATCGTGGGCGCGGGCTTCGCGGTGATCTCGCTGTTCCGACCCGACTGGCCGCACTGGGTAATCATGGTCGTCCTCGGGATCAGCGGCTTCTTCCGCTCGCTGCAATTCTCGTCGCTGAACGGCCTGGCCTACGCCGAGATCGAATCCGACGAGATGAGCCGCGCGGCCACCACGTCGTCGATGGTGCAGCAGCTGGTGCAGTCCATCGGCATCGGCCTGTCGGCCAGCCTTCTGCACCTGCTGATGACCCTGCAGGGCGAGACCCGCCTCACGGCAAATGTGGTCGGACCCGCCTTCGCCATCGCCGGCGCCTTCACGATGATCTCCATGCTGTGGTTCTGGCGTCTGCCTGCGGATGCGGGGGATGAGATGAACGGTCGGAAGCCCGCCTAGGAAACGGCTCACGCGCCGATTATGCTGCAGCCTCGATTTTCTGCTGCCAGAGCCGTGTTACATGAAATTTCTTGCCGCTGTCGCCGCTGCCATTCTCGCGACAGCCACCCCGGCCCTGGCCGCCGCATCCAGCGCGCCCGTTCGCCCCGAGGCGACCCAACGCGTCGTGCTGCCGACCGACGTCCGGCCCGACCGCTATGCGATCCGCGTCACGCCGGATGCCGCCGCGCTGACGTTCACGGGGCACGTGGACATCGATCTCACGGTGGTGAAGGCGACCTCCAAAATCGTGCTCAACGCCGCTGACCTCATCTTCGGCAAGGTCACCCTTTCGGGCGTCGACGGCGCGCCGACGATCACCCTCGACGACGAGCAGCAGACCGCCAGCTTCGACTTCGGCAAGACCCTGACGCCCGGCGAGCACCGGCTCTCGATCGACTACGCGGGCAAGATCTACCAGCAGGCCTCGGGCCTGTTCGCCCTCGACTACGAAGACGCCGCCGGCGCGAAGAAGCGCGCGCTCTTCACCCAGTTCGAGAACTCCGACGCCCGCCGCTTTGCGCCCATGTGGGACGAGCCCGGCGTGAAGGCCATCTTCTCGCTCGCCGTCGAGACGCCCGAAGGTCAGATGTCGGTCTCAAACATGCCGGTCGAGGAAGCGGTCACGCCTCCCGGCGGCCTCACCACCGTCTACTTCGCGGACAGCCCGAAGATGAGCAGCTACCTGCTGTTCATGGCGCTCGGCGATTTTGAGCGCGTGTCGCAGACGGTGGCCGGCGTGGACGTGGGGGTGGTGGTTCGCCGCGGCGACACCGAGAAAGCTAGGTACGCCCTCGATGCCACCGTGAAGCTCCTGCCCTACTACAACGACTGGTTCGGCACGCCCTATCCGCTGCCCAAGCTGGACCTGGTGGCCGGTCCAGGCCGCAGCCAGTTCTTCGCAGCGATGGAGAACTGGGGCGCTATTTTCTACTTCGACTATGCGCTCCTGCTGGATCCCAAGCTCTCAACCGAGGCCGACAAGCAGAACGTCTTCATCACCGTCGCCCACGAGGTGGCCCACCAGTGGTTCGGCAACCTGGTCACCATGGGCTGGTGGGACGATCTCTGGCTGAACGAGTCCTTCGCCTCGTGGATGGAGAACAAGGCCACCGACCACTTCCATCCCGAATGGAACGTCTGGCTGCTGACCCAGGCGGGCCAGCAGAGCGCCATGCGCCTCGACAGCCGGGCCGGCACGCACCCGGTTATCGCCGAAGTCCCCGACGTCTTCGCCGCCGCCAACGCGTTCGACAGCATCACCTACAACAAGGGCCAGGCGGTGGTGCGGATGCTGGAAACCTATGTGGGCGAGGAGGCCTTCCGCGCCGGCGTGCGCCGCTATATCGCCAAGCACGCCTACCAGAACGCCGCCAGTGACGACCTGTGGAAGGCGCTGGACGAGGCCGCGCCGGGAAAGGCCGTGGCCGACATGGCCCACGATTTCCTGCTGCAGCCCGGCGTCCCCCTCATCAAGGCCAACGAAGCTGCCGGCGGCGGAATCGCGCTCACTCAGGGCCGCTTCGCCGCCGACGACAGCCAGAAGGCCCCGCAGGCCTGGCGGACGCCGGTCAAGGTGACGGGACGCGACGGCAGGATCTGGGAAGGCGTGGTCAGCGCATCCGCCCCAGCGATAGCTCCCGTGGCCGCCCCGGCGGTCGTGAATTCGGGCCAGACCAGCTACAGCCGCACCGCCTATTCGCCCGGGCTGTGGGCCAAGCTGGCGCCTCGTTTCGCCGCCCTGCCCGCCGCCGACCAGTTGGGCCTGCTCTACGATAGCCGCGCGCTCGGCGAGGCGGGCGCGGCGCCCATGAGCGATTTCCTGGCGCTGGCCAGGAACGCGCCCGCCGACGCCGATCCGATCGTGGTCACCACCCTGGCCGGCCAACTGGCCGCGCTGGACTGGCTGTACGGCGACCGCCCGAACCAGGCCGTCTTCCGCGCCTTTGCGCGCTCTCGACTCGCGCCGATCGCCCAGCGCCTGGGCTGGGACCCGAAGGGCGGTGAAGCCGACAACGTGGCCGGCGCCCGCCGCGCCGTGCTGGTGGCCCTGGGCCAGTTTGGCGACCCTGCCGTCGTGGCCGAGGCGCGGCGTCGCTTCGCAGACCCCGCCAGCCTGACCGGCGCCGGTCGCCGCACCGTGCTCGACATCGTCGCCGCCAGCGCCGACGCCACCGCTTGGGAGGCGATCTACGCCCAGGCCAAGGCGAGCAACGACATCACCGACCGCGGGCGGCTGCTCAGTTACCTGGGCGCCAGCCAAGACCCGGCCTTGGCCGATCGCGCGCTGAAGCTCGCCCTCTCGAGCGAGGTCACGCCCTCTGAAGCGCCCGACATCATCGCCTCGGTGGCGGGCGCGTTCCCCGAGAAGGCTTACGACTTCGCCATCGCCAATCGGGAGAAGGTCGACGCGTTGCTCGAACCCACCAGCCGCACCTCCTACTACGCCGACCTCGCGCAGGGCTCGCGCGACCCGGCCACGCTTCAGAAGCTGGAGAAGCTGGCCGCCACCGTTCCCGCTTCGGCCCGGGGCGAGGTGAAGAAGGCCGAGGGCGCCGTCCGCTACCGGGTCGGAGTCATCGCCAAACGAGTACCTGAGATGGACCGCTGGCTGGCCACAGTGGCGAGCCGCCCTCCGGCTGCTAAGCCAGTCGTCCGCGCAGCGTCGCGGCCAACACCGGTGACGCCTAATCGGGCTTGGGGAAGACCGAGCTCACATTGATTTCGCAGAGAATGTACATGTCCTCGCCTTCGGCGTCCCCGGCGCCGGCCGCGCCGTGATCGCATGTGCGCCGGCCCGCGCCTGCTCGTCGCCGCGCTACACCACCGCGGTTCTTGAGATGTCCACGTCTGAACGGGCCATCCGCATCGGCCCGAACTCTGAGGTCAGCTCTGGACCGTCCTTCCGGGGAGCCGCCGTGACCGCAGCGCCGAGCCGGCCAGCACGAACCCGCCCACCAGCAGCGCCCAGGTCGAAGGCTCGGGAACGGCTGGCGGCGCCAGGGGGTCGTTGCCGGCCCCGAAGGTAAGATCGTCGAACACGAACTTGCCAGGCGTGCCCGCGAATACGATCGACTGCGCGCCCGTCACGAAGCCCAGGCCGCCCGGCCCCATGTTGCACAGCGTGGCGTTGTAGGTCGGGCATGGCGGACCGGTGTTGAACAGCGCCAGCGTGCCGCTGCCCAGCGCCGCGCCCGTGCCGCCCAGGCCGCTGTAGGCGGTGATGGTGGCCACGAACCCTGCCTGCACCTGATAGCGGAAGGCGATCGCGCCCGTGTAGGCGCTGGCGAAGTCGAGGTAGGTGGACGTACCGCTGTCGATACCCAGGGCGCCCTCGTCCGAGGTAGGGGCCGTTCCGTTGCGCGACGCATTCGAGCAGCTTCCACCCGGCCCGTTCAGGCACACCGCCACCGCGTTCGCGGCGAAGGTGATCCCGAAGTTCGGCCCTGAGGTCGCCTGGCTGCTGGTCCCGCCCCCGTAGTAGCCGAGAATCTGGGCGTAGCTTGTGGTGGGATAAGCCGCGTTGATCCGCTCGAAGCCCAGCACCACGGCGCCGTGCGCGAGCGCCGGCGTAAGGGACAGAGTCAAAGCGGACAAAAGGCAGGCCAGATCACGGCGCATGGCGCACTCCTCCTAAGCCCAAGGAGGGCACCCTAGACCAATTGCGAACTCACACACCAGCGTTCGCCGCAAAGGCGAACGCTGTCCCGACCTGGCTATTCCGCCGCCAGCAGCGCCTTGCCGGCGGTGAATGACGTCTTCAGAGCCAGTTCGGCCTTGGCCTGCTCGTATTCGTCCGCGAGGCGCGCCACGAGGTCGGCCACGCTGGGCACCTCCTTGACCGCGCCGATGCCCTGGCCGCAGCCCCAGATGTCGCGCCAAGCCTTGGACTTCTGGTTGCCGCCCGACCCGAAGTTCATGGCAGACGGGTCCGACTTGGGCAGGTCGTTGGGGTCGAGGCCCGCAGCGATGACCGAGGGGGCGAGGTAGTTGCCGTGCACGCCGGTGAAGAGGTTCGTGTAGACGATGTCCTCCCCGGTGCTGGCGACGATCATGTCCTTGTAGCCCTGGACGGCGGCGGCCTCCTTCGTGGCGATGAACACCGAGCCGGCGTACGCAAGGTCAGCGCCCATGGCCTGGGCGCCGAGGATCGCATGGCCGGTGGCGATGGCGCCCGACAGCGCGATCGGGCCGTCGAACCATTCGCGCAGGCTTTGGACCAGGGCGAAGGGCGAGAGCGTGCCGGCATGGCCGCCCGCGCCAGCCGCCACAGGGATCAGGCCGTCCGCGCCCTTTTCGATGGCCTTGCGAGCGAACCGGTCGGTGATGACGTCATGCAGGACGATTCCGCCCGAGGCGTGAACCGCCTGGTTCACATCTTCCCGCGCGCCCAGCGAGGTGATGACGATCGGCGCCTTCCACTTGCTGGAGGCCTCGACGTCATGCTCGAGCCGGTCGTTGGTCTTGTGGACGATGTGGTTCACCGCGAAGGGCGCCGAGGGCGTGTCCGGGTGGTCGCGGTCCCAGATGGCCAGCTCTTCCGTGATCTGGTGCAGCCACTCGTGCAGCAGCGAGGCCGGCCGCGCGTTCAGCGCCGGGAACGAGCCCACGATCCCCGCCTTGCACTGGGCGATCACCAGCTCGGGCACCGAGATGATGAACAGCGGGCTGGCGATCAGCGGCAGACGGAGACGGTCGCGGAGAACGGGCGGCAGAGCCATAGCGTGCGGATCCTCGGAATCTGTTTATATTTACATTGTAAGTTCAGACGTGCCGCAGCGCAAGAGGCCCGGCTTTACCGCGCCGTCAGGCCAGCCGCGGAAAGGTCGGGAAGCGGTCCATGGCGGGGACGATGTCACAGCTGAAGTCCACCTGCAGCGACGGGTCGGGCTCGCCGACGCCGCAGTAGGCCCGCTTGACGTGGTGTGAGCCAAGCTTGTCCTTGCGGACGAACACCGCGCCGGGGATCGGGTTCATCCGCTCCAGCACGTGGTCGGGGATAGCGTCGCCGACGACGATCTCCTCGGCCCCCCGCTGCGCGCACTCGACCAGGGCGGTCTCGACGGCGGCCAGCCGGGCGATGTCGTCGTGATCGACGCCGACGTCCGGCTGATCCTCGTAAGCCAGCAGGCGGCGCAGGATCTGGTAGGCGTTGGACCAGTTCTTCGCGTGCGCCTGCAGCCTCGCGGCCACCGCCATCCGCTCGCAGACGAACAGGTTGATCGCCGCGCCCACTCCGGCCGCGTCCGGCAGCGCGCCCGGATTGAACTGTCGCGCGTACGATGCCATCAGCTCGAGCCCGCCGCGATAGGTGTCCCAGGACTCCATGGCCTCGGTGTTGCCGACATGAACGTTGGCGCCCTTGGCGACCGAGGTGGCCACGATGTGCGGCGCACGCGAGAACAAGACGTCACCGTTCGACAGCGCATGCGCCAGCATGAAGAAGTAGCTGTAGGTGAAGCGCGGCACGGGACCCACGATGGCCGGTAGCGCCGATCGCCTCACCACCCAGCATTCCGGGAAGACGTGGTTCTGGATCACGAAGGCCAGGCAGTTGCCGAACTGGCCGGTTTCGAACCGCTGCTCTTCGTCGTCGAAGTCGTAGAACTTGCCGGTGATGGCGTTGTCCTTGGTCTCGTCCATCAGCAGCCACGGCGCCTGGATCATCATCAGCGCCGGATCGTCCTTCAGGCGGCGCGCATAGGCGATCAGCTGGTCAGGGACCGCCAGATCGTCGTCAGAGATGCTTACCACCACCTCGCCGCGGGCCTCGCGCAGCGTGGTCAGGATGTTGGGATGGGCCCCGAGGTTCTTCGGCTGGCGGATCACCCGCACCTGAGGATGGGCCGCGGCGTACCGCGCCAGGATCTGCGGCGTCTCGTCGGTGGAACAGTTGTCCGAAACCACGACCTCATAGTCGATCCCCGCCGCCTCGAAGGCCTCCAGGTGGTGGGTCAGGTAACGATCCAGGTAGCGGGCGCGGTTGTAGGTGGCCAGGCACAGGCTCAGCAGCGGCGTGGTGGGCGATCCCGACATTGCCGGAGCCTCCGGGAGGCGCCGCGAGTCGTCAACGCAGGGGCGCAACGACCCCGGTCCGCGCGCCCCGATTCCTCCCCCTGCGTGATCTTGACGGTCGCGGCGGGGCGCGCGCAATTCGCGCCATGGCCGACATCGCCCGTCTCGACCCTGGAATCACGCCGGCTGGCGAGGACGCCTGGCGCGCCCTGGTCGCCAAGACCCTGGGCGACAAGCCCTTCGAAAGCCTGACGAACACGACCGTCGAAGGCCTGCCGATCGCCCCGCTCTATGCGGCGGCCGACCAGCCCGCGGCCTTCCCGACGCGCCCCTTCGACGGCGAGCGACCCTGGGACGTGCGCACGCTCTCGGCCCAGGCCGATCCGGCCCGCGTTAACGCCGAGCTGCTGGCCGACCTGGAAGGCGGCGCCGCCTCGGTCATCGTCCGGGGCCACGCCACCGCTGAGGCGCTCACCCGGGCGCTGAAGGATGTCATCGTCGAGCTGGCCCCGGTGGGCCTCGACGCCGGCTTCCACGGCGCCAAGGCGGCCGACGGCCTGCATGCGGTCGCCAAGTCCTCGCCGGGCGCCAAGCTCAACTTCCACATGGATCCCCTCAGCGCCTTCGCCGAGGCGGGCGTCAGCCCGGGCCCCATCGAGAGCCACCTCGTCAGCTGCGCCACCGTGGCCGCACGTCACATCCAGACCTATCCGCAGGCCCAGCTATTCCTGGCGTCGGGCCGCGTGGCTCACGAGGCCGGCGGCGGCGAGGCGCTGGAGGTGGCCGTGGCCGCCGCGTCCGCCCTGGCCTACGCCAAGGCCCTGCTCCGCGCGGGCGTTCCCGTCGCCGACGCGTTCGAAAGGATCACACTCGGCCTCAGCGCCGACGCCGACTACTTCCTCACCCTGGCCAAGCTGCGCGCCGCGCGCGTCGTCTTCGCCCGCATCGCCACCGCGTCCGGCGGCAGGGCCGAGGCGCGCATCGAGGCCCGCACCTCGCGCCGCATGCTGACGGCCCAGGACCCCTGGACCAACATGATCCGCCTGACCGCCGCCGGCTTCGGCGCGGCAGCCGGAGGCGCTGACGCCGTCGTGCTGGGCGCCTTCACCGACGCCATCGGCCTGCCCACCGCGTTCGCGCGACGCCAGAGCCGCAACACCCAGCTAGTGCTTATGGAAGAGGCCGCCATCGGCCGCGTCGTGGATCCGGCGGCAGGCTCGGGCTACTTCGAAAGCCTCACCGACCATCTGGCCCGCGCCGCCTGGGCGAAGTTCCAGGCCATCGAGGCCGCGGGCGGGATCATCGCCGCCCTGGAGAAGGGCCTGATCGCCCGCGAGATCGCCGCCGCCGTCGAGACCCGTGGCGATCCGAAGATCCTGGGCGTCACCGCCTATCCGCCCACCGACAAGCAGGCCGTCGAGGTCGACCCCGGCCAGCCCGCCGCCCTCGATCCCGCCGGGGCCCGCCTGCCGGGGCCCGACGGCAAGTGCCCGGCGCTGACGCCGGTGCGGACGTCCGAAAAGCACGAGGTGGCGGCATGAGCACGTTCCCCGACTTCGCCACCCTGCCCCTGGACGGCGCCGGCCTGACGGTCGCCCCACCCCAGGCCGCGCCCTGGTCCACGCCCGAGGGCATCGACGTCCGCGCCGCCTACAGCGCGGACGACATCAAGGGCATGACCGAACTGGGCGGTTTCCCGGGCCTCGCGCCGTTCGTCCGCGGCCCCTATCCGACCATGTACGCCACCAACCCCTGGACGGTGCGCCAGTACGCCGGCTTCTCCACCGCCGAGGACTCCAACGCCTTCTATCGCCGCAACCTGGCCGCCGGTCAGAAGGGCCTGTCGGTCGCCTTCGACCTGGCCACCCACCGCGGCTACGACAGCGATCACCCCCGCGTCACCGGCGACGTCGGCATGGCGGGCGTGGCGATCGACTCGATCCTCGACATGCGCACCCTGTTCAACGGGATCCCGCTCGACCAGATGAGCGTGTCGATGACGATGAACGGCGCGGTCCTGCCGATCCTGGCGCTCTACATCGTGGCCGCCGAGGAACAGGGCGTCCCGCACGAGAAGCTCTCGGGGACGATCCAGAACGACATCCTGAAGGAGTTCCTGACCCGGAACACCTACATCTACCCGCCGATCCCCTCGATGCGGATCATCGCCGACATCTTCGCCTACACGTCGAAGGAGATGCCGCGGTTCAATTCGATCTCGATCAGCGGCTACCACATGCAGGAAGCCGGGGCGACGCTGGACCTGGAGCTGGCCTACACCCTGGCCGACGGTATCGAATACGTCCGCGCCGGCGTGGCCGCCGGCATGACGGTCGACCAGTTCGCGCCGCGCCTGTCGTTCTTCTGGTGCGCCGGCATGAACATGTTCATGGAGGTGGCCAAGCAGCGCGCCAGCCGCCTGCTGTGGGCCAAGCTCATGAAGGCCGAGTTCGACCCCAAGGATCAGCGCTCGCTGGCCCTTCGCGCCCACACCCAGACCAGCGGCTGGAGCCTGGCGGCGCAGGATGTGTTCAACAACGTGCCGCGTACGGCGATCGAGGCCATGGGCGCCACCGGCGGGCAGACGCAGAGCCTGCACACCAACTCGCTCGACGAGGCGCTGGCGCTGCCCACCGACTTCTCGGCCCGGATCGCCCGCAACACCCAGCTCTTCCTGCAGATGGAGAGCGGCCAGAACCGCGTCATCGACCCCTGGGGCGGCAGCTACTACGTGGAGCGCCTGACCGCTGATCTGGCCGAGCGCGCACTGACCCACATCGCGGAAGTGGAAGCCCTGGGCGGCATGGCCAAGGCCATCTCCGAGGGCCTGCCCAAGCGCCGGGTCGAGGAAGCCGCCGCCCGCACCCAGGCGCGCATCGACAGCGCCCAGCAAAGCGTGGTCGGCGTCAACCGCTACAAGCCCGACGTGCCCGACGACATCCCGGTGCTGAAGGTCGACAACACCGCCGTCCGCAACGCCCAGGTCGAGAAGCTCAACCGCCTGAAGCGCGAGCGCGATCCCGAGGCTGTGGCCGCAGCGCTCGACGCGCTGACCGCCGGCGCGGCCGGCAAGGCCAACCTGCTGGAACTGTCCGTCAACGCAGCCCGCGCGCACGCCACCGTGGGCGAGATCAGCTACGCGTTGGAAAAGGTGTTCGGCCGCCACAAGGCCCACGCCGACGCCGTGAAGGGCGTCTACCTGCGCGAGGCCGGCTCCACGCCCGCCGGCGAACGCGCCAAGGCGATGGCCGAGGCGTTCCGGCAGGCCGACGGCAAAAAGCCCCGGATCATGGTCGCCAAGATGGGCCAGGACGGCCACGACCGCGGCCAGAAGGTGATTGCCTCGGGCTTCGCCGATCTGGGCTTCGAAGTCGAGATCGGCGATCTGTTCCAGACCCCGGCCGAAGCCGCCGCCGAGGCCGTGGAGACCGGCGTCCACGCGGTGGGCGCCAGCTCGCTGGCCGCTGGCCACCTCACCCTGGTGCCCGAACTGAAGGCCGAGCTCGCCAAGCTGGGCCGGCCCGACATCCTGGTGTTCGTGGGCGGCGTCATCCCGCCCGAGGACTACAAGGCCCTGGAGGACATGGGGGTCGCCGCCATCTTCCCACCCGGCACAGTCATCCCCGAGGCGGCGATCACCGTCCTGGATCGCCTTAACGAGCAGCTGGGCTACACGCAGTAGCCCCGGCTTCCCTCTTCGTGGGTGACCCAGACTGCGCTAGCTTTTGCAGATGCGGCTCAACCACCTGCACCTGCACGTGGCCTCGGTCGACGAGGCGGCGGCCTTCTACACCGGCCATTTCGGCTTCCGGCCGCATGTCCGCCAGGACGACGGGACCCTGTTCCTGCGTGACGCGGGCGGCCTGGATCTGGCGCTGGCCGCCGGCCCGCCCGACAACTTCCCGCCCTGGGCCCACTTCGGCTTCCGACTGGAGGGCGCCGACGCGGTACGTGGCTTGTATGCCCGCCTGCAGGCCGCCGATGTCACGATACGCCACCCGCTGGCCGAGGAACCCGACTTCGTCTGGTTCCGCTGCGCCGACCCCGACGGCCACCTGATCGAGGTTTACTGGGAGCCTTAGAGACTGGCCGGTCGGCAAGCTGGCCACGCCCGGCTTCAATGCTCATCCCGGCAGAGCAGCCAGTAAGTCACCGGCGTGGCGACCCGGCTCAGCAGGGTCGAGGTCACCAGGCCGCCCATAATGGCGATCGCAAGGGGCGAGTAGAGCCCCGAACGCTCCAGCGCCAGCGGCAGCAGGCCCAGTATCGCCGTCACCGAGGTCAGCAGCACCGGCAGGAAGCGCACCTCGCCCGCCTTTTCGATGGCCTCGCGCGTCGCCACGCCCTGGCGGCGCAGTTGTTCGGTGAAATCGACCAGCAGGATCGAATTCTTGATCTCGATCCCGATCAGCGCGATCAGGCCGATGGTGGCCGTGAACGAGAGCGAATTGCCGGTCAGCCACAGCGCCGCCACCGCCCCGAACAGCCCCAGCGGGATAACGCCCGCGACAACGATGGCCGTGCGGAACTTGCCGAACTCCAGCACCAGCACCGCCAGGATCCCAAAGATCGCAATCAGGATCGCCGCCCCCAGGCCGGAGAAGCTTTCCGCCTGCGCCTCGGCCTGGCCGCCGAACTCAAGCACATAGCCCGGCGGCAACGGCAGGTCGCGCTTCAGGCGCGCGCCGACATCCTCGGTGACGCCGCTGGCCAGGAAGCCGGTCGCCACCTCGCTGCTCAAGGTCACGGTCCGCATCCGGTCGAACCGGTTGATCCGCGACGGGCTGGTGGTGAACCGCGGCTCGGCCACCGAGGCCAGCTGGGTCGCCGCCCCGGCGGTCGGGAGATAGATGCGCTTGAGCGCGTCGAGCTCGTTGCGCTCGCCCATAGGCAGCCGTACGCGCACCGCATAGTCGTCCCCGTCGGGGTCGCGGAACCGCGCCGCCTCCTCGCCCGAGAGCGCCAGGCGGGCCGCCCGCCGCGCCGCGCCCGCCGGTATGCCCAGGGCCGCCGCCTTGGCCTCGTCCAGTCCAAGGTCCAGGTCGGTCCGGTCGAGCCGCAGCGGATTGTTCACGTCCCGCGCGCCCGGCGTCGCCTTAAGGATCACCTCGGCCCGCGCCGCCAGCGCCTTCAGCACCTCCAGGTTCTCGCCCCGGATTCGCACCGCGATCGGGCTGTCCACAGGCGGGCCGTTCTCGAAGGTAATCACGCTGATCCGCGCCCCGGGGTAGCGGTCGAAATCGGCCCGGAGCCGATCCAGCAGCCTCAGGCTCTCCCCAGGCTCCCAGGCCTTCATCGAGGCGAACACCTCGGCATAGCTCGTCTGGGTCTGGCGCTGGTTCTGGTTGTAGAAGATCTGCGGATTGCCCCGGCCCAGATTGGCCGCCGCCCACACCACCTTGGGATCGCGCGCCAGCCGCGCCTCCACGAACCGCAGAACCTCGTCGGTGCGCCTCAGCGAGGTCCCGTCCGGGGTCTCGATCCGCACCAGGAACTGCGGGGTCTCGGCCGGCGGGAACAGGCTCGAACCGATGGCCCGCAGCATCGGCAGCGTGCTCAGGCAGATCACCCCCAGAACGGCCAGCGTGACCCACGGCCGCGCCAGCGCGCGGTGCAGCACAGGCGTATAGAGCCGATGGATCCCGCCGTTCACCCACTGCAGGACCCGGTTGCCCTCGGGGTCCTCATGACGTGACAGGAAGCGGCTGGCCAGGAACGGGATGATGGTCAGCGAGACCAGCAGCGACGCGCCCACCGTGCACAGTACCGTCATCGGCAGCGAGCGGATGTAGGCCCCCGCGCCGCCCGGCAGCGCCAGCAGCGGCAGGAAGGCAAGCATCAAGGTCGCGGTGCAGCCGATCACAGCCAGGGCGATCTGCCGGGTGGCGGTGATCGCCGCCTCGGTGCGGTCCATGCCCATCCGCAGGTGGCGGGCGATGTTCTCGGTCACCACGATGCTGTCATCGACCAGCAGACCCAGCGACAGCACGAAGCCCGCGATCGACAGCTGGTTCACCGTGAAGCCCAGCATCTGCAGCATCGCCAGCCCGATCAGCAGCGACAGCGGGATCGACACCATCACCACCCCGCTGGCCCGCAGCCCCAGCGGCAGCAGCGTGATCAGCACCAGACCCAGCGCCACACCAAAGTCTCGGTAGAGCGCCCGCAGCCGATGATTGACGTTGTCGGCCTGGACGAAGGCCCGCTCCAGCTTCACCCCGCCGGGCAGGGTCTTCTCGAACGCCGCCAGTTCGGCCTCGACGCCCTCGGTCACCCGGCGCACGTCGACGCCGTCCTTCTGCGCCACGGTCACGAAAACGGCGCGCTTGCCCTGAAATCGCGTCAGGTGGTTCGCCTCCTGTTGCGCCCAGCCGACCGTTGCCACGTCGCGCACCCTGACCACTTGGCCGCCCACCTCGCGAACGGGCGCGGCGGCCACCGCCTCCAGGTCGCGGAAGGCGCCGCCGGTCTTGACGTTGAAGCGCCGCTCGCCGGCATGCACCGCGCCGATTGGGGCCTCCGCGCCGGCCGCGCGCAGAGCGTCCGCCACCGCCGTCGCCGGTAGCCGCAGTTCCGCCAGCCGCGCGGTATCCAACGC
>NZ_SCTC01000038.1 GCF_004299445.1 Phenylobacterium sp. | reverse complement strand
CCGCCTCGAGGCGCTTCGGCGTCGCCATGTGCAGGCCGATCCGCTTCTTGTGCTGGGTCGAGACGACGATCTGCATGATTTCGACCGGGCGGCCGTCCTCATAGCGGACCGTGACCTGGCTCTTGGCGTCGGGCTCGAGCACCGGGCACTCGCCCGAGTGACGGACTTCGGCCAGCTTCTTCAGGATGTCGTGGCTGTACTGCAGCGTGGCCGGCATCAGCGCCGGGGTCTCGTCGCAGGCGTAGCCGAACATGATGCCCTGGTCGCCGGCGCCTTCGTCCTTCTTCTCGGACGCGTCCACGCCCTGGGCGATATGGGCCGACTGTTCGTGCAGGTGGCACGCGAACTTCGCCTTCTGCCAGTGGAAGCCCTTCTGCTCGTAGCCGATATCCTTGATCGCGGCGCGAACCTTGGGCTCGAGCGACTTCACGATCTCCTTGGTCAGGGCCTTGTTGTCGGCCTTGGATCCGCCCGGCTTGCCGGCGCGGACTTCGCCCGCCAGCACGATGCGGTTGGTGGTCACCAGGGTTTCGCAGGCGACACGCGCCTCGGGCTGAACGCTCAGGAAGGCGTCGACAACGGTGTCCGAGATGCGGTCGGCAACCTTGTCGGGATGGCCTTCGGACACGCTTTCGCTGGTGAAGATGTAGCTGGAACGGCTCAAGGAAAAGGCTCCGGATGTGGGCGTCTAACGGCGGCGCAGCCTGGATGTAGGGCGCAAGCCTATAAAGAAATCTTTATGTGATGCCAAGCGCGCGGAAAACTAGTTGGCGGCTTGCCGCGGGCGGCGCCGACGACCCACGCCCCACGCCAGCGCGGACGTCAGCAGCAGGCCTGCGAACGGCCCGTCACCCCAGCGGCTGTAGGGCGTGGGCGGGGCCGGCGACGGCAGCCTGGAGTCGATGATCCCGAACTTGCCCAGGCCCAGCGACTTGCCGGGCAGGATGCGGCCCTGGGGGTCGATCACCGCCGAGACGCCGGTGGGCGTGGCGCGGATGATGGGCAGGCCCTCCTCGATGGCGCGATAGCTGGCGATGTTCAGGTGCTGCCAAGGGCCGCTGGTGCGCCCGAACCACGCGTCGTTGGAAACGTTGAGGATCCACTTCGGCCGCGGGCCGATCGCCAGGCCCGGGAACAGCGCCTCATAGCAGATCAGCGGCTGGACGGCGGGAACGCCCGCCACGATCAGCGGCCGGGGCGGCGGGCCGGCGGTGAAATCCTCGGGCATGTGGACCAGCGAGCGGATGCCCAGCCGGCCCGCCAGGTCGCCCAGCGGGATGAATTCGCCGAACGGCACCAGTCGATGCTTGTCGTAGAAGCCGGTGACCCGCAGCGCGCTGTCCTCGCGGCGGAACGCGACCAGGGTGTTGAAGTAGCGGTAGTCGCCCCCGCCCGCCGGCTCGACGCGGTTGGCGCCCATCAGCAGCGTCTGGCCCGGGCGGATCGCGTCGCGCAGCCGCGGACCATAGACCGGATCGGCGATGAACTCGTCGATCACCGCCGGCAGGGCTCCTTCGGGCCAGATCACGATGTCGGGCTGGCGCGCCGGCGCCCGCCGTTCGGGTGTGGGTGCTCGCCGCGACAGGTCCACGTAGGCGTTGAACACCTCGTCGAGGTTCTCGGGCTTCCACTTTTCCTTCTGGTCGATGTTGGCCTGGACGACGCGGATCACTGGCGCGTCCTTGGCGAAGGTCGGCCGCGGCGCCGCGGCCAGCCGCCCCGCGCCGCCAGCGTAGAGGCCCGTCAGCGCAATGCCGCCCAGCACCAGCATCCCGGCCTGGGCCAGACGACGGACCGGCAGCACCAGCAGCGCCGGGGTCGAGGCGATGGCCAGCGTGATCCAGGTCAGGCCGTACGACCCCACCAGCGCGGCGGCTTGCGACGGCGCGCTGCCCGCCCGCCAGCTTTCGCCGACCAGGTTCCAGGGCAGCCCGGTGAGGATGTGCCCGCGCAGCCATTCGGCGGCGGCGAAGCAGCCCGCGAACACCAGAGGCTTCCAGGCGCTGCGCGGCCGCAGCCACCGGTAGGCCAGGCCCGCCGCCCCCCAGAACAGCGCCAGCCCCCCGCCCATCAGCACGACGGCGAAGGGGGCCATCCAGCCGTGGATCGCCACGTCGACCAGAAACGGCTCGGCGATCCACCAGGTGGAGAGGCCGAAGTAACCGAGGCCCGCCAACCAACCCATCAGGAAGGCCGAGCGCCGAGGGCGTTCGCCCACGGTCTCCAGCCGCAGCAGCAGGACGGCATAGCCCAGGAGGCCCAGGATCAGGCCGAAGGGCGGGTGCGCCAGCCCCGCGGCCAGCCCCGCCAGCAGGGCCGTCATGGGCGCATACCAGCGCGGACGGCTCACTCAGGCCTCGGCGGACATTTCGGGCACGGGCGGCCTGCGCACGCGCACGCGCTTCAGCCGGCGCGGATCGGCGGCCAGAACCTCGAACTCGAAGCCGTCGGGATGCCCGATCCGCTCGCGCTTCTGAGGCACCCGGCCGGCCAGGGCGTTGACCAGGCCCGCCACCGTGTCGATTTCCTCGTCCAGATCCTCGGGCGCCAGGTCGACGCCATGCCCGATGGCGTGCTCCAGCTCTTCCAGCGGGGCGCGTCCGTCGACGATCCAGCCCTCGTCGTCGCTGACGATCGGCATGTAGGCCTGGTCGCCCTCCTCGTCGTGCTCGTCGGCGATCTCGCCCACGAGGCTTTCGAGCAAATCCTCCAGGGTCACCAGGCCGTCGACGCCGCCGAATTCGTCCATGACCAGGGCCATGTGGATGCGCTTGGCCCGCATGGTCGCCATCAGCCGCGCCGCCGCCATCGACGGCGGCACATAGAGCACCTCGCGCACCAGGTGGTGGCGGCCGGTCAGCACCTTGTCCTCCGGCTTCGGCGCACGGGTCTTGCGGGCCAGCAGCTTGAAGACGTCCTTCACGTGGACCACACCCACCGGCTCGTCCAACGTCTCCTTGTAGACCGGCATGCGGCTGTGCTCGGCGTCGATGAACCGGGCCACCACGTCCTCGAACGTGCAGCTGCGCTCGATCGCCACGATGTCGGCGCGCGGGATCATCACGTCCTCGACGCGCAGGTCCTGGAAGGCGCGCGCCTGGGTGACCAGCTCGCCGCCGCTTTCGGTCAAGGGTTCGGGGGCTTCGTCGGCGGCGTGCTCGGCCGTCCGACGGAAGAAATCGAACAGTCCAACGAGCCCGCGCCGATGGCTCGGGCTCTTACGACTGGAAGGGTCAGGGTCGCTCATGCTCTCCTTCGCCGGCCGCATAAGGGTCGGGAACCCCCAGGTCGGCCAGCACCGCACGCTCAAGGTCTTCCATGACCTCGGCCTCATCATCGCCGATGTGATCGTATCCGAGAAGGTGCAGAACGCCATGCACCGTCAGGTGCTGCAGATGCTGCGCCAGGGACTTGCCCTGTTCGGCCGCTTCGCGGGCGCAAACGCCGTAGGCCAGGGCGATATCGCCGGCGAACCGCTCGGGGTTGTCGGGGGCCGGGAAGCTCAGGACGTTGGTCGGCTTGTCCTGGCCGCGGAACTGGGCGTTCAGCGCGCGCACGCTCTCGTCGTCGGTCAGCAGGATGGTGACGCCCTCATGGCCCGCCTCCTCCTTGTCCAGCGCGGCCAGCGCCGCGCCGCGGGCCAGCATCTCGGCCTTCGGAAGGGCCTCGGTCCAGGCCGGGTCTTCGATCTCGACGTCGATCAAACCGTGCGTCCAACCCGGGCCGCGTCGGCGTCGTAGGCGCGCACGATCCGCTCGACCAGCGGGTGGCGGACCACGTCTTCCGAACTGAAGCGGATGATCCCGATGCCCTCGACCCCTTCCAGAAGGCCCACGGCATGGGCGAGGCCCGAGTCGCGCGGATTCGGCAGGTCGATCTGGGTTGGGTCGCCGGTGACGGCCATCCGAGCGCCTTCGCCTAGGCGGGTCAGCACCATCTTCATCTGCGCCCGGCTGGCGTTCTGGGCCTCGTCGACGATGACGAAGGCGTGGCTCAGCGTACGGCCGCGCAGGAAGGCGATGGGCGCGACTTCGATCTCGCCCTTCTCGCGGCGACGGCGCAGCTGCTCGGCGCCCAGGATGTCGGTCAGCGCCTCCCAGACCGGCGCCATGTAGGGGTCGACCTTCTCGTTCATGTCGCCCGGCAGGAAGCCCAGGCGTTCGCCGGCCTCGACGGCAGGGCGGGAGACGATCAGGCGGTCGACCGCGCCGCGCAGCAGCATGCCGGCGCCGTGCGCCACCGCGAGGAACGTCTTGCCCGTGCCGGCCGGGCCCAGCCCGAACACCAGCTCGTTGCGGTTCAGCGCCTCGAGGTAGCGCGCCTGGGTGGGCGTCTTGGGCGCCACCTGGCCGCGGCGGCCGATCGGCAGGGCGTTTCCTGCGCCCGGGTTGGCGGCCGGCGCGCCCGAGCGGGCCTGGCCGATGGCCACGCGCACGTCGGCCTCGCCGATCTCCAGGCCATGGTCGGCGCGGGCCGCGATCGCCTGCACCGCCTTCTTGGCCGCGCCGCGCGACTTCGCATCCCCCGACAGCGAGACGCCGCCACCCGGGGTTTCCAGCAGGACGCCGAACGCGTCCTCGATCAGGGCGGCATGGCGGCTGTTGGCGCCGGCGACCGCCCGCAGGGCCTCGTCGGACAGCGGGACGAATTCGGGCGCTCGGCTCACGCGGGTTCCAGTTCAAGCACGCCCGACAGACTGTTCTGATGGGCGGTTTCCACCCTCACCGGAACGATCTGGCCCAGCATCCGATCCGGCGCGGTCACGTGGACGGCCTGCAGATAGGGGCTCTTGCCGATCAGCTGGCCGGCTTGGCGGCCGGCCTTCTCGAACAGCACGTTCACGACGCGACCGGCGGTGGCGGCGTTGAACGCCATGCGCTGCTCGTCCAGCAGGGCGTTCAGGCGCGCCAGCCGCTCGTCCTTCACCGCCTCGGCCACCTGGCCCGGCATGGCGGCCGCGGGCGTGCCCGGGCGGCGGGAATACTTAAACGAGAAGCAGCTGGCGTAGCCGACCTCGCGGACCAGCTGCAGCGTCGCCTCGAAGTCGGCGTCGCGCTCGCCCGGGAAGCCCACGATGAAGTCGCCCGAGATGGCGATGTCGGGCCGGGCGGCGCGGATCTTCTCGATCACCCGCACATAGCTCTCGGCGGTATGCGCGCGGTTCATCGCCTTCAGGATCTTGTCCGATCCAACCTGCACCTGCCGGTGCAGGCTGGATCGGACAAGATCCTGAAGGCGATGAAC